>JBMNRF010000017.1:0-60505 GCA_050944495.1 Marvinbryantia sp.
TGATAGCACAAGAGGTCTCAGGATAAAACAATCTGATGGAAAATACGTCAGATTACTTTATGCCAAGACCTCTTTTATTTTGCATGAAAAGTGAAAAATCAGTTTGTTATAGTGTGCCTGATAACAATAAGTGTTCTGGAATCTTTGTGCCGGAGGAAGTTGCAAACGAATGGCAGGTTAGCGAACCCAGCACGGTTTTTGTAAAAGAAGATCAGTTTGGAAGAAAAAGCTACAGTTTCATGAAGAAAACAGATTATGAAAAACAGAAAAATTGTCCATACAAACCTAAAGTTCGAACAACAAGAGACTCTCATAGCACCTATCCATTAAGCGGAAGACTTTATTGTCCCAGATGTGGAAGCGTGATGCATCACCAATGGGCATGGAACGGTAAAGAATTCTGGTGGTGCAGTAAAAGAGTCAAGGATGGAGAATCAGCCTGTGAGGGTGTCAGAGTTCCAGCCGAGATTGCAGATGCATGGCAATTTGATGGTTGCGTTTATGTATTGAAAGGAGAAGATGAGAATGGGAAAATCAGTTACAGTTATCAAAGCAAGTCCTAAGACAGTCAGTAAATCCAAAAGCGGTGTAAAGAAATTAAGGGTTGCTGCATACTGTCGAGTATCGACTGACCAAGAGGAACAGCTGAACAGTTTTGAAAACCAAGTTAGTTATTATACAGCTTACATCAATGGAAAACCGGAATATGAAATGGCAGGCATTTATGCGGATGAAGGTATTTCTGGAACTTCCACAAGAAAAAGAACAGATTTCAACAGAATGATTTCTGATTGCGAAAGAGGTAAGATTGACCTTATCATTGTAAAATCCATCAGCCGATTTGCCAGAAACACGCAGGACTGCCTCAGTTATTCAAGAAAATTGAAGAACATGGGAATCGGAGTATTCTTTGAAAAAGAAAATATCAACACGATGGATGGAGCCGGAGAACTTCTTTTTACGATTTTGAGTTCCCTTGCACAGGAAGAAAGCCGATCCATTTCGGAAAACTGCAAATGGGGCATTCGTAAGAAATTCAGTGATGGGAAATATCACCTCAATACCAACCGCTTCTTAGGATATGATAAAGATGAAAAAGGAAACCTCATTATAAATGAAGAACAAGCAGTCACGGTCAGAAGAGTTTATAAAGAGTTCATGGATGGGGTAAACCCGGACATCATTACCAAAAGGCTGAACGATGAAAAAGTTCCCGGATGTATGGGAGAGCCTAGATGGTCATGTAGTACCATTTGGGGAATTCTTACTAATGAAAAGTATATGGGCGATGCGATTCTGCAGAAGACTTACACTTCCGATTTTCTTACAAAGAAAACGGAAAAGAACACCGGGCAGATTACACAGTATTATGTAGAAAATGATCATGAACCAATCATAGAAAAAGATTTCTGGAATGCAGTTCAAATGGAAGTGCAAAGACGTAAAGAATTCATGGAAACGCATAACCTGCGAACGATGGGAAGATATACTGATGAACAACCATTCTCAAGCAGAGTCTTATGCGGTACCTGCGGAACCATCTTCTGGAGAAGAACATTGACAAGAAACGGGAAGCATATAAAGGTGTGGATGTGTAGTCAGCGATACCGCCAGAAAGGTGTGGTGGGATGCAGCAGTGAGACCTTAAAAGAAGATGCTCTCCATAACACTTTTATAAAAGCATGGAACGGTATCATTGAAAACCGAAGCAAGTATGTAGAAAGATGGAAAAATGATATGAGAGGAGATAATCCGCTTCTGGCATTCCGAGCAAAGCAGATGTTAGAGCTTACGAAGGGAAAGCCTATGAAGAAAATAGACATGGCTCTGGTGGGAAAAGTTTTAGAAAGATGCGTGGTGCTTTCTCCGGAGGTAATGGAGATTTACTTCCTTGATGGAACTTGCGTAAAAATAGCATAGTAAGAAAAATACTTAGCTGGCAGATCAGAATTTGGTTTGCCAGTTTTTTAAAATTGTAGAAATTTTTTGACACAATTTCTACATATTATAATATGTAGAAACTCGGTTAAAAATTACATATTACGAAGCATGCTTTCAGTAGTTTATCTATAGAATAATTTTGACAACGTGATATACTAAAGTGGTACGAAGTATTGAGAGGTGCAATCAAATGAATATAAAAAAAGTAGTTGGAATATCTGTAAGTGCAATTGCTGCAGGAATTGGGATATATAAGTTGGCTACTGGTGGTGAGCCAGAAAAATATAGTAGTAAGTGGTTTGAAAATGCGTCAGATGAACTGTTGAAGGCAGAGCGAGAAGTAGTTAGAAAAAATTATTGTGCTTCCGGTGATGATTTTTCTGCAGCTGTGCGTTGGGAAAAATTATTACACTATTTTGATAAAGTGATTAGTAAAAGAGCGTGGGCAGGAAAAGAATATGGATTTCCTGTACGTAGTGAACACGGATGGCATTTGCCAAGTGACGATTAGGTTTTAGGTCTATTAAATAATTTAAAAAACGTATCGACAAGGGAGATCATATATGGAAAAAATATTCTGGGTGAGAAGCGAAGATTATGATGGGAAAATTGATGATGGATTAAAAGAAGTCAATTCATTTTTAGAACAAGGTTGGAAAGTTAAAATGATTTCTGCATGTTCAATGGGAGATGCTATTACATCTGGTCAAGCATACATAGTTCTTGAGAAAGAATAAGTGAGAAAAATTTGAATTTGTAGAACTAACAAAATATTTAAAAAAGCTATTGACTCCTACGTTGCGTAATAGTTTAGAGTATACTTATCGAGAGGAGGGAAAAGCCAATGATGACAGTAAATGAAGTAAGCAAATTGACCGGAGTGAGTATACGCACTCTGCAATATTATGATACCATAGGACTCCTGCCACCGACTGAATATACAGAGGCAGGATATCGACTGTATGACGATACAGCAATGGAAAGGCTGCAACAAATTCTACTGTTTAAAGAACTTGAATTCCCACTAAAGGAAATTAAGACGATAATTGATGCACCCAATTTTGATAGAAGCAAAGCGTTGGAGCAACAAATTGAGTTGCTTACTATGAAAAAAGAGCATCTTGAAGTTCTTATTAATTTCGCTCGTAAAATAAAAACGACAGGAGTGAATAAAATGGATTTTAAAGTATTTGATACAACAAGAATGGATGAGTATGCCAGAAAGGCAAAAGAGCAATGGGGACAGACTTCAGAATATAAGGAATATGAAGAAAATGCAAACAATCAGTCTCCAGACGCACAAAAAATGGCTTGGAAAAACCTCATGCTTATATTTGTAGAGTTTGGAAAAATGAAAGATAAGGAACCGGAGCATGCGGAAGTACAGTTTGAAGTTAAGAAACTGCAAGACTATATTTCGGAGCATTTTTATAAATGCTCTAATGAGGTTTTAAAGGGGCTTGGTGCAATGTATGCTTCTGGTGGAGAATTTACTGAAAATATCGATAAAGCTGCTGGAAGAGGAACTGCTGTATTTGTGGCAAAAGCAATAGAGATTTATTGTAGTTAATATAGGTAATTAAGATTAGAAGACCCCTGTTAGGGTGAACAGAAAATTCCAGTTTTCGCATTTCTTTAACAATTAAATATCGTGATAAAAGTGATACCCGATTGAGAAAATAATGACTCAGTCGGGTATTTTTGTGGGGGATATAGGGGGATAGTTCATCAAGAAATCAGACTACGTGGATAAAATAGGGGATAATAATTTGACGAAAATACTATATATAGTGCACAGGTGGATAAACACTATACTAGATTTTGCGATTTAGTAGCTGTTTCATCGTTAGTCGGGAGTCTTGTTTTTGGACGAATTACCAGAATTTTCCCGGGAAACCTTGGAGAGTCTGCGCCAGCCGATGGAGGAAAAAAAGATTTGTATCGTGAGAGGCGGGCGCAATTATTGTTTTCCGTCTAATTTTATGATGATTGCTGCGATGAACCCCTGTCCCTGCGGATATTATCCGAATTTTGAACGATGCAGCTGCAGCGCGTATGATGTGCAGCACTACTTGGGGAAAATTAGTGGTCCATTGCTGGATCGCATTGATATGTCTGTAGAAGTTCCGGCAAGCCGTTTTCCAATTGGAATGGACGAAACTAAAACAGAAAATTCTGCTGAGATTCGTGCGCGTGTACAGAAAGCCAGGGAACGACAGCAGATACGCTATAAAAAATACGGATTTCTCTATAATTCACAGTTGAATGTGCCGGTAATGAGAGAGATTTGCTGGCTTGGCAGAGAGGAAGAGAAAATGATGGAAAAAGCATTTGAAACATTTAATCTGAGCATGCGCAGTTATTATCGTACGCTGAAAGTAGCGAGGACAATTGCAGATCTGTCTGGTAGTGATTTTATTTGTTGCGAGCATTTGACGGAGGCACTTTGTTATCGCATGATCAATAAAAAATACTGGGTGGGGAGGTAAGAAACAATATGAATGAATACGAATGGTTCTGGCTGTGCACCATAAAAGGGTTGTATGATCGGCAGAGAAAGATTCTGCTGCAGTTTTTTGAAACACCGGAGCAGATCCGCAGGGCAAAGAAAGAGGAATTGGAGAAGATTCCTTTTCTGACACCACCCAAGGTGGAGAAAATCCTTCGTCACCAAAAAGAGTTTGATCCGGAAAAACAGTATCATATGTATAAAAAGAAGGGAATACAATTTATCAGTCATAATCATGAGGATTTTCCAAAACGGCTGAAGGAGATAAATGATTATCCGGTTGGATTGTTCTATATCGGAACACTTCCGGCACATCAGGAGCCAACTTTGGCGGTGATCGGTGCACGTATGTGTAGTGCTTATGGCAGACATCTGGCTCAAATATTTTGCGAGATACTGGCACAAAACGGGATTTCTGTGGTCAGTGGAATGGCTTATGGTATTGATTCTTGTGCCCAGGAAAGCTGTATAGAAGCCGGGGGCAGGAGTTATGCTGTTTTAGGCTGTGGTGTGGATATTTGTTATCCGCAGGAAAACCGCCGCTTATATGAAAAATTAAAAATAGCAGGCGGACTGCTCTCCGAATATCCGCCGGGTACACCAGCACTTCCGGCTCATTTTCCAATGCGCAATCGTATTATTAGCGGTCTATGCAGCCAGGTGGTCTTGGTGGAAGCCAGAAAAAGAAGCGGCAGTTTGATTACTGCGGATCTGGCGTTGGATCAGGGCCGTGATGTGTATGCATTTCCGGGGAGAATGGACGATGTTTTAAGTGAGGGCTGTAATCGTCTGATCCGTCAGGGCGCTGGCGTGATCACGGATATTGACAGTTTTTTAGAGGAAATCGGTTGCATGGTACAAAAGAGGGAGAAAGAAAAGAATTGTAAGATTACACTTGCATCCACAGAAAAATTAGTGTATAGTTGTCTCGATTCTCAGTCCAAATCACTGGATGATATTTGCAGTGCAGTAAATCTGCCGATAAATCAGATTATGAGTGCATTGATAACACTTCAGATGAAGGGAGTTGTGACTGAGAGTGCAAAGAATTATTATGCAAAAGTGAGATGACAGATCTCATTGGAGAGGACATCCTAATGGCAAAAAATCTGGTTATTGTAGAGTCACCTACAAAAGTAAAAACCATTAAAAAATTCCTCGGCACAGGATATGCCGTGGCGGCTTCCAATGGTCATGTGCGTGATTTTCCGAAAAGCCAGTTCGGAATCGATGTGGAACATGATTTTGAACCGAAATATATTACGATTCGCGGTAAGGGAGAGTTGCTGGCGTCTCTTCGAAAAGAAGCGAAAAAGGCGGATAAAGTTTTTCTGGCAACTGACCCAGACCGAGAGGGAGAAGCAATCAGCTGGCATTTGGCGAATGCTTTAAAGCTGGATGAAAGCAAAATGCGAAGGATTACATTTAATGAGATTACCAAAAACGCGGTAAAAACGTCGCTGAAAAACGCGCGTGAGATCGATATGGATCTGGTGGACGCGCAGCAGGCAAGACGAATGTTAGACCGTATGGTAGGCTATCAGATTAGCCCGCTTTTGTGGGCTAAGGTTAAAAGAGGCTTAAGTGCGGGGCGTGTGCAGTCGGCAGTCCTTCGTATCATCGGAGATCGGGAGGATGAGATTAATGCATTTATTCCGGAGGAATACTGGAGTCTGAATGCTATATTAAAAGTAAAGGGAGCAAGAAAACCACTGGAAGCTGCTTTTTATGGTGACAGTGGTAAAAAATTAAGCATTTCCAGCAAAGAAGAGTTAGATAAGATTACCCAAGCGATAGAGGGCGAGCAGTTTAAAATCTGTGATATCAAAAAAGGCGAGCGTATTCGTAAAGCACCGCTGCCGTTTACAACGAGTACACTGCAGCAGGAGGCAGCTAAGGTGCTGAACTTTTCCACGCAGAAAACGATGCGTATTGCACAGCAGTTATACGAAGGAATTGATATTAAGGGCAACGGTACGGTCGGTCTGATCACCTATCTGCGTACAGATTCTGTGCGTATTGCAGATGAGGCGGATGCTGCGGCGAGAACCTTTGTAGAAGAACAGTATGGAAAAGAGTATGTGGGCAGCAGTACAAGTGTGAAAGCATCTGGAAAGAAGATTCAAGATGCACATGAAGCAATTCGGCCGAGTGATATTACACGTCAACCGGCGCTAGTTAAAGATTCTCTTTCGCGCGATCAGTTCCGTCTGTATCAGTTGATTTGGAAACGCTTTGCAGCCAGTCGTATGGAAAACGCCCGCTATGAAACGATTTCGGTGAAAATCGGTGCAGGAGAATACCGTTTCACAGCAGCAGCTTCTAAAGTCTCTTTTGAGGGATTTATGGCTGTCTATGTACAGGAGGGTGACGAGGATGAAAAATCGGCGGCGGGACTTGGCTCTCTGACGATGGATACAGAGCTGACACTTTCAGAATTGCAGGAAAAACAGCACTTTACGCAGCCACCGGCACATTATACAGAGGCTTCACTGGTAAAAACGCTGGAGGAACTGGGAATTGGACGGCCGAGTACGTACGCACCGACGATCACGACACTTCTCGGACGCCGTTATGTGGCAAAAGAAAATAAAAACCTGTATATGACAGAACTCGGAGAGGTAGTCAATAATATGATGAAGAAAGCATTTCCGAGCATCGTGGATGTAAACTTTACCGCTAATATGGAAGCGCTTCTCGACCGTGTGGCAGAAGGAACGGTTGCCTGGAAAACTGTAGTGAGCAATTTTTATCCGGACCTTTATGAAGCGGTAAAAGCTGCGGAAAAAGAATTGGAACAGGTGAAAATCGAGGATGAGGTGACAGATGTTATCTGTGAAAATTGTGGACGCAATATGGTAGTGAAGTATGGACCGCACGGAAAATTTCTGGCCTGTCCAGGATTCCCGGATTGCCGTAATACAAAACCTTATCTGGAAAAGATCGGTGTGGTCTGTCCGAAATGCGGGAAGGAAATTGTAATCCGTAAAACGAAAAAGGGACGTCGTTACTTTGGATGCGAAAATAATCCGGAATGTGATTTTATGTCCTGGCAGAAGCCGTCAGCGGAAAAATGCCCGCAGTGTGGAGGATATATGGTAGAGCGTGGAAACAAACTGGTGTGCGCGAATGAACAGTGCGGGTTTGTTAAGGATGTGCGCAGAGGAAATGAATAAATAAGTGAAAATTGCCTTTTGGAAGCAGGATTGTATTCTTTTTTGAATGTAATCCTGCTTTTTTCTTATAAAACCTTTCTGAATTCATTGATATTTGAAAATTTTTATGATAGACTGAATAAAAAGTGAAATTTGCAAAGGAGGTAGGATATGAGCGTACAGTTGTTGGACAAAACAAGGAAAATAAACAAATTGCTGCATAATAACAATTCAAGCAAGGTAGTGTTTAATGATATTTGCCAAGTATTGACAGAAATTCTTGATTCTAATATTCTGGTGATTAGCCGTAAAGGAAAAGTACTGGGTGTCAGCTTGAGCAGCAGTATCGAAGAGATACACGAACTTATGGAAGATCATGTCGGTCAGTTTATTGATGCATTGCTGAATGAACGCCTTCTTGCAGTATTATCGACAAAGGAAAATGTGAATCTGGAGACTCTTGGCTTTACAGGTGAAAAGATACATAATTATCAGGCAATCATTAATCCGATTGAGATTGCCGGTGAACGTCTTGGCACAGTATTTCTGTACCGCTGCAACAATCCATATACGATTGACGACATTATTTTGAGTGAATATGGGACGACAGTAGTGGGTCTGGAGATGATGCGCTCGGTTAATGAAGAAAATGCCGAGGAAAACCGTAAGATTCAGATCGTGAAATCGGCGATTAGTACGCTTTCATATTCGGAGCTGGAAGCGATTACGCATATTTTTTCAGAACTGGATGGTAATGAAGGAATATTGGTCGCCAGTAAGATTGCAGATAACGTGGGAATTACCCGTTCGGTGATTGTAAATGCGTTACGCAAGTTTGAGAGTGCAGGTGTCATTGAATCGAGATCTTCCGGCATGAAGGGAACCTATATCAAGGTATTGAATGATGTGGTATTTTCCGAACTGGAAGAACTTAAGAAGGACAAAAGTAAGAATAAGTTTTAAGAACACAGCGAACTGGTAAAACGGTTCGCTTTTTTTTGCTCTACAGGAACGTATTTGCATTTTATGCTGTACTGTGTTTGTATAGAAAAGCAAGTAAATTGATAAAAAAGTGAGAAAAAATAAGATAATAAAAGAAAATAAGAAATAATATAAAATATATGAGAAAAAATAAAGATGTATATAGTTGCATATTTTACATATATTTACTAATATAAGTCATGTAGTTAGCACTCGATTGAAGTGAGTGCTAATAAGCTGAAGAATGATTAAAGGAGGAAGCAAAATGAAATTAGTACCATTGGGTGACAGAGTTGTATTAAAACAGTGTGAAGCTGAAGAGACTACAAAATCAGGAATTATCCTCGCAGCAAAATCTCAGGAAAAGCCGCAGGAAGCGGAAGTTGTTGCAGTCGGACCGGGCGGAATGGTTGACGGCAAAGAAGTAACGATGCAGGTAAAGGTAGGAGATAAAGTAATCTACTCTAAATATGCGGGAAATGAAGTAAAGCTTGAAGATGAAGAGTATATTATTGTAAAACAGAATGATATTCTGGCAATTGTAGAATAAATCGGAGGTAAGCAATTATGGCAAAAGAAATTAAATATGGTTCAGCGGCAAGAGCCGCTCTGGAAGCCGGTGTAGATAAACTGGCAAATACCGTGAAAGTAACACTTGGACCGAAAGGAAGAAACGTAGTGCTTGACAAACAGTTCGGCGCTCCGCTTATTACAAATGACGGTGTGACGATCGCAAAAGAGATTGAGCTGGAAGATGCGTTTGAAAACATGGGTGCACAGCTGGTAAAAGAAGTTGCGACAAAGACAAACGATGTAGCAGGTGACGGTACGACAACTGCTACAGTTCTGGCACAGGCAATGATCCAGGAAGGAATGAAAAATCTGGCGGCAGGCGCAAATCCGATCGTTCTTCGTAAAGGAATGAAAAAAGCGACAGATGCAGCTGTTGCATCGATCGCGGCAATGAGCAGCAAAGTAAACGGCAAACATCAGATGGCAAGAGTTGCAGCTATTTCTGCAGGTGATGAAGAAGTCGGAAATATGGTTGCAGACGCAATGGAAAAGGTTTCCAACGATGGTGTTATCACGATTGAAGAATCCAAGACCATGAAGACAGAACTGGATCTGGTAGAAGGTATGCAGTTTGACAGAGGTTATATTTCTGCATATATGGCAACAGATATGGAAAAAATGGAAGCAGTTCTGGACGATCCGTTCATTCTTATTACAGATAAAAAGATTGCGGTGATTCAGGATATTCTTCCGCTTCTGGAGCAGATTGTACAGGCTGGAAGAAAGCTGCTGATTATCGCTGAAGATGTAGAGGGCGAAGCACTGACAACTCTGATTTTGAATAAATTGAGAGGTACTTTCTCTGTAGTAGCTGTGAAAGCTCCGGGATACGGTGATAGAAGAAAAGAAATGCTCAAAGATATCGCAATCCTGACAGGTGGACAGGTGATTTCTGAAGAGCTTGGTCTGGAACTGAAAGATACCACGATTGATATGCTTGGTCGTGCAAAATCTGTAAAAGTACAGAAAGAAAATACAGTTATCGTAGATGGTAACGGTGATGCACAGGATATTCAGTCCAGAATTTCTCAGATCAAAGCGCAGATTGAGGAAACAACATCTGAATTTGATAGAGAAAAACTGCAGGAAAGACTGGCAAAACTGGCAGGCGGTGTAGCAGTAATTCGTGTCGGAGCAGCTACAGAAACCGAGATGAAAGAAGCAAAATTGCGTATGGAAGATGCACTTAATGCAACACGCGCAGCTGTAGAAGAAGGTATTGTAGCAGGCGGTGGTTCCGCATATATTCATGCTGCAAAAGAAGTTGCAAAACTGGTAGACACTTTGGAAGGCGATGAAAAAACAGGCGCGAAGATTATCCTCAAAGCCCTGACCGCTCCATTGAATCAGATTGCAGCAAATGCTGGTCTGGAAGGCGCAGTGATTGTAAATAAGGTTATGGAATCTGCAGATGGATATGGATTTGATGCATATAAAGAAGAGTATGTGGACATGGTAGAAGCAGGTATTCTTGATCCGGCTAAAGTAACCAGAAGCGCTCTGCAGAATGCAACTAGTGTGGCATCTACTTTCCTGACCACAGAATCCTGTGTGGCAAACATTAAAGAAGCAGAACCGGCTATGCCGGCTGGCGGGATGAATCCAGGCATGATGTGATCAATAAATGACGAACGCGAGACGAAAAATATTCATCCGTGATTGCTTGCAGTCAGAAGAATGAATACTTGACGGCTCATGTGAGTGAAACGAACAGTGCGGGTGCGTAAGCATCCGCACTTGAGCGCTCGTGGGTATTTTACTGCGTTTATTTTATATATTTTTTATAGTTTTCCCTGCCGGATATCCATTGCAAAAACACATCTGCAATGGTATACTAGTCCCATTAAGACAGGAGGATAAGAACATGAGTGACTTATATACAGAGGTGATCGTGAAAAGGAAACCATCCGCGAAAGATATGATACTAAAAAGTCTATTGATTGCAGGATCAGTTCTGGCGGTTTTTGCATTTATGGTAATGGGTATTATTGGTTTTGTAATCTTTATTGCGTTTGCAATAGCGGATTATTTTCTGCTTCCCACGTTCAATCTGGAATTTGAGTATCTCTATGTGAACGGTGAGCTGGATATCGACAAGATTATGTCAAAACAGAAACGAAAAAGAGTTTACAGTGCAGATGTATCTAAGCTGGAACTCTTAGCTCCGTCCAATTCTCATGCGTTGGATTCTTATAATAGAAACAACAGCATAAAGACATTGGACTTTTCCTCAAGAGATTCGCAGAATAAGACCTATACCATGATCATAAAAGGTGAAAAGGGTCTTGAGCGTGTAATCTTTGAGCCGAATGACGTAATGCTAAACGATATTAAGCGTGTTCGTCCAAGAGAAGTAAATCTCTACTAAAAAGCTGCCTGTTACTGCTCGAAAATTTAAATGGTAGAGCGGTTGACAGGCAGATTTATTTTTGATAGAATATCGGAAAATTACATGAAAGAGAGGATAATAATATGGGTCATATTATTGGTGAAGGCATCACATTTGATGATGTACTTTTGATTCCGGCTTACTCAGAGGTGATCGGTAATCAGGTAGAGCTTGGTACACATCTTACCAAGAAGATTAAACTGAATATTCCGATGATGAGCGCGGGAATGGATACGGTCACAGAGCATAGAATGGCGATTGCTATGGCCAGACAGGGCGGTATCGGTATCATTCATAAAAATATGTCAATTGAAGCACAGGCGGAAGAAGTAGATAAGGTAAAACGTTCTGAGAACGGTGTTATCTCTGACCCATTTTATTTGTCCCCGGAACATACACTGGCAGATGCGAATGAACTGATGGGCAAATTCAGAATTTCCGGAGTTCCGATTACAGAAAAAGGAAAACTGGTAGGTATCATCACAAATCGTGATCTCAAATTCGAAGAAGATTTTACAAAAAAGATCAAAGATTGTATGACTTCTGAAGGATTGGTGACGGCAAAGGTCGGTATCACTTTAGAAGAGGCAAAGAAGATTCTCGGCAAAGCGCGTAAGGAAAAATTGCCGATTGTTGATGATGAGAACAACTTAAGAGGTCTGATTACAATCAAAGATATTGAAAAACAGATTAAATATCCAAATTCCGCAAAGGATGATCAGGGACGCCTTCTGTGTGGAGCGGCCGTCGGCATTACCGCAAATTGTCTGGAACGTGTGGAAGCGCTGGTAAAAGCACATGTAGACGTGATCGTACTGGATTCCGCACATGGACATTCTATGAACGTGATCAATTGTGTAAAGATGATCAAGGAAGCATATCCGGATCTGCAGGTGATTGCAGGAAACGTAGCAACAGCAGAAGGTACGAGAGCACTCATTGAGGCCGGTGTGGATGCAGTAAAGGTTGGTATCGGACCAGGATCTATCTGTACAACGCGTGTTGTTGCCGGTATTGGTGTTCCACAGATCACTGCTGTTATGGATTGCTATGAAGCGGCGAAAGAGAGCGGAATTCCAATCATCGCGGATGGCGGTATCAAATACTCCGGCGATATGACAAAAGCGATTGCTGCGGGTGCGAATGTCTGCATGATGGGAAGTATCTTTGCAGGTTGTGATGAAAGTCCGGGAACTTTCGAACTGTATCAGGGAAGAAAATACAAAGTTTATCGTGGAATGGGTTCTATTTCTGCAATGGAAAACGGCAGCAAAGATCGTTATTTCCAGGCAAATGCCAAGAAACTGGTGCCGGAAGGCGTGGAAGGACGCGTAGCTTATAAGGGAAGTGTAGAAGATACTGTATTCCAGTTGATGGGTGGTCTGCGATCCGGTATGGGGTACTGCGGAACACGTACCATTGAGGAACTGAAAGAAAACGGCAGATTTGTAAAAATCTCCGCAGCAGCGCTGAGAGAATCTCATCCGCATGATATCCATATCACGAAAGAGGCACCGAATTATAGTGTTGATGAATAATTATCTGGAAGATTTAAAAAATGAAAAAGAAATTCGTCGTATGCTGATTGCTGTCAAAGAGGCGGTCAGAGACGACAAAGAGAGAAAAACCCTTGCCCGTTTGCTGGCAGGGGATTTCTCTGTATTTGCCGATCTTTTAAAAAATGAAGATCCCAAGGTACGCAAAAATGCGGCCTTACTTCTTGGCATTATGGAGGCAGAGCCGTATCGGGATGTCTTGTGGGAAGCCTATCAGAGAGAAGAAACATTGTTTATTAAAGCGGACTATATAAAAGCACTGGCACATTTTGACTGCAGCATGTACGTGGAACAAATCAAAAAACGTATGGAAGATCTGGGCAGTGCAGAGAATGGGGGAGAAAATGAAAAGCATACTGTGCAGGAACTCAGTGCGCTAAAGACGCTTCTCATTAAAACAGAGCGCCCGAAAAAACATATGTTTACCGGAAAAAACAGCAGAATGGAAGTCATTTTGATGACGAACCGCAGTCAAAGACAGGTGACGGCGGAGCAGCTTCCTGAAAAAAATCTGCGTTTGCTGGCAGGTGGAATCCGTTTTGAGACAACACATCTGGAGGAAATTCTGCCAATCCGCACGTATTCGGAAATTCTTTTTCCGATTCCGGGAATAAAACATGTGAATGGAAGTCCGGAACATATGGCAGAATTGCTGACAGGTCCGGCTCTGATGGAGTTTTTGGAGCAGCATCATACTGGTGGATGGCCGTTTTATTTCCGACTGGATATTAAAACAGCGATGCCGCAGGAAAGACGTGTGGATTTGCTCAAAAAACTGTCGCTTGCCATAGAACGGGCGAGTGAACGAAAATTACTCAATGCACCGAGTGGTTATGAGGTGGAATTGCGTTTGGTGGCAAACAAAGAGGGGGGATTTGTACCGCTTTTGAAGCTGTTTACGTTCCATGACTGGCGGTTTGCATACCGCAGGGAATTGCTGCCAACCTCGATTGCGCCGGTGAATGCGGCGATCATCATGCAGATTGCAAAAGAATATTTCGTAGAAGGTGCACAGGTACTGGATCCGTTCTGCGGAACAGGCACGATGTTAATCGAGCGCAGAATGCTTGGCAGAACAGGCAGTATGTACGGACTGGATATTCTGGAAGAAGCTGTCTTAAAAGCACGTATCAACACGGAAAGTGCCAGAGTAAGGGTAAATTATATTAACCGTGATTTCTTTGATTTTCGGCATGAATATCGCTTTGATGAGATTATCACGAATCTGCCGGGCTGCAGTAAACAGCACAGTGAGGAGAAAATCACAGAACTTTATCAGCGTTTTCTGGATAAAATACCAGAATTGATGAAACAGGAGGCATTGCTCGTTCTTCATACGAATGAATTAAAACTTTTGACGGCTTGTACACGAAATCGCAGGGAGTTTCGGAAATTACGCGAGGAAGTTTTGAACGAGCGTGAAGGAAGCGGCGTTTTGCTTCTGCGCTATGTAGGAGGAAATAAGAATTGCAAGTAAAAAACAGATTTTTGAAAAATTTTCAAATTATCTGTTGACAAATAGAATGAAATCATGTATTATAAATTCTGTCGCTGAGATACAGCGACAGAAAATGCGCGAGTGGCTCAGTTGGTGGAGCGCGACCTTGCCAAGGTCGAGGCCGCGGGTTCGAGTCCCGTCTCGCGCTCTTAAAAACAAAATATTTGATTGTCGCTGGGGTACAGCGATGAAAATGTGCGCGAGTGGCTCAGTTGGTGGAGCGCGACCTTGCCAAGGTCGAGGCCGCGGGTTCGAGTCCCGTCTCGCGCTCTTGAAAAAGCCTAGGTAATGGGCTTTTTTTGTTATATATAGTAATCAATTTTTCATTTCTTTTAAGAAAATTCCTCTTGTTTATTTTAAAGTAAAT
Organism: Marvinbryantia sp.; assembly: GCA_050944495.1. GTDB lineage: Bacteria > Bacillota > Clostridia > Lachnospirales > Lachnospiraceae > Marvinbryantia. Next base: position 14,970 of record JBMNRF010000017.1, read on the forward strand.
CAGTATACTGTATGTGGATATTTATGGATGTATTATTTAACAATTGCAGATAAAAACGGAGGATCTGATATGGGAGGATTTTTTTCAGTAGCATCAAAAAATGATTGTGTGTTTGATTTGTTTTTCGGTACGGATTACCATTCGCATCTGGGAACGCGCCGTGGCGGAATGGCGGTATACGGAAAAAACGGTTTTAACCGTGCGATTCATAATATAGAGAATTCTCCGTTTCGAACAAAATTTGAAAAAGATGCGCATGAAATGGAAGGGTATTTGGGGATCGGCTGTATTTCTGATTATGAGCCGCAGCCGCTTTTGATTCGTTCCCATCACGGCACATATGTAATTACAACGGTGGGAAAGATCAATAATATGGAAGCATTACTCAATATGTTGCTTCGCAATGGCAGCCATTTTATGGAGATGACAAGTGGAGAGATTAATCCTACAGAATTGGTAGCAACCCTGATTAATCAGAAAGAGAACATTGTGGATGGAATCCAGTATGCGATGGAGCAGATCGATGGTTCTATGACTTTAATGCTTCTGACACAGCTCGGGGTTTATATTGCACGAGACAAACTTGGCAGAACGCCGGTTTCTCTTGGCAAACGCGAGGATGGGTACTGTGCAAGCTTTGAGAGTTTTGCTTATCTGAATCTTGGTTATGAGGAGTACCGTGAGCTTGGTCCGGGAGAGATTGTGATTATGACACCGGAACAGGTGGTGACCTTGGTAAAGCCGGGCAAAAAGATGAAAATCTGTACTTTCCTGTGGGTTTATTACGGTTATCCATCCTCTTCTTATGAGGGAATCAGTGTGGAAGAGATGCGATACCGCTGTGGAGAATTGCTGGCACAGCGCGATAAGGGAACCGTTCAGCCGGATACAGTTGCAGGTGTGCCGGATTCAGGAACACCGCATGCGATTGGATATGCGAATGTATCTGGAATCCCGTTTTCCAGACCGTTTATTAAATATACTCCGACGTGGCCGCGTTCTTTTATGTCGACGATGCAGAGCAAACGTAATCATATCGCGAAAATGAAGATGCTTCCGGTACACGATTTGATTAAGGGAAAGCGTCTGCTGATGATTGACGATTCGATTGTGCGTGGTACACAGCTGCGTGAGACGACAGAATTTTTATACCACAGCGGAGCAAAAGAAGTACACATTCGTCCGGCTTGTCCACCGTTGATTTATGGTTGTAAGTTTTTGAATTTCTCCAGATCCTCTTCGGAGATGGATTTGATCACCAGACGAATGATTCGCCGGTTTGAGGGAGACAAGGTAGATGAAGCAATTCTGCAGGAGTACACCAATCCGGATACGGAACGTTATCATAACATGGTGGAGGCGATCGGCAGAGAGATGAATTTCTCTTCTCTGCGTTATCATCGTCTGGATGATATGATTAAATCCGTTGGTTTGGATGAGTGCAAGCTCTGTACGTATTGCTGGACAGGAATTGAATAAAAAGGGCAGACAACAACAGAATCGAGGAATAATATGGCTGAGAACAACTATTATGGTCTGTCTTCGGCAGAGGTGGAAGACAGAGTCCACATGGGACGTTCTAATAAAACGGATACCAGTATATCAAAGACAACAAAAGATATTATCAGAGAGCATTCTCTGACCTATTTTAATTTTTTAAATCTGTTTTTGGCAGTACTTGTGGCTTTCACAGGACAGTTTAAGAATATGACCTTTATGGGGGTTATCCTGATCAATACGGCGATTGGTATTTTTCAAGAACTAAAAGTGAAAAAACTGATTGATCAGGTTTCGGTGATGACTGCCTCGAAAACCTGGGTGGTCAGGGAAGGAAAAAAACAGGAGATTAATATAGAAGATGTCGTGCAGGACGATATTATTCTGGTGGAAAACGGAAACCAGATTTGTGCAGACAGTACAGTGTTGGAATCAGATGGCATAGAAGTTAACGAATCTATGCTGACGGGAGAGTCTAAACCAGTTAAGAAAAAGAAGGGGGATAAGCTAATGTCAGGCAGCTTTCTGGTAGCGGGAAGCGGTGTGGCCAAAGTTTATCATGTGGGCGAGGATAACTATGCGTTTGTACTTGCTAAAAAGGCAAAGATAAAAAAGCGTGCTTCCTCTGAGATGCAGGAGACCATTAAAAAGATTATTAAGATTGACGGCGTACTGCTGATTCCGGTGGGAATCCTGCTGTATCTGTCACAGAAGAGCATCAGCGGCAGTACAATCTCAGATGCGATTGTGAATACGGTTGCCGGTGTGATCGGTATGATTCCGGAAGGACTGGTACTTCTGACCAGTATTTCGTTTGTGCTCGGTGTTGGTCGTTTGGCAAAAAAACGAGCTCTTGTGCAGGAGATGGAGGCAATCGAGTCTCTTGCGCGCGTAGATGTGCTTTGTCTGGATAAGACAGGTACGATCACTACTGGTATGTTGGATGTAGCTGACGTATTGCCGCAGGGGAATACAGAAGCGACGCGGATTGAGAAAATTATGGGAGAGATGTCTCATATTTTTGATGATGTAAATAGTACGCAGGAAGCCTTGAAAAAGCGTTTTCCGAAAGCAAATGAGTGGAAGGTGACGCAGAAGATTCCATTTTCTTCAGAACGTAAATACCGCGCTGCTGTTTTTGAGGAACAGGGCGGGTTTGTGCTCGGTGCACCGGAATTTTTAATGGCAGAGGATACGGCGCTTTTGGAAATTGTCAATCAATATTCTATGGAAGGAATGCGTGTTTTACTTTTGGCAAGTGCGCAGGTGGACGCTGAGAACAGTACGGTCAGTGAAGTGAAAGCACTCGGTCTGATTCTGCTGATCGATCAGATCCGTCCGGAGGCGCATGATACATTTGCCTTTTTTGGGGAACAAAATGTGGCGATCAAGGTAATTTCCGGGGATAATCCGGTGACGGTTTCCAATATTGCTTTGAAAGCCGGGCTTGTTGGTGCGGAAAACTATATTGATGCTAGAAATTTGCCGGAAGATTTCGAGGAACTTCGTGTAGCAGTTGATCACTATACGGTATACGGACGCGTCAAACCAGAGCAGAAGCAGCAGATTATTAAGGCATGTCAGGCAAACGAAAAGGTGGTCGGTATGGTCGGTGACGGTGTCAACGATGTACTTGCACTTAAAGATGCAGACTGCGGTATAGCGATGGCGGCCGGAAGCGATGCGGCAAAGCAGGTGGCACATATTGTATTGCTGGATTCTAACTTTGCTTCTATGAAAAATATTGTCAGCGAGGGGAGGACAATCATCAGCAATATAGAGAGGGTTAGTGCACTCTATCTGACGAAGACGGTTTATTCAGTGCTTTTATGTGTGATCTTTATTTTCCTGCAGGAAAATTATCCGTTTATTCCAATCCAGCTTTCCTGGATCAGCGGTGTCGCAATCGGCATACCGAGCTTTTTACTGACGCTTGAACAGAACGATCAAGAAGTTTCGCGTGGATTCTTGCGTCAGGTGCTGCGTATTTCTTTGCCGGCGGCACTTACAATGGTTTTTACGATTGTACTGACACAGTTGTTGTCGCCGTTCTGGCATGGAGATGCGGTTATGACTTCAACCTATAATTTGATGCTTGGTGGTATGATTAGTTTGATTGTCGTTTGGCGCGTGTGCCAGCCGCTGAATCGTTTTCGGGGAGCTTTGTGCGTGATACTTCCAATTATATTTGTGGCAGGTACGTTGATTGTACCGGAGATTTTGAGCATTTATCCATTAATTCGGTGGCAGAGTCTGCTGCTTATCCCGATGGCATGTATGACAGGCGTGTTGGACGCCGGTTTTACGAAAGTGGTATATCTGGTCTATGATTTAAAAAGTAAATGGATGATGAGAAAGAAAATATAGTCAGTTGAAACGTTTTTCAGAGCGAAAAGGAAGCCTTCTGCATATCCTGTAAGTAAGGAAAATGCAGGAGGCATTTTTATGGCAAAAATTGCAATTGATGCAGGTCATGGAGGATCTGATCCGGGCGCGATCTTTGAGGGACGGCAGGAAAAAGACGACACCTTGCGACTGGCATTGGCTGTCGGAGAAATTCTGGAACAGAACGGAATGGATGTTTTTTACACCAGAACGGAGGATGTTTACCAGACACCATTTCAGAAGGCAACCCTGGCGAATCAGGAAAATGCGGATTTTTTTATATCGCTTCATCGTAATTCTAGCCCGATTCCGAACCAGTATACCGGTGTGGAATCTCTTGTATATAATAAAAGCGGCGAAAAGCTGGAGATGGCAGAGGCAATCAATGAAAATCTGGAAAAAATAGGTTTCCGTAATATCGGTGTGAAGGAACGACCGGGTCTTGTGGTTCTGCGCAGGACGCGGATGCCGGCTGCTCTGGTGGAGGCAGGATTTATCAACAGCGAAGAAGATAATCGCATGTTTGACGAAGCGTTTGACCGTATTGCGCAGGGCATTGCCAAGGGAATTTTAGATACAGTAAGAGACAGCGGTGCGGCATCCGTGCCGGAAGATGAGATATATTACCGTGTTCAGACCGGTGCCTTTAAAAATCTCGACAATGCGGTAAGCATGAATGACAAACTGGAAGTACAGGGATATCCATCGTTTATCATTGAAAAGGATGGTTATTATCTTGTGCAGGTCGGGGCATTCCGTGAATTGTCAAATGCTGTCAGGATGGAAGGAATTTTACGGTCAAATGGCTATCAGACCTATATAACTACTTAAGAATCTTAATTCTTTGTGATATCGGAGAGGCAAAGCAAGATTGCCTTTTAAATTGAAAACAACTGTGTTATACTGACCCTATCAATATCATGAAGATGGTTGAATGAAGGGATTAATGAGAAAGTCATGGAAAAGAAAAACAAAGGCAAAATAGTCAGAAATAGTATCTTTATACTGCTTGGTATCATACTGCTGGCGGCCATTGGTATTTATACAGTAGGAATCCTGCACTTTCAGGAACGTTTCTTCTGTAATACAAAGATCAATGGGTTTGATGTGTCGGAACAGACTGCCGAAGAGGTGGAGGAGAGGATTGCCAGACAGGTAGGCAGCTATCAACTGGAGATTGCCGAGCGCGGGGGCAAAGCAGAAATTATTACGGCAGAGCAGATTGATTATCATTACGTATCACAAGGTGAGGTACAAAAATTTCTGGAAAGCCAGAAGGTCTGGCAGTGGCCGATGTGTATTCTGGAATCTTATTCGTACACCTTTGATTCCAGTGCCCAGTATGACGAAAAAAAGCTGACGGAGACGATTGACGCTCTGGATTGTTTTGACAAGGAGAAGGTGATGAAGCCGAAAGATGCATATATTGAGTTTCTTGACGGCAGTTATCATATAATTCCTGAAACAGAAGGAAACCTTCTTGATCGCGAAAAGACGATGAAACTTTTACATGAGGCGGTTGATTTTGCCAGAACAGAGATATCCTTGGAGGAACAGGCGTGTTATCAGACACCGAGCAGACGCAGCGATGATGAAGTGTTAAATACGACGAAGGATACGTTAAATACGCATATCAGTACCAGCATTACCTATCTGTTTGGAGAACGGACGGAGAGTCTGAATGCAGAGCAGATCCGAGTGTGGCTTAGGTATGATGATGCTGGAAATGTTTCACTTGATGAAAACGGTGTGCGTGCGTTTGTGGGTACATTGGCGGATAAATATGATACGGCAGATCGTTCACGTGAGTTTCATACGACAGACGGCAGAACAGTGACTGTGGAGGGCGGCAGTTATGGATGGCTGATTGATCAGGAGGCAGAGACACAGGCGCTTTTGGAGTGTATCCGTACAGGTTTTCAAGGGGAGCGTTATCCGGAATACGCACAGACTGCCGTTAGTCGTGAAAATAGTGATTTGGGTTATAATTATGTGGAAATTGATCTGAGTGGACAGCATGTCTGGATGTATATGGATGGCGAACAGATTGTCAGCACGGATTGCGTAAGCGGTATGTTGTCACAGCCGGAGCGTACGACTCCTCCGGGAACGTATACCTTGTATTATAAGCAGTCGCCGGCTGTTTTGCGCGGTGCAAATAATGAGTATGAGTCTCCGGTTACTTATTGGATGCCGTTTAATGATGGAATTGGTCTGCATGATGCAACCTGGAGAGAAAGTTTCGGAGGGACTATTTATGTGAATGATGGTTCACATGGCTGTATCAATTTGCCGTTGAATGCTGCGAAGACAATCTATGAAAATATTTATGATGGAATGCCGATCGTATGCTATTATTAAAAATACAATAGGAAATGATATGAAAAAGAAAGAACTGAAGAAAATCAATGAACCGCTTTTGGAATGGTTTGATAAAAATGCACGGGTGCTTCCATGGAGAGAACGTCCGGAACCGTATCGAGTATGGGTTTCGGAGATCATGCTGCAGCAAACCAGAGTGGAGGCGGTTAAGCCGTTTTTTGCACGGTTTATGGAAGCGCTGCCGAATGCGGCGGCGCTTGCAGTGTGCCCGGAAGAACGTCTGTTAAAGCTGTGGGAAGGGTTGGGATATTATAACCGTGTGCGTAATATGCAGATTGCGGCGCAGACCATCGTTTCTGAATACGGCGGTGAACTGCCAGCAGATTATGAGGCATTGCTGAAATTAAAGGGGATTGGCAGTTATACAGCTGGAGCGATTGCTTCCATCGCTTATGGAATTCCGGTCCCAGCGGTGGACGGAAATGTTCTGCGTGTAATTTCCAGAGTGTTGGCAAATGATGCGGATATCACGAAACAGTCTGTGAAAAAAGAAATAGAAGAACTATTGGGTGAAGTGATGCCAAAAGATCGGGCCGGTGCTTATAATCAGGCACTGATGGAATTGGGAGCGCTTGTCTGTGTGCCGAACGGCATGGCAAAATGTGAAATCTGTCCGCTTACAGAAATTTGTCAGGCTCGAAAACAGAATATGGTTATGGAATTACCCAAAAAAACACCCAAAAAAGGACGGCGGATCGAAAAACGTACCGTGCTGATTATTAAGGACGGAGACCGTGTAGCAATCCATAGGCGTCCGAATAAAGGGCTTTTGGCAGGACTTTACGAATTGCCGAATGAGATGGAGGCTTTATCACAAGAAGAAGTACTGGCATTATTAAAAGAACGTGGGTTTGCACCGATTCGAATTAAAAAGCTGGTACAGGCAAAGCATATTTTTAGTCATGTGGAGTGGCAAATGACAGGATATGCTGCACTGGTGGAGGAACCGGGATATCAGAAGGATGGCGTCTATGTGTTTAGAGACGCAAACGGACAGGAGAATCGTTATTTGTTTATTGAACCGGAAAAGACGCAGGAGCAGTACCCGATTCCAGCGGCATTTGCGGCTTACACCGAATATCTGCAGATAAAATTGGGGCAAAATAAATACAAAGAGGAAAAGAATCATGAAAATTTTATCAGTGGCAATACCATGTTATAATTCAGAAAAATATATGAGAAAATGCATTGAATCTTTGCTGCCGGGAGGCGAAGAAGTCGAGATTTTGATCGTAAATGACGGATCGAAAGATGATACGGCAAAGATCGCGGATGAATATGCAGCTAAATATCCGACGATTGTAAAGGTAATTCATCAGGAAAATGGCGGGCACGGAGAAGCGGTTAATGCCGGTATCCGAAATGCAACAGGATTGTATTTCAAGGTTGTAGACAGTGATGACTGGGTAGATTATGAGGCTTATCCGAAAATTTTGCAGAAACTAAAAGAATTGACTGCTGGACCAGACACTGTGGATATGATGATTTGTAACTATGTTTATGATAAGGTCGGAGCAAGAAGAAAAAAAATTATGCAGTATCGGCATCAGCTTCCGGTAGACGAAGTATTTGAATGGAAATCTGTACGCACCCGGATTGGCCATTATATATTGATGCATTCTGTGATCTACCGCACAAATCTTTTAAGAGAATGTAAACTGGAACTGCCGAAGCATACGTTTTATGTAGACAACCTGTTTGTCTTCCAACCGCTTCCGTATGTGCGCAAAATGTATTATATGGATGTGGAGTTTTATCATTATTATATTGGGAGAGAGGATCAGTCGGTCAATGAACAGGTGATGATTGGTAGAATCGATCAGCAGATTCGTGTTAATAAGTTAATGATTGACACAATGGCGGAGAAAAGAGGACTTGGCAAAAATTGCCGGAAATATATGCTCAGTTATCTTGATATTATAATGACAGTATCCTCTATGCTGGCAATTAAATCCGGTACAGACGAGAATTTTGAGAAAAAGCAGGAACTCTGGCAGTATCTGAGAAGTGTTGATCGAAAATTGTATTTTAAAATACGACATGGAATTCTTGGTCGTGCCTGTAATTTGCCGGGTAAAAGCGGACGTACCGTTTCTGTTGCTGCATATAAAATTACACAGAAAATTTATGGTTTTAATTAGAAATTGTGCCTGGCAACCATTTGGGAAAATGGTTGCCAGGCACAATTTTGTATCATAAAGAATTTTGGGAATATTAAGAGACAATAAATGGCAAATGCTTCTTGGCAAGCGAAACAGTGATATCTGTTTGATGCCCGCATGGCTCTCCGTCCGCATGAAGCGCAGCAGGGCGGTCGCAGACAATGCGGGCATGTTTGCATTTCAGAATATGCACGCCGTGATATTTTGTATGTTTGCCTGAAAATGCGGTCGGCAGGAGATAAAGAATTTTCAAACGTGGTATATTTTCAATCACGCAGATGTCGAGCATATCATCGTCCGGAGCGGCATCTGGGCAGAACATGAACCCGCCTCCTTCATATTTGGTATTCATTGCCGCAGCAAAAAAAATCTTGTCAAATTCAAGTGGCTCCTGATCGTCTAAGGTAATTGTCATCTTACAGGGTTTTATTAGAAGCAATTGTTTCAGGGCGACGAACAGATAGATCAGTTTTCCGAGCCGGAAATGATTGAGTAGTTTTTTCATTCGGGAGCGCATGACCTCATGACAAACGGCAGCGTCAAAACCGAGTCCGGAACTGACAATAAAATGACGGGTGAATTCGTTGGTTGTGATTGTGCCAACGTTGACTGGACGGACATTTTGTTTATTTAGGAGCGATTCCAGTACTTTTGAAGGATCAGTAGGGAGAGAAAGTCCGCGCGCTAGATCGTTTCCGGATCCGGTTGGGATATATCCGAAATGTACAGAGGCATAATCGGTTAACCCGTCGATAACCTCATTTGCAGTACCGTCACCGCCAACGGCTATGATGGTACAGGGCGCGTGTTCGCCGGAAATTTTTTTGGATAAAATAGACGCGTGTCCCGGCCTGTTTGTAAAATATACTCGGTAGGCAATCTGTTTTTCTGAAAGTGCTTTTTCAATGTGTTTCCAAATGCGAAGTCCCTTGCCGGAACTGGATTTTGGATTTACAATAAAGTAATGCATGGTCATCTCCTGTTTTTGAGGTTTATCGATACCTGACGGTATTCCTGTGCCATTGTATCACAGGAGGACGAAAAATGTAACTTTCTTTTTTGAATGTGATGGCTGTCTTTACTTTAAGGGGAATTTGTGCTAGTATAGAAGCATTCGAGAAAGAGAAAACGGAGGAGAATTATGGAAAAAGAAACTGTTTCCAGAAATTTTATTGAACAGATTATTGATAAAGATATTGCGGAGGGAAAATGCGATGCAGTTTGCACTCGTTTTCCACCGGAACCAAATGGGTATCTGCATATCGGACATGCAAAATCCATTCTTTTAAATTATGGGCTTTCTCAGCAGTATGGCGGCAAATTTAATCTGCGTTTTGACGATACCAACCCAACGAAGGAAAAGATGGAATTTGTGGAATCTATCAAAGCGGATGTGGAGTGGTTGGGAGCTGACTGGGAGGACAGACTATTTTTTGCGTCTGATTATTTTGACCAGATGTACGAAGCGGCAGTGAAGCTGATCAAAAAAGGCAGTGCTTATGTCTGCGATCTGACAGCGGAAGAAATCCGTGAGTATCGAGGAACACTTACTGAACCGGGGAAAGAGAGTCCGTACAGAACTAGGAGCGTAGAGGAAAACCTGCAGTTGTTTGAAGAGATGAAGGCAGGAAAGTATGCAGACGGAGAAAAGGTACTGCGCGCAAAAATTGACATGGCATCACCGAATATCAATATGCGTGACCCGATCATCTATCGTGTGGCACATATGAGTCATCATAATACTGGTGATAAATGGTGCATCTATCCAATGTATGATTTTGCACATCCGATTGAGGATGCCATTGAGGGCATCACACATTCCATTTGTACGCTGGAATTTGAGGATCACAGACCTCTGTATGACTGGGTGGTACGTGAGGTCGGATATGAGAAGCCGCCGAAACAGATTGAGTTCGCAAAATTGTATCTGACTAATGTTGTTACCGGTAAGCGTTATATCAAAAAGCTGGTAGAGGAAGGAATCGTAGATGGATGGGATGACCCGCGTCTCGTTTCCATTGCTGCTTTGAAACGTCGCGGTTTTACACCGGAATCTATTAAGATGTTTGTAGAACTTTGTGGCGTGTCTAAGAGTCAGAGCTCGGTGGATTATGCGATGTTAGAATATTGTATTCGCGAAGACTTAAAACTCAAACGTCCTCGTATGATGGCGGTACTTGATCCGGTGAAGCTGATTATCGACAATTACCCGGAAGGACAGATCGAATATTTAGATGTGGTAAACAATCTGGAAAATCCGGAACTGGGCAGCCGTAAAGTACCGTTTGCGCGAGAACTTTATATTGATCGCGAGGATTTTATGGAAGTCCCGCCAAAGAAATATTTTCGTCTGTTCCCGGGCAACGAAGTGCGCCTGATGAACGCATACTTTGTAAAATGCGAAAGCTTTATAAAAGATGAGAATGGAAAGGTGACAGAGATTCATTGTACCTATGATCCGCAGTCAAAAGGCGGCAACAGCCCGGATGGCCGAAAGGTAAAAGGAACTATCCACTGGGTAGCAGCGCCGACGGCAGTGAAAGCGGAAGTGCGTCTCTACGAAAATATTATTGATGAGGAAAAGGGTGTTTATAATGAGGATGGCAGCCTAAATCTGAATCCAAATTCACTGATCGTTTTAAAAGAATGCTATATTGAGCCGGAGTTGGCAAATGCAAAGGCGTATGACAGCTTTCAGTTTGTACGTCAGGGATTTTTCTGTGTTGATGCGCATGATTCCAAACCGGAGGCGATGGTATTCAACCGCATTGTTTCTCTGAAAAGTTCCTTTAAGCTGCCGAAAGCAGACGCATAAACGGAGGAGATTATGCCTGATCTGACCATTCATCTGGAGAGCAATTCTTCCAGACCATTGTATGAACAGATTTATGACCATATAAAAGAAGAAATTCAAAATGGAGGGCTGCCTTGTAATCAAAGGCTGCCCTCTACCCGTAAATTGGCAAAGGATTTGGAGATCAGCCGGAGTACGGTGACGCTGGCATATGAGCAGTTGTTGTCTGAGGGATATATTGAAAATCGTCCCGGAAGCGGATTTTATATTAAAGACCTGGAGGGACTTTATTGTCTGCCGAAAGGGAGCGGACTTCCGCCGATAGAAAAAGAGGAAGAAAGTCTATGTTGGAAATATGACTTTTCACCGTCTGGTGTAGATCTTTCCAGTTTCCCACATAATGCGTGGCGTAAAATTTCCAGAGGACTTTTGATGGAGAATAATGAAGCATTTTATCAACTGGGAGAAGCCGCAGGAGAGATGGAACTGCGTGAGACAATTGCTTCTTATTTATATCAGGCGAGAGGAGTAAAATGTACACCGCATCAGATTGTAATTGGTGCTGGAAATGATTATCTGCTGATGTTGTTAGATGCCGTGTTGGAGCGAGAACATATCTATGCGCTGGAGGAGGTATCGTATCGAAAGCCTTATCATATATGGCAGGTGCTTGGACGACAAATCAAGACGGTAAAGACAGATGAACAGGGAATGAGTGTAGAAAGTCTTGCGGAAAGTGGGGCAAATATTGCTTATGTGATGCCTTCACATCACTTCCCGTTGGGAACGGTCATGGCAGCGGGCAGACGACGTCAGCTTTTAAACTGGGCAGCGCAAAAGGAAGGACGATACATTATCGAGGATGACTATGACAGCGAGTTTCGTTACCGAGGTCGTCCGGTTCCGGCTTTGAAAGGAATGGATAATAATGAGAAAGTTATTTATATTGGAACTTTTTCCAAATCATTGGCTCCATCTATCCGTATCAGTTTTCTAGTATTGCCTGAGGACCTGCAGCAAATGTTTGAAAAACGAGGCAGTTATTTTTCCTCTACCGTATCACGTATGGATCAGAAAATTCTAGCAGCGTTTATTCGAGAAGGCTATTATGAGCGGCATTTGAATCGGATGCGGGCGATTTACAGAAATCGTCATGATACGCTTCTGGAAGCTTTAAAGCCATTCAACCAAGTGGCAGAAATTTCAGGTGAATATGCAGGAACGCATCTGCTGTTGAATTTAAAAGATCGTTTTGAGGAAGAAGAGGCGATCAGGAGAGCAAAAGAAAAAGAGGTCCGCGTCTACGGACTCTCTTCTTATTATCTCGGAAATGCAAAGCGAGAATTATCTGCCCTGATTCTCGGTTATGCGAACATGAATGAAGATTGCATTCGGGAGGCATGCCGGAGACTGGAAGAAGTTTACTTGTGATTTACTCCATTACATGATCGAATCCCTGACGAAGAATCGTCGCTACATGAGAATCGGCAAGAGAATAAAAGATTGTTTTTCCTTCTCGGCGAAATTTGACGAGATGTTTTTCTTTTAGTACACGGAGTTGATGAGAGATCGCACTCTGTGTCATTCCGAGTATTTCTGCAATATCACAGACGCAGAACTCACCACCGGACAGCGTATATAAGATGCGAATGCGTGTAGCGTCTCCGAATACCTTAAACAGGTCTGCAACACGGTATAGGATATCATCATTCGGAAAGTCCGGAATGGAAAGATTTGTATGTGTATGATGCTCCTGACAGAGTTCAATGCAGTCTTCGGACATTTTTTTCATGAAAAATCCTCCTTGTATGGGATATGAAGTCAATGATACGTATTAGTATAGCACAAAAGACCGAGTTATGGCAAATAGGAGTATAAAAATGACATATTATGATGCATTGACCGAATTTATTTTTGTGGAACATATGCCACAGAAGGCAGATTATATTTTTATTCCCGGAAGTGGATACGGAGAATTGGCTATCAGAGCGGCGGAGTTGTATCAACAGGAATTTGCGAATAAAATTGTCGTTTCCGGCAGATACAGTATCCTTGGAGATTATTTTCCAGGACCGTTGTCTCCGGCATCGTATATTGGGCAAAGCTATGAAACAGAAAGTGATTTTCTGACCGCAGTTCTGATAGAGCATGGCGTACCAGAGCAGGCGATCCTTTGTGAAAAACAGGCAACATTTACCTATGAAAATGCAATTTACACGCGAAAGCTTTTGGAGAAGGAACGTGTGGAAAGTGCGATTCTGGTCTGTCAGGCTTATCATGCAAGAAGGAGCTTGTTATACTATCAGCAGCAGTTTCCGGAGACAATATTTTATGTCTGTCCGGCAGTAACGCGCGAGATCACGCGTGGAAACTGGCATCTGGATGCGGGAAAAATTGATGTGGTGCTGGGAGAGGTGGAACGCTGCGGCAACCAGTTTCATGAGATTATGAAAGAAGGGATACAGAAATGATAAAAGTATGCATTTTTGACTGCGATGGCACTCTGCTGGATACTTTGGCATCCATTATGTATTGTGCCAATCGGGCTCTGGCGGATTTTGATTTGCCGCAGTTTGGCCCGGAGGATTATAAAAAGTTTGTGGGAGAGGGAGCGAGTGTATTGATTGAGAGATGCCTGAAAAGTGCGGGTGATGAAACCATTCAGGCTTTTGATATGGTATTTCCGAGATACCGTGACTATTTTAAAAAAGATTGTATGTATCAGGTAGAACCATATGAAGGAATTGTAGAATTGCTGTATATGCTGAAAGAAAATGGTATTCGTTTGGCTGTGCTTTCTAATAAGCCGCATGAACAGACCTTAAAAGTGATTGCAGATTCTTTTGAAGAGGGGATGTTTGATCTTGTGATAGGACAAAAAGAAGAGATCAGACGCAAACCTGCACCGGACGGAGCGCTTCTGATTGCAAAAGAGTTTGGTGTAATGCCGCAAGAATGTCTCTATATCGGTGATACCGGTACGGATATACAGACTGGAAATGCGGCGGGAATGCATAGTGTCGGTGTGCTGTGGGGATTTCGTGATGAAAGAGAATTGAGAGAGTACCGAGCAGAATTGTTGGCAGAGCATCCACGGGAGATTTTCGGGATGCTCACCAGATTCCGGTAACAAAACGTTTGACGATGCCAAGTAGGATCAGATGTACCGGATAAAACCAGTAATAAACGTATTTCATCTGCCGACCGCGTTTGCCGTTATAAAGCCAGATCGGCAGAAAGGAAAGCGGCGCGAGGTTTTCCCAGGAAAAGGCTGCAGCGCCGAGAAGAGCCTGTGCATGTCTGTTTTTGCGGAGGATATATAAAAGGGTAATGATAAAAACTCCTTTATAGCCATAGTCCGTATACATCTCTTTGGCAAGAAACATGGCTGCAGCGGCAGTCAAGGTCTGTAAAAGTAGGCAGAAAAACCATCCGACATTGTTCCTGACGCGATTTTCATCCAACCATTTGAACGCCATCATAACCAGAAGACCGAAAAGAAGCGTGAAATAGACATTTTGATGACGCCAGTTGAACAGATCGGCTGTTAGACCAAAATCAAATGGAAGTTCAGAGATCAGTGCAAATACAAATAGCCGTCCGGCATACCGGGTGGCGTTTCTTGTATGTAGAAAGCCCTCAACCAGCAAAAAGCAGAAAATCGGAAAGGCCAGTCTGCCAATACTTCGCATATGCGGATAGGCTAAAATACAAAATTCACGCAGGACGGAGTCAGCCGGAAGAGAATACCGAAGCGGGCCAATCACAGCCGCTCCGGTATGGTCAATCATCATTGTGATGATCGCAATCAGTTTTAAAGTACTTCCGCTGATAAAAGGTTTTATAAATGAGTGCATAACTTATTCTATTTCCGTTTCTTCTTCGATATCTTCAAAATCTGAACCGTCTATTTCTTCAAGATCAATGATTTCCATATCTTCTTCGGCGGTCTCTTTTTCGGAAAGTTCATCTTCACCGAGATCTTCTACGTAGAGTTCAGCATCGCCGTCTTCGATCAGCTCGCTATCCTCGGCATACTCTTCGCTGTAGTATTCCTCGCTGGGAATATCGTTAAAAGTGCAGTTTTCAGCAAGGAAATCCAGGACTTTCCGATAAAGAACATTATAACGCAGTTGATCTATATCGCTGTTTTCTTTTAGTTCTTCAATAGATTCATATTCGGAATATGGAAGTTCTTCTTCTAACGCGGCATCGAGTTCTTCGCTACTGACTGAGATTTTTTCCTTACGGGCAATCTCATGTACAACCATTTTTTCTGTAATGGAATCTGTGATGACAGCTTCGGTATCATAATCTTCACCAAACATTTCGGAGATATCGGAAACACCGAACATTTCTGCAAAGGCTTGATTTTCGGATTCCATCTGTGCTTTGCATTCTTCATAGAGCTCTTCCGGATAATTTTTGACAGTTGCATTGTCGATTGCTTGATAGAGTGCACTTTCGCAGGCTGTCATTTGAGAATCCTCATCGTTCATGGCCTGTAGTTCGTCTTTTAATACAGATTCATATTCGGCAGTAGTGGCGTAACCGTAGTTTTCAGAAACATATGCATCATTGTATTCTGGCAGATCTACTTTATAGATGGTATTTAAGGTGACAGAGAAGATTGCATCCTTTCCATCAAGTTCGCCGTCGTAATCTTCCGGGAAGGTAATGGGGATCTCTTTGGTGTCACCGGCTGTCATGCCAATGATACCTTCTTCAAATCCTTCCACAAAGAAAGAATCGCTGCCGAGTTCCATCTCATATTCTACAGCAGAGCCGCCATCAAATTCTTCGCCATCGATGGTGCCGGTGTAATCAATGTTTACGACATCACCCTTTTTGGCCCCGCGGTCGGTGATTTCCGTATACTCTGCATCGTAGCTTAAGTTTGCTTCGATCTCAGCCTTGACATCTTCATCGGTGACGGTTGTAACTACGCGGTCAACATAAAGATTTTTGTAATCGCCAAGGGTGACATATTTGGAGTAATTCTTTGAGGAGTCATTTTTGCCGCATCCGGTAACCAAAAGGGATGCTGCTGCAGAAAATAAAAGAATTTTTGTTACATTTGCTTTTTTCATATGTAAGCCCTTTCTGTAAATAATGATTGACTACAAGGAACAGTATATCATGAATTTGTGATGCTTGTGTGTTATTTTTCAGAAAATGAAAAAAAATATTGAGATTCAGAAGGAAGCATGTTATACTATATAAAGCGAAATTATGTTAGGAGGATTGGCTATGAAGCACATCAAGACATTAAATACACAGAGTTTACAGAACACTTTGAAAAAAGGCGGTTGCGGCGAATGTCAGACATCCTGCCAGTCAGCTTGTAAAACTTCCTGCACAGTAGGAAATCAGAGCTGTGAAAATCACAAATAAGTAATCAGAAATAAGCAGCGAAATTGCTTCGCTGCTTATTATACGTATGGAACCGTATAAATATACGGAAATATGCAGTAGAAATGGGAGTGAAAAGGTGATTCACCAGTATAAAAATAACGGATACAATATTGTTCTGGATATCAATAGCGGCGCGGTTCATGTCGTGGATGACATGGTATATGAGGTGATCGCTCTGCTGGATCAGAAAAAGACTTTGCAGGAAATCATGGATGCGCTGCGGGACACTTATCCGGAGCAGGATATAAGAGAAGCGATAGAAGAGTGTGAGGCATTAAAAGAAGCCGGCCAGCTTTTCACCGAAGATATCTATCAGGATGCAATTATTGATTTCAAAAAGAGACAGACGGTGGTAAAGGCGCTCTGCCTTCATATCGCGCACGATTGTAATTTGGCCTGCAAATATTGTTTTGCGGAAGAGGGAGAGTATCATGGCAGACGTGCCTTGATGAGTTTTGAAGTAGGTAAAAAGGCACTTGATTTTCTGATTGCCAATTCCGGCAGCAGACGCAATTTGGAAGTAGATTTTTTCGGCGGTGAACCGCTGATGAATTGGCAGGTAGTAAAAGATCTTGTTAAATACGGCAGAGAACAGGAAAAGTTGCATGATAAAAATTTCCGTTTTACACTGACGACAAACGGTGTGCTGCTAAACGATGAAATCATGGAGTTTTGCAATAAGGAGATGGCGAATGTAGTACTGAGTATTGACGGAAGAAAAGAGGTCAATGACCGGATGCGTCCATTCCGAGGTGGTAAGGGTAGTTATGATTTGATCATTCCGAAATTTAAAAAATTTGCCGATAGTCGTAATCAGCAGAAATATTATGTGCGCGGTACCTTTACTAGAAATAATCTTGATTTTGCAGAGGATGTGCTGCACCTTGCAGATCTTGGTTTTGAACAGATTTCTGTGGAGCCGGTGGTCGCGCAGCCGGAAGAAGACTATGCGCTTCGCGAGGAAGATATTCCGGTTATCTGTGCAGAATATGATAAGCTTGCGAAAGAGATGATCAGACGTGAAAAAGAGGGGAAGGGTTTTACTTTCTTCCATTTTATGCTTGATCTGACCGGTGGCCCATGCGTGTACAAACGATTGTCCGGATGCGGATCGGGTACGGAATACCTGGCGGTAACGCCGTGGGGAGATCTTTATCCTTGTCATCAGTTTGTAGGCGAAGAAAAATTCCTGATGGGAAATGTGGAGGAAGGCATTACCAGAAGTGATCTGCAGGATGAATTTAAGTGTTGTAATGTTTATGCAAAAGAAAAATGTCGTAATTGTTTTGCGAGATTTTACTGCAGCGGCGGCTGCGCGGCAAATTCTTATAACTTCCACGGTCATATCAATGATGCATATGATATCGGCTGTGAGCTGCAGCGCAAGCGTGTGGAATGTGCGATCATGATCAAGGCAGCACTCTCAGACGGTGCAGAACAGTAAACTCTGAAACAGAAAAGAGGAAAAGAAAATGAATAAAAATAAATCAATCGCAGTTGTGATTTCGGCAGTACTGCTCGTTATACTGCTGGGCTTCACAACAATCGTCGGTTTCGGACCGACAGGTACGGGAGCAGCCAGAAACATTATTCTCGGGCTTGATCTTTCCGGTGGTGTCAGTATTACCTATGGTGTGGTCGGCGAGGAAGAACCGTCTGCGGAGGATATGAAAGATACGGTATACAAGCTGCAGCAGCGTGTAGCCGGATACAATACAGAGGCTCAGGTTTATCAGGAGGGGTCAGATCGCATTAATATTGAGATTCCGGGCGTATCTGATGCAAACGCAATTCTGGAAGAACTTGGAAAACCGGGTTCCCTGTCCTTCGAATTGAAGGATGGTACCGTTGTTCTGGAAGGAACGGATGTAGAGACGGCCAGAGCAGGAACAAGTCCTGACAGTATGGGCAATAGTCAGGATGTAGTGGAGCTGGTGATGACAGAGGAAGGCGCGAAGAAATTTGCTGATGCCACCAGCCAGAATATCGGTGAGATTATTTACATTGTTTATGACGGAGAGGTGATCAGCAGCCCGGTCGTACAGAGTGCGATCACAGAAGGTACGGCACAGATCACCGGTATGGCTGATCATGAAGAGGCGGAGAGACTGGCATCCTCGATTCGTATTGGATCTCTGTCTTTGGAACTGGAAGAACTTCGTTCCAACGTAGTTGGTGCACAGCTCGGTCAGAAAGCAATTTCTACCAGTGTGATCGCAGGTGCGGTTGGTCTGGTACTTGTGATGCTCTTTATGAGCGCGATATATCTGGTACCGGGTATGGTGGCCAGCGTATCCCTGTTGATCTATACAGGAATGGTACTTGTTTCCTTAAATGCCTTTGACCTGACGTTGACACTCGCAGGTATTGCGGGTATTATCCTTTCTATCGGTATGGCGGTGGATGCAAACGTTATTATCTATGCGCGTATCCGTGAGGAGATTGCAGCAGGAAAGACAGTCAGAAATGCGATCAAGGTCGGTTTCCAGAAGGCACTTTCTGCAATTTTGGATGGAAACATTACGACGCTGATTGCAGCGGCGGTTCTTGCATGGAAAGGAACTGGAAGTATTCAGGGATTTGCGCAGACTCTGGCTCTTGGTATTGTACTTTCTATGTTTACAGCACTGGTTATTTCCAGATTGTTGATTAATGCTGTTTATACACTTGGTGTAAGAGATGAAAAATATTACGGCAAAGCAAAAGAAGTAAAAGCAATTAATTTTGTTGGGAAAAGAAAACTGTTTTTTATTATTTCTCTTGTGTTGATTCTGAGTGGACCGGCAGCAATGTTGATCCATAACGCAAAGGACGGTAAAGTGCTAAATTATAGCCTTGAATTTATGGGAGGCACATCCACAACCGTTACTTTTAATGAGGATTACACGATTGAAGAACTGGAAGCAGAGGTAAAACCGGTGATCCAGAAGATAACCGGCGATGCCAATATCCAGATGCAGAAGGTAACTGGCTCCAATCAGGTTATTATCAAGACAAGGGAGTTGTCTGTAGATGAGCGTGAGGAGATGGAAACAAAACTGGCAGAGAGCTTTGCAGTGGATACCAGTCTAATGACGACGGAAAGTATTTCTTCCACAATCAGCAGTGAGATGAAGAGTGATGCGTTTATTGCGGTTACGATTGCAACAATCCTGATGTTGTTTTATATCTGGTTCCGTTTCAGTGATATTCGCTTTGCGACAAGCGCAGTAGTTGCGCTCTTACATGATGTACTGGTGGTTTTGGCTTGTTATGCGATTGTATGGATCAGTGTCGGCAATACCTTTATTGCCTGTATGCTGACGATTGTTGGTTATTCGATTAATGCGACCATTGTTATTTTTGACCGTATCCGTGAAAATCTCAAAGAGATGTCTAAGAAAGATACAATCGAGAATGTGGTAAATGTAAGTATTACACAGACACTGGCCAGAAGTGTTTATACGTCTGTCACAACCTTTATTATGGTTGCAGTATTGTATATTATGGGTGTCAGCGCGATCCGCGAGTTTGCATTTCCGCTGATGGTTGGTATTGTCTGCGGAGGATATTCTTCCGTATGTATTACAGGCCCGCTGTGGTTTGTCATGAAAGAAAAGATGAAAAGAAAAGAAAAATAAATTTTCATGAAAGCCGGGCGAAATGCCCGGCTGTTTTTCTAGCTTACTATGAAAGACAGTGAAAGACAGAAAATGCTGAGAATATAGAGGTATAACATGGAAAAATGGGTGATCGCCGCAAAACGCGCTGATTTTGCGGATATTGCGAGGAGATACCGGATTGATCCGGTGATCGCGCGTCTGATTCGAAATCGTGATATTATTGGTGATGCCGCGATTGAAGAATATTTAAACGGCAGTCTTTTAAATCTGCACAGTCCGCATTTAATGAAAAATCTAGATCGGGCGGTGACAATTTTGCTGGAAAAGATTGATGCGCAGAAAAAAATTCGTATTATCGGGGATTATGATATTGACGGAGTGATGGCGACGTATATATTGATGCACGGTCTGACACGCTGCCAGGCAAATGTAGATTACGATCTTCCGGACAGAATCCGGGATGGCTATGGGTTGAATCAAAACCTGATTGACCTTGCTGTCGATGAAGGTGTGGATACGATCCTGACCTGCGACAATGGGATTTCCGCAATGGATCAGATTGCCTATGCCAGAAAACAAGGCATGACAGTCATTGTTACCGATCATCATGAACTGCGTACGGAAGAAAGGGAAGACGGCTTACATGCGCTTTTACCGGATGCGAATGCGGTGGTCAATCCGCATCAGCCGGGATGTGCTTATCCCTATAAGGGAATCTGTGGAGCCGTTGTGGCATATAAGCTGATCGCAGCACTTTATGAGGCAATGAACATTCCCAAGGAGGAGAGTGATGCATTGATTGAATTTGCCGGGTTTGCGACAGTCGGGGATGTGATGGATTTGACTGGTGAAAATCGTATTCTGGTAAAAGAGGGACTGCTGCAGCTCAATCATACGGAAAACCCCGGTTTGCGTGCGTTGATTCAAGTCAACGGTCTGCAGGGAAAAGAAATTTCTGCCTATCATATCGGTTTTGTGCTGGGACCGTGTTTAAATGCCGGAGGACGTCTTGATACAGCTAAGAAATCTCTGGAACTGCTTTTGACACAGTCGGAGACAGAGGCGACAGAATTGGCGGAGGAATTGCTTGCTTTAAACATTATGCGCAAGGAAATGACACTGGAGGGTTATGAAAAAGCTGTTGAACAGATCGAAAAAGAAGGCTGCAAAGATCGGGTGCTGGTCGTTTATTTACCGGACTGCCATGAGAGTCTGGCCGGGATCATCGCCGGACGGCTGCGTGAAAGATATTATAAGCCAGTTCTTGTGTTGACGGACAGTGGTGATGCCTGCGTAAAAGGATCCGGCCGTTCGATCGAGAGCTATTCGATGTTTCAGGAACTGCAGAAATGTGCAGATCTTTTCCTAAATTTTGGCGGTCATCCGATGGCGGCGGGATGTTCTTTGAAAAAAGAAAATGTCGGATTGTTGCGCAAAACCTTGAATGATCTCTGCACGTTAACGGAGGAGGATTTAACGGAAAAGATTGTCATAGATGTTCCGATGCCGATTGACTATATCACGGAATCGCTGATCGAAGAACTGGAATATTTGGAACCGTTTGGAAAAGGAAACACTAAGCCGGTATTTGCAGAAAAAAATATTGAACTTTTAGGTGCAAGGATGATGGGAAAGTCAGGGCGTGCCACACGTTTTCAAATCCAAAATACTTCCGGCAGAGTGGTGGAAGCAGTGTATTTTGGAGATGCGGCGCAGCTGCGTACGCGACTGGAGGAACGGTTTGGTTATGAGCAGACAGAAAAACTTTATCAGAATCGTGGACAAAAGATGTTTGTTTCTGCCATCTATTATCCGACTATTCATGAGTGGAACGGACACCGCAATATTCAGATTGTTTTACAGAATCTAGCGTTGTAGAACAGGCATATGTCTTGACAAACGAACGGAAAACGCATAGAATAAAATTCGTGTAAATAAAAGGAAAAATGGCTGTTTTTGAACACAAACCGGTCATTTTTAGATAAATACAGGAGGACTTTAGTATGTCAGTAACGTACAATCACAGAGCCGTTGAAAAAAAATGGCAGGAAATCTGGGATAATGAAAAAGCATTTGCTGCAACCGAAGATTATTCCAAGCCGAAATATTATGCATTGGTAGAATTCCCGTATCCGTCCGGACAAGGACTTCATGTCGGTCATCCGAGACCGTATACTGCGCTGGATATCGTGGCTAGAAAGAGAAGAATGCAGGGCTACAATGTTCTATATCCAATGGGGTGGGATGCGTTTGGTTTGCCAACGGAGAACTATGCAATCAAGAACAAAATTCATCCGCGTATCGTTACGGCAAATAACGTAAAACATTTCAAAGAACAGCTTCGCGCGCTTGGGTATTCTTTTGACTGGGATCGAGAGATTAACACAACAGATGTAGATTATTATAAATGGACACAGTGGATTTTTCTGAAGCTGTTTCAGGCGGGACTGGCGTATAAGACAGAAATGCCGATTAACTGGTGTACATCCTGCAAGGTTGGTCTTGCAAACGAAGAAGTTGTAAACGGCGTTTGTGAGCGCTGCGGTTCACCGGTTGTCCGCAAGGTAAAGAGTCAGTGGATGCTGAAAATTACCGAATACGCAGAAAAGCTGCTGGAAGGCTTAAATGATGTGGATTATATCGAGCGAGTAAAGGTTTCTCAGAAAAACTGGATTGGCAAGAGTCAGGGAGCGGAAGTTGATTTTGTGATCGACGGAACGAAAGATAAGCTGACTGTTTATACGACCAGACCGGATACACTTTTTGGCGCGACTTATATGGTAGTTTCACCGGAGCATCCGATGCTGGAAAAATACAAAGATTCGATCAAGAATATGGATGCAATCCACGCATATCAGGAGCAGGCGGCAAGAAAGTCAGACTTTGAACGTTCCGAACTGGCAAAGGATAAGACTGGCGTACAGATCGAAGGTTTGATGGCGGTCAATCCGGTAAATGATAAGCGTATTCCAATCTGGGTGTCTGATTATGTACTGATGAGCTATGGAACCGGAGCGATTATGGCAGTTCCGGCGCATGATACCAGAGACTGGGAGTTTGCGAAAAAATTTGATTTGCCGATCATCGAGGTTGTAGCCGGTGGTGAAAATGTACAGGAAGAGGCCTTCACAGATGTTGCGACCGGAAAGCTGATTAATTCTGATTTCCTCAATGGTCTGGAAGTGGAAGAAGCAAAGAAAAAGATTATTGAATTCCTGGAAGAGAAAAAGATTGGTACAGGAAAGATCAATTATAAATTAAGAGACTGGGTGTTCTCTCGTCAGCGTTATTGGGGAGAACCGATCCCAATTGTTCATTGTGAAAAATGTGGATATGTAGCACTGCCGGAGAGTGAACTTCCGCTGGAACTTCCGGATGTCGAGAGCTACATGCCGACAGACAACGGTGAATCGCCGCTGGCAGCAATGACAGACTGGGTAAATACTACTTGTCCGTGCTGCGGCGGTCCGGCAAAGAGAGAGACTGATACGATGCCGCAGTGGGCAGGCTCCTCCTGGTACTTCCTGCGCTATACTGATCCGCACAATACAGAGGCGCTGGCAAGTCCGGAAGCTTTGAAATATTGGCTGCCGGTTGATTGGTATAATGGCGGTATGGAGCATACCACTTTGCATCTTTTGTATTCCAGATTCTGGCATAAATTCCTTTATGATCAGCATGAGGTACCGTGTCCGGAACCGTATCAGAAGCGTACTTCTCATGGTATGATCCTTGGAGAGAACGGGGAAAAAATGTCAAAATCCAGAGGAAATGTTGTAAATCCGGATGATATCGTGATGGAATACGGTGCAGACACCCTGCGTACCTATGAAATGTTCATCGGTGCGTTTGAGCTCAGCGCTTGCTGGTCCGAAAACGGTGTAAAAGGCTGCCGCAGATTTTTGGAGCGTATCTGGAAACTGCAGGATATCCTTACAGACGGCGATGATTACAGCAGCGATATGGAGACCAAGATGCATCAGACAATCAAAAAAGTAAGTTCTGATTTTGAAAATCTGAAATTTAATACGGCGATCGCTGCAATGATGGCACTGCTTAATGATTTTGCTAAAAAAGGCAGTATTACGCGCGGCGAATACAAAACCTTACTTCTGCTGTTAAATCCGGTTGCACCTCATATGACAGAAGAACTTTGGGAAATCTGCGGTTATGGCGGATATGTATATCAGCAGAGCTGGCCGGAGTATGATGAGGCAAAGACGGTGGAAAATACCATTGAAGTGCCGGTACAGATCAACGGCAAGACCAGAGCGGTTGTTACACTGCCGATCGATGCAGACAAAGATACTGCGATTGCAAAAGGAAAAGAAGCAGTTGCAGATAAGTTGACCGGAACGATCGTAAAAGAGATTTATGTTCCGAAGAAGATTATAAATATTGTTCAGAAATAAGATGCGCAAATAAGAAAATCCGGAAAACACCTGTATGCAGATGAATTTTCCGGATTTCTTATTTTAAAAGTGATGCCCCTCAATTAAGCGAATTTATTTGCGAAATTGAGGGGCATCGTCTGTAATTTTCTGTTTTATTGCGTATTACTTACTTTCTTTTCTTCCCAGCGGTTGTAGATATTTGCCAGAATTGCTCCGGAGATATTATGCCATACAGAGAAGATTGCGCCCGGTACGGTTGCCATAGCGAGATCCGGAAATGCGGTTCCGGCCAGAGAAGTAGCAAGACCGGAGTTCTGCATACCGATTTCTATGGAAAGCGCTTTTGTCTTTGGCACGCTCAGATGCAGCAGCTTTCCGAGACCGAAACCGCAGGCGTATCCCAGTAAATTGTGAAGGATAACGACTACGAATACGATTGCGCCGGTTGTCATAATTTTTTCCGCATTGTGGGAAACAACAGCGGCAACGATCAAACAGATTGCGATAACAGAAACGGACGGAAGTACTTTTACAAGTTTTTGTGTTATCTTACCGAACAGTTTATTGATCACGAAACCGAGAACGATTGGAATGATGACTACTTCGATGATGGAAACAAACATGCTCACCGGATCTACAGTGACAGTTGTTTTCAGGAGCACATAGGTGATAGCCGGAGTCAGAAGTGGAGCCAAAAGGGTATTGACGCTGGTCATTCCGACAGAGAGAGCAACATCACCTTTGGAAAGAAAGGTAATTACGTTGCTGGAGGTTCCTCCTGGACAGGTTCCGACCAGAATTACACCTGCTAAAAGAGCAGCGTCAAGACCAAATATTTTTCCAAGCGCAAATGCCAGAAGCGGCATGATTGTAAACTGAGCCAGGCAACCGAGCAGAATATCTTTCGGGCGTGTAAAGACAAGCTTAAAATCTTCTAATTTCAGCGTAAGACCCATACCGAACATAACGATCATCAGAAGATAGTTTACCCAGGTTGTCTGTATCCATAGACAGGAGCTCGGCACAAACAGAGCCAGGGCGGCGATGACCAGAACGATCACTGCCATGTACTTTCCAAAAAAGTCACTGATTTTTTCTAATACTTTCATTTCTCTTTCCTCCTTAAGGTAAGTTCTGATGCGGCACGGCGTCTGCCGGGAACTCTATCATAAAAAAGTGAAAACTTTCTTAGAATATAAAAAACCTTTGTCTCAATCAAGAGACAAAGGCTGTTTTCCTCTGCGGTACCACTCTTATTGCCAGCGTAAGCTGACCACTCGGTCACATATCAACTAATATGGGATAGGGTAACGGTTATCAGCCGTTCAGGCTTACTGGATAAAATCGTTTAGTCTGAATGCTCAGAGGTGATTTTCGCAGAATATCCGGATTGTCTTGCACCAACCGACAACTCTCTGCACCGTCTTTTTCTGATACTTTTCCTCTTCAACGCAGTGTCGTTATCATTTGTATATTACTCTAGCACCGTAACATCTGCTTGTCAAGAAATTTTTAGAATAAGATTATGTATTTTTAAAATAAGATTATGTATTCTTAACAGAGAATGAGTCAACCATTTTTCAGTTCCTTATTGCTAGTTTTGCTTGTTGCATCCTTTTTGTTCGGACATTTTCCAATAAAAAAATTGGGGGAATTTCTGGATAATCATGGAATAGAAAAGGAAATATGTGGTAGAATGGTTGCAGGAGGAAAGGGGATATCCTGCAAACAGAAAGAAAAAAGAATGATGTATATAAAAAAGAATTGCTGACATGCCGGATCTGGATGATTATACGATGTCAGAGTCTGAAAACGCTTCCTCTTTTGATACGGCCGGAAAAGAAAAATGGAGTAACCAGGTGTTTTTTTCGGCCGGTGATATTTTAAAGAGTATTGGTATTTTGCTGGCAGCAAGCGGTATTGGCTTTTTCTTTTACAATCTCGGTGTAGATGAGGCAAATATTATTACGATTTACGTGCTTGGTGTGCTTCTTACGGCAATTGTCACGAAAAATCGTATTTACAGTCTGGGTTCTTCGGCTGTCAGTGTGCTGGTATTTAATTTTTTGTTTACTGATCCGAAGTACACGCTACGGGCTTACGATAAGAGTTATCTGTTGACTTTCGGAGTGATGTTTCTGGCAGCGCTGATTACCAGTTCGCTTGTCATGCAGTTGAAAATACATGCCAGACAGTCGGCGCTTGTGGCATTCCGTACCGGGATCCTGTTTGATATGAACCGGCTTTTGCAGCAGACAAAAGGGCAGGAGGAATTGATCTGCGTTACTGCGCGGCAGTTGATGAAGCTGCTGAAAAAGGATATTATTTTTTATCCAGTACAAGAAGGCGAGTTGGGTGATGCACAGGAGTTTACGCGTGATCATCACATGTTGGACGCGTCATATCTTTCAGAGGATGAGCACAAGGCGGCCACATGGACTCTAAAAAATAATCGACATGCCGGAGCAACAACAGACACATTTTCAAAAGCTAAATGTCTGTATCTGGCAGTTCGAGTCAATGATAATGTGTATGGTGTTGTGGGAATCGTGATGGAAGAGGATTCTCTGGATACGTTTGAAAACGACATTTTGCTTTCTATTCTTGGGGAATGTGCATTGGCACTTGAAAACGAAAAAAATACCCGTGAAAAGGAAGAAGCAGCAGTGCTGGCAAGAAATGAGCAACTTCGTGCCAATCTTTTGCGAGCGATTTCACATGATCTACGCACGCCGTTAACCTCTATTTCTGGAAATGCCAGTAGTCTCTTGTCTATGGAAAGTGAATTTGACAAGGAAACAAAACAGCAGCTGTACAGTGATATCTATGACGATTCTGTCTGGCTGATCAATAATGCAATCGCGTATACACCGGCCGGCTCTCATATATGGGTTGAGACTAAAAAGAGCGGTGACAAGAGCATCGTATCTGTTTCTGATAATAAACCGCATGGCACCGTTTTTATATTTACACTGCCGGCGGGGAAGGGGCAATGGTATGAATAAACCATTAATTCTGGTTGTAGAAGATGATAAATCTGTAAACAATTTGATAACGACAATTTTAAAAACACACGGCTATCGGTATTTGACGGCATTGAACGGGGCAACTGCGATTATGGAGGCATCTTCGCATAATCCGGAGATTATGTTGCTTGATTTGGGTTTTCCTGATACCGACGGAGTGGAAGTCATCCGTAAAATCCGTTCCTGGTCAAATATGCCAATCATCATTATCAGCGCACGCAACGAAGATAAAGATAAGATTGAGGCACTTGATGTCGGAGCGGACGATTATCTGACAAAGCCGTTTTCGGTTGATGAACTTCTTGCACGTCTGCGGGCGACCACAAGAAGGCTGGCTTATAGTTCCAGTCAGCTATCATCTGAATCGGCAGTATTTACCAATGGTGCGCTGCGGATCGATTATGCGGCTAGGTGTGTTTACTTAGATGGTCAGAAACTGTATTTAACTCCGATTGAGTATAAGCTGCTTTGTCTGCTGTCT
This sequence comes from Marvinbryantia sp., assembly GCA_050944495.1. GTDB lineage: Bacteria > Bacillota > Clostridia > Lachnospirales > Lachnospiraceae > Marvinbryantia. The sequence continues at coordinate 43,108 of JBMNRF010000017.1, forward strand.
CAGAATGTGGGAAAGGTTTTGACCCATACGTTTATTATGCAGAATGTCTGGGGAAACAGCGGAAACGATGATGTTGCTTCTCTTCGGGTATTTATGGCGACGCTGAGGAAAAAATCGATCGCGATCCAGGTGCGCCGCAATATATTCAGACGCATGTGGGTGTTGGATATCGTATGATGCGAATGGAATAAAAACAAAATATAATTTTGTTATTTGGAATAGAAAGGAGCCTTTTTATGAGCAAAATGAAGGAACTGAATTATGAACAGTTAAAAAATGGGTGCACTGCAGACAAATTTTCTTTTCAGACAACAGCTGAATTAGAACCATTGGAAGGAATCATCGGACAGGAACGTGCGGAAAAGGCTTTTGATTTTGGGCTTGCCGTGAAGCTAAAGGGGTATAATATTTATATGTCCGGGCCATTCGGAACCGGAAAAACAACATATGCCCGAATGAGTACAGAAAAAATGGCGGCAAAAGAACCGATTCCGAATGATTGGTGTTATGTGTATAATTTTCAGGATCCTAAGAGACCGAAGGCACTTGCCTTCGCTCCTGGAACAGGAAAGCTTTTTAAAGAAGATATTGCCTATCTGGTGGGAAAAATCAAGAAAGAACTGCAGAAAGCATTTCAGTCAGAGGAGTATGCGAATCAGAAAAATACTGTTTTGCAAAGCTACAATCAGCAGCAGAATACCTTGATGGAAGCTATGAACGAAGAGGCGCAGAAATATGATTTTACAGTGAGAAACACAGAAACCGGTGTATATTTTCTTCCTGTAATTAATGGAAAGGCGGTAGAAGATGAGGAATTTGAAGCGCTTGCAAAGGAAGTGAAAGATAAAATCGAAGAAAATTCTCAGATTGTCAACGAAAAAGCGGGAATTATTTTACGCCAGATGCAGAAGCTAAATCAAGAAAGTGATGTGCGGATTGCAGAGTTGAACCGTAAAGTGGGGATGTTTGCGATCGGAAATCATGTAGCGGAATTGATGGAACGGTACAAAGAGTATGAATGTGCGAGCGCTTATCTGTCTGCATTACAAGAAGATGTGCTGAAAAATCTGGACCAGTTTATAGAAGCTGATGAGGAGGAAGAGATCAGTCTGGCGGCTCTTTTCAGTGCCGGCAGTAAGAAGTCCTCGGAGGATGTCACGTTAAATTATCGTGTCAATCTGATTGTGGATCATCATGATACAAACGGTGCACCGGTAGTAGTTACATTTAATCCTACCTATAACAATCTGATGGGAGAAATTGAGTATGATAATGAGTTTGGAAATCTGACGACAGATTATATGAAAATCAAAGGAGGTCTGTTTCATCAGGCGAACGGTGGTTATCTTATTGTTCAGGCACAGGATATTTTGTCTGCGCCGCACGCGTGGGAAGCGTTGCGTCAGCTTATGAAGACGCGGGAAATCAATATGGGTTCTATACAGGAACTGGATAATGCGGTGGTAGTCTCTACACTGAAGCCGGAGCCAATTCCTGCACAGCTGAAGGTGATTATGATCGGAAGTGGTTATTACTATGAACTGCTGAACGAGTATGATGAAGAATTTGATAAATTTTTTAAGATCCGGGCAGATTTTGATTATGAGATGCCGAGAACTGACGAAAATATGTTTAAGATCGCACGTTTTATCAAAGGGTTTGTACAGCGGGAGAATACAATGGAATTTGATGTCAGTGCAGTTTGCACTGTTATTGAGTATTCTGCTCGTTCGGCAGAAAGTCAGGATAAGCTGTCAGCGCGGTTTAATTATCTGGCAGAAATCCTTGGAGAGGCAGTCACCTGGGCACAGTTGGAACAGGCGTCAATTGTTACCGCGGCCCATATCAGAAAAGCGATATATGAAAAAGAACAGCGACTGAAACTTTATCAGGAAAAGTTGGACGCAATGTTTGAAGATGAGATTCTTATGATTAATACGGAGGGAAACGAAGTCGGGCAAATCAATGGACTGGCAGTAATGGATATGGGACGTTATCTTTTTGGCGTTCCGGCGCGAATTACAGCGACAGCTTATGTGGGAAAATCTGGAATTGTAAATATTGAAAAAGAAGCGCGAATGAGTGGACAAACACACGACAAGGGAGTACAGATCATTACCGGCTTTTTGGGTCAGACCTATGCGCAGAAATTCCCTATGAGTTTGTCCTGCCGCATTTGTTTTGAACAGAGCTATAACGGGATCGATGGCGACAGCGCTTCTAGTACAGAACTTTATTGTATCTTGTCATCTCTTGCAGATCTTCCGATTCGTCAGGATCTTGCTGTAACGGGATCTGTGAATCAAAAAGGAGAGATACAGGCAATTGGCGGTGTGACATATAAAATTGAAGGATTTTTTGATCTGTGTAAAAAACGGGGACTTACAGGGAAACAAGGAGTATTAATTCCGGTCTCTAATATTCGTGATTTGGTTTTAAAAGATGAAGTGATAGAAGCAGTAAAAAATGGAATGTTTCATATCTATCCAATATCACATATCAATGAAGGAATAGAATTATTAATGGGAATGCCTGCGGGAAAACCGGATGCAGACGGTGTGTTTGCACCTGAGAGTGTTCATGGGAGAGTATATGCAAAATTGCAGGCCTTTAATCTGGCGGCAAGGGGAGAGGAATAGAGGAAAAGAAGAGGAGAATATCGTCTCATCCGCAGAATTCCTGTTCTTGAATATACATTTTATATCCGAGAATTTCGCCATTTTTTTAATCAAGACAATGTTGGTATGTGGAACGAGCTCTTTTCCCAATATTTTCATATAACTTACATATTTTTTGTCTGTTTTTTGCAAGACTCTCTTCTCCATGATATGGAAAAAGCAAATATATAGTAAGTTTTTGTATAATCATTAACTATCACAGGAAAATCAATAAAAGAATCTGTAATTATTCATTTTTTTGAAAATAGGATATTTTTTGACGATAATAAGGACAAAGTGGTAGAATAAAGTGTATCGAAGAAAAGGAGAATAAGGATGAAACAGGAAAAGAAAAAAGAACAGACAAATTCATTGATAAATAAAGCGGATACCCTAGAGCAGAATACGCTGGTGTGGGAAGAACTTTATACAGAGCATATTGTACAGGATGAATGGATTGATTTTCGAAGATCGGCATATCGTTTCCCGGACGGAAGTGTGTTTGAACCGTTTTACAGCTACAGCCGCAGAGATTATGTTGTAATTGTAGCTTCGGATACAGATGGAAAGTATCTTTGCGTACGTCAGTACCGACATGGAATACATCAGGTGACGACTGAATTTCCGGCAGGAGGAATAGAGCGAAAAGATGGAAAAGAATATGGAGGTAACAGGGATAATTCTGCAGAGAATGCGTTAAGTGCAGCAAAGCGAGAATTGCGAGAAGAAACAGGGTATGAGTCAGGAGAATGGAGACATTTAATCACAGTACCGTCTAATGCAACAATTGCAGATAATTATGCACACATATTTGTTGCAGAAAATTGCAGCAGAGTGTCGGGACAGTCGTTGGATGAGACGGAATTTTTAAATGTGCAAAAACTGTCGGCAGACGAAATAGAAGCGCTGATTGTGAACGGAGATTTTCAGCAGGCAATTCATATTATGGGATGGCTGCTTGCGAGAAGAAATGTACAGTAAGATTTGAACAGGTAATGCGGATTTTGGAAAATTATATGATAAATAATAAAAAGAAAGGTTCTAATTATGCTTTACTTGGTTTTGGCGATCGCCAGTAGCGTTATGGTATCGATTACCATGCGTTTCAGTGAACGGCATGCTAAAAATAATATTGTTATGCTTGCCTGGAACTATGTCATGTGTCTGTTTTTGGCGTGGCATTATCTTCGGCCTGGAAAAATATTTCCGGAAGAGCCGGGGATTTGGACTGCGCTTAGTCTGGGCTGTATGAATGGATTTCTTTATCTTGCATCCTTTTGGCTGCTTCAGGTGAACATACAAAAAAATGGAATTGTGCTTTCCAGTATATTTATGAAACTGGGGGTACTTGTTCCGACAGTATTATCCGTCTTGTGTTTTCATGAAGTGCCGAAATGCGTGCAGATCTTTGGATTTTTAACAGCACTTATATCTATTGTTTTGATTCAGTCTGAATCCGGTCAAACGGGCATTTCCTTTAAAGCAGGACTGATTTTTTTGCTCCTCGGAGGAGGAAGCGCAGATGCCATGTCCAAAGTTTTTGCAGAAATCGGAACTGTCCGTCTGGAGGAACAGTTCCTTTTATATACGTTTACAGCAGCTCTTTTACTGTGTATTTTACTTGCACTTGTGAAAAAGCAACATATTTGCGCTTCTGATGTTATTTTTGGTATGCTGATCGGAGTACCAAATTATTTCTCGGCCAGATTTCTTTTGAAAGCGCTTGGAAGCATTCCGGCGATTATTGCATATCCGACTTACAGTGTAGCAACTATTCTTGTGATTACGATGATTGGAGTTTTTTTCTTCAGAGAAAAAATAAGCAGGCGTCAGAGATACGCTATAGTGGGAATTTTACTTGCATTGATCTTACTGAATATCTAGAAAATGAGAGAGTAAATTGGATGATTGTAATGTCTTTACGGATTTCCGGGTAAGTCCATTGATATTCCTGTAAAACAGGAATATCATGTCAAAATAAAGGGAGATGTGTTATGAAAACAATAAAAAAGAAACTTGCAGTATTGATGTTTATTCTGTGCAGTTTTTTGCTGCTGCCGATGCAATCGCCAAAGGCTGCTCTTTTGCCTACTGCGTCAGATAATCGAACGGTTTCATTAAGAAGGAAATCGAATCTTGTAAACGTGAATAATGGGTATATGAGAGTATACTATAACGGAAAATCCATAGAGATCGAATATTATGACAATCATTTTAAAATCACCAGTAAAAAAACAATTGCCATGGAACTGCCTGTATGGGGTGGATTTTATGCAGGTTCTGACGGTTTTTATGTTGTTGAAGGGAAAAATAATACAGCAGAAGACGATCGAGCAGAGATTATTCGAGTAATTAAGTATGATACCGCGTGGAGAAGAAAAGGAGCGGCCTCAATTACCGGAAACAAAGAACTGTTTGGGGGAGAGGTGCGCTATCCGTTTGATTATGGCTGTGTTGAATTTGCGGAACAGGGTAATAAGCTGTATATTGTCACAGCGCATGAAGGATATGTAGATTCGTCTGTTGGTCAGGGGCATCAAGGCTTTTTAATGATTGAAGTAGACAAGTCTTCTATGAAAGGAAAGATTATAGATAGTGATTTATGGCATTCTTTTGCGCAGTATATTAAAAGCAAAGATACTTATCTGTATGTATTGGAACAAAGCGAAGGTTCCCGCTATACAAAACTGAGCAGATACGATACGAGAACCATGGAAAAAACTTCCATTCCAGTTCTCAAGTATGGTGGTTCCCGAGATTCTGCCTGGTCGATTGCTTGCTATGCGAGTGTAGATGGAATGGCGTTGTCAAAGGATCATATTCTGTGCCTGGGAACTTCTATTGACCAGTCAAAGTATGATACAGCAGGTTCTGACGGTGCGGCACATAATATTTATTTGACGGTTACACCAATGTCAAATTTTTCAGAAACTGCCACGGAAGTAAAATGGCTTACAGATTATGTAGGAAACAGAAAGTCTTTTTTAGGCGCGAAGATTACGAAAGTCAGTGAGAATCGTTTTATGATCTCATGGGAAGAATATAATACATCCGGAAAGGGAGAAGATAACGATGGACTTTCTGAGGGTGTACTTCATTATTTATATGTAGACGGAAAAGGAAATAAAATTAGCAAAGAGTATACTGCTGCTGCGACTATTTCTGATTGTCAGCCGATTGTGAAAGATTCCAAGGTGATATATTATGCTTCCAATACCAATACCGTGAATTTTTATTCCATCGATTCATCGAATGGTGTTTTATCAAAGAATACATATCGGGCATTAGGAAAAAATGCTACATGGAATTTTGCAAATGGTGTGCTTACGATTTCCGGAACAGGAAAAATAGAATTAGGCGAAGTCCCGTTTCGAGGACCGGTTTCTTCAACAGGTGGTATGTTTACTCATGACCAAAGTAAATGGCCGAAGTCTATTTTGAACAAAACAAAGAAGATTGTGATCAAATCTGGAATTACGGGAATTGAAAAAGAAGCATTTGCGCATTTTACGAATCTGGAAGAAGTGAACATAGAATCTGGATTACAAAGTATTGAAGAAAAGGCATTTTACAGCTGCGAGAAATTAAGAAAAATTGCGATTCCATCAAGCGTAACCAAAATCGGAAAGGATATTCTTTGGACGGGCTATACTTGGGTAGGAAGCGGCGATCATGTAGTGTATGCTGTGATCTACAGTACCCCGGGATCGTATGCGATCAAATACGCAAAACAGAATAGCATCTCTTATGGAATGGATTTTTCAAAAGCATCCGTTAGTGGAATTAAATCCAGCTATCGTTATACGGGAAAAACGATAAAACCGTCTGTGACTGTAAAGCTGGGAGGTCAGGTTCTGAAAAAAGACAGAGACTACCAGGTGTCTTATCGAAATAATAAGAAGGTGGGAACTGCTACAATTACGATTACCGGTAAGGGAATCTATCGCGGTGAGATTAAAAAGACATTTAAAATTGTTAAAACGACAGCGTCATCGAAAAAGAGTATGAAAACTTGTTCCGTCAGCCAGATTTCAACACAAAGATATACTGGGAAATCCGTTAAACCGTCAATTACTGTTAAAGATGGTTCTAAGAAGCTGAAAAGCGGAACACATTATACGGTAACTTATAAAAATAATCGAAAAGTGGGAAAAGCTACGGTTGTGATTACCGGTAAGGGAAATTACACAGGAAGTATTACTAAGAATTTTGCGATTAAATACATGACTCCGGGTAAAGGAAAAATGGTAAAGGTTTCCGGAGCCTACTATAAAATTACAAGAAGCGGAAGTTCTAAAACGGCAGAGGTGCAATACGTAAGACCTGTGAACAAAAAGAAATCAAAGGTTTCTATTCCCGCAACGATAAAAACAGGCAATGTAACTTGTAAAGTTACCTCTATTGCTGCCAATGCATTTAAAGATAATCGTTATATAAAAGCGGTTTCTATTGGGAAATATGTCACTTCGATCGGAGAAAAGGCATTCTTTAACTGCAGCAAGTTAAGCAGGGTGACATTTTCGGACAAGTTAGAAAAGATAGGTGTGAAATCATTTGCGAAGTGTAAGGCGTTGAAATCCATAACACTTCCGGCAAGAGTGACTGTAATTGGCAATCATGCATTTTATGGCTGTGGCAATTTAAAATTAATCGAGATTAAAAGCTGCAGACTTAGTTCAAAAACAGTAGAAACGAATGCGTTTGGAAAAATTTATGGAAAAGCGAAGGTGAAGGTGCCGGCAAAGAAACGGAATTTCTATGCGCAAATGCTGCCAACAAAAGGAATGGGAGAAAATGTGGTATTTGTAAGCGATTAGAAGAATAGGTTTTAATTCTAATGCGTCTGATCTACAGAAACCGGAGGTCTTCATACAAGTATGGAGACCTTTTTCCTGTGATAGAATACTGGTTTTGATACAGGATAAGCAATCTGTTATTAAATCCAGTATATACAATGGGAAGCAGACAGCAGGTTTTAAAGAGGTTTCTGCTGGAAATAGGAGATGCAAGTTTAGAAATAATTTTGTATAATAGAAGAGAAAGAGCAGTAGGAACGAGAGAAAGGGTTTTAGTAACATGAAAGATCGTTTATTTGCGGACAAGATATTTTTGAAAAGATTGTTTCAGCTGACTGCGCCGATAGCGCTTCAAAGTCTGATGCTGGCATCGGTTGCCGCAGCTGATGCAATTATGCTGGGAAGTGCCGATCAGAATTCTATGGCAGCTGTTTCGCTGGCAACACAGGTTCAGTTTATCCAAAATATGCTGCTGATGGCATTTGTCTCTGCATCTGGGATTCTGGGAGCACAGTATTGGGGAAAAGGAGATAAAAGAACGGTAAATGATATTTTTTGTATCAGCATCCGTTACAGTGGTCTGGTTTCTATTTTGTTTTTTGGAGGATGTGTATTTTTTCCAAGTTATCTGATGCGGATCTTTACGAATGAAGAAGTTTTGATTTCCATTGGCGTGCGCTATCTTCGTGTAGCAGGATGGTCGTATCTTCTGACCGGATTTTCTCAGTGTTATCTGGCTATTATGAAGGTCAGTGATCATGCGTCAAAAACGGCACTGATCAGTTCTGGTGCGGTAATACTTAATATTGTATTAAATGCCGTTTTTATTTTTGGATTGTTTGGTGTACCGGCTATGGGCGTACAGGGGGCAGCATTTGCAACACTTACAGCGAGAATTGTAGAATTGATCTGGTGTATCTGGTATTCTTTAAGAGAAGGTTATTTACGTCCGGACTGGAGTAGGTTTTTTAAAGCATCCCGTTTACTGATTAAAGATTTTCAGAAATGTGCATTTCCAATTTTAGGGGCCAGTCTATTTTGGGGTGTTGGATTTGCATCTTATACGGCATTTATGGGGCATATGGGAACGGATGCTGCGGCGGCAAATTCCGTAGCGTCTGTAGTGCGTGACTTGATTTGCTGTCTTTGCAATGGTATTGGCAGCGGAGGAGGAATTCTGGTAGGATATGAGCTTGGAGCTGGAAATCTCAAGCTTGGAAAGATTTATGGAGACCGACTGGTGAAGCTGTCTTTTCTGTGTGGTTTTTTATCTACCGGAATCATGCTTCTGGCAACACCGTTCGTGATTCATTTTGTAAAACTGACGGAGCAGGCTGGAAAAGACCTGGTGGGAATGATGGTCATCATGGCAGTCTATATGATCGGTCGCGCTGTAAATACGGTTGTGATTAATGGAATTTTTGCGGCAGGAGGAGATACGATGTTTGATATGTATAGTCTGGCAGTCTGTATGTGGGGACTTGCTATTCCTCTGGCGGCTCTTGGTACGTTTGTATTTCATTGGCCGGTGCTTGTGGTATATGCGTGCACTTGTTTGGATGAGGTGGGGAAAATCCCCTGGGTAATGTACCATTATAAAAAGTATAAATGGGTGAAGGATCTTACAAGAGAGAATATTGGGGAAGCTGAATGCCCCTAAATAAAGAAAAAGGAAATGAGACATGATCCGAAGAGAGATTCCTTTTGAAAAGGAATTGGAAAAATTAGAGCTTTTGCTTTCGCAAGGACAGTTTGAATTGCTTTTGCCGGAAAAAATGCCGGGAGAGATTCGTTTGATATATTTGATGAACGATGCAGTGGAAAGTTTTCTTGTTTTTCAGCATGCACAGCTGATTGGAACATATCAGTCGGAGTTTCAGGGTGAAATGTGGGCAGAACTGGAGCAGGAGGAAGAACGCTATCTTCTGATCGTTCATCAGGAAAAAGCAGTTTGTACGATATTTTTTCATAATCTGATATTGGAGACGCATTTGTTCGATTATGGAAAAATCGGACATTTTTGGGTGAAAGGTTATGAATATTTGCGTCAGTTGGAATATCGTATCGCAATCCTTCGAGATAAAAGAGAGTATTTGGGAGATGAATTTTGTACAAAGGAAGAAAGAATGCTGTCTGCTTTAACAGAATTTCCTCCATTGAATTTCTGCTGTTACCCTGCCGTTTCTGAAAAATATCTGGTGCCATGCTGTTCTAAGTGGCAGGTTTCAGAAGAGGCATTTTCCGTGATGAGAGAATTGGCAGAAAAAGCAGAGGATAGAAGTCTTGTACGATGGATTCGTCTATACGAAAAATTTCCAAGGAAATGTATTGCAAGAAAAATTGCCGCTTTATTACATACCGTCAGACATGGAGGCGTTGTGGATTTAATATGGGAGATGCTGGAACAGACGGCTTCAGTATACGAGACGCGTTCTTTTGGCTCATGGACACAGAAACTGCTCCAAAAAGCAGAAGTCCGGAAAAAAGAATTGGAACAGTCCGGAAAAAAGGTAGAGTTGTTAAAAGAAGAACCTTTTTTATATGCAAAAGACGCGATAGAATATAAGGTTCATTTGATGATTTGGAATGAAGAAGGAAAAAATCGTACTGTGACAGTAGAAACCATAAATACTGTTGATGGGATAAAGTAATACGGATGATATGTGAAAATGAGGTTCTATATGAAGATATTAGTGGATGCTGATGCTTGTCCTGTGGTAAGAATCGTTGAATTGGTTGCGAAAAAAGAAAATATAAAATGCGTTTTGTTTTGTGATACTAATCATGTTTTATATTCCGATTACAGTGAAGTTAAGATCATTGGCGCTGGGGCAGATGCGGTGGATTTTGCTTTATTAAATCTGTGTCAGAAAGGCGATGTGGTTGTGACGCAGGATTATGGGGTGGCAGCTATGATTCTTGGGAAAGGTGCGTATGGGATTCATCAGTCAGGAAGATATTATACGAATCAAAATATTGATACCCTTCTTATGGAACGTCATCTTGCGAAAAAAGCAAGAATGGGAAAAGGAAGGCATCACCTAAAAGGTCCGGCAAAGAGAACAGAAGAAGATGATAGAAGATTTCAGAAGTCATTTGAGGAATTGATAAAGAAGGTAAAGCAGTAAATAAGCATATTTATCAAGGTGATTCAAAGAATGATGAGGAAGCATTATGAACACGAAGAGCCTATGATGAAGCAAGTGTGTGAGAAAGTATTGGAGAAAGATACATGGTAAAGCAGATAGTTAGAGATATATTTTTCCTGGGGCAGAAGTCTGAGCCCGCAACAAAAGCAGATCTTCAGATCGGAATCGATTTGCGGGATACCCTTGAAGCAAATAGAGAGCGATGCGTAGGCATGGCAGCAAATATGATTGGTATAAAGAAAAAGGTTATTATTGTAAATATGGGATTAATTGATGTTGTAATGTTTAACCCGGTTATTATAAAAAAGGATACACCCTATCAGACAGAAGAGGGATGCCTTTCATTGGATGGGGTACGCTCGACAACAAGATATGAAAATATTGAAGTGGAATATATGGATATGAATTGGAAGAAGCAGAAGCAGAAACTTTCCGGTTGGACGGCACAGATTTTTCAGCATGAAATGGATCATTTATCATGGAGAATCATTTAGATGAAAGAGCGTACAGAAATCAGCAAACAGTTATATCAAATGATGACAGAACGTGGATACCAAAAAAATCTTTGTGACCTGGTGACACGCAATCTGAATACGGATTATACAGCCATACGCATGATTAGCTATCTGTCGCATTATTCTTATCTTCCGGAAGAGGAAGTAGTGGACGAAATGCTGGCAATTTTAAGTGATCGAAACGCCCTCGTTAAGAAAAAAGAAGCAGAACAAGCACAAGTCAAAATTAACGAGATTTATCAATTTGGTTTGGACATAGAATAAGGATAAATTGATCATGAAGATAAATATTGAAATCATTAGAAGCAATCGAAAATCAATAGCTATTGAGATAAGATCGGATGCGACAGTTCTTGTTCGAGCGCCTTTTATGATAGAAGATGCAGAAATTCATAGATTTGTAAAAGAGAAAGAAAATTGGATACGTACACATCTGGAGAAACTCGAAGAAAGACGAAATGAGTCGAAGAATATCGAAAAACTATCCACGACAGAACTTCAGAAATTAGCAAATCTTGCTTTAAAAGTAATTCCGGTGAAAGTGAAACATTATGCTAGTCTGATGAATGTTCAGTATGGACGAATCACGATCCGCAGTCAAAAAACCAAATGGGGAAGCTGCAGCAGCATAGGAAATTTAAATTTTAACTGTCTTTTGATGATGCTTCCGGATGAAGTCGTGGATTACGTGGTTGTGCATGAATTATGCCATTTGATAGAAATGAACCATTCTAAAGACTTTTGGTCACAGGTGGAATATATAATGCCAGATTATAAAAAACATAAAAAATGGTTAAAAGAGCATGGAAATGAAATAATGGAACGGATGAGTTAGAAAAAACCATAGAATTTAGTTACAGAAGGAAGGGGAATTATGAAAGAAGAATATTGTAATATTTTTAATTTATGTTTTCCGCAATTTCGAATGTCTTATGATCGATTTTATAATCTGCTGCATAAGGAGGAGTGCGTTTATTTTGAATATATTGAAATGGATGATGTGGTTGCGTTTGCAATTATTGAAGATTTTGTAATAAGGATGATATGTGTTACTCCGGAAAAGCAGAAAATGGGTTTTGGTACACGATTACTTGAAGATATAGAAATATTTATGAAAAGTAGAAAATATGAAAAAATCGTTATCGGAGGAGTTTCATCCCGTGTATTTATAGGTGCTGTTTCTGAAAGTTGGGGGTTCTTTGAAAAACAAGGGTATCAATCGATCGGTGGGTGTGATGAAATGTTGCTGGAACTTAAAAACTTTTGCATAGATGATTATGAGCTACATGGAAGTGATAGTGCGGAATATGGATGGTATGAGGGTGATTTAAATAAGATTCATACAGCTGTTGCATGTGTTGATGAAAGCTGGGTGAAATATTTTAACAATTTTGAAAATATATATGTTGCAAAAGTAAATGGGAAAATTGCCAGTTTTTGTTTGGTGGACCTTAATTGTCAAAACTATTTAACGGATATGTATGGCAGAATTGGAATGCCGGGATGTGTGGGAACAGTTCCGGAATTCAGAAATAGAGGTGTTGCGCTTGAGATGATTGCAAATGTAACAGAATATCTTAAAAAACAGGGGATGGATGTTTCTTTTATATACTTTACAGGTGTTTCTAAATGGTATGAAAAAATAGGCTATAAAACCTATTTATCAGAGGTCTTTGGTATTAAGCAAATTGAAAAAGGTTAAAGTGGAACCGATCATAGATGGTAAAATAGGGTTCTTGTATTTAGACAAAAATAATAATCCTATGGTTGGTTGCACTGGGAAAAATACTTCCAACACATCTGTGAGAAATAATATAATAAGACATATAAAAAAGAAATTCCTAAAGTTATGCCGCATGTATGCCGTCATACATTTTGTTCAAATATGGCAAAGTCCGGCATGAATCCAAAGACGCTTCAGAAGATTATGGGTCATGCAGACATAGGAGTTACGCTAAATACATATACTCACGTTGACTTTGACGATGTGCAGAAAGAGATGAGACAGATCTGTAATCGCTGAGTTGTAAAGTTGTAAATTGAATTGGTTTTACAACTTTTTACCACCAAAACATAAGAATTTATAAAAAGATGTAGGTTTTTAGTAAAAATACGAAAGTCGAAGAAACCCTTTAAACACGGGGTTTTAACGAGTTTTAAGGAGATATAAGAACTATGATTAAAGTATTATTCATTTGCCACGGCAGGGTGAACGGACTACCGAATGTGTAGTGAAAAGTCGCGCAGAACTGGGCATAGTACGGCAGTCATAGTGCCACGGAACTACTGAAAGACTACTTCTCAGGCGAGTTAAAGTGGATTGTGTAGAAGTAATCGTTAAGAGAGTATATATAGAAGTGAACCCCTTGAGGGAATCGTTAAAAGGGTTCTACGGGGAGACTACTACAGGTGAAAGTTAAATGAATATTTGAGAGATAACGTCCTGCAGGTGTGGGGCGTTTTTTGATGAAAATCTACATCATTGAAAAAGTACGAGTTGACCAGATTTGCAAGGATTTACCACGATTTATAGCGAAAACCAGTATTCTGTGTTAGAATATAAAGGAATTATTGATGGAGGAAATTGGTGTGGTAAATCTCGGAAAATTAAAGGAAATTAAAGACTTACGAAAAGTATGGCCACATGAAGCATTGGATTTTACACCATGGCTCGCAGAAGATGATAATCTTGCTTTGCTTGCAGATGCTGTTGGTCTTGAGATAACTGTTGATGAAACAGAATCATCAGTTGGTGATTTTAATGTGGATATTTATGCTACAGAAACAGGAACTGATAGAAAGATTATTATTGAAAATCAGTTGGAAGACACAAATCATGATCATCTTGGTAAGTTGATTACATATGCTTCTGGGAAATCTGCAGATATTATTATCTGGGTAGTGAAGAGAGCTCGTGAAGAACATCGTGCGGCAATTGAATGGCTAAATAATCATACGGATGAAAATATCGCTTTCTTTTTAGTTGAGATTAAATTATATCAGATAGGTAATTCGGATGTTGCAGTTAAGTTTGATGTCGTAGAAAAACCAAATGACTGGACAAAAGAGATTAAGCGAAATACAAGTAATTCTCCTACGTTGCAAGCGAGATACGATTATTGGGTTGCTTTTAATGAGTATGCGTTTAAAAAAGCTGCTTTCGCCAAAGCATTTAATAAACGAAAAGCCAATACTGATCACTGGATGACACTAAGTGTAGGTTCATCAGCTTGTTTTATCAGTTTGTCTCAGATAAGAAAATATAACCATATTATTGTTGAATGGTATATTTCCAATGACAAGGAATTGTATCATAAGTTCTATGATAATAAAGAAGCAATTGAAAGCGAAATGGGAGTTCAGCTTGAATGGAACGAATTACCTGAGAAAAAAGCAAGTCGTATCTTGGTGTATAAAACTGTTGATTTCGACAATAAGGATACCTGGCCGAAACAGTTTGAATGGATGATGGATATGGCAATTAAAATGAAAAAAAGTATTCAAGAAGTACTTATAAATTGGATATAGGTTCCGAACATAAAATGTTGAAAACAAAATGTTCGGAACTTTTCTTTTGGGGGAATTAACGGACATGTAACATACAAGTGTAGACTTCTGTTAACTAAAGTGGTAAAATAAATTATCTTATTAGTGCAATTTTGAAATCAGCGGAGGAAGCTGTATGATAAAAAATAACATAGAAATTGATGTAAAGAAGAAATGCGTAGAAGAAGGTATAACGCAGGTGCAATTAGCAGAAATGGTAGGTACTAGTGCACCATATGTAAATAGAGTTATTAAGAATACCGATGGTGTTATGAATAAAACTTTTGTAAACATGATGGACCAGTTAGGGTATGACATCGAGATTAACTATATCAAGAAGTAATAGAAAGGAATGAGTTTTATGCCTATTATTGTTAATGTTGCAGGTCAAGTACATATTGTGAAGATGAACATTGGCATTCTAGAGTGTTTGATTTTGCGCTTACTGGTGTTACACCTGAGCAAAATGATAAAATAATTGAGCAAGAAGGTGCGGTACAGAGAACAGTTGTTAGATTAAAAGGATTTAGAAATCCATATCGTGATTCTGTTGCATATTCACTGGAAAGTTTGGCAAAAAAATTGATTGAGCACTGTTTACCGTATTTTATTAGTGGTAATTGTCCGCAAATTATTTTGAAGGATAATCGTGGAGAGAGCTTTGAACTTAATAACTATTATGAGAAGACATATAAAGATTCTCTTCATCAGGATCCTATGGAGTTGAAAGGGAAAAATTATACGTTGTATCATATGCTTTTGGCTGAGGGAGCAGATAAACACGAATTACATTTATGTGCGAATCATCGAGAAGTAAAGTCTTATTCGCTTTCAACTTATATTCCGGATATGAAGAAAAAACTGGTCAGTGGAGAAAATGCATATTATTATGTTGGATACTTGGCGGGTGAGTATTTAGATGAGGCTGTAAATACTGAGAGATCAGATTTTGATTTTACGGATGGTCCATTGTTTGGAGATACAAAGGAACCAGAAATTATAGATGCTGCGGTTGGATATATCCGTACATATCTGAGCGATGAGTTAACAAAAGTGGCTGATGAAAAGAAGACACAAATTGATATGTTAGTTAAGACAAAACGTCCACAATATCGTTTGCTTCTAAATCGACGTCCGGAAGTCTATGAAAAAATTCCGGCAGGGTTACCTGATGATAAATTAGATTTGGAACTTTATAAACAGCAGCAGCAATGGGAGTTCGATACAGTTAGGAAAAAGAATGCTATCGAAGAAAAAGTTAAGCATGATGCAACATCTGACCCAAGTTTCCAAAAGTTGTTTGATGATTATTGTGAAAGCATAACAGAGTTGAGCCGTGCGAGTCTTGCGGAGTACGTTGTACGTAGAAAGGCAGTTATTGATCTTTTGGAAGAAGCTTTAGAAGCTGATGAAAATGGTAAATACAGTAAAGAATCTCGTATTCATAGTATCATTTGCCCAATGCAAACGACTTCGGATGAAATTAAATTTGATGATATGAATCTTTGGTTAATCGATGATAGCTTAGCATATCATCATTTCTTGGCATCGGATAAAAAGATAAGTGCTCTTCCTATTTTGCAAAACGATGTTGGAAAACGTATGGATTTGGCTATCTTCGATGCAGCATTA
This sequence comes from Marvinbryantia sp., assembly GCA_050944495.1. GTDB lineage: Bacteria > Bacillota > Clostridia > Lachnospirales > Lachnospiraceae > Marvinbryantia. The sequence goes on from JBMNRF010000017.1 coordinate 59,403, forward strand.
TCTTATGCAGCTGATCCAGAGAATATCAATTCTATTACAATAGTAGAATTGAATCGTCCGCAAAGAAATGATCTTGCCACAGAAGAAACAGATCCAATAACACAGGTTTATGATTATGTGACAGACATTAAAGAAGGTAATGTAAAGAAGTATAACGGACGCGGTATGGGAAATGTTCAAAATATTGCTTTTTATTGTTATGTCATAGCGGACATGACACCTACTCTTAGAAAAAGTGCGGCAAGAGCTGGCTTGGTATCTTCGCAGGATAAAGAGGGATATTTTGGCTATAATCCAACGGTTGGAACATATATCGAGGTGATTTCTTACGACAAATTGCTCAAGGATGCGAAGCAGCGTAATAGAGCATTATTTGACAAATTGTTTGAACCAAAGGCTAAAGATTTAGTTCATCCGGAACTGATTGGAAAATAATGAATTAACAATTAACGAATTATTAGTACAAAAAGATTGAATGATGAGCATAATCTGACTTCCGAGAAAACGTGTAAAAGTAGAATTATGAAAAAGGGGCTGTCGCTTTAACGATTAATAAATCGTGAAGCGACAGCTTCCTTTTTGCTGTTTTAAGGATAAAATCTATCAAAAAACTCTGTTCTTTGCTACTGGCTGTTAATAAAAACGCACTTTAATAAGCCATTTTTGATGGCTTGGAAAATTGTTTTGATAAGTCAAAATTTAGGCACTTTTTATCGAAAATAAATGCGTTCCGGTTCTTCCATTTTGAATCTTATTATGTAGTTTGTTTATGTTTCTTGCCATGGCAAGCAGCGTACTCTCTGCAAGAACATTTGCATTTCCTTTGCTTAAATATCTACGGAACTGCATATCCTGTTTTAAATCTCCAAAAGAACCTTCTGCCTGTATGCTTCGGTTTGTCCTGAATAGAATCCCTTCTTCTGAGAGAATACGGTCTAAATCTTCTTTTCTATGTTTTAGAAATGTTTTTGCAACCTGAAGTGTCTTTGTCCGTTCTTCCACAGGTATTTTGCAATTGTTCCCTTTGATGCATTCGCTTTTGTAAGAGCATCCATTACAGTCCTCACATTTATAGATCGTTTTTTCGCTTACATAGCCTGTTT
>JBMNRF010000018.1:0-60256 GCA_050944495.1 Marvinbryantia sp.
CGGAAAGGTGATTTTTTGTATAACTAACGTCGCGCACCCGCATAGCGGGTGGATTATATTTCGCACGTTTCCGTTTCTCTGTTGAGAAACTCCAACGTACTCAACTGGGTCTATCCGCCCCATAAATTCAAATACCCCGCAAACCGCGAGGTATTTATTGACGCACTAACTATAACAAATTCAGCGAAAGAATGCAAGTCCCGCCCCTGTAATTCAAAGCCTTTCTTTTATTCTGGTTTCTGCTGATTCATGCCCTGAGGTTCATGTTTCTTCAATGGTCCTTCTATAAACTCAGACATCAAAAAAACCATCGGCCCCGGCACCAGAAAAATCAACATTGGTATTTTCCAGACAAATAAAAGAGCCATTGCTAAAATCACAAGAAGCATAATACTGTGAAACAAATATCGAACCGTCATAAAAAGTGAAAGCTTAAAAATCCATCCTGGTCCCATTTCAAATCTGGAAAGCGCCGGAAACGCATATAACATCATTACCGTCAGGTAAATACAAACCGCGCTGTAAAAAACAATAAAAAACAGTCCAAATAGTCCACTAGTCTTCTGCATCAAAATTCCTATATTTAACTGCATAAGAAAAGTCAACGCTACAAAAATGCCCCATAAAATCGTTGCCGGTTTAAAATTCTGCTTAAACGATTTAAAGAATTCCTGCATTATATATCCCTCACTGCGTTTGACACATTTAACAGTCGCATAATAAAGAGCCGTACTAGACGCACCAATTGTAATAATTGGCAAACAGCATAAAACCCAAACCAATCCTAATGCCAACACATCAAATATTTTGCTGCAGATATAGGTAAACGATCCCCCGTATCCCCAAGTACCCCCATCATTGTCGTTTTGAAAACTATTTCGTTTCTTCATTTTCTGTCCTCACATTTTTAGGCGGTATGGCAAAAACGCCACACCGCCTTTTCGCTGCACAAAAACTATTCTTATAATTCCGTTCTCGTTCCTGCTTTTGCAAATACCGGAATCGCATCATATGGAGCCGGTGCTGTGATCACCTGTCCGCCTTCATACTCTGTTCCGTCATTGATATTTCTCCATTTACCCTCCGGCAAATAAACCTGACGTTCTCTGACACCCTCATACAGAACCGGCGCAACCAGAACATCCGGACCAAACATATACTGATCTTCAATCTCCCATGCCTTCTTATCTTCTGGGAAATCGTAGAACAGCGGACGCATGATCGGCGTTCCTTTTTCGTGAGCTGCCTGCATCAGGGTTTTCACATACGGACGCATACGTTCCCGCAGTTCCATATATTTTTTACAGATTTCATAGACTTCTTCGCCATAACTCCATACTTCATTTTCCGCACCACTGATATGTTTTCCGCCTCCGCTTGTTCCAAGTGGTTCTTTAAACGGTTCGCGGAAACCATGCAGACGCATGACCGGACAAAATGCCCCAAAAGCAAACCAACGTACAAAACACTCCTTAAATGCCTCATCATGGATGTTACCTCCATGGAATCCACCGATATCGGTAGTCCACCATGGAATACCTGCAATCCCCATGTTCAGACCTGCCGCCAGCTGATTTCTCAATGCTCGGAAAGAAGAATCAATATCCCCTGACCACACAAGCGCCCCATACCGCTGACTTCCTGCCCATGCACAGCGCAGCAAGTTCACAATATTCTGCTGCCCTGCTTTTTCCATTCCTTCATATGCCATACGCGCATAATATTTCGGGAAAATGTTTCCGACTTCCATATCGGAACCGATAAAATAACGATAATGTTCAAACTCATATCCGGTAAATTCCGGCTCTGCCTCATCCAGCCAGAAAATCTTAATGCCGAGATCATAATAATTCCTTTTTATCTTCTCCCAAACATAGTTTCTTCCATCCGGATTTGTCACATCAATAATACAAGCATCTCCCAGCTGTCCGATACGCTTTCCATATTCAGAACGTGTCAGATATCCCAACTCGCTCATTTCTTTATAATTCACACTGTCTTCATCTACCGTCGGCCAGATCGATACCATTAATTCAATGCCCATTTCCTTCAGCTCACGCACCATCGCCGCTGGATCCGGCCAGTAATCAAAGTCGAAGTTCCAGTCGCCCTGATGCGGCCAGTGGAAGAAATCTACCACGATTACATCAATCGGCAGTCCTCTTCTCTTATATTCTCTTGCTACTTCCAGAATTTCATCCTGGGTCTGATAGCGCAATTTACACTGCCAGAATCCCATTCCATAATCCGGCATCATCGGTACCTTTCCGGTTACATCTGCGTATGATTCTTCAATCTCTGCCGGTGTATCACCAGCGGTGATCCAGTAATCCATCTGTTTGGTTGATTCTGCTGCCCATTCCGTCACATTCTTTCCAAAAGTCACATGACCGATTGCAGGATTGTTCCAAAGCATACCGTAGCCTCTGTCTGAAAGCGCAAACGGCACACTGGCCTGCGAATTTCTCTGCGCAAGTTCAATCACACAACCTTTTACATCCAGAAACGGCTGCTGATACTGCCCCATTCCAAAAAGCTTTTCACCGTCATTTGCCTCAAAACGTACCGTCAGTTTAAAATTATCAGAACATGGACGCGGATTGAACGTTCGCGGTACAATCTCCAGTGCGCTCGCAAACTTATCGCTTCCTTCATACATATCTCTGGTTCTGTCATATTCCTCCAGAAGCAGTTTGCCATTCTGATTATAGAACTGCAGAACACCATTATCCATTACCTTACAGGTAAGTTTTCCATTTGTGATCGTTGCCTTTTTTCCGTCAATCTCAATCTTTGCTCCACAATCCTCCTGCGGTATCAAAGCGCTTTCCGTATCCGGAATAAATTCATGACGCTGTGTCGCACGCACACGGAACGCATTCCTTCCCCAGGGTTCAATCAGAAGGAGTTCTTTGTCCTGGCGTCTGTAAAGCTTGTTTCCTTCCTGTTTCAGCATTGTTTTACCCTCCATATGTTTTTCTGTTCTGTTCCCTGCGGCAGCCGTGCGCTTCATCAGATGCCACAGGAAAATACATATCACTTTATCTGTCTACTCGCATCATATCACATACAATCATTTCCTATCAACTGCATTTTCGTACATGCAGCCTTAACCCATTGTCAGCTTTTTCCTCATGATACAGAACTATATCTCCAATACGAACTCATCTCTGGTAAATAATGGAATCTGATCCAGCGGTGTTTCTACGGTTATTGTCTGACCTCCCTCAAACCTTTCTTTTGTCCAGACATTTGTCCACTTTGCTCCTGCCGGAAGATAAACCTTCTTTTCTTTCTGTCCGCGTTCCATCACAGGTGCCACCAAAATCTGTGAGCCAAACATGTACTGTGATTCATTTTCCCAACAAGATTTATCTTCCGGGAAATCATAAAACAGTGGACGCATGACCGGGCTGCCTTTTTCGTGTGCCGCTTTCATTAATGTACGTGTGTATGGACGCATCTTTTCACGAATAGAAATATACTTTTTACAAATTTCATATACTTCCTCTCCGTAACTCCAGATTTCATTCGGTGCTCCTGATACACACTCCGCGCCGCCTGTGGTTCCATACTGCGGCTGATACGGCATACGATATCCATGCAGACGCATAACTGGACAAAATGCCCCATACTCAAACCAGCGCACAAATACTTCATGATACGCTTCATCATAAATATTTGCTCCAAAGAATCCGCCGATATCTGTTGTCCACCATGGTATCCCGGCAATACCCATATTAAGTCCGGCTGCAAATTGATTCTGCAGACTCTCAAAAGTAGAATGAATATCTCCTGACCATACCAATGCCCCATATCTCTGACTTCCCGCCCATGCACAGCGCAGAAGATTTACAATGCCCTCCTGCCCTTCCGCTTTCATTCCATCAAAAAAAGTCTTTGCATACATTAGCGGATATACATTTCCAATCTGAACATTTGGTCCAAGATGATAGCGGTAATTTTCAAAATCATAAACCGTATATTCCGGTTCTGCCTCGTCCAGCCAGAAAATTTTTACACCTTTATCATAATAATTTTTCTTACATTTTTCCCATACATATTCCCGCGCTTCCGGATTCGTCGGATCATATTGAATGGTATTTCCCATATAAACATTATCGATCCGTACACCTTTTTCTACGCGAGTCAGCAGTCCTTTGGCCTTCATCTCTTCAAAGTTTTCGCTCTTGTAATCTACCATCGGCCATACAGAAACCATCAACTCAATTCCCATTTCTTTGAGTTCAGCAATCATTGCATCCGGATCCGGCCAGTAAGTCGGATCAAACCGCCAGTCTCCCTGCTTCGGCCAATGGAAAAAGTCAACTACAATGACATCCAGCGGAATTTCTCTTCTTTTATATTCTCTTGCTACTTCCAGAAGTTCTTCCTGTGTCTGATAGCGCAGCTTACACTGCCAGAATCCCAGCCCATATTCCGGCATCATCGGTACTTTTCCGGTCGCGTCTGCATAGGCTTCTTCGATCTCTGCCGGCGTATCGCCCGCTGTAATCCAGTAATCGAGCTTTTTCGCAGACTGTACTTCCCATGTCGTAATATTTTTGTTGAAACTCACACGACCAACCGCCGGATTATTCCACAAAAATCCATACCCCAGAGAAGAAAGTACAAACGGAACACTGGCCTGCGAATTTCTGTGAGCTAGCTCCAATTCTGCTCCTTTGATATCTAAGAATTTCTGCTGATACTGTCCCATACCATAAAGCTTCTCGTTTGGGTTAGATTCAAAACGCATCGTCAGCTGATAATCTCCGCCGATAATCGGTTTAAATTCTCTTGCTTCTACTTCCAAAGAGCTGCAGGTATCTGCAAACATGTCTTCCCTGTTTCTGACATATTCCTCCAGAAGCACTTCCCCTTTTTGATTATAAAAAGTCAGTTTTCCAATGTTATTTATCACCGCGCGGATTTTTCCATTCACGATTTCTGCAGAATATGTATGAATCTCAATATCGGCATTTTGATTCTCCGGTTTCCCGTCAAGCGCCCATAATTCCTGTGGCATCTCCGGCATCTTCGATGCGCGAACACGCAGGCTGTTTTCGCCCCAAGGCTCTACAATCACTCGTTCCGCATCATAACGATAGCAGAGCGCCCCATCTTTTTCTTCAAAATAGCCCAGTAAAAACTGATTATCCGAGCGAAAATCTCCCGTTTTTTCTCCATCTCGTTTTGCAAAATCAGGCATTCTTTCCCCTCCTTTACTCTTTTACAGCACCAGCCGTCAGACCGCCCACAATATACTTCTGCAAGAACACAAACAGAAGAATTACCGGCAATACCAGAATTGTTCCATATGCCATGATACAGTTCCATTTCGTTCCGTATTTGCTCTGGAACTTATAAATATTTGCGGTCAGCGGACGCATTTCCGGTTTTACGTTAAATGTCATCGAATATGCAAGATCATTCCATCCATTTAAGAATGAAATTACTACAACCGTAATGATACCTGTTTTGATTGCCGGAAGCATAATTTTAAAGAATGCCCGATAAACACCGCAACCGTCAATACGAGCCGCATCATCCAGTGAAGTGGGAACGCCTTTAAAATACGGTCGTAGCGTTACAACAATAAAAGGTATTGTTCCGGAAGCAATCGCAATCGCCGGTCCCAGATAGGTGCCCAGCAAATGTAATTTATTAAAAATAAGATACATTGGTGTCAGCATCAGAGAAGCCGGAAGCATCTGTGTAACCAGAAAAGTAAGTAAAAATCCTTTACTTCCCGGCACTTTATACCGCCCCATACCATAAGCTGCCGGTACTCCAAATAACATTGAAAATGTCATTGCCATTAATGCAATTCCTAAACTGTTTTTCAAAGAAGTCACAAAGTCTTTATCTGTCAGATTCTTGATCCATGGTTCTACCGTAAATTCATGCGGATAATACGTAATCACTTTTCCAAATGACTCTGCGTCAGATTTAAAAGACATCGCAATGATCCAATAAATAGGAAACAGGAATACAACCGCAATTACAATTGCAAAAAAACCGTTAATCCAGTTTTTTCTCTTTTCTTTTGAACTCAACAATGTTGCTTTCTTCGTTGTATTCATACTTAGTCATCCTCCTTTGCAATAATTCTCAAATAAAACAGTCCTACAATAAACAGACAACAGAACAAAACTAACGCAGCCGCAGAACCTTTTGAAAATTCATACTGAGTAAAAGACAACTGATAAGAATATGTTCCAAGCACATCTGTCGCATTTAACGGACCGCCCGATGTCATGACAAACATTAAATCGAATGCTTTAAACGTATAAATAAATCCAAGCATCAGAACAGACGCAATCGCCGGTTTCATTAGCGGTAGTGTAATATGCAAAAATCTCTGCATAGAATTGGCACCGTCTACTTCCGCACTTTCATATACTTCCTGTGAAATTCCCGTCAATCCGGACGTCAAAAGTAACATATTAAACGGAATCCCCACCCAGCAGTTCATCGCAATTACTGCTCCCATAGCTGTCTTACCATTTAAAAGCCATTCTACCGGTTGCTGAATCAGATGCAGCTTCATTAATAAATCATTGATTACGCCGCTGGAAACGTCAAACATATTTTTTCCAAGAAGTGCTGTAACCGACATCGGCATCATATATGCAACCAAAATCAGACCGCGAACCGGACCCGCCAATGTAAATTTTTTGGAGAAAAACAATGCAAAAAGAAATCCCAGTGTAAACTGAACTACCAGACATCCAATCGTAAATACAAATGTATTTTTAAATACAAGTAAAAAAGTCGGATCTGAAAATAACTCCTGAAAGTTTTTAAATCCTACAAACACATCCGTAGCGGATTTGAACGTTTTTACATTCACATTGCGAAATGCCAAGACAACATTATAGACAAGCGGGTATCCAAGCACAATCAGTATGTAGACAAAGCCAGGAAGAATAAATGTATAGCCTTCCAGTCTTTTTTTACCTGCCATTGTCAGCTTCATATACGTCACACTCCTTTTTTATTTTAATTTTTAAAAGGGACTGCTGCTTTTCGCAACAGCCCCCTGTACCGCTTTTTAAAACCATCATTTCTTTATTCTGCTTCCGGAAGCGGTGTTTCTGCAAGAATCGGATCAATCACTGCCTGTGCATCTGCTGCTGCAGTTTCCGGATCTTTTTCACCTAAAAGCACTGCCTGTTCTGCTGTATAGATTGCTTCAGAAATAGTTGGCCATTCCGGATGCGGTCCGCGTGCTACTGCAAATTCCATAGAATCATTAAATACTTTATATCTTGCATCTGCAGTCCAGAAATCTTTCAAATCTACTGCGTCTGCACGAACCGGAAGTTTACCTGCTGTTTCACACCAGTCCGCATTATTCTGAGCCGTCTGCATAAATTTCAGGAATTCTACACATGCTTCCACATTTTCTGCTCCTGCACATACACCAAAGTTTTCACCACCGATAACAGTTGCCTGTGCACCATTCTCACTCTTCGGCATTGGAGTATATTCATATTCCCAAGTAACCGTATCTTTATAATCCTTATCCAACTGCGCTACCTGCCAGGTACCGGATTCCATCATCGCTGCTTTTCCCGCAATCCATGCATTTAAAGCATCACCTTGGCCCCAGTTTACAACTTCCTTACTCATCCAGCCATTGTCAATGAGTTCTTTTAAATTTGTAAGCGCCTGTATGCCTTCCGGAGAGTTTACAGTACCTGCTGTTGCACCTGCTCCGTGAAGCCATGGGATAAACTGGAACGTACCTTCTTCATTTCCAATCGCACACATTGCGAAACCATATACACCTTCATCTGCATTTGTAGTAGCTTCACATGCTGCTTTAAATTCTTCCATTGTCGTCGGCGCTTTTTCAATTCCTGCCGCTTTTAACATATCCATATTACACAAAAGTGCCAGACAGTTGGAATTATTCGGAAGACCGTAAAGATTTCCTTCTGAATCCATACAACTGCTCATCGGACCCGGATAGAACTGCTCCAGATCTTCCCATCCTTCCAGATAACTGGTAATATCCTCAAACACACCAAGAGAAATATAGGATGCCATATCCGGTGAATCTACCATACCAATATCCGGAAGTTCACCAGAAACTGCTCCGATGGTATACTGTTTCATCAGCTCTTCACGAGAAATAAAGGTCGGTACTACATAAATTTCACTCTGAGATTCATTATAGTCTTTGCAGAGTTTAATCAGTGCTTCTGCTTCATGTTCAAAATAATGCCAAACCTCTACATGCGTTCCACCATTATCTGCTCCGATCGTGGTTTCATTTACAACGCTTCCATCTTCTTCCGCAAATGCCGGAACTGCCATCACACTAGCAGCCATAGCTGCTGTCATGGACAGCGCTATCCATTTTTTCATACTTTTCTTCATTTCTTTTCCTCCTTTTTATAGTCCGTTTTAAGATATCATTATCTTATCTTTTTTCCTGTTTTTACTCAACCAATCATTTTAAGATTTATGTAAATTTTTGGTGTTTATTTTTAAGAATGGTAGATTTTTTTATGATTTTATAATCGTTTTGCCTATATTTTTATCTTCTTTTCGATATTATTTATACAAAAAAACGAAGCATTACTGCCTCGTCCTTTTGTATTCCGTCATTTTCATACCCGTTACTTCTTTGAAACATTTATAAAAATATTTTGGATCCGAAAATCCAACACTATACGGTATTTGATCCGTCGGTGTGCTCCCTTCATCCAATAATTCTTTTGCTTTTTCAATTCGATATTCCTTCAAAAATCTTGCAAAATTTGCTCCAATATCCCGGCTGAACAGAAAGCTAAAATATTCCGCACTAATTCCAAGTTTTTCTGCCAATTCTCTCTGACTGATTTTTGTCGCATAACTGCATTCTATAAAATTCAGTGCCTTCAGAATCAACGGATGTGCATCCGGATATTTGCTTTTTAAATTGTATCCGGTATCTTCTGCACAGGCAGATGTAATTCCGGATACCTCCAAACGTTCCCACACTTTTTGAATATCCTCCAATGTCAAAGGTTTTACCAGATAATCAATTACCCCCAAAGCAATTGCTTGACGTGCCAGATTAAATTCTTCATATGCACTGATAATCACAAATTTAGTATCCATACCCTGACTCCGCACAGCTCGAATCAGATCTATTCCATCCATATAAGGCATACGGATATCCGTAAACACCACATCTGGCTGCAAGATCTTGATCAGTTCAAATGCTTTTTGACCATCTGCCGCCTCCGCTACTACCTCACAGTCCTCTGACACTGCAAGAAGCAGACTGTGTAATCCTCGACTGGCTCTTTTTTCATCTTCTGCGATGATTACCCTCATTCTCTGTCGTCGCCCCCTTTTTCTATACTTTCCTCTACAGATAATTCCTGTTCCGGTATCGGAATATAAAAAGTAAACTGTGTACCTTCTCCCAATGCCGTTTTCATCTTTACCTCCAAATCATGTCCATAATACATCCGCATTCTTGTCACTACATTGCGAATTCCAATTCCTACTTTCTTGCGATCCTCGAACTCAATCTGTCCGCAATTTTTTAAAATTTCATGAATTAATTCTGCCTTATCCTCAGCAATACCGCTTCCGTTATCTTCAATCACAATTTTCAGACGTTCACCATCTGCCTCACCGCAAATGCGGATGATTCCGCCACTCTCCATTCCCTCAAATCCATGACAAATAGAATTTTCCACAAATGGCTGAAACATCAGTTTGCAGCATGGCCACTGATTATAAACTTCCGGAAAACAAATTTCATAATCAAATTTCGTCTCATATCTCGTTTTCTGCAGAAAAAGATACTGATCTACCCAGGCAATCTCTTGTGACATATACACTTCCTGACACCTCTGATCAAACGTATAACGCAAAATATTAGAAAGTTTTTTCAAAAGTACAGATACATGATGATCATTCGCCTCAATTGCCTCATAAGCAATGCTGCCAATGGTATTACAAATAAAATGTGCGTTAATCTGTGATTCCAATGCCTCTCGCTCTGCCTGATGTTTCTGTTCTACCGAACGTAACGTCTCCTGATGCTGGCGCTCAATTTCTTCATTTTTACTTAAGATTGCATCAATCATACGATTGTATTCACACGCAAGCTGCCAAATTTCATGACTTCCGCGGATTTCAATATGTCGATGATATTCTCCGCTTCCAACATCCTGAATTGCTTTTGAAACCATCTGCACCGGATGCAAGAGCCGCAACAGCCAGTATGCGAGCATCAAAATGTAAATAATTAATAAAACGATATAAAACAGCAAACCTTTTCGATAAATCTCATCTACATGCTCTTTCATCTCCTGTTCATCAAGCACCACATTTAACGTCCATCCAAAATAATCAAGCGGCTTAGAGATGGTTGATAAATGCTCTTCCTGCGTCAGCATTTGTGCTGCTTCTCCAATAAACCGATCTTCACTGTGGAAAATAATATCACCATTTTTGTCTGCAACATATCCCTGCACATATTTGGCCTCTGGCACTTCCACTGCATTCAAAAATTCTTCGAGAAATTTCATATCATAGCTGATCATCAGTACATACCGTACTTTCCAGATTGATTCACGTCCTCCGGTCAGCGGATATGCCACATGAAATACTTTCCGATCCGGATGACCGGTATATGTTCGCGGCTCCATAAACTCTATGTATCTTGGAAAATCAATCTTGCTTTGCAGCTGTGCCGCCATTTTTTGAACCTTTTCCCTGTTTTCCAGTGTCCATAAAGAATATTTTTCCCCTCGATAGCGATCATACTGACAGATCAATTCCTCAGGACTTACTACCGCAGCCACTACAATATCTTCCGAATAATCATATCGCGCAAGTACTGTATATAATTCAAGTGCACGATTTGCCACACTCATTCCTTTGTTTATAGACGGATCTGCCTGAAATGCTAATTCATAAATCGACTGAGAAACCGCCATTTCACTGCCATCTCCAATATGGTTACGCAAAGTATTATTTACATTCTGCTGAAGGGACTCCAACACAGCCTCCTCTGTCTTATAGCTTTGCTCTGTCAAATACTGCAGATACTGCGCTTTCAGGTATTGTTGCAAAAGAAGCATAATCACCAAAATTGCTACTGCCGTTAAAAATATGAACGATGCAGCAAAATGCGTGGCAAAATAAAAACGGATATTTTCTATACCTTTCACAAAGATACCTTTTTCTTTTTTCTTCCAAAATCCTAACTTAGTATCCAAAAATTCCCGCCGTCTTTTCCTTTTCCGCAACCAAATCCCCCCTCCGTCAAAGCAATGACCACAGGATTAGATAAGCTTACACCACTCGCATGAATCTTTCCCGTTGCTTTTCATTCCCGGCAGCCATCCATCAGATCGTCTGATTTCCCTATCATTAATTTATACGTTTTCCGCCTTTGTCACAATAGCCTTCTTTCTCCAGCCTCCCTGGCGATATCTTGCAACAGCCAAAAGCAATGACAACACCCAGCCGATGCAGATCGACCACCAGATCATCTCCACTCCCACCGTATCTGCCAGCCCTGCTGTCAATCCTACCCGAATAAACAGACTGGCAAGCGTGGTAATCACAAACCATTTCATATCACCGCTGCCCTTAAAAGTCGCCTTCAAAAGCATAAAAGCAGCGAAAATGACCATAAAAGCACCAACCACCCGTACATACTGCGCACCGATGTGTACCACTTCATTAATATCACCGTCATTGACGAACATACGGATGAAGTCTTCGGCAAATAATTCCAAAAATACCGTCAGTACCAGCGAAATCACGCCGCAGCACTGCAGGGACGCAACCAGCCCTGGTGTGATACGCTCCTGTTTTCCGGCACCGATATTCTGGCCGACATAATTGGAGTAAGCATTACTGAAATTAATTGCTACAGAAGATACCAGATTTACCACCTTTGCCGCCGCAGCACTTCCGGCGATCACTGCCGGACCAAAGGTGTTAATTGTTGCCTGCACGATCACTGTACCAACCGATACAATCGATTGCTGCAGAGCTGCCGGCAGCGCATATTTCAGCATTGTCATAAGCAGAACGCGGTCAAAATAATGCGGTCCTGTCTGTGGTCTGCTAAATCCTGCCAGTAATCTCGGTACATCAACCAACGCCAGTACTGCCGCCACAACCTGCGAAAGTACCGTTGCAAGCGCAGCCCCTGCCACTCCCATCTGAAATGAAATAATAAACAAAAGATCCAGCACCACATTTGTCACAGATGAGATCAGCAAAAAATACAACGGTGTTTTGGAATTTCCCAAAGATACATAGACTCCGTTAATCGCATTATACAGAAAAATAGGAATACAGCCAAGCACATAGATCCGCAGATAGGAAACACTGTCAGCAAGGATCTCTTCCGGCGTTTGAATTAATACCAAAACCGGCTTTGCAAACAGCAGCATCAGTCCGGTCAAAACCGCCGCCAAGACAGAAATAAATATTGCTATCGTCGTGGCCGACAACCGGATTCTGTCATATCGTTTTGCTCCAAAATATTGTGATATCACAATGGATGCTCCCAAAGCCAAACCGGTAGACAGCTGTACCAGAACTGCCGTAATACTGCCGGTATTTCCTACTGCCGCCAACGCGTTGGTTCCCAGAAAATTTCCCACAATCAGACTGTCAATCACATTGTAGAGCTGCTGAAATAAATTAGAAAAGATCATCGGCAGCGCAAACAGTGTGATCATGCGCATAGGACTTCCTTCTGTCATATTTTGGATCTTTTTTGATGATGTCTGTTCTTTCATAAACTTTTCTTCACTTTCCATCTGTTTTTCAGCATCCGACCAGATTCGTATAAACTGCTCAAAGTACCATAAAAAGTGTGCCCACCGCAATCAAAAATGAACCAATCACCTTTTTCACTGTAAATTGTTCATGCAGAATCAAAAAAGCCAGAATCAACGTAATCACAACGCTCATCTTATCAATCGCCACTACCTTTGAAGCTTCTCCAATCTGCAGTGCATGATAATAACACAGCCAGGAAGCTCCCGTTGCCACACCGGATAAGATTAGAAACACCCAGCTTCTGCGACTGATATCCGCAATACCGCTCTGCGCATTTGTAAGAAAGACCATTCCCCACGCCATCACAACTACCACAATCGTGCGGATAGCTGTCGCAAGATTTGAATTAACTCCCTCAATTCCCATCTTTGCCAGAATCGAAGTGACCGCCGCAAAAACAGATGACAATATTGCCAAAATAAACCACACAACCATCCCTCTTTTCTTAATCAACTTTCTATAAACTAATTTTTTTATTTTCTCATAAACTTTTCCACCACCGGATTCACCATTTCCGGATGTTCCCGAAAGAACGCATGCCCGACGCCCTCAAACTGTTTAACTTCCACATAAGAAAGAAACTCTTTCCAAATTTCCATTGATTTCCGGATATCTGTAATATCACCGTCTGCCCACAGGAGCAGTACCGGAATAGTATTCCGAATTTTCGCAAATGATGCCGCATCCGGTGCTGCCTCTGCCGCTTCTTCACCGCTGTCTGAATACAACCTCATCCACTTTGGCACTTCAAAATGTTTCCATGCACTTTTCTGCGTCTCATAAATTAGCTTCAATGGAATCTGTTCCTTCCGGTAATACCTGTAATTTTTTCCCCAGGTAAGAAATGCTCCCAGGCCGCTCGTATAGAAACGGTACATCGGACTCCTCATAAGATTCGTACTGCCGACCACTGCCTTTTCAATTCGCTCCGGTATTCTTTCCAGCAGTCCCTTTACCACCAGACCGCCATACGAATGTCCAACCAGAAAAATCTTTCGTTCCGGCGTAAGCAATTCTGTCAATTCTATGATTTCTTCTATCGCCGTATCAAAACTAAATTTGGTATACCCCTGACTCTTTCCGCAGTTTGGCAGATCTATAAAAATTTTGCGAAATTCCGGCAGGATCGCAAACTGATTTTCGTACATTTTATGACTGCTAAAGCCACCGTGAATGAAGATTACCGGTTTGCCATCGGGATTTCCATATTCTTCATAATATAACATTTCCTGCCCCTTTCTCCGTAAACCAGATTTCGGTCTCCGCTTCGCAACACCCATCCGAGATACTTATTTCCATCGCGGTTCCGTAGCATACTTCATAAATTCTTCATAAATCGCCCGATATCCCGCTTCTTTTATGTGCATTCCCTCAACGGTGTATTCCGCTTTCAAATTTCCTTCCTTATCTTTAAGCGGAACATTCAAGTCTATATATTTTGCACCATGGACTTCTGCCAGCTTTTTTACCAATTCATTCGCTCTGTTTATTTTTTCATTCGTACGGATTTTCAGACATTCCTTCATCTCCGGTACCGCTGCCTCATAATTGATCGGATAATAGGCCATCAGATAAATTTCCGTATCCGGCAATGCCCGTTCTGTACGACTGAGAATCTCGCCGTACAATTCCATGATCCGTTCAAGCGGCATCTCCGGATTACTAAGGTCGTTCGTACCAATATTAATAAATATGCGGGATGGCATTACATCCAAAATACACACGTCAACAGCATCCAATAATTCCTGTGTCACATATCCGCCGATTCCACGGTTATAAATGATCACCGATGCACTATTCTCGGCTGCAAATTTTTCAATCGGGAACTGCTCCATCAGGGATGATCCTACACATAAAATCTGTCCCGGAACAATTTTTTGATTTTCTGCTCTGTAATACTCCAATTTTTCTTCTTTTGTCCAAATATCTCTCTTTTCCTTTGGAATCGCCATAGTTACCCCCTACGCTTCTGCTCTCACGATAATTTTTGACGCATACGCTCCGCCATGATGTACGCAGTTATTCGCCGTCACCGTCACTGTACTGTTGTAGCCTTCTCTTGTATTGCTGTTTGGAAACACAAAATTTTTCGCACCGGAAGTCACTGTAAAACGGATCCGGTGTCCTTTTTTAAAACAGTTAGAAATCTTGGTTGTCGTAATATACAGGCACACCACCTGTCTCGGCTCCAAAAATTTTGACTGTTCAAAACCATCGTAATACCGTGCGCTCAAAAATCCATCCGCAAGCTTGATGGAACGTCCCTTTTCATCCACATCTGTCACGCGCACCATAAAATCTGTGTCTGGCACATCCGAAGAAATATAGAGCTGCACCTGCATATCACCGGTAATCACAAAATCCTCAGAGAGCGGCTCCGTCGTATAACAAAGGATGTCGGATCGTTTTTCCTCCTCCGTATAATCCTCCGGCACAGAAATTTCATTCTCTGACATATCAATAATGTGCGTTGCCGGATCCTTTGGATCATATGCATAAGTATCACATCCCTCTGTCTGCGGTTTCTCCCAGACAAGCACTCCATCCCCAGCAGATGTATTTGCACTGCCCTTACTGTCCAGATACAATTCTTTTACAAAGGTCTGAGGAACCGGCCAGTTCTCAGCCGTTTTCCAGCATTCCTGTCCAACCGTATAGTATTCTACCACCGGTGTATCCACAATATCGTTTTCTACTCCTTTCAGATGATACTCAAACCATTTAAAATAAAGATAATCCAAATCAAAGCGAATCGCTTCCGGTCCAAACGATACATGATGCATATCATAACGACTGTTTCCGCTGTGCTGCCACGGACCAAGAATTACTTTTTTACTGCCCTTCGGATAATCTCGGGTCAATTCCAGCGCTTCCGATGTACCCATACCATTATCATCGAACCATCCTGACTGTATCAGCGCCGGAACAACCGTTCCTTTTGAACGTTCCAGCCAGCTGGACTGTTTCCAAAATTCATTATAATCACTCGTCTCCAGCCACTTCGTCAAAAACGGTACCTCATAGCCGAGCGCTTTCTTCGGAATGTCGGTCAGCGGCCGGATATTCAACACTTCATCCCAGTCGTCGCGCACCATGCGCTGCGCTTCAAATTTTTTCTGAGACACTGAAAATGCCCAGGCAAGCGTGCCCGACGACATGGAACCGCCTTGGCGCGGTGTATCTCGAAACGCACTTCCGGCACAAACCACACTGATCATCGCTTTTAAATGTGGGTTGCCGCTTGCCGCTGCCGCCCACTGCACATACCCCAGATAAGATCCCCCTACCATACCGACCTTTCCATCTGACCACGGCTGTTCGGCAATCCAGTTCAGAGTATCGTCGCCATCCTCCACCTCATGAAAGTTCGGCATCCATTCTCCTTCACTCTCATTGCGTCCGCGCACATCCTGGATTACGACCGCATATCCCCGCTGCACATATCGAAAATAGCTCTCACATCCATCCTCTTTTCCGTACGGCGTACGCACCAGTACTGCCGGGACTTTTTCTTTTCTGTCTCCTGGCAGATATACATCCATGGCAAGTCTCACTCCGTCACGCATAACTGCCTGGCATGTTCCCCGTTTTTCTACGGCATAGATTTTTTCTTTCGGCCAGGCTTCCTTCCAGAGCTTTAAGACCGTATCTTCTTCCATCCCCTCGCACACCAGCACATTCGTAATCTCGCGTGCCGAACAATATACAGCAATGATCTCGCCATTTTTCACCAGCTTGTTATTTGGAAACTTGATATCACGCTGCAGAAAATGCGCACCGTCCGCACTTGTATAACGCTCTGCTCCCGCAAAACTTCCGGCTGTTTTCTCATCAGAAATTTTAAATCGTCCTTGCCTGTCGCGTACCAATACAACCTCTCCTGGCGCTGTCAGGCAATCCTTATATTCCTTCTGATTCGCAAAAAAATGCAGCAGATCTATTTTTGTTAATTCTTTATAAAACGTATTTTCTTCCTGTGTCAGTTCCTGCCATTCTGAAAGCTCTGCTGTAAAAACATCCAGCTTCCGCATCAGAACCTGTTCCGCCTCTTTTTTCAGCTTTCCATATAAAATACCGGACACATATAAGCAATATGTATGCATATGACCTTTCCTCCGTACCTGTTATCATTTCTTACTGTACATCTTATCATATCCGCATGCAATTTTTTACTTTTTTATAAATTGCGCATCCGTTTCCGGAATGCCATCCTCATCTCTTTCTCTCTTCGTCATTCTTTAGATTAATTATCTGCCATAAAACTCAATTTCGTACCTCTATCTGTATTTTATCCCCCTCATCATCAAGTGTAAAGTCTCTTTCCTCCGTTTCAGGCATCTCTAATTCAAAACCGATTGCCTTTTTCCTTTTCTTTTGCTATACTTTCATTATATTTTTAAAAATATAACGAAATATAGTTTTGGAGGATTTTGAAATGAAACACTTACAGGTAAAATCACTGGCACTTTCTGTTGCCGCAGCAATGACTTTCGGGGTCGTTCCCGCATTCGCGGAAGATACTGCTTATCCGATGACCGTCACCGATCAGATGGGACGTGAAGTCACAATTGAAAGTAAACCGGAGTCTATCGTCAGTGGCTATTATATTTCTACCAGTCTGCTGATTGCTCTCGGACTGGAAAATCAGATTGTCGGTGTGGAAGCCAAAGCAGATACACGCCCGATTTACAGTCTCGCCGCTCCACAGCTGATAGAACTGCCGAATGTAGGAAGCGCGAAAGAATTTAATCTGGAAGGCTGTGTGGCACTTGAACCGGATCTGGTTATCGTACCGATGCGATTAAAGGATCAGATCTCCGCCATGGAAGAAATGGGTCTGACTGTCTTTGCCGTAAATCCAGAAAATGAAGAGCTGTTTTTAGAAGCAACCAAGACCATCGGCGTCATTACCGGAACCGAAAAACGTGCACAGGAATTGACTGCTTTTTATGAAGAACAGATTGCGGCAGTATCTGCTGCCTTAAACGATTGTGAAACACCGACTGTCTATATAGGCAGCAATGGTTCTTTATTATCCACAGCCGGAAGCGGCATGTATCAGAACAGCCTGATCGAACGTGCCGGTGCCTTAAACGCAGCCTCCGAAATCAAAGATACCAACTGGGCAGATGTCTCCTATGAACAGATCGTCTCCTGGAATCCGGATGTAATTTTCCTTGCTGCGGATGCTTCCTATACTGCAGAAGATGTTTTAGATGATGAAGCTTTGGCCGATGTTACGGCAATTAAAAACGAAGCCGTTTACCAGATTCCGGATGATTTTGAAGCATGGGATTCTCCTGTGCCGGGCGGTATTCTCGGCTCCCTCTGGGGTGCCTCAGTCCTTCACCCGGATCTGTATGCACCGGAAGTTTTCCAGGAAACTGTGACTGAATTTTATGAAACATTCTATGACTTTACACCGGATGTTTCCGTACTGGAAAACTAATGGACTGCCGCAGAAAAAAAACGTTTCTAATCATCCTGACAGCTCTTGTATTTACAGGAGCTGTCTTTGTCGTGTCTCTTTGCGTAGGACGTTTCCCGCTGACACTCCATACCATTTTATCCGGAAATAAAATGGCTCTGCGCATATTTTATACCCTGCGTCTGCCGCGCACAGTCATGGCACTGATAACCGGACTGGCTCTGGGCTGCGCCGGATTTATCTATCAGCTGATTTTTAAAAATCCGCTGGCCGCACCAGACATCATCGGTGTTTCCTCCGGTTCCTGCGCGGGCGCTGCGGCCGCGATCCTGCTGTCTGGTGCATCTGCAGCCGGAATCACAGCTGCTTCCTTTTGCGGTGGACTGCTCGCTGTATTTCTGACACTTGGTCTATCCGGCCTCGCCAGAAAAAAATCTCTTTCTGCCATCGTGCTCTCCGGCGTTGCGGTCAACGCGCTGGCGCAGTCATTTTTAATGCTGCTGAAATATCTGGCCGATCCGGAGAAAGAGCTCGCCTCCATCGAATATTGGACAATGGGAAGCTTCGGTAGTATTACCGCTTCGAAACTCCCGGTTCCGACTTTCATCATCCTTTTGGGACTTGGTGTCTTATTTTTCCTGCACCGCCATCTTCTGATGCTCGCGCTTGATGAAGACGAAGCCCGAATGCTCGGTGTCCCGGTTACACTTTTTCGGATGCTGGCGCTGATTCTTGCAACGCTTGTAACTGCCGCTGCCGTCAGCGTCACCGGTGTAATCAGCTTTATCGGTCTTTTAGCACCGCACACAGCCCGCCTTTTATTAAAAGACAACCGGATGCCAACCATGCTGCTCTCCGGTCTTTTCGGGAGTGGACTACTGCTTGCTGCCGATGTAATCGCGCGCAGCATCGCTTCCAGTGAATTGCCGGTCAGCATCACTACCTCTGTGCTGGGTGCGCCGTTTCTGCTCTGGCTCGTACTGAAGGGAGGACGTAAATGGGATTAATTGTAAAAAATTTTTCAGCCGGATACGCTGCTCAAAAAAAGAATAGCAGCAATGCCATCGTGAAAAATGTTTCCTTTTCACTGAATAACAGAACTCTGACGGCTCTGATCGGAGCAAACGGATGCGGAAAATCGACACTGCTGAAAGGAATCTGCAGGTTGATTCCTTCCTCCGGAACCGTTCTTTTCCAAGAGACTACCCTAGATAAACACTCTGAACAGTTACCTCTGCATCGGCTCACCACACGCCAGATTGCTCGTTTGATCAGCTATATCCCGCAGCGAAGCGGAATCTCTGTTTCTCTTTCAGCGCTTGACATAGTGCTGATGGGCTTTCATCCCTATCTCGGTCTTCTGGAATCACCCGGAAAGCTGCACCGCGAGAAAGCTTCGATCGCATTGGAAATGGTAGGCTTGGCTGACCAAAAAGATCAGGATTTTCTCACCCTGAGCGAAGGTCAAAAACAGCTCTGCATTCTTGCCCGCACACTGGTACAGGACACCTGCCTGATGCTTTTTGATGAGCCGGACAGTGCACTCGATTTTTCCAATCGTCAGCTTCTGCTGCAAACAATCCGAGAGGTTATCTGTACCAGAAACAAAACCGGTCTGCTCGTCCTGCACGACATCAATCTGGCACTCGATTACTGTGATCAGCTGCTGATCATGAAAGATGGTAAAATCATCCAGACTCTTTATCCAAAAATTGATTCGGAAAAGCTGCTCTCAGAATCTCTTTCTGTGATCTGCGGAAATGTGGAAGTGTTCCACAGAAACGGACATTGCATGATGTATCCAAAAAACACCTCTTAAACAGATTTGGGTTATTCCCCAATCTGCCTAAGAGGTGTTTCAACATTATTTCTCCGTTTTCAGATAAAGTATCCTGGTGCATACCTTTTCCAGAAGTTCCTCGCTGTGACTGACCGCAATCATTCCAATCCCACGCTGCCTGGTCTCTTCGATCAGGAAATGCCAGATCTGGCTTTGCGTGATCAGATCCAACATCGTACTGATTTCATCTGCCAACAGAAATCTGGTGCTGCGTCCCAACGCTCGCGCAATGCAGAAACGCTGCATTTCCCCGCCGGAGATTTCTGCCGGAAAACGCTTCAGCCAATCCGGTTCAATGCCGAGTTTAAAAAGCAGCTGCGGATCAACATGATCTCCTTCCGCGACAACAGCTTTCATGCGAAGTCTTGGATTCACTGACTGCTCCGGATGCTGCCAGATCATCTGCACCGGACAGCATCCCCGATATGTGTTCAGTGGTTTTCCGTCCAGAAATACTTCTCCTTCGTCCGGCTTTTCATATCCTGCCAAAATTTTACAGAGCGTTGTTTTTCCAAATCCGCTCGGTGCCACCAGCCCCAGCCGTTCGTTGCTCTCCACACGCAAACTGAAATTCTTCAAAATCTGTCTGGACTCTTTATTATATTGAAAAGTCAGATTTTTTGCTTCAAGTATCATACAAGCACCTCACATAACCATCCCTCACTTTTCGATAGGGAATTTCTTTCGCACATTCCTGCGTACAGTATTCACAGCGCGGCGCAAACGGACAGCCCTCCGGCATATCTTTTGCATATGGCTGTATGCCGTTTATATAGGAAAACCCATTTCCAGGAATCGCCCGCCAAAGTGCTTTTGTATAAGGGTGACGCAACGTCTCTTCGGAACAGAAATCTGCCGCATTCGCCTCCTCGACCGTGTGTCCGGCATAAAAAACGATCACCTTATCCGCTGTCTCCAGCGCAAGTTCCAGATCATGCGTAATCACCAACACGCCTGCACCCATATCTGCCAATTCCCGGAAATGTTCCATTGCTCTTTTCGCCACCTTCAGATGCATCCCCGGTGTCGGTTCATCTGCAATCACCAACTTTGGTGATTCAATCATTGCGGTAGAATTCATTATACGCCTCGTCATACCGCCGGACAATTCAAACGGATATTGCTCCTGCACCTGTTCATCCAGTGAATAACTTTTAAAAATCTCGTTCAGCTTCTTTTTCTTCGCTTCGTCTTTACTTCCTTTGCAGATCTGTTTTCCAACCTTCATCAGCGGATCCAGATAAGAAGTACTCTGTGGTACCAGCACAATCTGTGTACCGCGCAGCTTCTCAATGCGCTTCTGTGTCAGTGGTTTGCCCAGATAAAACATCTCACCGCCCAGCGCAGCATTATAAGGCAAAATTCCCATTACTGCATGCGCCAAAAGACTCTTGCCGCTGCCCGAAGATCCTACCACGGCTACCAGCTCCCCCTCATGGATCGTAACACTCAAGTCACGGATAACCGGAAGTTCGGTCTGTCGCAGTCCTTTCGTGTACTGGCTGAAGGAAATATTCATATTTTTAATTTCAAGTATCGGTTTTCTTTCTCCCATGGCTGCCTCCTACTTGTGCGCACTGGCCGGATCAATCAGTTTTCGCATCGACTCTCCAAGTGTATAAAAACAAACTACCGTCAGTACCAACATCATACCCGGGAACAGCGCCAGCCACCATTTTCCGGTGATCAGATATTTCATCGCCTCAGATAAAATCACACCAATAGCCGGCTGCTCATTGGAAAGTCCGAAGCCCAGAAAGGTAATACTCGATTCATGCAGGATCGCATGTGGAAACAGCAGTACCAGTCCGACTACAAACTGTGGAAACAAATGCGGCGCCATATGCTTCATAGCAATATACCATTTTCCTTTTCCAAGCTTCTGCGCAATCTTAATATAGTTCTGTTCTTTCAGCTGCAGCACCTCGCCGCGGATCAAACGTGCCAGTGAAGTCCAATGTGTCAATGCCACACCGATAATCACACCTTTCAGCCCTCGTCCGCAAGCCACACAGATTAAAATCAGCAGCAGCATATGCGGCACTCCCATAATCAGGTCAATAAACCACGTCACTGCTGCATCCGCCGCTTTTCCCATCGTTGCAGATATAATTCCGAGAAAAAATGCCACCAGTGCGCTGACTGCCGCCGCTAAAACACCGATAACGATACTGATCGAAAGGCCGCGCACCGTACGCACAAACATGTCCCTTCCCAGCCAGTCCGTTCCGAACGGATACCGAAGACATGGAGCAATATTTTTTCTGGCAAAATCTGTCGTCTGGGCCGCTTCTCCGCAAAAACTGCCACCAATGCAGACAGCAAGCAAATAAACCAGCGAAAGAATCAGCCACACCAGCAACGTTTTTCTTTGATTCCAGCCTCGTTTTTTCATCGTCTGCCTCCTCTGCGGATACGCGGATCAATCACGCCATATAAAATATTTGCAATCAGATTACCGCCAAACACAAACAGGGCACTGATCACAGTAATCGCCATCAAAAGCGGCAGATCACTGCCAAGGCCGGCGCTGACTGCTGCCTGTCCCAGCCCCGGATAGGAAAATACCTGCTCCACCAGCACAGAACCACCGAAAATTTCACTAATCGCAGCAAACTGCAGTGTTACCGCAGGAGCGATCACATTGCGAAACCCGTGATTTTTAAAAATTTGCCAACGGTTTTCTCCGCGTACTCTTGCAAACAGCACATAATCGCTTTCCATAATATCAATCATTTTTTCTCTGGTGTGCATGGCAATATTAGAAACGCCGGTAATCGATAAGGTCACCGCAGGAAGAACTGCATGGCGCACACGATCCAGAAAAGTCACACCGCTCGCTTCCACGCCGATCGGTACACTCAGGCCAATTGGCAGCCACTGCAGCCAAACACCAAATACAATCAACAGCAGCATGGCGATCCAGAATGCCGGTGTACTGGAAATCACCAGACAATATCCCTTGATCACCTTATCAATCGCTCTGCCTCGATTCATACCTGCCAAAACTCCGAGAATAAATCCAAAAACTCCGGATAAAATCCAGGCGATCACCATCAAAAACAATGAATTTCCAAGTTTTACAGCAATTACCTTACTCACATCCTGACGATATAAAAGCGATACTCCCATATCTCCGCTAAAAAAATCTTTTGCCCATGCCAGATAACGCTGCACCGGCGGTGCTCCCACACCCCAGTATTCTTCCAACTTAGCAATCTGTTCCTGACTCATGCTGCCAAGCGCCGCCTGTCCAACATTTGCCTGCAGCGGATCAATCGGTGATGCCGTCATCAGAATAAATGCCAGAATGCTGACTGCCAGCACGAGCAGTATCATTTTTATAATATTCAATCCTATTTTTCTTCCCATTTTCTCTGTCACCCAGCTCTTTATAAACGCATATTTGCCGGGAAACCACAGTTCCCCGGCCTTTATTTTCCTGTAGAAGTTTACTCCCAGGACCATTGATCTACATTATTGACAATTGACCATCCATGTCCATGCGGATGAATTTTCTGCTCGGCCACCGTGAGGCCGTCTCTTACAAAATAAAGATGGTCGACATTACATAACCAAATCCACGGAATATCGCCATCCTGAATGATTCCGTTTTCACCGTCCCACTGTGCCTTCTGCCACAGTTCATAGGTCTCTTCCAGATCGCTTCCCGCCAGTGCCTCATCCATGTATTTATCCACAATCTCATTTGCATACGGAGAATAATCTGCTAATCCGTCATCCTCCATTGTATGGTAAATATTATACAACTCCATTGGTGTATGTGCGCCCCACCCCCATACAAGCGGCTCACTCTGTGCGCGTGTATAAGCAGTATCCCAGCCAACGCCTTCTGTCGTTACTGCAATGCCAAGCTCTGCCAGCTGATTCTTCACATCCTCTGCCAATGCCTGGCGTACAGAATCCCCTGCCGAGTACAGCATGGACATCTCAGCACGCACACCATCTTTTTCACGGATACCATCCTTGCCTGCAATCCAGCCCGCATTTTCAAGAATTTCTACTGCCTTTTCAAAATCATATTCTACTTCGGCAGCCTCATTATACCATGGCATTTTATCACAGACACTGTATGCCGGTGTACCGTAGCCGTTTAATACATTCTGGATCATTTCTTCACGATCAAGTCCAATGTTAATCGCACGTCTCGCTTCCACATCGCTGGTAAAATCATTACCGACTGTGATGCCGTCCATCTCTTCTGCCGGTGTTGCCGGAAGATTAAAACCACGGTTGTCTACCGATGCCACACTCAACAAACTATAATCACTGATCTCCATATCAGAATAAGAAGCCGCCGTATGTGCCACATCTACCTGACCTGCCTGTGCAGC
Organism: Marvinbryantia sp.; assembly: GCA_050944495.1. Classification (GTDB taxonomy): domain Bacteria; phylum Bacillota; class Clostridia; order Lachnospirales; family Lachnospiraceae; genus Marvinbryantia. Next base: position 24,446 of record JBMNRF010000018.1, read on the forward strand.
CGCCAAAGCCGCATCCTCTTCCATAAATAAAACCGTCACTTTTTTCATCTTCGGCGCTTCTCCGTAATAATCCGGATTCGCCTCAAAAATCACCTGCTGTCCCTGATCCCACTGCTTCATGATATATCTGCCGGAACCGATTGGATTCTGTCCATAAGTTTCATCATAAGCATGCTCTGGCACAATTCCCACGATTGCCATCGTATACGGCCAGATAGAAAACGGACGATTCATATGAAATTCCACCGTAGTATCATCCACCGCCACTGCTTCCTTCAACATGGAAAAATCATTAACGGAACTATTGTCACGGCAGTTATTATAGGTAAAAGCAACATCTGATGCGGTCAATGCTTCTCCGTCTGTAAATTTTACATCATCACGGATTTTTACTGTCCATACCAGACCGTCCTCACTAACAGAATATTCTGTTGCCAAATCAAGCCCGATTCTCAAATCACTCGTCGTCACAGTCAGTGTGCTTTGAATCAGCGGCTCATGTACGTGCTCACCTGCTCCCCAGCCGTACGCCGGGTCAAAACCGGATGCCGGTTCGGATGTTGTGGGCATAGTGACAATCACTTCCTCTTTTCTTCCTTCTTCCGCTGAAACACAGATACTTCCTGACAATGCAGAAACTGTCATGCAGCAGACCGCCAGTAACGCCAGTATTTTTTTCTTCATTGCTACTTCCTCCTGATCTTTATCTCTTCAAATACTCACCTACTATAACACGGCTATTTTTCTGAGAACAAGCCACCTGGGGGGATATTTATATATTCCATTTTTGCATAGATATATGTGATATATTCATATCAAAAATATCCCCCGGGGCGGCTTGTATTTGATATTCGTTCTGATAAAATAAACATCGACAAAACGTTTTGTAACATCAATCGTGCATCCTCCACTACAGTGCACGAAACGCTTTCTTTAAAGTCTTCCATAAGAAAAAGGACGCTGCAGTGAACAGCGCCCTTTTTCTTATGCTTATGCTTATGCTTTTCCTTTTTCCACTTTCGGAAGCACCAAATTCAAAATAATTGCCACAATCGTCGCCAGGACAACCGGAGATTTTCCGAAAATCGTTGTCACCCATGTCGGAAACTGCGCAAGCGCTCCATTTGCCTGTGTAACACCCATGCCGACTGCAATCGCTAATCCGACCACGGTTGTATTTCTGAAATCCATCGGCTCTGTCGTGATCAGCTTGATACCAGTCATCGCAATAGAAGCGAACACGGAAATCGTCGCACCGCCCAGCACACACTGCGGAATTGTTGTCAGGACAGAAGAAAATTTCGGAATCAATCCCGCTACCAGAAGGATCGCTGCCGCTGTCGCAAATACACGACGGGCAACAACTTTTGTCGTTGCTACAATACCGACATTCTGGCTGTAAGTAGCTGTCGGCAGCCCACCGAAAAATGCGCAAAACGTATTGCTGACACCATATGCAAGAATACCTCCCTGCAATTCTTCATCCGTCGGCATTCTGTCCATACCGCCTGAAGTCGTGGCAGAAAAATCACCGATCGCCTGTACAGAGTTAATCGCAAACAAAATCGCAATCGCTACACAGGAGGATGGCTCGAATTTCATACCGAAGTGCAACGGCTGCGGAAGTTGGAACACACCGGCATCTGCAATCGCGGAAAAATCCACCATTCCCAGCACCAAAGCAATCATATAGCCGCCTATCATGCCAATCAGAATGGATGCCAGCTTCCAGATACCTTTTCCAAAATGATTCAAGCAAGTAACGATCAACAGCGTAAGGATTGCAACCAGCCAGTTCTGCCAGGAACCGTATCCCTCTTTGCCGACACCGCCCGCCATATAGTTGATAGCCGTCGGATACAGAGAAAGACCAATGGAAAACACGACCGTACCAGTAATCAGCGGCGGGAAAAATTTGCGAATCCGCTTTACATTCAAGCCTACAAGCGCCGCCACAATACCGCCGACCACCTGCGCACCAAGTATCGTTGCCACGTCATAGTCAGCTGCGATTGCCTGCATACTCGGTACATACGCAAAGCTGATCCCCATTATAACCGGCAACGCAGAACCAAGTACCAGCCATTTTGTTTTAATAAACGGAAACAATTGAATCAAAGTGGTGATCGCCGACATGGTCAGTGCCGCCTGAATCAGAATGATCGAATCCGCGGTAGAGAGATTTGCTGCTCCCGATACAATAATCGCCGGTGTCACACATCCTACAATCATCGCCACTACATGCTGCAGCGCCAGCGGAAAGGTTTCTGCCCAGCTCGGCTTTCCATCCCACCGGAATAGTTCTTTGTTTGTTGCTCCTCGTGTTTTCATAACCGCCTCCCGTATTTTATCGTTTTTTGTCACACCCATACTATCATCAAATATCTTAAAAAGCAATCATGAAAATTGGCTACGCTTTCTCGATACAGAACCGGTATGTAATATCCTCTTCCCCGCTGATCCGATACGCTTCTTCTACATCTGCTCCCCAACTGTCAATTCCGCCTACGCCGCGTACCGCGCCGCAAACACACAGTACCGTCCGGCGCGCTGGAGGAAGTTCTTCCTGATGCATAGCATTTTCCAACTCCTCCGCTGTATACGGCAGACAGGAAAATGCAAACGTTTTCTCTACACTGCTGATACGAAATCCTTTTTTCTGAGGTTCTTTTACGTCATTTGCCAACACAGAAGTACGATAAACCTCTGCCCATTTCGTGTTCATGTGCATCCCGCATTCCTGCGGAACCAAATACGGTGTTACCGGGAGTCCTTCCACTTCATAAATGCCCTTTTCTCCGCCATTCATGCGATCCGGATACGTCTCCCCGGAAAGCCCTTCATAACGATATCCGTCTGCCTTGGTCGGCATCACAAAACGCATGCCAAATACCGGAAGTTCCGGTAACCCAGCCTTTCCTTTGTAGGAAGCCTCCACCATAATTTTACCGTCTGTCTGCACCGTATAACTGACGAACACTTTTGTACTCGGAATCGTTACGGTCTCATAAACATAAGTAATCTTTACTTCCCGTACATACTGCTCCTGTGTATATTTATTGTTTGACGGCGCAAGAAGCTCTTTATTTTCTGTACCATCCACATATACTTGAAAACCAATACACGGCAGAAACATATCCGCCGCCAACCACATCGCTGATTTCTGAGAAAATTTGTTGCCACGGTCGTTATCCGTCGTCGCTCTCCAGAACGTCGGTTTCGGTGTGCGGTAAAGCCACTCTTTTTCATCCATCACAATAGATTCCGGACCACCGGTCTGATAGGAAAAAATATAGTCAAATCCTTCTCCGTGTACGCCTAAAGTAACATCGCCGTACACCAGTAAAAGTTTATCTGTATTTGCCATAATAATAGCGCACCTCCTGCATTGCCGGTTTTTCCGTGCGGTCTGCAAATACCACACCATTTCCGGAAAATTCATAATCAGACGGGCGGTCGTCAAAATCACCGCCGTAACGAAGTACCTTTTCTCCGGTCACCTCGTCTGTTACATACAATGCCTGATCAATAAAGTCCCATATGAAACCGCCCTGATACATCTCATATTTATCCAGAAGTTTCATATAAGAACCAAAACCTCCGCAGGAATTTCCCATATCGTGCATAAATTCACAGAGAATAAACGGTTTTTGCGGATCTTTCTCCAGATATTCCGTAATCTCTTCCGGTCTTGCATACATGCGGCTTTCCATATCCGAAATCTCATGCTTCTGATCCGGTTTATGGAAAACACCCTCGTAATGCACCATACGGTGCGGATCCTTTTCTTTATAGTAGCGGTTCATCTCTGCCAGCACCGTACCGGCAAATGATTCATTTCCCAGTGACCAAAACAAAATCGAAACGTGATTTTTCAACCATTCAAAATTGTTCTGCGCACGATCAAAGATCACATTCTTCCACTCGCCGCAGTCTCCCGGTACATTCCAGGACGGCTCGATGGCGCCCATTTTCTGCCAGGAACCGTGGGATTCCAGATTCATCTCTGCCATCATATAAATACCATTTCTGTCACACAAATCGTACCAGGACAGACGATCCGGATAATGACAGGTACGCACTGCATTGATATTATTGCGAAGGAAACATTCCATATCGGCTTTTTCATCTGCCTCTGTAATGCAGCGGCCGCTGTTCGGATTCCATTCATGACGGTTGACACCGTTTATTACAAGACGTTTCCCATTAAATTTCATTACTTTATTTTCCATCGCCAGATTCCAGAAACCAAACGGCTGTGAAATCACTTCCAGTATCTTTCCGACATTGTCAAAGACGGTAATTTCCAAAGTATAAAGATACGGATCCCCATTCGCCCATGGACGAACCCTCTCCAACACCGTTTCCCAGGTCAGGTTTTCTGCCGCCGACAGCGTTTCCTGTACAAGCACATGTCTGCTTTCCTTTAAACAAATCACGATTTTTTCATCGTCAAATATCCGTTCTGCTGTCAGACGCAAATCTGCTTTCAATGTACCCTTCCCCGTCTTCGGACAATATTGCGGCTGCACCCAGATGTCCTCCACATGCACCTCGGGCAATGCATACAGATTTACACTGCGAAAAATTCCAAAGAAGCGAAAGAAATCCTGATCCTCCAAGAAAGCTGCCGTACTTCTTTTATGTACTTCCACCGCCAGCACATTTCCAGTATCTCTTATATACGGAGTCAGGTCAAATTCGGACGGGGTAAAACTATCCTCCGCATAACCGACAAAAGAACCGTTCAGCCACAGATACATGGCCTGCTCTACACCCTCAAAACGGATACGTACGCGCTTTTGGCGCAGTTCCTCCTCCAAATCAAACCTACAGAGATACGAACCGACCGGATTATATTCTGCCTCACTAAACATCCCCGCTTTTTCGTCTGCTCCCAGTGTATAGGCGGGACGACGATAGAGATGCCCCTCCCACGGATACATGGTATTAATATAATGAATCCGATCATAGCCTGCCAGTTCAATATGTCCCGGTACAGCAATCGTATCAAAATCACTGCTGTCAAAATCTTCCTGATAAAACTCCTGCGGACGCTTCCCGGCATTTCTCGAATAGCGGAACTTCCACTGTCCGTTCAGGCACTGCTGGTAAGAACTTTGCCCCCTCTCAGCCTCCCGGTCGTCTTTAAAAAATAGATGATCACTGTGTGCATCCACACGGCCCACAGCAAATATGCGCGGATCATCCAGCCATTTTATTTCTGCTTTCACGATACAGCCCCCTGTCATCTTTTCGTTTTATTGTTATTTTACTATGCTTTTATCTATATCTCAATCATCTTAGCTTTATATTTTCTGAAATTTTTTTGATGATTAGTATGTTTCTCACATCCATTTTCCTTCCAAATCCACCTCACGATGGACACCTGCGGCTATATCCTTCCCACTACCGGACGGATTTAAGACAGTAACCCTTAAGGAAACGTGCTCTGCCAGGCGTACCCACAAAAAGCAGTGGAACACATTTGCTCCACCGCTTTTTCTCTAAAACAAATCTTTCAGTTTTTCTTTCATGCTTTCCGGTTCTGTCTCCGGTTCCGTTTCCGGTTCTTCCTCAGGAACAGTAATTCCTTCTGTCTTGATCACAAACTGTACTTCTTCTACATTTTTATTTTTTTCAGAAGTAAAAGAAGCCACTTCCTGATTCGTTCCGGAAATACGGTCGAGCATTTCCTGAATCTGTTCCTCAATTTCCTGATCCATTCCGTCCGTCTCTGAACGCAGTTCACCCGTACCGTCCTTCAGTTCTCCGACACCATCATACAACTGTGCGATACCGTCAAGCAGCTGCACCACTCCTTCGTTTAATGCGCCGGTTCCGTCCTTTAAGGTACCGGTTGCATTATAAAATGCCACGATTCCCTTCAAGAGATCTTCTGTTCCACGATAGAGCGCTGAACTTCCTTTTTTCAAAGCTTTACTGCCATCCGCCAGTGCATCCGCTCCAGATACCGCCTTGCTGTAACCATCCACAACCTGTGACACACCGTCCGTGTAGTTCTGCAGACCATCGTCCAGCTTCGTATATTCCTCTACCAGAAGACGAACCGCATCCTTTAGCTGCATCATCTGCGACATTAATCCGGTTAAAGTATCTGCAAGAGATGTGATTCCCTCATCAAACTGTCCATAACTTTCCTGCAGAGCATCAAGTCCTCCCGAAAGATCTGCTGCACCTTGCTGCACGCCGGCGAGATAGCTCTGTGTGCCGCTCTCTATTCCATCAAGCGCGGCATTATTGGTATTTAACAATGTAATCAGCTGATTGATCATCGCCACACCATTATTCATAATGGAAGTAACCAGCTGCTTCAATGCCGGATCTTTTATCCGATCCAATAACGCTGACCAACCGTCCACCTGTCCCAGAATACCATTTAAAGAATCAACCGCTTGCGTATTCTGCGTCTGTAAGGCTGCAATATCCAGACCGTTTTGCTGCATCAGTGACTGAAGTATCTCATAACTAATACTTCCCTGCAGAGTATCCGCTCCGGATGCCGCTGCTTCAATACCGCTGTAGATCTGCGCGGAAGCTGTCACCAGTGTCTCTATTTCGTCCGCAGATGCAGATACCCCTTCAAGTGCTGTCTGCAATGCCGTCAGCGCTTCTTTTATCTGTGCCGATCCACCGGTCAATTCTCCTGATTTTTCATTCAAAGCATCCAGCCCTGCCTGAACCTGTGCCATTCCTTCCTTCAGATTCCGGATTCCCTCGTCAAGCGTACCTGTGCCTGATTTCAAAGAAGCTGCCCCGTCTCTGACCTGCTCTCCGCCATCCTGCAAAGTTCCTGCTCCACTTTTCAATGCTCCCACTCCCGTGTCAAGTGCTCCCGCTCCGCTCTGTAATTCTCCTTGAACACTACTCTGCAGTTCTTCCACACCGCCGTCCAGCTCACCAGCTCCGTCATCCAGCTGCTCGATTGCATCAAGTAATTTCTCAACCTGATCCATAAGCTCTTCATCATCTACTTCAACATTCAAATTCAATATTACACCGTTCACCGCAATCCCGTCCATCTCAAAATCCTGTACGTCTGCGGTTAAAATCAGTTTCTCCTCCGTACCAGGCAAAACCGTCCAGGTCACCTGCTTGTTACTGCCTACATTCGCAAGCGTAGCGCTGTCTGCACGAATATTGCTGCACTTTTCTGTATCCAGTGTCATAGAAGCCTGCAGCGCAAAATCATCGAAAAAGCTGCCCGGACACTGTTCATTTTTGCTGACATACAAAACGACCCGAAGACTGCCTGATTTTCCGGCCAGTTCATCCGCACTGATTTCTTTTCCATCCAGTTCATAGCGAATCCCAATATCCCAGGGCATCACATTATCTACAAGCTTTCCTTCATAATACAGCTTTCCGGCAGTTGTATTTACTTTCACACAATCTCCTTCATAAGCGATTGCGTCTGTAGTCGTCATATTGCGCAGGCTTTGATACTTTCCATAATCTACGATTTCTCCGTCCTTCTTTAATTCAAAGCTATTTACTACATTGATTTCTTTCACGGTTCCATCCGGTTTTAAATTTACATAAACAACTTCTTCCTTCGGAATATCTCCCTCTGCAAATGCCGTAAACGGTACCGAACTGCAGAGCAGAGCTGTACTGAGTACTGCCGTGTAAAATTTCTGCTGTTTTCTTTTCGTTTTCCTATTTGTATTCATTCTTTTCCACTCCTTCTATGATGATACTCCATTTTTTCCTATTACCAATCTGTCCATTAAAAACAACAGTCCGGGCAGAACAAAAAATACAATCGCCAATGATAAAATTGCTCCCCTGCCGATAAATATGCCAAGCTGTGCCAGAAGCTGATTCGTTGAAAGATATCCCATCAGCAGACCTACCACTGCCAATGTACTTCCCGATGTTAAGATTGAAACAGTAACATCCGAGATTGTCTGTATGACTGCTTCCTTCTTTTTCAAACTCTGACGATTCTCCCGATAACGATCCGTCATGAGAATCGCATAATCCACAGTCGCCCCAAGCTGAATTGAGCTGATGATCAGGTACGCAATATAAAAGATTCTCTGATCCATGAAATACGGACAGCTGAGATTCAACCAGATAGCAGTCTCAATACTAAGCACCAAAATCACCGGAAGTGTCAGTGATTTTAAGGAACAAAGCAGCACCAGAAAGACCGCCCCGATTGCTACCAGATTTACCTTCATCATATCGGCGGTAACAGTGTCCATCAAATCATATGTACTGACACCCTCTCCTGCCAGATACCAGCTGCCCGGATAAAATTTCTGGGCGATCGCACGGATCTCTTCTACCAGCGCAAAGGTCTCATCCCCTTCCATTGCCACGTCCAGAGAAATTACCATTCTACTATAATGCTCACCCATCAACTGCGACATTGTATTTTCATCCAGATATTCCAACGGTACCGCTGCACCTGCCAGATCTACATAGGAAATAATATCTGTCACCTGCGGTAACCTATGCAGTTCATCTGAAAGAGCCGTTTCTGTTGCCGTATCCCCTTTCGGTACTAGGAGTACGTAAGTATCCTGTTTTCCGAAGGTCTCCTCTATATCTGCCGTATCACGCCCCAATTTCGTACTCTCATTATAAATCTTTGACGATCCATAATAATAATCGTTGGCGTTGGAAGCCAGATAAGACGGTACAACCAAAACGACAAACAGGCAGGTCGCCGGAATTGCCAGATACTGCACTGCCCTTCCAAATTTTTTAAATTTCGGCATAAACGTACGATGATGCAGTTTTTCCATCCAGCGTGAAGTCATCAAAATCAGCGCCGGCATAAAGAAAAATACCGTAATCAAACTGACACCTACACCTTTTGCTAATGTCATTCCGAGATCCGCACCAAGACGAAAACGCATCAGAATCAGTGCCAGAAAACCGATTACCGTTGTCAGACCACTGGAAAGAATAGACGTTGTCGATTTGCACAGCGCCTCTATCATCGCCTGTTCGCGTGAATCACACTCCCGTCTGCACTCCTCAAAACGATGAATCAGAAAAACAGAATAATCCAGCGATACTGCCAGCTGCAAAATACTGCCAGCCGCATTTGTTACAAATGATATTTCTCCAAAAATCAGATTGCTGCCATTGTTAATCACAATTGCCACGCCCAGACCCCCGAGCACCAGCAAAGGTTCCAACCAGGAATCCGTTGTTAAAATCAGTACCACCAGTACAAACAATACTGCAAATGCAGAAATCAATGCAACCTCAGCCACCGTATTCGTTGTAGCCGTCGCAGTTGAAACCGCGCTTCCTGACATGGCATTGTCTTCTCCAATAATTTCCCGGATATCGCTGACCGCCTGAATTCTGTTATCTTCCTCAATTGTTACGTTAAACAGGGCTGTTTGATTTACATAATAAATCTTCTTTGTCTGTTCATCGATAGTATCCTCCGGAACAGTAATATCCACAGCATCATCCAGCCAGGTGACCTCCATCACACCTTTTACCTTCTCCAACTGTTTCTTATATTCCAGCGCTTCCGGAATAGAGACATTTTTAATCATGACTCTGGCATTTGGAATTCCCCCCTCAAATTCCGTTTCCATCAAATCAATTGCCTGCGTAGAACTTACATCTTCCGGCAGATAATCATTAATATCATAATTAACTGAAACCATCGGCATTAATATTCCACAGAAAACAACCGCCACCAAAAATAATAGCACAATCTTTTTTCTTCCTTTTACAACTGCTGTATACAATTTTTTCACATCTTGTGCCTCCTCTTTCTCTGAATGTCTGATTTCTATCTCTGTTATCATAATTTCTTGGCAGTATATGCTAACCGGCAGAAAAGGTAAACAGTCAATTTCTATTCATCTGTACTATATCAGACAAATCTTAACAATCTGTCTAATATATATTGGATTTTTTTTTAAATAGCGTATAATAAAAATAGTATGAAAAAAGGAGGTTAGCTTGAAAAACAAAGATATTTCCTATCAAACCAAAAAAGCTCTGGCCGCTTCCCTAAAAAAAGCTCTGCAGAAAAAACCGTTCTCTAAAATCACAGTGAGCGAACTGATCCGAGATTGCAATCTGAACCGCAACACCTTTTATTATCATTTTGAAGATATCTATGCGCTTCTGCACTGGATGTTTGCTGAAGAAGCACTTGATATGGCAAAACATTTTGAGTTTCTGACAGACTACAGAGCTTCTATCCAATTTATTATGGAGTACGCAGAATCAAACGAGCATATCCTCAATTGTATCTATGACGCAATTGGCAGAGGCGAATTAAAACGCTTCTTTTATAGTGATTTTGCTCATATTATCGGTTCCATTCTTGATCAGGCCGAAAAAGAGTCAGGAAAAAATCTGGATCCTGATTTTAAAAATTTTGCCACTCTTTTCTACACGGAAGCCATCGCCAGTATTTTAGTTGACTGGCTCAAGGAAAAAGAATTCTGGAGCCGCGAAAAAACGATTGACTATCTTTGTCGTATTATTGATAACGGACTATACCATTTTCCCAAACACCCCGAATAAATTTTCTATTTCAGAAAGAATTTTCTTGTGATTTTAAAATTTTTCTATATAATAGAGAGAGATATACAAAAAGAGGAGGATACTATAATGCCAAAAAGGACTGATATTCACAAGGTATTGATCATCGGCTCTGGCCCTATCATCATCGGACAGGCATGCGAATTCGACTATTCCGGCACCCAGGCGTGCAAAGCCTTAAAAAAGCTTGGCTATGAAATTGTGCTGGTAAACTCCAACCCCGCAACAATTATGACAGATCCGGAGACTGCCGATGTTACCTATATTGAACCCTTAAATGTAGAACGTCTGGAGCAGATTATCGCTAAAGAACGTCCGGATGCGCTGCTTCCAAACCTGGGCGGTCAGTCTGGTTTAAATCTTTGTTCTGAATTGAACCAGGCAGGCGTTCTTGATAAATATAACGTAAAGGTAATCGGCGTACAGGTAGACGCAATTGAACGCGGTGAAGACCGTATCGAATTTAAAAAAGCCATGGATAAACTCGGTATTGAAATGGCTCGCAGTGAAGTTGCCTACAGTGTGGAGGAAGCACTGACAATCGCTGACAAACTCGGTTATCCGGTTGTTCTTCGCCCGGCCTATACCATGGGCGGTGCCGGCGGCGGTCTTGTATATAATAAGGAAGAATTAAAAACGGTCTGTGCAAGAGGTCTTCAGGCCAGCTTGGTCGGACAGGTTCTGGTAGAAGAATCCATTCTCGGATGGGAAGAACTGGAACTCGAAGTCGTACGTGATGCGGAAGGTAATATGATCACCGTCTGCTTCATCGAAAATATCGACCCGCTCGGTGTTCATACCGGAGATTCCTTCTGTTCCGCTCCGATGCTTACCATTTCTGAAGAAGTTCAGCAGCGCCTACAGACAAAATCACATAAAGTTGTAGATTCTGTACAGGTAATCGGTGGCTGTAACGTGCAGTGGGCTCATGATCCAAAAACAGATCGTGATGTCATCATTGAGATCAATCCGCGTACCTCCCGTTCTTCCGCACTGGCATCGAAAGCAACCGGCTTCCCAATTGCTCTTGTTTCTGCAATGCTTGCAACCGGCCTGACGTTAAAAGATATTCCATGCGGTAAATATGGTACACTTGATAAATATGTTCCGAACGGCGATTATATTGTAATTAAGTTCGCGCGCTGGGCATTTGAAAAATTCAAAGGCGTAGAAGACAAACTCGGTACACAGATGCGCGCGGTAGGCGAAGTCATGAGTATCGGTAAAACCTACAAAGAAGCCTTCCAGAAAGCAATCCGCAGTCTGGAAACCGGTCGTTTTGGTTTGGGGCACGCAAAAGATTTTGATACCCTGACAAAAGATGCGCTTCTGCAGAAACTGATCACCCCGTCCAGCGAACGCCACTTCCTGATGTATGAAGCACTTCGTAAGGGTGCAACGGTTGAAGAAATTCACGAGCTGACCAAAGTAAAAACATACTTTATTGAACAAATGAAAGAACTGGTAGAGGAAGAAGAAGCGCTTCTTGCTTTCAAAGGCAATCTTCCGTCTGATGAAATGCTTATTACTGCAAAGAAAGACGGTTTTTCTGACAAATACTTAAGCCAGATTCTGGAGATTCCGGAAGAAGATGTGCGCAACCGCCGTATCGCGCTTGGCGTAGAGGAAGCCTGGGAAGGCGTTCACGTAAGCGGTACAGAAGACAGCGCATACTACTATTCTACCTATAACGCAGAAGATAAAACCACCGCATCCGACAAGCCGAAGATTATGATCCTTGGCGGCGGTCCGAACCGTATCGGACAGGGTATTGAGTTCGACTACTGCTGCGTACACGCGTCTCTGGCGCTGAAAAAGCTTGGCTTTGAAACAATCATCGTAAACTGCAATCCGGAAACGGTTTCCACAGACTACGATACTTCTGATAAACTGTACTTTGAACCGCTGACCCTTGAGGATGTATTAAGCATTTACAAGAAAGAAAAACCACTTGGTGTGATCGCACAGTTCGGTGGACAGACTCCGTTGAATCTCGCAGCGGATCTTGAGAAAAACGGCGTAAAAATTCTTGGAACCTCACCATCTGTCATTGATCTGGCTGAGGACCGTGATCTGTTCCGCGCTATGATGGATAAACTGGAAATCCCGATGCCGGAATCCGGAATGGCTGTCAACGTTGAAGAAGCTCTGGCAATTGCCAAAGAAATCGGCTATCCGGTCATGGTTCGCCCGTCCTACGTACTTGGCGGACGCGGCATGGAAGTCGTTTATGACGATGACATGTTGACAAATTACATGAATGCCGCAGTTGGTGTGACACCGGATCGTCCGATTCTGATCGACCGTTTCTTAAATCACGCGACCGAATGTGAAGCAGACGCAATCAGCGATGGTACACACGCATTTGTTCCGGCTGTAATGGAACATATTGAGTTGGCAGGCGTACACTCCGGCGACTCCGCATGTATTATTCCGTCCGTTCATATTTCTGAGGAAAATGTAAAGACGATTAAAGAATATACCAGAAAAATCGCGGAAGAAATGCATGTCAGAGGTCTGATGAACATGCAGTACGCGATTGAAAACGGCAAGGTTTACGTACTGGAAGCAAATCCAAGAGCTTCCCGAACTGTTCCGCTTGTATCAAAAGTCTGCAACATCCGCATGGTTCCTCTGGCAACGGATATCATTACTTCCGAGCTGACCGGACGTCCGTCACCAGTTCCATCCTTGAAAGAACAGGTGATCCCGAACTACGGCGTTAAAGAAGCGGTGTTCCCGTTCAATATGTTCCCGGAAGTAGACCCAATCCTCGGACCGGAAATGCGCTCTACCGGCGAAGTACTGGGACTCTCCCATTCCTACGGCGAAGCGTTCTACAAAGCGCAGGAAGCAACACAGTCTAAACTGCCGCTTGAGGGTACCGTACTGATTACCGTAAATCGTCAAGACCGTCCTGAAGCGGTGGAAGTTGCCAGAACACTGCATGAATGTGGATTCCATATCCTTGCTACCGGAAATACTTATCAACAGATTACCGAAGCCGGTATCCCTGCTGAAAAAGTAAAGAAACTCTATCAGGGTCGACCGAATATCTACGATTTAATCACAAACGGAAAGATTGATATGATCGTCAACTCTCCGATTGGTAAAGACAGTATTTATGATGACAGTTACCTGCGTAAAGCAGCCATTAAAGCAAAAGTGCCCTATATGACAACTATTGCTGCCGCAAAAGCAACGGCAAGCGGAATTCGTTATGTAAAGACCCATCCGCAGAGTGAAATAAAATCTCTGCAAGAATTGCACAGCGAGATTCATGATAAATAAAGTTTCTTTTTTCTTTATTTTGTAAGATAAAAATACCCGGAGAGGATTTTTTCATCTTCCATCTCCGGGTATCATTCTGTCTAAGGAGTTTTTCTTATGTTACAAAAACTAAAACAACATGTATTGGTACAGACTTTTTGTGAATTAAAAGGAAATCCAAAATGGTCCATCTGTACGGAACCACTTTGGTTTATTCCATACTCTCTCTTCTCACCGTTTCAGACACTGTATATGCGAAAGCTCGGTCTAAGCAGTGTGGAGATCGGTACAACTTTAACAATCGGTTTTCTCTTACAGATGATTTTCGGTCTCTTAGGAGGAGTCATTACCGACAAAATGGGACGACGCAAAGCTACTGTCATTTACGACACGATCAGCTGGACAATCCCCTGTCTGATCTGGGCATTCTCCCAGAATTTCTGGTGGTTCATGGCCGCGGCAGCCGTCAACGCATCATTCCAGATTACAAATACCTCCTGGACCTGTCTTTTTATTGAAGACTGTCCTCCCAAGCACATTACCAACGCCTTTACACTCATTCAGCTTTGCGGTATGCTTTCGGTCTTTTTTGCGCCACTCGCCGTCTATCTGGTTGGAAAATACGACGTTGTGCCAGTAATGCGTTGGGTTTATTTCATTGCCGCAATCTCTATGACTGCAAAATTTTTGTTGCTTTATCATTTCGGCGGAGAGACGGAAGTCGGCAAAAAGCGACTGCAAGAGACGAAAAATCTTTCCTACTTTTCCATGCTCAAAGGCTACAAGGACGTATTTATTCAGGTGATTACCTCCTCAAAAATGCGTCTGGTTGTTTATTTCATGGCTCTGACAAATATTGTGCAGATTGCAACAAACAGCTTTTTCTCCCTGTATGTAACCGAAAAGCTACATATTTCTGATGAAATCATGGCCGTTTTTCCGGTAATCCGCACCCTCATTATGCTGGCCTTTGTCATCGGACTGCAGAATGTCTTCCAGAAATTAAAAATGCGTTCCTCATTTCTGGTTGGTTTCCTGATGTACATAGCCAGTCATGTGCTGCTTTTGCTTGCTCCGGAAAAGAATCTGTTTCTGGTAATGCTCTACACGGTTTTTGAAGCCTCTGCCTATGCAGTGATTATTCCCCGAAAAGAGGCGCTGATCGCCCATTATGTGGATGCAAATGAGCGTTCCCGTATTTACGCATTATACAATGTACTGATGATTGCCATTTCCACACCATTTGGCAGCATCATCGGCGGAATGTATGAAGGTAATCCTGCTTATCCGTTCCTGTTCAATATCGTACTGTTCGCAGTAGGTATTCTGTTATCGATGGGATCAAAGGATCTGGCAAAACTGGAGGATCAAATTCAGGCGTAATAAAAAAGCGGATGTAATTTTGAGGTACTCACTTCTCCTCAAAAGCACACCCGCTTTTTATTTCCACTCTTCTCTCTATCGAAACAATCCACTGATTTTCTGATCACCGAGCAAATAAAGTTCATGCAGCGCACGTGTAATCGCCACATACAAAAGCTTTGCCTCACGCGGATTTCCACCATAACGCCGCTCATCCGGTTTCCAGAGAATGACAGCGTCAAATTCCAATCCCTTTGTCAGTGTAACCGGCAATACCATCACGCCATTATGAAATTCATCATTGTTTTCTTCCATATGCAGAATCTGCCGTACTTCTTCGGCATCCGACTCATCGCGGCAAACAACGGCAATCGTCTCATGCCCGCGTCCGATCGTCTGTTGCACCGTATTTTTCAATGCTTCTTCCAGTTCCCTTCCCGTTTTTTGAATGACTGTTACTTCATTACCGTGACGAATCACCGGTTGAATGCGATAGCTTCCCTGTGAAGCTTTCTCCAGTACCTTTCCGGCACACTGCGAGATTTCTATGGTATTTCGATAACTCTTTGCCAAAAGATAAAACGTATCGTTTTCCCGCTCAAACAGAACACTTTTCAGTCCTTCCCAGTCATTCATCCCTGTCTCATAACGGATATTCTGTGAAACATCTCCCATGATTGTAAAATAACATCCCGGCAAGAGCTGTTTCATCACATAATAAATCATCTCACCGAAATCCTGTGCCTCATCAATGATAATCTGGCTAAACTTGTCCTCATCCTTCTTTTTTAAAATACGCTGCCAGATCAAGCCAAGCGCCGCTGTATCGTAGAGATCCATTTTCCCTTTTCGTATATTTGTAATAACAGTTTCCCATGCATCTATACTATGGGAGCTCTCCGTAACGCCATCCTCATTTTTTATCCGCATTTCTCTGAAGGATATCTCTCGCAGGAACATTTCATAAATCTGCACTTCTGTCCATTTATGTACCGAAGAATCAAAATACTTCCGATACTCCTGCAGTTTCTTTTTCCGGAACTGCTCATCCGTCGACGTACACAAAAACTTAATCCGACTCTGTATACGCTGATTAAGCAACTTTTCCAGTTGCAGCAACGACATCTGCGCATTTCGCCGTACCGTGTCGCGCATGTCTTCCTCCGTGAGAATCGTACCAATCTGTTTGTCGCGGATCGTGGTAAGATCCAAATATTTCTTTCGCCATTCCTGCAGAAATGTTTCTAATTTGTATACAAAATCCAGCTTACTCTTTACCGGCGCAAGCGCATCATCTGTCGTCACCTGATATTTTTTCTTCCATGCCTTTCCCATTAAATACGGTAAAAATATATCCATACGCATCTGACGCACATGGCTGACATCCAGTTCCGGCAATCCACTACCGATATAATTAAGCAGCATATCACTGCTGCCGACAATACAGAACTCTGACGGCTTGTACCGATTCTCATAGTTATACAACAAATAGGAAATACGATGCAGCGCCACCGTCGTCTTACCGCTTCCGGCTACACCCTGCACTATCACATTTTTAAACGGAATATCACGAATAATCTCGTTCTGCTCCTTCTGAATCGTAGCAATAATATCTCCCAGCACGGCCTCCTTGTGCTGGGACAGGTATTTCACCAGCAGCTCGTCATTTGCCGCCACATCATCATCATAAAATCCTAACAGTTTTCCATCCTGAATATCGTAGGTCCGTTTCTTTTTCAAATCAATCTGTACCGGTTTATTTTCCGGAACAGCATAGCTGCCTTCTCCAGACTCGTTTTCATAATAAACGCTCGAAACCGGCGCCCGCCAATCCACAATGATTACTTCATCCGACCCGCGCGTCACACCATTTTTGCCGATATACCAGCTCTCAAAACCGCCATATGTGCAATCCTCATAATCCACCCGCCCGAAATACGCTTTTTTCAGCGCCGCTCTGTTCTTACGCAGTGCATTCTGGGTGTGTTCCAAAATGTTCTGTCCGGCAACCAGCTGTCCGTAGGAATCACCTTCGCCCTTCCGTACCTGCTGAAACAGCGCAGTCACTTCTTTTCGGTAATCGGATTCTTTTTTCTCATACTCATAAATGTTCTCACGAATGACCGTAAGACACTCCTGCAAATGCTGTTCTTCCTGCATTTGCTCCCTGTTTTTCATCTCAGCCATATGTATTCCTTCACCTTTCTCAAATATTCCCCATGAAAATCTGAATCAGGCGCTGTCCCCATCCCCTGGCAGCACCTTCCAGTTTAGGTAGAACCATCATTCTAACAAGCACAACATAGAAAGTCAATAGACCTTCCGCTAAAATTTTACTCTTTCTTCTGACAATTCCTGCACCATACGCTGCTGCGTCCGCCAATAACAGATTTTTCCAGCATTTCTCCGCAAACAGGACACGATTTGCCGCCATGACCATACACTTGAAAATACGGCGTATTGCGATATTCCTTTCCCTTCCCGGCCAAAAATTCCTCCGGTGTCATCTCATTCATCCCGGTAAAATAAACTATCTGATGCCGAATCGTCTCTGCCAGTATTGTCCATTCTTCTACTGATAAAGTAACCGCCTGCCGCTGCGGATGGAGCTTTGCCGCAAAGAGAATCTCATCCGAATAAATATTGCCGATACCGCAGATCACGTTTTGTTCAAGCAGACAGGTCTTGATCGCTTTTCTGCTTTTTCCGAAATGTCTCTGCAGATATTCTGCAGTCAGATTTTCATCTGTCGGTTCCAGACCCAGCTTATGTATGCCGCTGTAAACATCTTCTTCGTCTTTCCGCAGCAGCCAGAATCGTCCGAACCTGCGCATATCAGAAAAACGAAGCTCCTTTCCGTTTTCCAGTATCATCACCATATGCGTATGCTTTTCCCGCGGATACTCCGGCGGCACCACCAGAAGACAGCCCGTCATGCGCAGATGCAGAACGATTTTTAACCCATTTTTCAAATACAGGCACATAAATTTGCCCCGTCTTCCGGTACCGCAAAAAGTCTGTCCGGCCAATTCTTCACAAAATCGATCCGCGTCCGGATATGCGATCACCTGCGGATGCTTCACCCTGACAGCACGTATCTTTTGTCCTTTTAACTGCGAATCTAAAATTCGCCGTATTGTTTCCACTTCCGGTAATTCCGGCATTTCGCACCTCTTTCTGTATTTCTTTCTTGCTCATAGTTTTTCTTTTGCAAATTCTCAGACTTCATATCCTCTACCCCAGTGCCACATCGAGCACCATCATCACCACAAATCCAAGCGCAGCGCCAATTGTTCCGATATTAGAATGATCCCCTGCCTGTGATTCCGGTATCAATTCTTCTACGACCACATAAATCATCGCCCCTGCCGCAAAGGAAAGGAAATACGGCAAAAACGGTACTACCATTTCTGCCAACATCAAGGTGATAAATGCCGCGATCGGCTCCACAATGCCGGACAGAGAACCAAAAATAAACGCTTTCCACTTTTTAAAGCCTTCGCTGCGAAGCGGCATAGAAATAATCGCCCCCTCCGGAAAATTCTGGATTGCAATTCCCAGAGACAGCGCCAGCGCACTGGCCCATGTAATTCCGGTCTGCGCCACCTCTGCTCCCGCATAGGCAACACCAACCGCCATTCCTTCCGGAATGTTGTGCAGCGTCACTGCCAAAAGCAGCATCGTCGCACGCGGCAGTTTTGCGGATACGCCCTCTGGACTGTTGCCTTTCAAATGCAGATGCGGAATAAAAGTGTCCAGTAAAAGTAAAAACAAAATTCCCAGCAGAAAGCCAACGGCTGCCGGGATCCAGGCAATCTTCCCCTGCTCCTGCGCCATCTCAATGCCCGGGATCAAAAGCGACCACACAGAAGCGGCAATCATCACACCGGCCGCAAATCCAAGCAGCGCCTTCTCCAGTTTCGGATGAATCTTTCCTCTCATAAAAAATACCATACCTGCGCCAAGTGTTGTTCCTGCAAACGGTATGAGCAGACCAACAAATTTCTCCATACAGTATCCCCCTCTCTTCTCTGTAATCAGTATATGCATTATTTTTTATTATGCCTTTTCCGGGCAAAATTCGCAAGCATGATCTTTAACCAAAAACGATTTCCCTCAAAAATCCATACTATTACACACCCATATGCTTTAAAACAATTTCTCTGGCTCTGCGTGCCTCTTCTTTTGTCAGCTCCGGTATCCCCTCCAGAGGATATGCCATTCCCAGCTCCTCATATTTCTTTTTCCCTAATGTGTGATACGGCAGGATATCCAGTCCTTTTACATTGCTCCATCGTGAAATCAGATGCCCCAGCTGCGACAGTTCTTCTTCCCGGTCCGTGATTCCCGGCACTGCCACATGGCGAATGATCATCGGCACTTTTGCCTGCTCCAGCGCATCCGCAAACGCCAATACTGGTTCCTGACTTTGTCCGGTCAGTTTCCTGTGCTCTGTCGCCAAACTGTGCTTAATATCCAAAAGTACCAGATCCGTAACCGCAAACAGTTTTTCATAGACAATCTTTTTCTTTTCCGTATAAACAATGCCGGATGTATCCAGGCAAGTGTGGATACCTTTTTCCTTTGCTTTTGTAAATAATTCCGTCAAAAAAGCCAGCTGCAGCAGCGGCTCCCCACCGGTTGCGGTAATGCCGCCCCCATGATAAAAGGATCGATTGCGCGCAAACTCTTGCAGCAAACTTTCTGCAGTGCGCTCCTTCCCGCCTGCCAGACTCCAGGAATCCGGATTATGACAATAAAGGCAGCGCATCGGACATCCCTGAAAAAAAATCACAAAACGAACTCCGGGACCGTCCACGGTCCCGAAGCTCTCAGTAGAATGGATTCTTCCGGTAAGCGCTTTCTTTTCCATACGCTCATAGTTCTCCATGAAACGTACGAGAAATCACTTCATCCTGCTGCTCCTTTGTCAGCTTGCTGAAGTTCACCGCATACCCGGAAACACGCACGGTAAGCTGCGGATACTTTTCCGGGTGCGCCTGCGCGTCCAGTAACGTTTCTTTTGAAAAGACATTCACATTCAGATGATGCCCGCCCTTTTCCGTATAACCGTCCAAAAGATGAACGAGATTATCTACCTGCTCCGCGCTGACTTCCTGCTGCTTATTTTTCTGTTTGTTTTCCTGTTTCTGCTCCATTTTCTTCCTCCTTCATTCCTATGCTATCTGTTTTCCAATTCTTCCGCCATCAGATTTATTTCCCCGCAGGCACAGTCCGGCTCCATAGAAAATGCCAGATCATCCAGCCGCAGTTCATTGAAAAGCACCTGGTCTTCCTTTCCGAGCGCCCCCGGAATAATAGAAAACGTATTGGAAATCCCATCCTGCGCATCCATAAACGGCAGTTTTGAAACAGAAGCAAGTGAAGCTACCGCCCCATGACTGTCACGGTTATGCATCGGATTCGCCCCCGGCGCAAACGCTTCCCCTGCCTTTCTGCCGTCCGGCGTTGCCCCGGTTGCCTTGCCGTAAACCACATTCGAGGTAATCGTCAAAATAGATGTCGTGGCTATGCTGCCACGATACGTGTGATTCGATTTGATTGCCGTCATAAACTCATGCACCACATCATAGGCAATACTGTCCACCCGGTCATCGTCGTTACCAAATTTCGGAAACTCTCCTTCCACCTGATAATCCGTAACAATACCGTTTTCATCTCGGATTGTTTTTACTTTTGCATATCGAATCGCAGAAAGAGAGTCTGCAACAACCGACAATCCGGCGATTCCAGTCGCAAACCATCTGGTTACATTTTTATCATGAAGCGCCATCTGCAGTCGTTCATAAGAATATTTATCGTGCATGTAATGAATGATATTCAAAGTATTAACATACACCCCTGCCAGCCAGTGCATCATATCTGAAAAACGCTCCCGCACCTCCTCATACTCCAGATATTCAGAAGTAATCGGACGGTATTTCGGCCCTACCTGTTTCTTTAAAATTTCATCCACACCGCCGTTGATCGCGTAAAGCAGGCATTTCGCCAGGTTTGCGCGCGCTCCGAAAAACTGCATCTCTTTACCAACGCGCATAGAAGAAACACAGCACGCAATCGCGTAATCATCCCCATGCGTAACGCGCATCAAATCATCATTTTCATATTGAATCGAAGATGATAAAATAGACATTTTTGCGCAGTAGCGTTTGAACTGTTCCGGCAGGCGCAGCGACCACAAAACAGTCAGATTCGGTTCCGGCGCTGTGCCCAGATTACTGAGCGTATGAAGAAATCGAAATGACATTTTCGTGACAAGCGCTCTGCCATCTATCCCTACTCCACCGATGGATTCTGTCACCCAGGTCGGATCACCAGAAAACAACGCGTTGTATTCCGGTGTGCGCGCAAATTTTACCAGACGCAGCTTCATCACAAAATGGTCGATCAGCTCCTGCACCTCTTCTTCCGTCACAGTTCCCTCCTGCAAATCCCTCTGTGCGTAAATATCAAGAAATGTCGAGGTTCGTCCCAGCGACATCGCCGCGCCGTTTTGCTCCTTAATCGCTGCCAGATATCCGAAATACAGCCACTGAACTGCCTCCTGCAGATTTTTTGCCGGACCGGAAATATCAAAACCATATATCTTTCCCAGCTGCTTTAATTCTTTTAAGGCTTTTATCTGTTCAGAAAATTCTTCCCGTTCACGCGTCACTTCGGAGTACATGGTATCCCCAGTACTTTCTTTTTGGCGTTGTTTATCCGCAATCAAGCGATCCACACCGTAAAGTGCCACACGACGGTAATCCCCGATAATGCGCCCTCGTCCGTAGGCATCCGGCAGCCCCGTAATAATGTGACTGGAACGGCAGGCACGCATCGTCGGCGTATACGCGTCAAACACGCCGTCATTGTGTGTTTTCCGATGTTTCATAAAAAAATCTGCGATTTCCGGACTTACCTGATAACCGTTTTCCTCACAGGCCTTTATTGCCATGCGAATACCCCCATAAGGCTGCAGGGAACGTTTAAACGGTTTATCCGTCTGGAAACCAACAATTTTTTCTCTCTCCTTATCCAAATATCCAGGACCGTGGGATGTAATTGTCGAAATTACCTCCGTGTCCATATCCAAAACACCGCCCTTTTTTTGCTCTTCCTTGGAAAGCTCCAGCACTTGCTCCCACAATTTTTTTGTTGCCTCCGTCGGTCCTTCCAGAAACGACTCATCCCCCTCATATGGCGTATAGTTTCGCTGTATAAAATCACGCACATTAATTTCCTTTATCCATGCCCCTTCTTCAAAGGAGCGCCATGCTTCTTCCATATTTGCCTCCTGTATATTCCCTTACAGTTCAGTTGCAAAGTGAAAGCCTTCTTATATTAAAAAAAGACTTCTGGCTGTATTCTTTCCAAAAGTCTCTTTGCTTATTCTCTGCTATTCCTTTATTCATCTGGCATCAAAAAAATCTTCAATCTCGCTGCGCGATGCCATCACGCTGCCTTGTACAAAAAACGGTTTTCCGCCGCCTCTGCCATTCAAGCAGCGGTTTAATTCTCTGACAAGCTCCCGCAGATCGCCGTCTGTCTGCCCGATCGCATATTTATAACCGTTCTGGTCATCCCCGGAACAAACTACACATCTGCCGCCGCAGGTTTCCATTACTGCCGAAGCCAACCGACGCACACTGTCAGAGGAAAGCTGTTCCTCAAATAACAATACGTCTCCGGCATCCGCCAACTGCTTTGCTTTTGCAGCAAACAGCTCCGCTTCCATCCTCCCGGCACGCAGGGATGTTTTCTGTTCTGCCTCCTTTAAGCGCAACACTGCCTCCGCAGTCTGAAGCGGTTTCGCAGAAAGCGCCACAGAAATCCGATAATTTTGTCTGCTGATTTTACTGACATATTCATAGGCTCGTCTGCCGCAGAGCATCTCCAACCGCACACCGCCTTTAAACCGTTCTGAAGAAAGCAGCTTAATTAGTCCTATTTCCCCTGTTTGCTTTACATGTGTACCGCAGCAGGCACACACATCCGCCCCTGGAAAAGTAACAACGCGCACCGTTCCGTGCAGTTCTTTTTTACTTCGATATTCCACCGCCTTTGCCTCTTCCTCCGTGTAGCAGACAATATCAGTCGGAACGTTCGCCCATACAACAGTATTTGCCCGTTCCTCTATCAGATCCATCTGTTCGCGCGTCAATTCGCCGCTCAAATCGATCGTCAACACATCCTTTCCCATGTGGAAACCAACATTGTCATAGCCGAACGCCTCATGAATAAGTCCGCTGACAATGTGCTCCCCGGAATGATTCTGCATCAGATCAAAGCGAAAATCCCAGTCAATCTGCCCTGTTATGCGCACGCCCGGCAAAAGAGGCCGGTCCGCGTAATGAATGATCTCACCGTCTTTTTCATGCGTATCCAAAATACGGATATCGTTCCCTTCATCTGCCGTATCACCCTTTTGACAGTTGTCATCAGCCTTTTCACAGCAGCTTTCCCCTTTTATTTCATACATCCATCCCCGGTCCCCCGGCTGACCGCCTCCCTCCGGATAAAAGGCTGTGCGATCCAGTACGATCTCATAGCCTTTTTTGCCTTCCCGACAGGAAAGAACGACCGCCTCAAATTCTTTACAATATGCATCTTCGTAATATAATTTTTCTGTCATCTTATCTTCCCCTATATATCAATTTTTATCCGTTAAAGCTTTTTAACAACTTGTCCTATTTCCATTATCACGTTTATTATACTTGCTGCTCCCTAATCTTTCAATCACTTTACACATTCTGTCACACTGCGAAAAACGGGAAGTCCCGTTAAAAAGACTTCCCGCTGTTTTATCCTATCATTTTTCCGCCCTTACCGCTTTCACATATACTTTAACGGATAGCCGTCACTTCATAATCCTGCGCTTCCACCGCACTCTTTAATACATCATCTGTCACTTCGGAAGCCATTTTTACAACAGCCGTACCGTTTTCATGGCTGACGATCGCTTCCTGCACACCCTCTATTCCTTCCAACGTCTTTTTCACTCTTGCCTCACAGTGACCACACATCATTCCTTTGATCTCCATTGTTTTTTCCATTGTCTTACTCTCCTTTTCTTTCTTCTTTTTTAGCTTTTTATCTTTATGCGCATCATACATGGAAAAGAAATTCAGTCTCAGCGCATTGCTCACCACACAGAAGCTGGACAAACTCATCGCCGCTGCCCCGAACATCGGATTTAACTTCCATCCTAAGAAAGGATACCACAATCCGGCTGCCAGAGGAATTCCAATCGCATTATAGAAAAATGCCCAAAACAGATTTTCATGAATGTTACGCAAAGTTGCCCGGCTAAGACGAATTGCTGCCGGAACGTCACTCAATCTGCTCTTCATCAGCACAACATCGGCCGCGTCGATTGCGATATCGGTTCCCGCACCAATCGCGATACCGATATCCGCTCTGGTGAGCGCCGGCGCATCATTTATACCGTCACCGACCATTGTCACTCTGCCTTTTTCTTTCAGTGATCGAATCACCGCTTCCTTTCCATCCGGCAGTACTCCGGCAATCACCTCATCCACACCGGCCTGTTTGCCAATAGCCTTTGCGGTGCGCTCATTATCACCAGTCAGCATCACAACGTGAATACCCATATTTTGTAATTCTTTAATTGCCTGCGGACTGTCCTCTTTCATCACATCTGCCACAGCGATAATTCCCATAAGCCTGCCATCCTCACTGAAAAACAACGGTGTTTTTCCCTGGGAGGCCATTTCTTCTGCCGCATTGCGGATTGCATCCGGAATAACCGCCTGACTTTCAATAAACTTCCGGTTTCCTCCGGCCAGCTTTTTACCGTTTCGGATTCCGGTCAAACCATTTCCGGCTACCGCCGTAAACGCTTCTACTTCTTCTTTACTCAAATTTCTATCTTGCCCAAGTGTAATAATTGCCCGTGCCAGCGGATGTTCACTTTTCTGTTCCAAACAAAATGCTGCCTGTAAAAGTTTCTCTTCCGCATAACCGTCAGCTGTCACAATATCCGTCACAGTCGGCTCGCCGCTTGTAATCGTACCGGTTTTATCAAGCGCAACAATCTCTGTTTTTCCGGTCTCTTCCAGAGAAACTGCTGTCTTAAACATAATGCCATGTTTCGCACCCATCCCGTTGCCGACCATAATTGCCACCGGCGTTGCCAAGCCAAGTGCACACGGACAGCTGATCACCAACACAGAAATTCCCATTGCCAGTGCAAATCCGACTGTCTTTCCGGCAAGCAGCCAGATTATGATCGTAACCACAGCAATTGCGATTACCACCGGAACAAATACGCCAGAAACCCGATCTGCTACCTTTGCAATCGGCGCTTTTGTCGCAGCCGCATCACTGACCATCTGAATAATCTGAGAAAGAGTAGTGTCCTGTCCGACACGCGTTGCTTCACAACGCAAAAAGCCTGACTGATTTAAGGTTGCCGCAGAAACCATATCCCCTTTTGCCTTATCCACCGGAATGCTCTCTCCGGTCAGCGCTGATTCATTGACTGCGCTTATCCCGTCCAATACCATTCCATCCACCGGAATATTTTCTCCCGGACGTACTACAAACTGATCCCCGATGCGTACCTGCTCAATCCCGACTTCTGTTTCCACGCCGTTTCGGATAACTGTCGCCGTTTTCGGAGCCAGCTTCATCAGGCTTTTTAATGCGTCTGTCGTTTTTCCCTTAGAGCGCGCTTCCAACATTTTCCCAACAGTAATCAGTGTTAATATCATCGCCGCCGATTCAAAATAAAATTCATGCATAAAGCCCATCACGCCGACCGTATCTGCACGCATCTGCGCATCCGTCATGGCAAACAACGCGTAAACACTGTATCCGTAGGACGCGCCCGCACCGAGCGCTACCAGCGTATCCATATTCGGCGCTTTATGAAGCAGTCCTTTAAATCCACTGATGAAAAATTTCTGATTGACCACCATAATCGCCGTCGTCAAAAGCAACTGTATCAGTCCCATTGCCACATGGTTATCCGCCAAAATCCGCGGAAGCGGCCAATTCCACATCATATGTCCCATCGAAACATACATCAGCGGAAGCAGCAGTGCCAAAGAAGCGATCAAACGGCGTTTCATGCGCGGTGTTTCTTTATCCTCCAAAACGCTTTCATAGTCTGGGGTCTGTGCCGAAACCCCGGCTGGATTGCCGGCTCCTTTTAATGCAGCGCCATATCCCGCCTCCTCAACCGCCTGAATAATCTGCTGTGCGTCCGCCGTTCCTTCTACCCCCATAGAGTTAGTTAAAAGACTGACCGAACAGCTTGTCACTCCCGGCACTTTCCCGACCGCTTTTTCCACGCGGGCGCTGCAGGCAGCGCAGCTCATACCGGTCACATTATATTGTTCCATAGGACTCACCTCATCTCTTTTTATATAATATTCCAACTATTTCATCAATTTCGGAAGTGCATTGACCAGTTCTTCAATTACATCATCATTTCCGTTTCTGATATTATCTGCAACACATGTCTGAATATGATTCGCCAACAGTTTTTTATTAAAACTATTTAAAGCCGCATTGACCGCCGAAACCTGCATCAGAATATCGATGCAGTAAGCGTCCTTTTCCAGCATTCCCTGAATGCCGCGTACCTGTCCTTCGATACGCTTTAAGCGATTCATCAAATCACGGTACTCCTTGTCCGTACGTGTTTTACGTTTTTCACTGCAATAACAGAAATCCTCTCTGTTTTCTTCCATATTATCTTCTCCTTCTTATACCCTATACGGGTATCTGTTCTATTTACAAGATATACCCCCTGCAGGTATTTGTCAAGTGTTTTCTTAAAGAAATTTCTCTTTTCTATATCAAAATCCGCGGAGATCATCTGCCATGCAGAATCCCCGCGGATTTTACGTCTGTTGAATTTTCTTTTATTTATACCAACGCCTGTTTGATTGCCGTCATCAATTCTTCATATGTTTCAAAAGCCAAAAGTTCCGGATGATCCGCCTTGATCTGCTCGGTACTCTTAAAGAGGAATCCGGCCTTACTCGCCTTGATCATCCCCAGATCGTTATAACTGTCACCACTTGCAATCGTATCAAAACCGATTGACTGCAGTGCCTTTACTGTGCTCAACTTCGAATTTTCAGTACGCATCTTAAATCCGGTGATTTCCCCGTCTTCCGCTACTTCCAGCGAATTACAGAAAATCGTCGGCCATCCGAGCTTTTCCATCAATGGTTTTGCAAATTCTGTAAAAGTATCACTGATAATAATCACCTGTGTAAGGCTGCGCAGTTCATCAAGAAATTCTCTTGCTCCAGGCATCGGATCAATCGTTGCGATTGTCTCCTGAATCTCTTTTAATCCCAGCTTATGCTCTTTTAAAATCCCGAGACGCCACTTCATCAGCTTATCATAGTCCGGCTCATCGCGTGTCGTCCTCGTCAGTTCCGGGATGCCGCTCGCTTCCGCAAACGCAATCCAGATCTCCGGCACCAGCACGCCTTCCAGATCCAAACATACAATATCCATAATCTCCCTCCCTTTTTCAAAACGTAATACCGTTTTCTCTCTCAGTATAACTCTTCCACACTGTTCTGTCAAAAATCTGCTACTTTACTTCCACATTCGCAGATGCTTTCTGCAATTTTCTTCTCTCCACATCGTTCTTTATCAGTTTATATATTGACGCAAACAACGGCACCGCAATCAGCATTCCACCGATTCCCATCACACTGCCGCCGATCGTCACAGCTGCCAGTACCCACATACCCGGCAGTCCGATTGATTTACCAACTACCTTCGGGAAAATTAAATTTCCTTCTAACTGCTGCAGAATCGTTAGAAAAATGATAAAAGTAAATGCTTTAAACGGTGAAATCGTCACGATCAACAAAGCGCCTACTATTGCGCCGATATAAGCGCCTGCAATCGGGATCAGTGCGGTAAAACCAATCAGCGTGCCGATCATCATCGCATATGGGAATCGGAAAATAAACATTCCGATCATGCAAAGCCCGCCAAGAATCACTGCCTCCGTACACTGTCCGACAATGTAATTGTGAAAACTATGATTCAATACACTGCAGATATAAACAATCTCTCCGGACCATTTGGGCAGATATACTGTCATCAGATCTCTGAGCTGCCGTTCCAAACGTTCTTTTCCCAGCAGCAGATAAATAGAAAAAATGACCGCAATCACAAAAGTAATCACTTTAGAAACAACAGATCCCAGCATCAGCGTAAAAGACTGCGCAGCTGCACCAAGTCCAGTCGCAATCATATTTGCAATATCCGGCATTTTATCATTAATCATCTGCTCCGTGATGCCAAGTTCTTCCATTAATGGTTCTATTTTTTCCTGATTAGTAATATATTCCGTGATAGACTCGAACAATACCGGGACATTTTTCGTTAGCTGTTGGATACATTTCAGCAGCTCCGGCAAAACCAGGCCGATTACAAAGATCACAATTCCACTCAAAGTGACATATGCCAAAACCATACAGACAGGTGTTTTGAATCTCCGGCCATCTGACTTTCTAAACAGCAGCCGCTGATAAAAAGACATCAGGATGTTGACCATATACGCTATGATCACACCAAGAATCAGCGGATGCGCTGCCGAAATCACCAGACCGATCAGCCCTATCATGCCATCCCAGTACTTCATTCCCAAAAACAAGGCAAAAATCCCTGCAAACCAGATAACATATTTGTTTTTCAACATTTCTTCTTCCTCCATTTGCTTTTCATCATAACACAGGCTGTGCCGAATGACTATAAAAAAAGGATGAATTTTTTGAAGAATTGTTTTCGATAATAAAAAAGTTCTGACTGCAAATTTATGTTCTATGGAAGAAAGCGGACTGCTTACACGTCAAGTATTTCCGGAAATACCACCATATACAGAATACACATTGACAGAAACTTAAATAGTAGAAATGCAGCGTGCTCCTTTCTTCAATATTTATCATGCAAATACATTGTGTACCATTTTGATTCACTTGTTGCTTATTTCTAATCATCCACACAAACCAAAAAGCCCTGAACCCCTTGATTTTACGCTGATAAGGAAGTATTCACAACAACTTATCACTAACGCTGACAGACAGGTTTCAAACAGAGAGTTAATCACTTTCTAAAGTGGTCTACTCTCTGTTTTTCTATATCCTCATTGTTACGCAGTAGAACCTCATTTTTAAGCGTCCGAATATAAAACCTCTACTCTTGATATTTTCGTGTTTGTAATCAACCAACCTCAAGGTTTTTCAGCCCCTACTGCGTAACATTACTATGACTATTTAGAAGGTCGTTTATATAGAATAAAAATTATGGCATAGTTCTGGCTATTAGTATTGGATTACTTGACATTAGATTTTCTGACATCAGATAATTCGACATTACCTTGTATCAAAAGCAGGACTTAAAAATTTTATTTTTCGTTTGAAAAAGCAAACAAGGACACTCCCGACTTGTTGGAAATGCCCTTGTTCCACATATTTTTGTAATATTTTGAAACTACATGAGTTATTGCAAAATTCCCTGTATTTTCCATGTTAGCTTAAACATAACCATTGTTTTTTAATATGGAATTCGTTACCCCTTCAGCTGCCGCTGTAATAATTGCAGTAGATATTGTTTTTATTGTTCCTGTGACCAAAGGAAGCCCTTTTTCACTTATTACTGATTTTGTTTTATTCCAAACTGTATCTGTCCGTATTTTATCAAGTAAATCAAAACCTTCCGAAGTCAAGTTACCAACATTACATGACTTACTTTCCAATGCTGATGTATCAAGTGTTCTTCCTATTAGACCATCATTTCTCATTAAAACACAATGTTCATAAATCACATTGTCCGAATAACCATCAATACAAACAGGTATTTCTGGTCCACCAGCCACATAGTTTTCTTCAACATAAAATAGAATTTTTCTTATTAAGTCCATATCTCGTTGCATTATTTTCCTCCTAAAACTAAAATTATGATGATTTAATTTCCTTTCTTGAGTATCTTAAATAACTCTATCTCTTTTATGTCATCATTGGAGGTGCTGAAGTCTTTTCAATCTAAGAAGGTTTGACTTGCTACTCCCAGTTCTCCTATGTTTCTTCTTTTTTAGTATTGTTTTCTTTTGTTTTTTAAAGAGCAAAACCTCCTATGGTTTTAAAAATACTATATATTGTGATTTTCATCAATTCATTTTCTATATTTTGAGTTTTTGGTTTTTATAAAAATTCATAATATACCATACTTCTTTGAGAGCGTAAGCGGTTTATCCGATTACGCTCTTGGCTGATTAGCAGTAAAGACAGGAAACGCCGTCAAGGACGCTTGCGATTATTTTATCTTTGACGGCGTTTTCGGACTTTGCTACTTCCTACTTAAAACGATACTTGAATAATGCCTGGATCAGTTGCGCTTCCAATCTGTCTTGAATATCAGCGTTATAATATCCTTGAAATACAGATAGGTATTTCATATACCCTCTGTAATGACATACGACATTGTGTATTGCTTCCGGTTCTCCGGCAACAGCCTTTTCAATGATTTCAAAAGGCATTCTCTTTTCGTTCTTCATGTTCCAACCTCTCCAGTTCTTTTCTTAGCTGTTTCAGTGCCGCCAGTTTCCAATAGTTTGCAGTTGTGCGGTTTCGTCCGTATCTCTCTCCGATTTTCCTGTCTATATATCCGAAAAAGAAATACAATACTAAAACTTCCTGCCGCTGTTTTGACAAAATAGAAAATGTTTTTGCCAGTCGTTCATTTTCAATTTCAATTTCAATGCTTTTTCCACATACACTGAATGCGGTCGGCTGTATTTGTTCTTCAAAGTAATTGTCTGTTACAGACGGATTGTAATAGCGTTCCGACATGAGATAGTCAAGGGAGATTTCATGCTTTCGCCGTCCGCCAATATCCCGATAAGCTGATAAAGCAGCGTTGCGAAGAACAACTTTACAAAAGGCGGCAAAAGTATATTCAATATGCTCTTTATATTTTGGGGAGTAGCTCATTTTTCTCACCCCCCTTTCTTCTCAGTAGGGGGCTATTACAAAAAATGCCCGCGCAGCATGAAGCGGCATAGGCATTTTGGAAATATGAATTATTTAAGTAATTATGATGATTTGTGTATTCATCTCTATGGTCGCAAAATCCCGTTGTATGGAATAGACTTTTTTAACAATGAAACAAGATTACAAATACAAAAAAGGGACATAACGATACTTCCTTGATACCGCCATATCCCTAAAAATGGACGACTTTAATACGCTTTCCGTATTTCTTGTTTTGAAAAGGAAAACGGCGATTATTTCAAAACATTAATTAAGGTTTCTTGCTTATATTTAGGGCAATACAATGGAAAATATTTTAATTCGGTAATTTCTCGTATCTTTATCCTTGTTTTATTTCCACATACTGGACAAAACACCTATACTTTATCACTCCATAACCTCATGCGTATGGGATAAGTTTATATCACATTTTAACTCTGTATTGTGTTTTCCGCAGAAAATGCCTTTTTCACCGATGAGAATAGCATAAACACTGCAATCAATATAGCAAGATAATCTGATACGGTCTGAGTATAGCTTATTCCGTTAAGTCCAAATAACTGATTCAAAATGAACAATAATGGAATAAAGAACAACCCTTGTCTACACAAAGAAAGTATTGTTGCCGGAAGCGGACGGTCAAGTGCCTGCATGCTGTTAATAGACAGAAACATCAGTCCCAAAACAGGACCAGCCAAAGAAGTCGCAATCAGCATGGGAACACCGTATTGAACAACTTCAGAATTATCTATAAAGACCTCCATAATTTGTTTACTGAACACAATATATGCAATCGTCAGTATGCTTCCACATGTAATGGTTAAAACACCGCTGAATTTTAAAATCCCCATAAATCGTTTGCGATTTCCGGCTCCGTAGCAGTAGCCCAGCAAAGGCTGAATACCATTTGATATTCCCATATGGACGAATACAATAAAAAGATAAACTTTTGTTACAATCCCCATAGCAGCTACGGCGGTATCTCCATACGGAACAAGCACATTATTTAACAATATTGTCGCAATACTCATCAGTGCAGAATTAATTCCGGCTGGAACACCGACCGATAATACACGCACAGCAATTTGGCCGCAACTCTTGAAGTATCTAAAATTCAAAGACATAGACTGGCTTTTTCTTGTTAAAAAGTAGATGTAATATACGCAACCAAACACATTTCCTAAAACTGTGGCTATCGCAGCTCCCGCAGTTCCCATATGAAATACCAAAATGAAAATAGGGTCTAAAATAATATTGACGATTGTTCCAATCATTCCACCAATCATGGATGCTTTAGAAGCACCCTCACCTCTTACCGCATGACCAAAGGTATTGGCAAGCAAAATGAAAGGCGCCCCAATCGCAATATAGTATAAATAATCTTTGGCATATTGATAGGTGTCGCTTCGACTACCCAGTACTGTAAGTAGCGGCTCCATAAACAAGATAATAGCAGTCCCAACAATAACTCCAAAAATCAAAGAGCCATAAAAGCAGAACGCAGACGCTTTTTTTGCTTTATCACGTTCTTCTTTGCCCAAAAGAATAGATATAACGGCGCTTCCACCGATTCCTAGCAATTGAGCGATTGCCATATACATAACAAATACTGCATTCGTAAGAGATACAGCAGCAACCTGCAAAGGGTCATGGGTCTGTCCAATAAAAAAGGTATCTGCCATGTTGTAAATGACTAAGACCAGGGAAGAAATTACCGTTGGAACAGCCATTTGAAAAACCAATTTTGAAATGGGTGCATTTTGAAATAAATCTTCTCTACCGTTCATAAATGTTTAACTCCTCTTACCATCGTAGTGTTGAATTTAAGTTTGCAGGCAAACTATTTAGAGAAAAAAATGCATCTCCTCACATATTAGTAAGGATACGCAAATAGAGGGCTTTGAAAATCTGTTCTTCTTCTTCAGTAAGGCACGCAGTGAGCTGATTTTCGATTTCTTCTCTTATGTGGCAGCACATTTTTTGAAGCTTTCGGCCATATGGTTCTAATTCAATTTGCTTTAGACGGCTATCGCTGGCATAATTTGTCCGTTTAATTAACTTTTTCTTTTCCATTAAGGTTAACATTTTGGACGCAGTAGCACGATTGATAGAAAACTCTGCTTCGATATCTTTCTGAAATACAGGGGTTTGGTTTAATTCCATGTGAAACAAATAGTCTACTACCCACATATTCATCAGAGAACATTCCTGAAATTCTTTCCGATTATATAAAGCATGGATTTTTCGCTGAATATGATTGTCTAATTTTTTATTGAGAAAGCTGATGTCTGTATTTTGAATATAGCTGTCCTGCATAATCTACTCCTCCCAAATTTGTTTGCCTGCAAATTATTATATGGTTTTGAGCGATATTTGTCAAGTCGTAAATTTCTCTTATATAACGGAGATAAATTTAGCATTTTGAAAAGCATTCCGTAGTGAACGATAAAGAAAACTTTTTGAAAAGATGAAGCGGCTCATAAAATCAGAAACCGTCAAAACGCCTGCTGACAAAGGAAAAAAGGTCCGCTATAATGAAGATAGCAACCTGTCTGTCGGGCGTTCATTACAGGAGGAATGAACATGACAGCAAATGCATATAAGCCCGAACAGATAACCGCATTATATGCTCGTCTTAGTCAAGAAGACGCATTGGACGGAGACAGCAACAGCATTGTTAATCAAGAGTTAATATGTAAAAGGTGGTTTCTGCCATCTAATACATATGACTGCGGCTCATTTGTGGTGAATTGAAAAGCAGTTGTAAGAAAGGAGTCAAAAAGCTTTATAACCGCTGGAAATCAACACAAAAGGAGCTGAATTTTATGAAAACTATCTTTGAAGAAATGGGCGGTACATACCGTCAAGTGGGCGATTATTTCATTCCCAACATTACTTTACCGGATGACGGCGAATATCAGATAGGCAAATACGGGCGTATGCGCCGCAGCTATCTGAAAGAGTACCGTAAAATCCTCTACAACAACTATGTGCTGGAGGGAACGCTGTTCAAGCATTTAGCTGAAATCGATCAAGCCTGCAACGAACGCATTGAAAACATCGTTTCCGCTATGGCAAAGCAGGAAGGCGTAACTGAAGCGCTCAAAGCGGCTGATCAAATAGAATGGGTATGAACAGTATCCGTAACCGTGCGGAAGAAATCGTTCTGCACGAATTGGTATATGATCTGTAAACCTGATACAAAAGCCCCACGCTTCTGACAATAAAATCGGAAGCGTGGGGTTTCCTGATTTATTTTGTTTGTTTGCTGTTTTCTTCGATATTTGCCACAAGACGGTCGAAATCACTCTGATATGTTCTATCCTGCAAAACACGGAATTTTTCAAATTCACTTTCTGCAAACGCCTTTGCGATGGCAGCGGTCACTTTGCCTTTGTCATGTAAAATATCTTCTTCGTTGAACTGGAGAAACGCATCCAAACGATTAACCCAATCCTGCATATACATAATGTTTCCCCGCCGTGCCTGTCTTTCGGCATAGTCCAGATACATTGTCACGATCTCATTCAGATTTATCATTTCTTCTTCGTTTAAGTAGTTTTTGGCGATTGAAACATCCAACTTGCGAATACGCCCCTGCGGAGCATTTTTCCAAGTTGTCAAGCCCATGTTTGGTTTTGTGCTATCGGCTCGTCCATAAACAATCTCAGCCGCCGTATGATGAGTGACAGCGTAATGAAGCTTATTCTGTACTGTGGCAAAAAACTCTTTTGTAACAGGACTGTTCACATCATAGTCAGCACTGCATTGGGAGTAAATGTCCGTGATTTTTTGATAAAAACGGCGCTCGCTGGAGCGAATATCACGAATACGCTCCAACTGTTCCTCAAAATAGTCCTTACCAAAGAGGTTTTCTGGTTCTCGCAGTCGTGCATCGTCCATCACATAGCCTTTAATAATAAATTCTTTTAATACTCGATTTGCCCAAATGCGGAACATCGTAGCCTTTTTAGAATTAACACGGTATCCGACAGCAATAATGGCATCCAGATTGTAATAGCTTGTATTGTACCGCTTGCCGTCTGCCGCAGTTGTTTCCATTTTGGAAACAACTGCTTCTTCCTGCAATTCGCCGGATGCAAAAATATTTTTCAAATGTTTTGAAATAGCCGCCTTTTGCACTTCAAATAATTCTGCCATCTTTGCCTGCGTCAGCCACAAGTTTTCCTGATATAAAAGGATTTCAACCCGAACTTCACCATTATCAGTTTTATAAAACAGGATTTCCCTTGTTTCATAAGGAGTTAGCCCATATTCTTCGTTCATATCCATTCCCTTCCTATTTTTCACTTTTGTTTCTCGCTCTGCTTTTGTAAACATTATGCTTATTCTTGCACTGCGGGCTGCAAAATACAGCACTTGGTCTGCTTGCGACAAAAGCTTTGGTACAATGCCTGCAAAGCTTGATCGGGTTTTCTCTGTCTGTCAGCATAAAACTGAACATCGTCTGTACGCCCAGCAGCAGGGAATGAAAATCCCAAACGATGGTCGGCTTATCCAAAAGAGCTATATGATAGGTTGGAGCGATGCCGCCAAAAGCTGCCATGCTCTGCTGCATCATCTGCCGGGTTTC
>JBMNRF010000019.1:0-58593 GCA_050944495.1 Marvinbryantia sp.
AGCGAAACGCCAACGGTCCCGGAAGCAAGGTTCCGGCATTCAGACCAAAAGGCTGTGTCAGAAAAGCATCGTTGTTGGTGAGAAGATAATTCAAAATGGTATAGAAAAAGGTTATCACGACCGACACAATATAGTTTTTATCAAGAAGGACGACGATCAAAATACAGGGGAGTGCGCCGACCCACATGATCACACCCTCTCCTATCCCTACCTGAAACAATTTCCAGAACCCCACCGGATTCCATCCCTGGATCAGCAAAACCGCCAGAATCACCAATGCTCCAGCCGCCATAAAGCCAATGGCAAACAGAAGTAAAACCAGCATCTTGGAAAGTACCAGCTTCGTTCTGTCCACCGGTATGGTAACAAGGTTTTTCAGCGTGTCATTGTCCAGCTCCTCAAACAGCAGATTGGAAGCCAGTATCACAAGAAGCGGCATCAAAAAAAGATATGCGCTGAGCTGGAACAACCCTGCCATCATATTGTTCGTAGCATCCACATCCGTGGCCGCATCTGCCAGAAAAATAGCATAAGCCAATGGAAGTAAGGTAGAAAGGAATACGGAAATAAATACCAGCGGCTTGCGTTTCAATTTCATAAATTCGCATTTCATCAGTTTAAGCAATTCCCTCGCCTCCCGTTACACGCTTGAAGTAATCTTCAAGACTTTCTTCTGAAGTTGCGGCCTCCGATACTTCCAGTCCGTTTTCTACAAAGGCAGTTACAATCTTCCCGACAGGCAGATTAAGATTGTGCAGGCGCAGATTGTGATCATCCTGTATGGAGAAATGGTTTTCATGGAAATTATGTTCCAAAATTCTTGCCGCTTGTGCAGTATCAGAGATCGTAAAACGGATATGCTTACTGCTCTTTTGCTCCAGCTCGGCAAGACTTTCTTCTTCCAGCAACATACCGTGGTCGATAATTCCAATATCGTCAGCCAGCAGGGAAATCTCCGAAAGAATGTGGCTGGAGATCAAAATGGTTTTTCCTTTTGCATCGCAAAGCTCCCGAATAAAGGAGCGTACTTCTGCAATACCAATGGGATCAAGACCGTTGATCGGTTCATCCAAAATCAAAAGCTCCGGATCATGCATAACGGCAAGAGCAATGGCAAGCCGCTGTTTCATGCCTAAAGAATACTGGGAAAAGAGCTTTTTATCTTTGTAGGGCAGTCCTACCAGATCCAGAGCGTCTTTGATGGCATGGTTGTTTGGTACACCCCGCAGAGTGGCAAAGATACGCAGGTTCTCTGAACCGGTCAGATTGGGGTAAAAGCCGGGGGACTCGATCAGACTGCCGATGCGGGGCAGCAATTTTGTTTCATTCCCCTGCAAAGGCTTTCCCCAGATTTTAATCTCACCGGAAGTCGGCTTCGTTAAGCCCAGCAGCATCTTCATGGTTGTGGTTTTCCCGGCGCCGTTTCTCCCCAGCAGACCATAAATTCTCCCACGTTCCACATGGATATTTAAGTCAGCCACACTCTTTTGTGAGCCGTATTGCTTCGTCAGATTTTTTGTTTCAATGATATAATTTGTGTTCATATTCAAACCTCCTGTTCTGTAAGGTATTCTATCACGCCAACCTTGCATTAACCTTGCCGCAACCTTGCATGAACCTTGCAATTTGGAATCCGGTCAAAATGACAAGGGTTCCCGCCGCAAGGACGGGAACCCGCTTAAATCTCCAAAGGAAAAAGCAACATAAATTCAGTTCCTTTTCC
Organism: Marvinbryantia sp.; assembly: GCA_050944495.1. GTDB lineage: Bacteria > Bacillota > Clostridia > Lachnospirales > Lachnospiraceae > Marvinbryantia. Next base: position 1,724 of record JBMNRF010000019.1, read on the forward strand.
CGGTACACTTTCAACTGTTATGCTTCCACCCATCTTTTCTACAAGCTGATGGACAATAGAAAGGCCAAGGCCGCTGCCTTTTTCGGAGCGGCCTTTATCACATTTATAAAGCCGTTCAAATATGTGTTTTAAATCTTCTTTTTCAATTCCCACTCCATTATCCGCCAGCAGTAACTCCATGTTATCTCCCTGCTTTGACAGGACAATTTTAATTTTGTCCGCATGGCTGTGAGCGATTACATTTTGAATAAGATTATTAAGGATCCTCATATAGCTGTCCATATCCAATCTTACCCGGACAGGCTGTTCAGGAATATCAATATCATAATCGACCTGTTTATCCTCAAATATGGGTATCCAGTCGATCAGGATATTTCTTGTCAGCTCTGCGGCCTCAACGCTCTGGATTTCCAAAGCAAACTCGTCGGAATTTAACTTGAACCAGTCAAAGAGTACATCAATATACTCTTTCAAATCATGGGCTTTCCGGCGGGCGGTTTCAATATAATCCTCCCGGTCTTTTCCTGTGACCAGTCCTTTATGTGCGGCGTCAAGATACCCGATCAGGGTGGTAAGAGGTGTCCGGACATCGTTGGAAAGGCTCGTCATAAGCTGGCGGTTGGTTTCTTCTGTCTGCCGGACAATCGAAAGTCTGTTTTCATAGGACACAATGATCTCATTGATTTCATAGGCAAGAGGTGCTGTCAGTTCATTTGCTGCAGACAGAATACGCCGATTGCCATTTCCGTTTTTCACATCAGTCAGAGCGTCGGTCATTTCTGCGATCTGCCTTTTTACGCGCCGAATGAGAACGATGGAAGTCAGCACAGCCAAAACAGCAATCAAAATGGACAGAAAAACAATGCTCTCCATACCGGCTACACCTCCTTATTAAAGCGGTAGCCGATTCCTTTGACCGTTTGGATATACTTTGGACTGGAAGGATTGACTTCTAATTTTTTGCGAAGCCGGCTGATGATCGCCATAATGTTGCTGTCATCATAGAAATATTCTTCGCCCCAAACTTCTTCATAAATCTGCTGTTTGGTTAAAATCTTTCCCTGATGTTTTGCACAGTACAAGAGCAGATCAAATTCCTTTGGCGGAAGTTCAAAAGTGCCGTTGTCCGTAGTAATGGACCGATTTTCAAGGTCAATCTGCAATCCGTCAAAATCCAGTTTTTGCATGGCTCCGGCTTGCTGATTGAAGCGGGTGTAGCGGCGGATGAGGGACACAATACGGGCAATCAGTTCATCCATATCAAACGGTTTTGTCAGATAATCGTCTGCCCCGGCCCGTAACCCCCGCACTTTAGAAACGCTGTCATTTTTGGATGTGAACATCAAAATCGGCAGGCTATTCTCTTTACGGATTTCTTCCAATGTTTCAAAGCCATCCATACCGGGCATCATCACATCCAGCACCACAAGCTGGTACTCTTGCTCTTTTAATTTCTGCAAGCCCTCTTTTCCGGTATTACAAAAATCAGCTTCTATATGCTCCGCTTGTACGCTGCGTTTAATCAAAGCGCACAGTTCTCTGTCATCATCTATAATCAAAATTTTATTCATGCGTAGCTCCTTTCCTTGTTTTGTCCGGCCATCAACTGGCTTTTCCTCAGTTTTGCCATAATTATATGTCTCCCATAATGTATTATTATACATCATTACGCTGCGTCACAAACAAGACCTTTTTCAAAAAAATTGCGACAGAGATTTCTCCCTGCATAACATCTAGATTACTCTTTCTCCCCCTAAATATACCAAGCCTCAAAAAGGCAATATTACCCTCTACTTCCGCTCCTGCCTGCTTCGTTTTTTCTTTCGGGTATCCGGCGGTGAAAAGGTCCGGATATAGTCCTTCCGGATTTTTGTAACATTCAGGGAAGTATCATTTCTGGAACGATTCATTGTAACCCATAAAGCAAGCTTTTTTGAGAGTAATTTCCCTCCAATTAACATCCAGTTCTGGCTTCGATAAATTTCAAGATACTGTTTCATGGCTGCATCTTCAAACACGATTGGTTCAAAGTGTTCTCCCTCTAATAACTGCTCCAGCTGCTTTCTGCTAAGGATCTGATTCAGTACAGGTAAATTAGGGTAAGAAATCTTATTCGCCTCTTCGTTGACGGATAATAAAATAAAGCAAAATACAAAACGCTATCAAAGAAGCTCCCATACAGGGAAAATAAATCTCTCCGGACATTCTGGCTACAACCGGATGGTTCAGAACACATAGGATTACACAGCCTGCAAAAATGGTTCCACTGAATAGGATATATAGCGGATTTCTTTGATATTCATAACCTTCAGGATCTCATCTGCTCCTTTTGGCAAAAACGGCTGTTTCCCCTGCTTACGTAAAAACTCCTGAGTTTCCATACTTCCGGCAGCAAATCCCCAAAATCCATGTCTGTGATTGGACAGACCACGGGCATCCATGATCCATAAACGGTCATCTTCTGTAAGAAAGAAAATCATGGCATCCTGCATCCCGCGCCGTCCCAGCCGCGCAGACAGTACAATTCCAAGCAATGTAACAAAACAAATCAAGAGTAAAGAAAACCATTTTCGGGGTATTCCTATAGAAGGCAAGAAAGCGTTTCCAGAAAAAAACAAAGCTGTCATTAATAATACAATTCCTAATATTCCACCTACAGCCCGATATCCATATCGGCTTTTTTTCTCCGTTTCCGAGGACATCCATACTTTTTTCAGTTCCATATTCATCTCCATCTCCTCCTGTACCCATTTGATACCTGATTTACTATTTTTGTTTTTAACATGGGCCGGCAAAAATTTATTTATTCCTTTTCGTTCAACAACGCATTTACTCTTTCTATCGGGAATCTGTCTTCTATCTCAACTACTTCAAACAAATTTAATGGCAATTCCTTTTCTCCAATTAATGAAAGATATTCATTTACAGCTCTGCGGTCGATCATTATTTTGCCACGTCCTGCCCAGTGCCGGTTGCTCTCTTTCTTTTTTAAACCGGAAATCCAGTATTCATCGCCGTTTTCAATATCTATATAATTTGAATAAGCGCCATTACTCTTCTGAAAAGCATGGTCATTAAAGTAAATCGTCTTTTTCGTTTTTGAAGTTTTTACATATCCAATCCATGCCGGACCGTCATCGGAATATCCTGTTTTTAATTCTATATACATTAGATTATAAATCATTTCTGTTCCTCCAAATTCCTGTCAAATGACAAGTATCTTGTTCCCTGAAAGGTCAGTTTTCCCTCATCTTTCTCTGCGATCATTCCATATTCTATGCCGGATACTGCCATTTCCATCCTGTCACCGCTTTTTATTTGGAAGGTAACATAATATGCGGTACTGGATGTTGTATGATATCCATGTGCGCCTGTTGCATCGTCTGCATTTGGATGATTATGATGTGTGGTATTCTGACGTTTGTCTTCTGTTTTTATTAAATTCGTCTGCCTGTCATAATAAATTCCATAAGCTTTTCTACATTCTCAAATTCATCATAATCACCATGGATGCCCTCTCGATGATACGCAATTCCATTTTTCTCATTTCTTTCCAGGCAGTCCAAAAGTGTTTCCTCTCCATATTTTTTCGCGAATAAAGTAAACGTATATGGTTTTATTTTGCTAAGTAATCCCTTTTGACAACTTTCTTCACATTTATAGCAATGTGTCAGTTCTTTCTTCATCGAACATTTTCTGTTTTCGCAAAAATCATGATCCGGACATTCCTTTGAGTCACATCCGTTACATGCAACATTTTCTGAGCATAAACAACATGCAAGCCCGCATCTGGCAATTCCTAATTCTCGTTTCATATAGCACCTCCAACTGTTTTTCAGATATCCATATCTTTATCGGAATAATTGAATTTCAAATCTTCCCTTTTCTCATTTTATCGACCAGCTTCCACCCCTTCAGGGGATGATTGCCCACAAATGCTCCAATCAGCAAAACTGTCAGCATACACATTAAGAAATGAAAAAAAGCATATACCAGAACGGATGGAACAACCCAGATCATCAGAAAACGGCCGACAGCACAAACGGCAGTCATAGCAGTAAGCAAAAAAATATAGGTAAAAAACCATTTGTGGTTCTGCTTTGCAATTTCCTGTTTTTCCTGCAGGCTGCAGGCATAAACCCGAGCAAACTGATCTATTTTTCTTTTTGCACGCCCAATACCGTATATAGAACTGAAGATCCCTGCTGCAATTCCCATCCATAAAGAAATCCAATATAACATATCGTTATCTATGGAAACCGGATTTTCGATCCGGCGTACAAATACATAAATCAAAATAGAAAGTCCCGCAATCACTGCAACAGAAATTCCATTTTCTGTTTTTTTATTCTTCAACAGGCAAATCTGTCCTGTCATTTCGTCATAATAGAAAGTATTCCCTGTCTTGGAATCCCTACACTCATTATACAATAAGAGGATTTTTATTTGAAGCTAAAGATATTTTGGAACACACCTGCATGACAGGTAGTTTATTTTTATTGCCTATACAAAATAAACAGGACGTGATTCCTCACGTCCTGTCAATCGTTTATGCAATTTATTATAACTGCGGACCTGCAGCAACAAGCGCTTTACCAGCTTCATTGCTTTCATATTTTGCGAAGTTCTTAATAAATCTTCCAGCCAGGTCTTTTGCTTTTTCTTCCCACTGTGCAGCATCTGCATAGGTGTCACGCGGGTCAAGAATATTTGTATCTACTCCCGGAAGTTCTGTCGGAACTTCAATGTTGAAGTACGGGATTTTCTTAGTCGGAGCTTTACCAATATCGCCATTCAGGATCGCATCAATGATTCCTCGTGTATCCTTGATGGAGATACGTTTCCCTGTTCCGTTCCATCCTGTGTTTACAAGATATGCTTTCGCGCCGTTTGCCTGCATTTTCTTAACCAACTCTTCTGCATATTTTGTCGGATGTAGTTCCAGGAATGCCTGTCCGAAACATGCGGAGAAAGTCGGTGTCGGCTCTGTGATACCACGTTCTGTACCAGCCAGTTTTGCAGTAAATCCAGACAAGAAATAGTACTCTGTCTGTTCCGGTGTCAAGATAGATACCGGCGGAAGTACGCCAAATGCGTCTGCAGACAGGAAAATTACATTCTTTGCTGCCGGAGCTGCAGATACCGGACGAACGATTTTTTCAATATGATTAATCGAATAAGATACACGAGTGTTCTCTGTTACGCTCTTATCGTCAAAATCAATCTTGCCTTCTTTGTCGAGAGTAACATTCTCAAGAAGAGCATTTTTCTTGATCGCATTATAGATATCCGGTTCAGAATCTTTGTCAAGGTTGATAACTTTTGCATAGCATCCGCCTTCAAAGTTGAATACACCATTGTCATCCCAGCCATGTTCGTCATCACCGATCAGAAGACGTTTCGGATCTGTAGAAAGTGTAGTCTTACCTGTTCCAGACAGACCAAAGAAAATAGCTGTGTTCTCACCGTTCATATCTGTGTTCGCGGAGCAATGCATGGAAGCGATGCCCTTCAGCGGCAGATAGTAATTCATCATGGAGAACATACCTTTCTTCATTTCACCGCCATACCATGTATTCAGGATAACCTGCTCACGGCTGGTAATATTGAACATTGCAACAGTTTCAGAATTCAGACCCAGTTCTTTGTAATTTTCTACTTTTGCTTTGGATGCATTGTAAACTACAAAGTCCGGCTCAAAGTTTTCCAGTTCTTCATCTGTCGGGATGATGAACATGTTCTTTACAAAGTGTGCCTGCCAAGCAACTTCCACGATAAAACGAATTGCCATACGTGTATCAGCATTAGCACCACAGAATGCATCTACAACAAACAGTCTCTTGTCAGAGAGCTCTTTGAGTGCGATGTTTTTACAGGTATCCCATGCTTCCTGGGATGCCGGATGGTTATCATTTTTGTATTCGTCTGTTGTCCACCATACAGTGTCTTTAGAATTTTCATCCATAACGATGAATTTGTCTTTCGGAGAACGTCCTGTATAAATACCGGTCATTACATTTACTGCGCCCAGTTCACTAACCTGACCTTTTTCAAAGCCTTCCAGCTCCGGTTTGGTCTCTTCTTCAAACAGAACGTCATAGGAAGGGTTGTACACAATTTCTGTCGTTCCGGTAATACCGTACTTCGTTAAATCGATCTTTGCCATTTCCATTAACCTCTCTTTTAAATATTTTTGACAGTAGCTGCATATGCTGCTTGCTGTCCTCATTAGTAAAGTGGAAAATTTTCCAACTCACTCTGCCGTAATTATACATGATTCCTATATGCAAAAGCAACATAAATTTCATTAAATTTTCAGGAACTTTAATTTATATCATTTCTCCCATATAGTAAAATCCTTTGCACTCTTTTAAGTGCACATTTACAATCTGACCGATCAGAGAAGAATCACCCGGGAAATGTACCAGCAGGTTATTGTCAAGACGGCCGGTCAGCAAATGCGAATCATGATTGTTTACCTCCTCAACCAGAACCGGCATTGTCTGTCCGGTATGACGTCCTGCCATCTCGCGTGAAATGTTTTGCACTTCCTCAAGCAGCCGGTCAAAACGTTCTTTTACAATTTCCTCCGGAACTTGATCCTCCATTGCAGCAGCGGGTGTTCCCGTACGTTTTGAATAAATAAACGTAAATGCACTGTCATAACGCGCTTTTCTCACTACATCCAGTGTTTCCTCAAAATCCTCTTCTGTTTCACCCGGAAATCCAACGATAATATCTGTTGTCAGGGAAATATCCGGAATCGCTGTGCGCAGCTTATCTACCAGTGTCAGATACTGCTCTTTTGTATAACGACGATTCATGATTTTTAACAGACGGCTGCTGCCAGACTGCAAAGGAAGATGCATATGACGGCAGATCTTTTCAGAAGATGCCATTACTTCAATTAATTCATCAGATAAGTCCTTCGGATGTGAAGTCATAAAACGGATACGCTGCAATCCCTCAATCTTTTCCACTTCACGTAAAAGCTGTGCAAAGGTGATTGGTTCATCCAGATTTTTACCATATGAATTTACATTTTGTCCTAAAAGCATAATTTCCACCACACCATCGTCCACCAGGCGTTCAATTTCACGGATAATTTCCCGTGGACTGCGGCTGCGTTCTCTTCCTCGTACATAAGGAACAATGCAATAGCTGCAGAAATTATTGCAGCCGAACATAATATTTACACCTGATTTAAACGGAAATTTTCGTTCGACCGGAAGATTTTCAACAATCTTATCCGTATCTTTCCAAATGTCAACGATCATGCGGTCGGATTCAAGGCTTTCACAGAGAAGTTCCGCAAACTTGTAAATGTTATGCGTGCCGAAGATTAGGTTCACAAACCGATAGCTTTTTTTTATCTTTTCCACAACCTCCGGCTCCTGCATCATACAACCGCAGAGAGCGATCATCATATGTGGATTTTTCTTCTTTTTATTATTTAAAACACCGAGCCGTCCATAAACACGCATATTGGCATTTTCGCGCACCGTGCAGGTATTATAAATCACAAAATCTGCATCCTCACCCTCAACGATCTCATAACCAACCATTTCCAAAATACCAGTAAGCTTTTCACTATCTCTTGCATTCATCTGACAGCCAAATGTTACTGCAGAAGCTGTCGGCGTGCGTCCCAGCTTTTGGGACAGTGCAGATACCAGCACACGACATTTTTTCATAAAATAATACTGTCGCTTCGGTTCCTCTGCCGGAGGCGTCATTGATAAGTCAATCATCTTAAATTCTTTTTCATAATCTATTTGAATTGTATTCATAAGCTCCCCTACGGACGAATCTGTCCGTTTCCGTAAATAATATATTTTGTGGATGTCAAAGCCAAGAGCCCCATCGGTCCTCTGGCATGGAGTTTTTGTGTACTGATGCCGATTTCCGCGCCAAAACCGAATTCAAAACCGTCCGTAAATCGGGTTGAAGCATTCACATAAACGGCTGCCGCATCGATCTCATTTAAAAATTTCTGTGCATTTTCATAATTTTCAGTAATAATCGCCTCGGAATGACCGGTATTATAATGATTAATATGCTCGATCGCTTCATCTAAAGAAGAAACGGTTTTTATTGATAGAATATAGTCAAGATATTCCGTACCCCAGTCTTCTTCCACTGCTAAAGTTACATTTGGAATTGTTTCACAAACATATGTGTCTCCGCGCAGTTCCACTTGTTTCTCTGACAGTTTTTTTTGTAAAGCCGGCAGCAGCTTTTGAAGAATTTTTTCATGTACCACAAGGGATTCACAGGCGTTGCAGACACCAATACGCTGCGTCTTTGCATTATAAATGATATTAACTGCCATATTGATATCGGCGCTTTCATCAACAAAAATATGACAGTTTCCGGTGCCTGTCTCAATGACCGGGATCGTGCTGTTATTGACAACTGCTTTAATAAGTCCTGCTCCGCCGCGCGGGATTAACACATCCACATATTCATTCAATTTCATAAAGTGCTCTGTTGTCTCCCGGCTGGTATCTTCTAAAAGAATTACAGCATCCTCTGTTATACCGCAGGTTTTTAACGCCTCACGGATTACCTTTATAATCGCAATATTAGACTGAATCGCATCGCTGCCGCCTTTTAAGATAACAGCGTTCCCGGTCTTAAAGCAAAGCCCGAACGCATCTGCAGTCACATTCGGTCTGGACTCATAAATGATGCCGATTACTCCAAGCGGAACTCTCTGCTGTCCGATGAGCAATCCGTTTGGCCTGCGCTTCATCCCCATCACTTCACCGATTGGATCCTCCAGTTCTGAAATCTGACATAATCCTTCTGCCATTCCTTTTATACGCTCCGGAGTCAGTTTCAAGCGATCCACCATTCCTGCTTTCATACCATTCGCTATGGCATTTCGAATATCCTCATCATTTGCATAAAGAAGTTCATCTTGTTTTTTTATCAGTAATTCTGCTGTAGCGAGAAGCGCCTGATTTTTTTTGACAGCATCCATTGTGCCAAGGATTCGACTGGCTGTTTTGGCACGTGCTCCGATTTCTGTCAATGTCGTATTATTTTTCATGCGTAGACCTCCTTTTCCGTTATCAGCTTCTGTGGAAAGATATCATATGGACCTGCCGGAACTTCATCGACCATTTGATAATCAAAGGCCACAGCAATTGTCGTGTGTTTTGTATGCTGTGCCAGATAACGATCGTAAAATCCCTGCCCATATCCGCAGCGATGACGGTTTTTATCAAATGCCACACCAGGGACAATCAAAAGCGCTTCTTCATCATTTGCCTCTATTTCTGTCACTGGCTCCGGAATCTGAAAATAACCAGGTGCCACATCCCCGTATGCAGAAATATAATAATACTTCATCTCGCCAGGTCCAGTCACTTTTGGCGCAGCGACTCTCTTGCCCATACGCCAGGCCTCTTCAATCAACGGTTTTGTGGACACTTCTCCATTATAGTCCATATAAACATAGATAACGGAAGCATATAAAAAAGCCTCCGTTTCCATAATCTTTTGGCAGATGATACGGCTGTTTTTTTCGCTGACCGCAGCATCTGTCATTTTTCTTCTTTTAAAGATTTCTTTTCTAATTTCCTTTTTTTCCATGTGTTGTCCTATTCCTGAACTTTTCTCCAAGGTTTGTGACACTGCCGTCTGGATTCTGAACATCAATATTGTCCAGTTGTGCACGCAGATTTGCACGAATCGAAGCGATATATTCCTGTCGAAGTACCGCCTGTTCCTGCAGTTCTGCGTCTGTCAGCCCCTCTGCTTTTGATTTTCTTGCAAGTTCATTGATTCTTTGAATCTGTTGTTCTGTAATTCCCATATTGTTTCACTTTCTATTTATGTGGATTATTTTTTTCCAGGTAACAAACCAGGGAAAAGCTGTGATCGGTCTTTCCCACAAAAAGCGTTCCCAGATTATGTCCCTGCATCAATTTATGAATGATATGAAAATCTGCGCCGTTGGCAATAATCATATCTGCGCCGGAACTGGTAGCAATCTGTGCCGCATACAATTTCGAACTCATGCCTCCGGTTCCCACCTTGCTGCTGCTTGTACTCTTCCCCATCTCCATCAGATGTGCATCCAGTTCCTCAACCAGATCGATAAACTGTGCGTTCGGATTCTGATGCGGATCATCCGTAAAAAGACCGTCAATATCCGAAAGAAGGATCAGCAGATCTGCACCAATCAGGGATGCAACCATAGCAGAGAGAGCATCATTGTCACCGAACTGAATTTCATCTGTGGAAATAGTATCATTTTCGTTGACAATTGGAATTGCGCCAAGCTTTAACAACTCCTCAAAGGTGTTAACAGCATTTTCCCGACTTACCGGATTGGAAACCGTATATTTGGTCAACAGGATTTGCGCAGCCATCTGTCCATATTCAGAAAAAAGCTTTTGATAAATCATCATCAGCTTAGCCTGTCCGATCGCCGCACAGGCCTGTTTTTCAGCAATGATATTTGGTTTCCTTTCAAAACCAACCGCTCTGCTTCCGACCGCAATCGCTCCTGAAGATACCAGCACCACTTCTTTTCCCATATTGCGGATATTACTGATCTCCCGTACCAAAACTTCCAGTTTCGTCAGATCAAGAGCCCCGGTTGCCGGATGCGTCAAGGAAGAAGAACCGATTTTAATGATAATACGTTTTTTCTCTTTTAAGCGTTCTCTAAAGTTCAAACAAATAACCTGTCTTTCTATCAAAAATTTTATAAAAACCTGATTTTACGAAGAATTCCAACGAGTAACTCCCCTTTCGGCAAAGCGAGAATCTCGCTTTCACGGATACCTCTCAAGCGTACAAGGAAGAATACATACACCAGAATTGCGGTAAGAATCGCCAGTACACAGGCGATTGCATTCGATGCATAATCAATAAAGAGTAAACGAAGCAGAGAATTCACACCCCAATAAACCCCAAGTGCTGCCAGTCCCATAAATGCTGCTGCGATCAGCGGAATCAAAAATGTCTTCTTAATCTCCTGACGGTTGTGCAGATGACGCTTGATCGACATAGAATTTAGCACACAGATAACAAACGCAAACAATGTGTTTGCATAGACAACACCGTAAATATTCAGACGAAACTGTTTTAAGAACAGTACCAACGCTAGAATATGGATCACTAGAGCGATCGCAGAATTACGCACCGGATCTTTCATACGGCTCATTCCCTGCAGCACCGCCGTAGAAACAGTGGACATTGCAAACAATACAATCATCAGTGAACCAGCCTGCATAATTCCTGCCGGAAGCTGATTGCGGTCGTTAAATACCAGATACATGATCGGAGAAGCAAGCGCTGCAAGACCGACTGCACATGGGATCGTGATAATCATAGTATAACGCATTACTGTACGCACTTTAAGTTTCGCCTCACGGAAGTCTCCGTTAATCATTGCTGCGGAAAGTGCCGGTACGACAGACGGTGCCAGAGAAGAAGCCAACACCAAAGGCACATTCATCAATACATAAAATTTACCGCTGTAAATACCATAGATAGTATTATACTGCTCATTGGTATAACCCTGTCCTGCCAGAATATTATTAAAAATCGTCTGATCCAGAATCGGAGTCAGATTATAGATCAGTGTACTTAAAATAACCGGAAGGATTGTCACAAGAATGGCAGTATAAATTGCCTGATCAGAATCCGGTCTGCCGCTTTTATCCCTTGCAATCTGTCTGCGAAATCCTCTTTGAAAACCAAAATACAGAAATCCAAGAAGTACTAGGGAAACCGCAACACTAATAACTGTACCAGAGGTCGCACCGGCAGCACCAAGCATCAGCGGATAAGAAGCGTTTTCGTTTTTTACGGAATTTCCGTAATTTACCAGCATAGACGCGCCAACGACAGAGACTACCACATGCACGATCTGTTCAATTACCTGCGAAACAGCCGTAGGCATCATCGTCTCATGTCCTTGAAAATAGCCGCGCAGCACACCTACAATTGCATATAAAAAGATAGCAGGTGCCAACATCTGCAGTGCGTAAACAGCATTTCCTACTTTGATCAAATCACAAATCGGCCCCGCCAGAAGGAGCGTCAGTAGTGCAATCACACCTCCGCTGACCAGCGCAAATTTCATCGAACATTTAAAAATTTTCTGAGCATTTTTCAATTCCCCTTGATGAAGCTTTTCGGAAACCAGCTTCGATACTGCAAGTGGAAGGCTGAAGGTCGAAATCATCAGCAAGATCGTATAGATTTGGTTTGCCGCGCCGTAATAAGCATTTCCCTCATCCCCCAGAATTCTTGTCAGAGGAATGCGATACAGCATTCCAAGCACTCTTGCAAATACAGAGGCCACCGCCAGAATCGTTCCCTGCACCAGATAATTTGATTTACTCTTTTTTGATCCCACTCACTCTTACCCTTCGTACTTCCGTAACCTGCTGTGGTTTATTCAAAGGAAGTATCATCCTTTCTCGTATCATCTACAATACATACCCAGGTCGTTCCCTGATTAACAGCAATTTCATTTCCTTGCGCATCATAATATTTCGCCGGTCCCCAATCTGTTTCTTTTTTCCAAGTAGCTTTCTGATAGGTACCTTTTGTAAAAAGAATCGCTTCACCACCGGAATTGGTGTTGATATCCAGATAACCGTTATCATCATATGGACGCACTTTACAATACTGGATGATCAGATTGTCTGTGCCGAGCTGCGTTCCGTTTGTTTCATCAATCTGCGGCTGCTCTGTTCCATCGGAAGTCGGATACTGGAAACGCATATATTTCTGTGTAGCTTCATCATATATAAAGGAAGGCTGGTTAGTATATTGATGAGGTACAATGTGTGTTGCTGTACCGTCAGAATAGGTTACCGTCTCACCGTCTGCCGCAAATTTGAAATGTCCTGTATATTCATCATCCAGAGCGGTATTATATTCTTTTCTTTCAATCGCATCCATCAATGCATTGCCGCTGGTGTAACAGTTATGCGGTGCCGGACGATCATCCGTACGGTAGAAAACATCCTCACCCGCATACCCATTTAATTCACCGACTCCATCCTGAAACTGCAGGCCACTGATATTGTCCACCATATCAGAATTTAACAGATCGTAAGCATATACCGCCTGTCCGAAGTGTGTATAAAACGCATCAAATTCCAGAGCAAAATCTATATAGTAGTCACGACAGCTTCTGACCGGACCGATTTTTTCAAGATTTGCGATATCTTCAAAAATTGCCATCAAGCGCGTAATATTTCCCTCAACCGGAGCCTCATAAATGACGGCTGCCTGTGATAATCCCGCTTGAGGAATCGCATTTTGAATATTGTTGATCATAATTGCATATGGACGATGCAGGACAAGTGATTCATCTGTCAGGCTTCCTGTCAGATAGCTGTGAATCTGTCCGTCAGCATTTGCCTGTTCACGTTCTCCACCTCCGCGATTGATTTCTGTACGGAAGTTCTGATGCCAGGTATCGTTTGCATCTGTCTGTTCTGCGTAAGTTTCTTCACCAGAAACAGTTTCCTCCGATCCGCCGCCATCAGAAATTGTACCTTCCAGACCGCCAGTTGTATAGTGAACATTGCCTGCTTCATCGTAGTAATAAATATCACCGTTTGTGTCGTAGTAGAAAATCAGACCGTTTTCGTCATAAAAATAAGGCGTTCCGGCTTCATCATAGTAAACTTCCTGCGCAGCCGCATTCTGCAGCAGAGCCGTACTGCCAAGGAGTGAAAAAATACCCAGAGTTATTGCCAATGTTTTTCTTTTCATAAAATGAATCCTCCTTATTCATGATTTTTTCTCATTTATCCCTCGTAATGTGAAGTGTCTGCAGGATCGCTTCCTGCTTTTCCTCCATCTGTTCCCGTTCTTCCTTTTCCATATGATCATACCCTAAAAGATGCAGTACACTGTGCGCAATCAAGAAGGCATATTCCCGAAGCATGGAATGCCCATACTCCTCAGCCTGTGATCTTACACGATCAGCCGAAAGCACAATATCACCCAGCAAAAGCTCGCCGGATTCTGGATGAAAACAATCGTCTGCCTCTTCCAGAAAATCAAAGTTTCCCGGCTGCGGATATTCTGTCATTGGAAAAGACAGGACATCTGTCGGTGCATCAATTCCTCTTTGCTCCAGATTAATTTTATGAATTTCTGTATTGTTTGTCAATGTCAAACTCACTTCCGCTTCATACGGACAGTTTTCATAATCCAAAACAGCCTCAACAACAGCTCTCGCAACAGTTTCGCAGTCGAAATCAAACTGTGCCGGGACTTCTTTTTCAAAATAAAGTGTCATCTCGCACCTCCACGGCGACTGGTATGCTCTTTTTTCACATTCGTCTTTCTCTGCTGCTTCTTTTCATATTCCTCATAAGCCTGTACGATTTTTTGTACCAACGGATGGCGAACAACGTCCTTGCTGGTAAGCGTGCAAAAACCGATATCTTCTACCTTACCAAGAACTTTAACAGCAACATCGAGACCAGATTCTGCTCCGAATGGAAGATCTTTCTGTGTCATATCACCTGTAATAACAACCTTGGAGCCGAAACCGATACGCGTCAAGAACATTTTCATCTGCGCTGGTGTGGTATTCTGTGCCTCATCAAGAATAATGTAGGCGTTATCCAGCGTACGACCTCGCATGTAAGCAAGCGGCGCCACCTCAATCAGCCCTTTCTCCATGTTTTTCTGAAAACTGTCCGGTCCCATGATCTGATAAAGTGCATCATAGAGGGGACGAAGATACGGATCTACTTTACTTTGAAGATCGCCTGGCAGAAAACCAAGTTTTTCACCCGCTTCAATCGCCGGACGTGTCAGAATAATCCTGCCAACTTCATCATTTTTGAAAGCCTGTATCGCCATTGCCATGGCAAGATACGTTTTACCGGTACCGGCCGGGCCGATGCCAAAGGTGATCATCTTATGGCGAATCGCGTCTACATACTCTTTCTGTCCGAGTGTTTTTGGCTTGATCAGCTTTCCGTTAATCGTATGACAGATTGTGTCCTGATCGATTTCTACGATCGCGCCCTCTTTATCCTCATAAGAAAGCGCCAGTGCATAATTTACATTCTGCGCGGTAATTGTATTTCCCGCCTCTGCAAGCTTTGCCAATTGTGTAATGATATCTGCCGCCTTTCTGGACGCATGATCGTTGCCAATAATTTTAATATCCCCATCTCTTGAGATAATGGTTACGTTCAATGTCTTTTCAATCTTTTTTACATGCTCGTCAAATTGACCGAACACATTGCTTTCAAGACTTGCCGGAATCGTTGCGACTGTCTCAATAATACTCATTCATCTGTTCCTTCCTGTGAAAGCTTTGTTTTTTGTACTTCTGCGCGCTGTCCGGCTTTTTGAATCACTGTGATCGTTCCCGCTGCCCGACATGCAGTCATACTTGTTTCTATTTTAACATCATTTTCAAATATTTGAACCCCTTTTTGCTCATTTTGCTTGATAAATTTTTGCAATTTGGCCTCCGCAAGTAAAATTGCCTCCTTTTTTGTGTAAGTTTTTATGGTTTTCGTATATTCATGTGCCGTTATCTTACAAAAAGAAACCGGCAGATAAAAATCCTGCAGTATCTTCAGTTGTGTCTCTTTCCCGATAATATCCGCCTGTTCAAATTTTTGAATACCAAAATCAAGACCGTAAGAGCGTTTTCCGATTTTGATGTACCAGGCATTTCGTTTTTCACCGGTATATTCGGATTCTGTATGCATGAAAGAAAAGATATCTTCATAAATATACGTCGTTTTTACATAAATATCTGCATCAGCTTCACAATACTGATAAGCGGTGACTGTTCCGGCATCATCCGTAATCTCCAGTTCTCCGCGGACCAAAAGATCTCCGGCAGAAATCGTATCTCCTTCTTTTACAAGTGGTTTTCCGCGTCGTGTAACCATCTTGACAATCTCTCCGCTCACATCGGCAATCAGATCACAGGTCACATTTGCTTCTTGATTATCCGAACCGGCAGGTATTTCCATCCCCGATACTTCTCCATTTAAGACTGCATCATCAGTATTCTCCTGTACATTAACAAATAGGCCTGTTCCACTCATCCGTACGGAAACCCAGGTGAGATTTGGAAAATCATTTCGCATCTGCGTTGCAAGTGCCTTACAGTCAATAGAACGTTTAGGCGTACCATAACCGGCCTCTGCTTCCTGGAGATAAGCAAGCAGAGTCTGACGGCTTAAGCGTACATTTCCTTCAATTGAAATCCTCCAGATAAAACACGACAGCAAATAAATAAAGCATATACAAAACAAACTTCCCCACACAAACATTTTTCGTTTACGATTTCGGTTGATAAAAAACGGCAGACCATGCTTTTCACGGATTCGCACCTTTGTCCTGCATTTTTTTGCAATCGGAAAAAGATTTTTGAAATCCCGCTGATACATGTCTGCCTCATAACCCTTTTGCACCGGGCAGAGATTCCACAGTAAAATTTGGTGATTTGCACACAGATTCAAAAACCGTTCATAAGAACCGCCGCAGATATGAATACGGATATAACCCTTTCGCAACAGAAACAGACGCTGTAGCAAATATATTCCTCCCTCAGAAATAGTGAACCTGCTCAATCTTTCCCTGCAGGCGCAATTCTTCTTTTGCATAAGAGATTATAGAAAGCTCTTTTCCACAAATTTCCAGACGACAGTCTTTGCATTGCAGCAGAAGCCTTGTTGCTGAATACTCAAGAATTCCAAGATAATTTTCCACTCTCAGCTCCTTCTGTCCCGCCACTTCAACAATTGCTGCCTTTTCGGACAGATCTGTTGGAATTTCCATTGCCGAGGCAATTTTCTGATACACACACTTCTTCATCCAAAACCATCCGAAGCCTTACTGTTTCTTAACCAATATATGAGAAACTGGCGTGTATATGCCGAAAATTTACGTTATCTGCTCCAAAATCCATACCTAAAATATCAGAGAGCCTACTTGAAATACACAATTTTACTCCCTGCGCAATAATATAATGCCGAACCAGGTTACGGTATGTGTATCCGAATAAAAATCTATTCCATATTTTTCTGCAATAGCTGTTACTAAAATACCATAACTCTCCACACAGGGAATCGCATATTCCGGATAGCGACAAGGTTTCGGATAAGCACATGTTTCACAGATCTGACAGGATTCACTTGAGAGTGGCAACACATCCACTTTGTTTTTTTTCAGTTCCTCGCACAAGGCTCTCGTCACTTCCTCATGTCCTTTACGCGTTGCCAGTGTTTCTGTCCAGATTGCCGTATCTGTCACCTCCGCAAGTGTCGTAAAAAGCAGCGCTTTTTCATATCCAAGCACTCGTTTTTTACAGTCCTCTACTTCTCCGACTGCAGGCGGGCACGACCATGACTTTCCGTAGCGCTCACATTCATTTTTACAGATCTGTCTGACCTTTTCCGAAAATACAAGCTCCGATGTGTCAATCACCTCGTATTGACACACCGGATATTCAGAAATAAAAGATTCAATAACATTTAACATACGTTTTCTCCAAAATAATTCTATAAAAAGCTCAAAATCTGCTTTGTAATATCTGCCGCAGACTCCGCAATATAATCCGCCCCGGCCGTCTCTAACTCCTTGCGGTTTCCATAACCGAACAGTACGCCCATGCTGGCAATCCCATTTTCTTTTGCGCCCAAAACATCATGCTCACGATCCCCAACCATCAAAACGCGGCTTTTATCCGTCTCTGTAATTCCAAACCCTTTCATTGCGTCAGCAATGATTTCACCCTTTTTCACACGCTTTTCGTCCATCGTCGCACCGCAGATCACCTCAAAATACGGTTTTAAATCAAAATGCTCCAAAATCTGCAAAGACAACACTTCCGGCTTGGACGTCGCCACCGCCAGATGAAGTCCGGCATCTTTCAGGCATTGCAGCATTTCTGCAATGCCTGGATAGACACTATTCTCAAACATCCCTTTTTTTCTGTAATATTCACGGTATGTTTCGATTGCAACAGGAACCTCTTCTTTTGCAAATCCGCAAAAATGCATAAAAGAATGTGCCAGAGGAGGACCGACAAATTTGCGCAGCACTTCCGTCGGCTGAGAGGGTTTCCCCAACTTTTCCAATGCATAACTGACGGAATTCATAATACCCGGTCCGGACTCTGTCAAAGTACCGTCAAGATCAAATAAAATGTACGTATAGTTCATGATAAATTCTCCTTTACCTTTATTTACTTTAAAATGTAAGTCCTTTGTTACGTTTCTTCCGAAGAGAAAATCTTTACTAATTCCTGTAATCCGTAATGATATGCTCAATTCCGTAATGTTCTTTACTGAGATATTCCTTTATAAAATCCGGAAAGGCTCTGTAGCTATCCAAATCCTTTATCGGAATCCAGTACATTTCCTCTTTCGCCCCATATGTATAACTGTTGCTGTGAAGTTCCTGCGTTCCCCTTGGTTTCATTAAAAAATAAAGACAAATCTCATGGCAGTTCAATCCTTTTAGGGTTCCGGTATTCTCATTAAAAAAGTTCTCATGAATAATCGCCAGACGATCAATTTCATAATGTACGCCGGTTTCTTCAAAGACCTCTCTTCGTACCGCATCCTCAGCTGTTTCTCCCATATGAACACCGCCTCCGACAGAATACAGATAATCTTCATTTTTATTTCCCACAAAAAGAACACAATCACTTTCTATGATAATCGCCGCCGCACGATATCGAAACCAATTATTTTCTTTTGTAAATCCGCAGTCATACATTTTCTTTTCTCCTTTTTATTTCAATCTGTTTGTATATAATATCATATACTGCCATTTATTCTGAATCATCTACGGCAATAGACCAGATCCGTTATACCGTTATAGTTCTGCACCGATTCTAACCGCAGTTTGATTTCCTGCTTTCCAGACGGAAACAACCGTATCCCGCGTCCTAAAAGAATCGGTATCACAGTAATATAATAACGGTCAATTAAATTCTCCTGTATCAGCTGGCCAATTAGATTTGCTCCACCGCAGATCCAGATACTTTTGCCATTTTCTTTCTGCAGCCGGCGAACCAGTTCGCGTGGATTTTCGTCTGTAAAACGAATTTCCTCTGTCGAACATACTGTTCTGTGTGTGATAACATAGCTTGTCAGCCCTTTATAAACCCATTCGTCCGGCGATAATTCCGTTACAATCTGATGGTAAGTATTCCAGCCCATAATTACCGTGTCTACCTCTTTGATAAATTCTCCATAGACATCCGGCATTTCGGTCTGTTCCTCCTGCCCTTCCAGCCAATCTACCTTTCCAGATGCGTCAGCAATATAACCGTCCAAGCTGGCGGCAATAAATAAAACAATTTCACGCATAAATTTCTCCTCTTTTATTAATTTCGATAATTCAATCACATATTGTATTTTCCCCCGTATAATATCAAAAATTTTCCTCTGTATAATTTTCTATAGGACCTACTCCAATTCGATACATTTCCCTTACTTCATCCAAAAAGCTATTGTAGAAATCCACAGCAGCCTGCTGCCTTTCCTTTGCGATTAAAAATCCCCTTTTGTATAAAAATGCTCATACAGATTTTCTAATTTTAAATTTATATTCCTGAAAAAAATGATGCTCTTTTTCATATGTAATATTTGTTTTCCAACTATATCATTACCATTTAATACTAATATACAGACTACTTACCGTTTCTATTTGCTGCTCAAATAATTTCTTTTCTAAAACTTCAAATGGAAATATTTCTTGCGGACCATTTTTATCCTCTATGTATCCCCACGAAAATCCTGCTAAAAATTTTATTTTATTGTTATTCATTCTGGACGGCATATCCACCAGATAAGTATACGCTTTCCATTTTAGTATATTACAATCCCCGAGATTCCAACAGGGCGCATCAAATATTTCAACCGGATATCCATATGCAAAATACGGATTACAATTTTCCATACTACAGTCGCGGCTGTCTATTGATAGATTAGTGTTTTCTTTTCCATCTTCCTGTATTTCTATCCGTTCTATTAACTGTATGATTGCACATGTCCGACGGTATCCCATTGCTTTCATATTCGGAAAATATCCATGAACTGTCGGATATCCGATACAATTTATTTTATCCAACGGAAAATCCAACAAAGCATCAAATCCTGTCTCATGCACATTTGTACAAATACCATACTCTACTGCGAATTCTTCCTTTGACCCCCGAAAATCAACCGGTAAAATATATTTCATAAATTAAGACCCCCTCTGCTCATTCAATAACTATATTTTCTAATGTTTTTACATTTATCCGTAACACCAATTTTATCTATTCCCCAACTCCCAAAATGCCACCGCGCTTGCCGCCGCAACATTTAAAGAATCCACGCCATGGGCCATCGGAATACGCACCGTATAGTCACATTCCGCAATCGTTGTATCCGCCAGACCGTCACCTTCTGTTCCGAGAATTACTGCCAGTTTTTCTTCCTGCAGCAGTTTCGGATCGTCGATACTAACAGAATCGTCTTTCAGCGCCATTGCCACCGTTTTATATCCCAGTTCATGGAGCAACTCTGCACCCCAATCCGGCCACGCTGTTTTCGGCAAGATCGTCCATGGAATCTGAAATACCGTTCCCATGCTTACACGCGCAGCTCTGCGGTACAGTGGGTCACTGCAGCCTTCTGTCAAAAGTATCGCATCCATATTCAGTGCCGCAGCCGAACGAAAAATCGCGCCAACATTCGTAGGGTTCACCACATTTTCCAAAACTGCGATCCGGCGAGCCGATTTACAGATTTGTTCTGCCTCCGGCAGCTCACGCCGCCGCATTGCGCACAGCATTCCGCGCGTCATAGAAAAACCCCTCATCTGTTCCAGAATTTCTCGCTTCGCTACATAAACAGGAACGTCTGGATATCTTATGAATATTTCATCTCCCCCACCCAAAAGATCCTTTTGCTCTGCCAGAAAAGAAAGCGGTTCATATCCGGCATTTAAAGCTCTTGTAATCACTTTCGGACTCTCTGCAATAAAAATCCCCAGATCCGGTTCATGATAATGCAGTAGCTGTACCTCGGACAGCCGTGTAAATACATCCAGTTCCGGTACGTTAAAATCCGTTAATTCTATGATCGTTGACATTATTTTCTCCTGTTACTATTCGTCCTTTTCGCATTTTCTACCTGGAATATACACCGGTCAGTACTTCCCTGATATATGCTTCTTTATTTGGAAGTCCTTCTGTTTCCTCTGCAATCTGTGCAGCTTTCTCATTATCATATGGTACGCTCAAAATCGAAAAACGCAACGGTGTTCTGTTTGCACAGTCTTTTTCGCCCTCCAACAGCAACGCATGCGCTATCGGCATCCCTATACTGTTTCCCACGCTTCCGGTGTTGATCGCATAACCGCCGTGCAATGTCCGTATATATGGTCTGTGGCTGTCTGCGCAAATAATACCGCCATACGTTTTCCCATTTGCAGCAAAAAAAGAGGCTATTTTTTCTTCACTGTCCCACCCCTGAAATAGCTGTGTTACCGGGCGTCCATGAAATACTCGAAAACAGATACCGCTTATCAGTAATTCCGCTTCCCGAGGCAGTGCGTTGATCCAATTAACTCTCTCCCTGCCAAGCTGCTTCCGATAAAATGTATTATCCTGCGGTTTTGGCATAGATATCCCGTAATCCCAGTTACCGCCGATATAATATTGACAATGTTTTCTTACCCAGTCAAGTGTTTTGTCACTCTCCGGTCCTTTCCCAACCGCATCCCCTACAAACCATACTTCGTCCGGCTTTATTTTCTCCAATTCTTTTTCCAGCGCCAACGTTGCCGGCATATTTCCATGCAAGTCAGCAAGTAAAACTATTTTCCACATAATCGTTTCTGCTCTCTATTTTGCGTAAAACACTAACGTCAATTTGTCATTAATCTTTTCTTTATGTCCTGTCTCATGATAGCCCATTTTTTCATATAAATGACAATTACCCGCTTCCTCCATAATAGTGTCAAGGATCCAACAATCGCTTCCATGAATATTTTCACATAAACGAATCGCTTTTTGCGCAATACCCCGATCGCGATATTCCGGCATCACAAATAATGGTGAAATCGACTTTTTTCCATCATCCAATATTTTTATACGAATCCCACCGACTTTTTTGCCATTTGTACGAATAAAATAAAAATAACTGTGCTGTATTTTATCTTGGATTACTTCCAAAGATTCATTACCAGGACTTGTGTCATAGTCTTGATAATAATCCAGCATCT
Organism: Marvinbryantia sp.; assembly: GCA_050944495.1. GTDB lineage: Bacteria > Bacillota > Clostridia > Lachnospirales > Lachnospiraceae > Marvinbryantia. The sequence continues at coordinate 23,975 of JBMNRF010000019.1, forward strand.
CTTTGAAAGCCGTAACCTGAATCTTCCACATTTCATCCGCGTCTTCAATCTTTGCTCTCACAAGACTTACTTCCATATCTACTTCTCCCGAATCCGATTTCTTTTACAATAATAATCTATCTCTAAAAAAACAATATCAATTTATTCTTCTTCTGTAAAGCAAAATAATTCTTCTACACTTGTTTCAAATATTTTGGCAATGTCCATAGCCAGTTTCAACGAGGGATTATATTTTCCATTCTCCAGATTCCCTATCGTTTCTCTTCTCACATTCACCAAACGTGCCAAATCACTTTGACTCATGTGATATCTGGCTCGATATTCTTTTAATTTTGTAAGAAGCACCGTGTTCCCTCACTTTCCTACTATTCTTGTTCTTCCAACAACTTCTTTTCTCTTCTACGAAATCTCATCATACTAATGGTAAAAACTAAAATCATCAAAATCATGCTAAAAACAAGAAGCAAAAATCCTATTATATACTGCTCGAAGGTAAATATTCCCACCGTAGCAATATTTCCCTGGAGCGAAATCTCTATTCGCTCCATCCCGTACCCAATCGTCATTCCCCGAATAAAAAGCACCACCATTCCACTTGCAATTACTGTAAAAGCAGTCCAAAATCCTCTCGTACTTGCTCGCCGCACATTTTCCCAAAACAGCTCATCTGCTTTCATATTTCTATAAGAAAAGAACGTAAAAAAGATCAAAAATGGAATAAAAACCGGTACAAAAAAGATTCCCAGTATTCCCAAAACTCCCAGCCACCCAAGATAAAATAGCGGATTTGCCGGAAACAAACTCTTTAACCTGCTTTTTAAACAATTTTCTTTCTTCATAGCAATACCTCCCATTTGTTGTGATAAATATATCACCTTTTGTGCTAAATATACCACAATATTTTAAGCAAGTCAATATCACAGGGTAAATAGTAACCCGAGAAGTCAATATCACAGCTTGAGAATCTTACACAAAACAAAAGTCCGGGCTATCTAGTCCGAACTTTTATTTTCTCTTTACTTATTAAATATTTAACAGATCACTAAATGCCTTCAGCGCTCCGTCTGTCTCATGCGCCAGAACACGTTTTGCAAGAACTTTGCCAAGCTGTACACCTTCCTGGTCAAAACTGTTTACGTTCCATACAAATCCCTGGAACATGATTTTATTCTCAAAGTGTGCCAGAAGTGCACCGAGCGCTTTCGGATCTAACTGATCACCTACAATAATACTGGACGGACGTCCTCCGGCAAAATATTTGTTGCGGTCAGCATCTTCTTTTCCGCATGCAAACGCCACAATCTGTGCCGCTACGTTTGCGCACAGTTTCTGCTGGCTTGTACTGTCCTGAATAACAACATCTGTTCCAATCTGGCTGTTCTTAAATCCAACAAACTGAATCGGCACAATATCCGTCCCCTGATGCAGCAGCTGATAGAAAGAATGCTGTCCGTTTGTTCCCGGCTCACCAAAAAGTACCGGACCGGTTACATAGTTCACCGGCTCACCGAAACGGTTTACAGATTTCCCGTTGGATTCCATATCTGCCTGCTGTAAATGTGCCGGGAAACGGCTTAAAGCCTGTGAATACGGCAGTACGGCCGTAGCCGGATAACCGAGAATATTGCGTTCGTATACGCCAATCAGAGCGTCCAGCATTTCCGGATTCTTACGGATATCTTCATTCATAGACAGTTTGTCTTCTTCTGCCGCCCCTTCCAAAAATGCCGCAAACACTTCCGGCCCAAAAGCCAAAGACAATACCGCGCCGCCGACTGCGGATGTGGAGGAGAAACGTCCTCCGATATAATCATCCATAAAGAAAGCAGCCAGATAATCATCACTCTGTGCCAACGGGGAAGTTTCGCTCGTCACTGCAATCATATGCTTAGAAGCATCCAGTCCCGCATTTTTCAAAGCATCTTTTACAAAAGATTCGTTTGTCAATGTCTCAAGCGTCGTACCGGATTTTGATACCAGCACAAAAATAGAATGTGCAACGTCAATCGAATTCAGAACAGCTGCGGCATCATCCGGATCTACATTGCTGATAAACTTCGCTTCCATCTTGAAGGTATTATTTTTCTTTGCCCAGTTTTCCAGTGCCAGATACATCGCACGAGGACCAAGATCGCTTCCACCAATACCAATCTGTACGACTGTTGTAAATTTTTCACCGTCTGCATTTACAATCTCTCCATCATGAACCTTCTTCGCAAAAGCAGCGATCTTTTCCTGCTGTTCTACATAAAACGCGCGTTTGTCAACACCGTCTGCCATAACGGTATCGCCCAGCTGACCGCGTGTCAGCTGATGCAGCACCAGACGTTTTTCTCCAGTATTAATCACTGCGCCGTTGTACAGCTCTTTATATTTTTCTGTCAGCTGTGCTTCCTTTGCCAACGCCTCCAATGCGTTCAGCACATTTTCATCTACCTGTTTTGCGGCATAGTTGTAAGCCAGCCCTGCTGCCATCGGAACACTGTATGTTTTTACGCGTTCCGCACCGTTTTCTCCGGTCATCACTTCTGCCAGATTTACTTTCTCTACCGTTCCAAGTTTTTCATAAGATGCAAGGGTATCTAAATTTTTCCAGTTAATCATTCTTTCTCCTCTTTTCTGCCACTTTTGTTTTACACCTCATAATCGAGGCAAGCTCTCTCTGTCACATACGGACGCACATAGGTATCTGCCACCTTTACATGTTCCGGATGCTTGCCGTAAACAGCAACATCTTCTGCTTTTTCCAACGTCGTCACCAGCGCCATATCATGGGTACTGGAAGCAAGCGGCGTCTCCACAAATGCCGCTGTCAAAAGCCCCGGTACTTTGCCGACCAGACTTTCCAGGTTTTCCTTCATTGCTTTTTTCAGTTCCGGCTTTTTATTTTCTTCAATTTCCGGTTTGAATTTCCACATAACGATATGATGTACCATCTCTGCATCCTCCTTTTCTGTCATTCTGCCTTTACATGACACAAATTTTATTTATGATACGGTTCATGATTGATAATCCGAAATCCACGATAGATCTGCTCCAACAGAATCACGCGCATCAACTGATGAGGAAAAGTCATATCAGAAAAACTCAAAAGATAATCCGCTCTGTCAAGCACCCGTTTATCAAGTCCCAGCGATCCGCCGATCACAAACATTACATGGCTCTCTCCTGCTATTCCGCGTTTTTCTATAAAATCAGCCAATTTTTCCGATGTCAGCTTCTTTCCCTCAATCGCCAATGCCACCACATAGGCCCCATCTTTGATCGCTTTTAAAATACGGTCGCCCTCTTTTTCTTTGATCCTCATCTCTTCCGCAGGACTTGCCCCATCCGGCGTCTTTTCATCGGCCAGCTCGATCATTTCCAACTTACAGTACCGCGACAGACGCTTCGCATACTCTGCGATCGCATCCGTAAAATACTTTTCTTTTATTTTTCCAACCGCAATCACTGTAATACGCATTTTTCCATCCTTATCATGATACAGCATGGGCTGCTGCATAAATTGCAGCAGCCCTGTCTATCATCTTATTTTTTTACTTATGCCTGCGCTTTGCCGCTCAAAAATTCATGAATTCCCTTTGCAGCAGTCTTTCCTGCGCCCATCGCCAGAATAACCGTCGCAGCACCTGTAACAGCGTCACCGCCGGCAAATACACCGTCTTTGGAAGTCTTACCGGTTTCTTCTTCTGCTACAATACATTTACGTCTGTTTACGTCCAGTCCGATCGTTGTAGAAGAAATCAGCGGATTCGGAGAAGTTCCCAGAGACATAATAACAGTATCTACATCCAGAGTAAACTCAGAACCCGGAATCTCAACCGGACGTCTTCTTCCGGATGCATCCGGTTCGCCCAGTTCCATGCGAATACAAGTCATCCCTTTTACACAATCGTTTTCATCTACCAGAATCTCTTTCGGATTTGTCAGCAGATCGAAGATAATGCCTTCTTCTTTTGCATGATGTACTTCTTCCACACGTGCCGGCAGCTCTGCTTCAGAACGACGGTATACAATATGTACCTCTGCGCCGAGACGAAGAGCTGTTCTCGCAGCGTCCATCGCCACGTTTCCTCCGCCGACAACAGCCACCTTTTTACCTTTTACGATAGGTGTGTCATAATCCTCACGGAACGCTTTCATCAGATTGTTTCTGGTCAAATATTCATTCGCGGAGAATACGCCTTTTGCGGTCTCTCCCGGAATTCCCATGAACATCGGCAGACCTGCTCCGGAACCGATAAACACTGCTTCAAAACCTTCTTCATCCATTAACTCATCGATTGTAACAGAACGGCCAACGATTACGTTTGTCTCAATCTTAACGCCGAGTGCTTTTACATTTTCCACTTCTTTTGCCACTACATCAAGCTTCGGCAGACGAAACTCCGGAATACCATATACAAGTACACCGCCCGGTTCATGAAGTGCTTCAAAAATAGTAACATCATATCCGAGTTTTGCCAGATCGCCTGCACAAGTAAGACCTGCCGGGCCAGAACCGATCACTGCTACTTTTTTGCCGTTTTTCTCAGCCGGTGCAGTCGGTTTGATGCCATTTTCTCTTGCCCAGTCCGCAACAAAACGTTCCAGTTTACCGATAGAAACCGGCTCGCCTTTGATACCGCGGATACATTTTCCTTCACACTGGCTCTCCTGCGGACATACACGACCGCAGATTGCCGGAAGTGCGCTGGATTCGGAAATCACTTTATATGCTTCCTCGAAATTACCTTCTTTTACCTGCGCAATGAATGCCGGGATATTGATATTCACCGGACACCCAGTCACACATTTCGCATTTTTACAATTGATGCAGCGTGCTGCCTCTTCCATTGCTTCTTCTTTGTTGTAACCAAGGCAAACCTCGTCAAAGTTCGTTGCTCTGACTTTCGGTGCCTGTTCTCTTACCGGTACTTTCTTTAATACGTCTCCCATTATTCGTCACCTCCGCAGTTTCCACATCCACCATGATGTGTATCGCCTTCACGCAGCTTCAAGAGTGCACGGCCTTCCTCTGTCTTGTACATTGCCTGTCTCTTCATGGCAGCGTCAAAATCAATCGCATGTCCGTCAAATTCCGGTCCGTCCACGCAGGCAAATTTCACTTCATCGCCCACCATTACACGGCACGCGCCGCACATACCGGTACCGTCTACCATGATCGGATTCATACTGACGATCGTCGGAATATTGTATTTTTTCGTAGTCAGACAACAGAATTTCATCATGATCATCGGTCCGATCGCTACGCAGTGATCATAAGTCTTGCCTTCTTCCGTAATCAGATCGTCGATTACTTTCGTAACCATACCGCTTCTTCCGTAAGAACCGTCGTCAGTTGTTATGTAAAGATTTCCGCATACTTCTTTGAACTTGTCTTCCATAATTACAAGCTCTTTTGTCTTTGCACCGATGATAACATCCGCTTCAATGCCATGCTCATGCAGCCATTTTACCTGCGGATAAACAGGAGCTGTTCCCACACCACCGGCAACAAACAGGATTTTTTTCTTTTTTGTCTCTTCCAGATTTTCCTCTTCGCACAGATCAGAAGGACGGCCGAGCGGTCCAACGAAATCGCGGAAAGAATCACCTGCTTTTAAAGCAGTAAATTTCTCAGTGGACGCACCGATCGGCTGAAATACAATCGTAATGGTTCCTGCTTTTCTGTCATAATCACAGATGGTAAGCGGAATACGTTCTCCGACTTCATCCATTTTTACAATGATAAACTGTCCGGGCAGACAACGTTTTGCTACTCTCGGGGCTTCTACGACCATTTCATAGATATTGCCTGCAAGTTTCCCCGATTTTAAAATCTTGTACATAATGGTTTCCTCCTCTATTATATGCGCGCACAGAGACGAACCTCCCGTCCGTCCCGTATACCGGTGCATAACTACTTAAACTATACTCTATTTGACATAAAAATTCAAGAGATTAATTCATTACAGTACAGTAACGTATAAAAGATTCACAAATTTTCTTCTACGTAATTTTCAAACTCTTCCATCGTCATCAATACTTTACGCGGTTTCGTTCCTTCTTCCGGACCAACCACGCCGGCATCGGAAAGCTGATCCATGATGCGGGCTGCACGATTAAAGCCGATTTTAAATACACGCTGCAGCATACCGATCGACGCTTTATCCTTTTCAATGATAAACTTTCCGGCATCCACAAAATTCGCGTCCAGATCATTTCCGCTGCCGCTTCCAGCCCCCGGACCGAGTGCTGCAGCAGATACCTGCTGTACCTGTGTCAGGCGCGCTTCCATCTCCTTATGATAATTGTTCATATCATTTTTCTTTGTCAGAAAAGCCACCACATCAGCAACCTCCGTATCAGAGACAAACGAACCTTGTACACGTGCCGGTTTTGTCATCCCCTGCGGATAAAAGAGCATATCGCCTTTTCCAAGAAGTTTTTCCGCGCCGTTCATATCAAGAATCGTTCTGGAATCGACACCGCTTGTTACCGAAAACGCGATACGCGACGGCATATTTGCCTTAATTAAACCAGTAATAACATTAACCGACGGTCTCTGCGTAGCAATAATCAGATGAATTCCCGCCGCACGCGCCAGCTGTGCCAGACGGCAGATTGCATCTTCTACTTCTCCCGGAGCCACCATCATCAAATCTGCCAGCTCGTCTACAATGATCACAATCTGCGGCATCTTTTTCGGTTTGTCCGGATCCTGCACGTCTTTCAATGCTTCAATCTTCGCATTATAGCCTTCCAGATTCCGTACCCCCGCCTCAGAAAACTTATTATAACGATCTGTCATTTCTGCAACCGCCCAATTCAAAGCACCGGATGCCTTTTTCGGATCTGTCACGACCGGAATAAACAAGTGCGGAATTCCATTATAAACCGATAATTCTACCACCTTTGGGTCAATCATGATCAGTTTAACATCTTCCGGATTTGCTTTGTAGAGAATGCTCATGATCAAAGTATTAATACAAACCGATTTGCCGGAACCGGTCGCACCAGCGATCAGAAGATGCGGCATTTTTGCAATATCTACGACAACCGTCTTTCCGGCAATATCCTTACCTACCGCAAAGCTGAGATTTGATTTCGCATTTTTAAATTCTTCCGATTCAATCAACTCACGCAGGAAAACAGCGCTGTTCTCCTTGTTTGGGACCTCAATACCGACAGCCGGTTTTCCCGGAATCGGCGCTTCGATACGAATATCTGCCGCTGCCAGATTTAATTTAATATCATCCGTCAGATTAACAATACGGCTGACCTTTACCCCCTGCTCCGGCATCAGTTCATATCTGGTAACTGCAGGACCGCAGCTTGCATTTGTTACAGTAACATTTACTCCGAAATTATGCAATGTCTGCTGCAGTCTCAAAGCTGTTTCCCGCACTTCCGCATCACTATTTCCGTTCCCTCTTCCACTTGGTTTTTTCAGCAGATTTGTTGGCGGAAACACATAGGCAGGCTGTATCTTTTCACTCGTCTGCGCAATTTCCTTTGCAACAGAACGCATGTCTTTTTCCTGTTCTTCTTTCGAGGAATGCGGATTTCGAATCATTTTGTTTGAATATGGAACCTCCATGTTTTCCGGTGCTTTTGTCTCCGGCATCCGCACTTCGTTCACCGTTTCTTCCTCATCCAATTCCAGTTTCGCAACAGAGAATGCCCTTACATCTTTCTGTTTTGGCTGCACTGCTCTCTGAATAGTGAATCCGTCCATTTCCATTTGTTTTGCGGACTTTTCCGTTTCCTCATCAATGGAATCCACCATTTTTCTGGCCTTCGTATCCGTGAGCACCTTCGCTTCTGCTGTGATATGCTTCACACCGCCTTCCTCTGCTGCTTCCGGCTGAGTCAAATGCCAGCTTTCCGGCAAACCAACGCGTTCTTTTTTTACAGAAGTCGTCTCAGCTGTTGCTTTTCCCGTTTCTCTCACTGGGTTTTCACCCGCACGGCTGCCTTTATTTCTGACGTATGCCGTCACCTCATGAATTTCCTCTGTTTGTGGAAGGGAAGTATCAAACCAGGTATCCCTTGTAACACCGCTTACCGTCTGTTCACGGCGCGGTCTGCGCACATCAAGCTGTATATCAGCACCCTCTGTTTCTCTTTTTAAATGTTCAATCTCGTTCTGACGGCGAGCCCTGCGTTCCATCTGCGAACGCTCTCTTTTCAAACTATGAAGTTCACGTTTTGCCTGTGAATCTTCTCTTGCTCGACGGTAGGCGATGCTGCCCTGCTTTTTCAGGCGGTCAAAAAGCGAACGTTCTGTAATAATAAGTGCACAGATAATTACCAAAAAGATCAGCATAATCCATGCACCGACATTTCCGAAAATCGGACAAAACAATTTGCAGAGAAGTCCACCCATTACACCGCCGCCTGTACGCAGCTGACTGCCTGTTTCAAAATAATCTATGAACGTCCGGCCACTATCAAACGTGTTGGACAACAGTTCACAGAACGCACAAATACACATAAAAAACACGTAAACCGCTACCGCTTTAATCCAGGCCGTCAGATTGCCGCGATTAGATACCAGAAAAGCGGCAAGAAAAAACAGTCCGAACGGAACAACATGACTCATTACACCGAAGACCCCAAAAAAGAAGCGGCTGATCGAATTGCCGACAAAGCCGCCGATGCCAAATACATTGCTTAAAAACAGAATTACACAAAATGCAAGCACAGCCCACAGCAGGATTTCCACCGCCACAGGTGTTCCAGGTGTTCTGCGAATGTCCGGAACGTCTAAATTGCGCAAATCATCAACCGGTCTTTGACCTCGGGGCTTTGCAGATACATTGACTTTCTTTTTCGGCCGCTGTACACGTTCCTGCACCGGTTTCTGACTAGTTTTCGTGGAAGTGCTTTTCTTTGTGCTCGTATTGTTTTTTGGCTGTGTACTTTTCTTTTTCGGTGTACCCTTTCCAGACGCATTTTCTGCCGCCGCAGATATGTTTTTATCCTTTCCCGTAACAATGTTTTCTTTTTTACTGCTCATAAATAAACTTCTCTCCTTGCTTGTGCTACTGCATCATCAAATGACCGGCAATCGCAATAATCCCGACGATCAGACAGTATACGGCAAATCCCTTAAATCTTTTTTTTCGAACAACCACCAGCATAGTCTTAATACAGAAATATCCGACCACTCCAGCCACAACTGCTCCCAGTAAATAGATAAAAAACTGCGGCGCACTCACGTCGGTACTGCCGATGTTTTTCAATTCCAGAATGGCTGCTCCAAACACCGCCGGAATTGACATAATAAACGAATATTTAACAGCAAACTTTCGGTCAAATCCGCTCAGCAGGCAGGCCGCAATCGTCGTTCCGGAACGTGAAAGTCCCGGAAGTGTAGAAATTCCCTGCGCAATACCAATCATAAAACCATTTGTGTAGCTGATGTCCTTCGGAATCTTTCTGCCGGTTTCCACTACGTCAGCCACCAGCAAAAGGCCGGCAGTCAAAATCAGACAAACTCCCGGTACGATCAGAGTTGTTTCAGCGATCTGAACCAGTTCCTGTGCTGCCAGACCAATGATCGCAGTCGGAATCGTAGACATCATCACCAGTACTACAAATTTACGGTAATTATTGTGAATGACCTTCTTCGGACGTTTAGCATCCTTTTCACGGTAATTGTGAATTTTTATCTTTATGTTGTAAATCAGATCCATCACAATATGTATTGTCTCCAAAAACATCCGGTAAATATCTTTTCGGAAAACGCATATGATCGCAATTACTGTTCCAAGATGCACTAAAATATCAAACAGCAGTCCGCCGTTTGTATTGATACCAAGAAAATTTTTTAAAATGCTTAAATGTCCGGAACTGCTGACCGGAAGAAATTCCGTGATTCCCTGAACAATGCCAAGGAAAATTGACTGTGCTATTGACATAACTCCTCCATCTGTTCTGTAAAATGTTTCCGGATATGCGAAAGTACAGAAATTATCTGATTTTTTCGCAAAACCGGAAACACTGCTTTTGTCATTTATTAGTTATCATAAAAAATGGCTACCAAATCTCTATTTTAGTTTAACATATTTCTGTAAAATATACAAATATTAAATCAAACTGTGTATTTTTTTCAAAGCATCACTGATACCGCCCACCTGATTAATAATGCCCTCCTCCACAGCCTGTCTGCCCACAAGGATCGTACCAAGATCCTTTGTCAACATGCCCGTATCCAGCATCAACGATTCCAGCCGCTCCCGTTTTGCCTGACAATGCGACGCAATAAACCCCAAGATACGATCCTGCATTTGTTTAAAATAATCATACGTCTGCGGCGCGCCAATCACCGTTCCGCTCATACGAACCGGATGGATCACCATAGTGCCAGTCTCAACAATAAAAGAATAATCAGTTGAAACCGCGATCGGCACACCGATCGAATGACTGCCTCCAAGCACCAGAGAAACCGTCGGCTTGCTCAGTGATGCAATCATTTCCGCGATTGCAAGTCCTGCCTCCACATCGCCGCCAACCGTATTTAAAAGCACCAGCACGCCCTCAATCTCCGTGTTGTCTTCGATCGCAGCCAGCTGCGGCAGGATATGTTCATACTTTGTTGTCTTCGTATTAGAGGGAAGACACTCGTGTCCCTCAATTTCCCCGATTACAGTGATCAAATGAATTTTATGATTCAAAGTCGTCTGACCGAAATCTTCAATTTCTTTATCTTTAGAGACAATTTCTTGTTTTTTCGTATCTTTATCATTTGTCCCCTCTTTTGCTTGTATTTTTATATACTCCTTCATGGTGTCCTCCTGCATACGATAATCTCTCTATGCAGTATTTCCCTGGAAAGCATCTTCTATTCTTCTGTTTCTATTTTTATAGTTACGACACTAAAAATAACATTCCTTTCATGGACAGAAAAACAGCACTCAAATTTCTTTGAATGCTGTCGTATATTTAAGAAGCTGTTTTCTGATAAAAGTATTCTTCCTGCAGTTCGTTTACCATCTGAATGTAAAGTTCTTTGCAGGCTTCTTCCTCCCCATTCTCAATCATACGGATACATGGCTGCAGATACGTCTCCCAGATTATCTGATAAATCGCCTTTTTATCGGACGAACGATTGATGCGCTTTACGATTGTCGGAGCGACGTCATAATATCTATGAATCAATTCTTCCCCTTCCGGCTGGTTCATCAGATAACTGTCGCGATAGCTGCGCAGCAGTGTCAGCTCATAGCAGTCATCCGGCTTGCCGAAACATTCACAGACTGCCGTCGTAATATAGCAGAATTTTCTGTGAAATCCGGCTTCAATGTCCTCAAACGACGCGGAAGAAAGATTCGTTTCCGGAAAATGCTCTTTCCACATCCGCAAAATTTCCTGTATCAGCGGATGTGCACTTTCTCCACCATATTTTAAAATACCCGGAATCACATATACAACAAAGCACAGATTTGTATCCAGCAGTCTAGCCTGTCGTTTATTCTTCTTCGCTATCCGTTCAATCTCCGTCGCCGGAGATACTACTGCGGCCTCAGCCATATTAAAAATATACTGTGCTTTATCAACTGCCCGCTGATATCCTTCTTCCACTGCTGTATACGTCTGTACATGTGTCTCATAATATTGATTGAAATAATCGGAATACGTCTTTTTCTTAAAGGACTCCAACGGCCGCTCCAGAGGCGGAAGAATCTGTTCCATTCCATGAAGCGCCGTCAGGTATGTATTTTCCATCCTTTACTCCTCCAGATTTGTATAAACGTTCTGTACATCATCGTCATCATCCAGAAGATCCAATGTTTTCTGAAGATTTTTCATTGCTGTCTCATCCGTCAGAGCCACATAATTCTGCGGAATCATCGTTACTTCTGCTGATGCCATCGGAATTCCTTCTTTTTCCAGCGCCTCACGTACCATGCTGAACTCATCCGGATCCGTGATGATTTCAAAACTGTCCTCCTCTTCAGAGAAATCTTCTGCTCCGGCGTCAAGCGCCATCATCATCAGTTCATCCGCATCCATTTCACATTCTTCTCGGTCAATGATGATCTGTCCTTTTTTATCAAAGCTGTAAGATACGCAGCCCGGTGTGCCAATACTTCCGCCACCTTTGGTAAACGCACTTCTGACATTTGCTGCCGTACGGTTTTTGTTATCTGTTAATGCATCTACAATAATTGCGATTCCATTCGGTCCGTATCCTTCATAAGAAACATATTCGTAATTCACAGAATTCGCATCTCCGGCAGCTTTTTTGATACCTCGATCAATCGTATCATTCGGCATATTGTTGGATTTTGCCTTTGCAATTACATCACGCAGACGGCTGTTGTTCGCCGGATCCGGACCGCCTTCTTTTACGGCAACTGCAATCTCACGTCCGATGATCGTAAAGATTTTTCCCTTTGCTGCATCATTTTTTTCTTTTTTGTGTTTAATATTGGCAAATTTTGAATGTCCTGACATTTCTTTTCTCCTTTATCTATCTGTGCATTGCACATTTTTTATTCTTCTGATTTCTCCGGTGGCAGCTTATGTGCGCGCACGCGGGCAATCGTTTTGTTTTGTACACTGAGAATACGGAAGCTGTAACCATCTGAAATAATTTCAGAACGTTCGTCATCGGAAGGGATCTTATCCAGCTTGGCAATCAGATATCCATTCAGAGTCTCAAATTCCACACCCTCCAGCTCGATCTCCAGCGCCTTACGCACTTCGTCAAGCGGAGTTAAACCAGAAATGAGATAATCGCCGCCTGTCAAACATTCAATCGTATTCTCGTCCTCATCATATTCATCCTGAATATTTCCAACGATCCTTTCCAGAATATCTTCCATGGCAACAAGTCCCGCCGTCTGGCCATATTCATCCGCCACAATCACCATCTGCAGCTTTTTCATCTGCATATTTGTGATCAGCATAGTCAGATTTCTGGTCTCCGGAATAAAGACTGCCTTACGTAAAAGGCCCGGAATATCTTTAATCAGCCAGTCATCGTAGATTTTTTTCGTGTGAAAACGCATGGCATCCTTTAGATACAATAGTCCGATAATATTATCAATATTCTCCTGATAAACCGGAAAACGCGAATGATTATCCTCCAGCATAAACGCCAGAGCATCCTTCAGACTGGTATCTCCGTCAACTCCGATAATGTTCAGACGGTGCGTCATTACATCCTGCGCTTCCAGATCAGTAAACTCCATGATGTTCTCGACCATCTGTGCCTCATATGCCTTCAAGACGCCGTGTTCATGCCCTTCTTTCACCATTTCTTTGATCTCTTCGGTGATATACTCACCGCTTTCTGATGAATTGGACCGAAGCAATTTTGCAAGGCGTCCCCTAAAAGACTCTAACACTTCTATTCTCCTTTTCCTTTGTATACTGATATTACAACGATAAAAATATAACATTTCTCTTTCTTTTCGTCAAGCCAGGTATGTATCCAGCTGCAGGCTGATCATCAGTGCACGATCCACCTGCTGCAGAATTGCTGCGTCAAGATGGCAAACTTTATCCTTTAATCGTTTTTTATCAATCGTGCGAAGCTGCTCCAAAAGGATTACAGAGTCCTTTACGATATGATAATGGCTTGCCTCAATGCCGATATGTGTCGGCAGTTTTGCTTTATTCATTTTTGACGTAATGGCCGCTACGATCACCGTCGGACTGTGACGGTTTCCCACATCATTCTGAATTACCAGCACAGGACGGATCCCACCCTGCTCCGAACCAATCACTGGTCTTAAATCTGCGTAAAAAATATCTCCTCGTCTGATAATCACACGTCTCACACTCCATACTGATTTTGTTTACTGACTGGAGTATTTCCATTTTTTTATCAGATATGCCTCTTATGCTTAATATACGTCAAAGAAATCTTTCTGTTCCGAAAATTTACCGTTTCGAATATAGACGCGCGGTACTCGTTTGGTGATATCACAGACAAATTCATATGGGAACCTGCCGCTTAAATCACTCAGTTCCTCCACTTTTATCTCAGACTCCCCGCTTTTTCCGAGCAACACCGCCTCATCAAAATCCTGTACACCCGGAATATCCGTCACATCGACCATAAACTGATCCATACAGACGCGTCCGAGAATTGGCGCTCTGTGTCCGCGGATCAATACCCATCCTTTGTTGGAAAGCTGGCGCGGATAGCCGTCTGCATAGCCGACCGGAATCGTGGCGATTTTTGTTTTTCTTGTTGTCTCAAATGTCCCGCCATAGCTGACCTGCACGCCCGGTTCCACTTCCTTAAGAAAAGAAACATGGCTTTTGAGCTGCATCACCGGCGTCAACGGCACCGGTTCTTTTCTTACCTCATCCGATGGATAAATTCCGTAAATCGTAATACCTGCGCGCACAACCTCCTTGTTTGCCTGAGGATATTCAAGGATACCTGCACTGTTTGAACAATGACAGATTGGCAGTCTCACACTATTTTCTTTTAACATTTCGATAAATTTTTCAAATCTGGCAAGCTGCCTGGCAGTCGCAGTACGATCTGTTTCGTCCGCCCTGGCAAAATGTGTAAAAATTCCCTCTGCCTCAATATTAGAAAGACAGCAGATCTGCCTGATCACCTCGATATTTTCCTCTGTATCTGCAAAGCCGATGCGCGTCATTCCAGTATCAAGTCCGAAATGGATCACCGCCTTTTTGCCTTGCCGAACAGCTTCCACATTCAGCTGCTCCGCCATATCACGTTTGAATACTACAATGCGGATATCCTTTTCCACCATCTGCGCATAATGCTCTGCAAAGACAAAGCCGAGTACCAGAATCGGCTTTTGAATCCCGGCAGCCCGAAGCTGCAAAGCTTCCTCCGCTGTTGCTGTCGCAAATCCCCAGATATAATCATAAGATTCTATCAGATGTGCAATCGGTACAGCTCCGTGCCCGTAGCCGTCCGCTTTCAACACCGCCATAATTTTTGTCTTTGGATCAATATTTTTTTTCATTGCAGCAAAATTTTCTGCCACTGCGTCAAGATTAATTTCCGCATAAATTCTGCTATACATTGTTCAGACGCTCCTTTTTATCCTTTTACGAAATCCCATATAAAATATATTCTGCAATATCTCCTGCCATCATAGCATATGCGCCGTGTCTATCTTTTGCAGTATCACCGGCCATTCCATGCAGATACGCGCCAAGGGCCGCCGCCTCAAACAGTTCCATCTTTTGTGCCAGAAGTCCGCCGATGATACCGCTTAAAACATCGCCACTGCCGCCAGTTGCCATCCCATGATTGCCGGTCGTATTGCGATAATAATCTGTTCCATCTGAAATAATCGTCTGCGCATCCTTTAAAAGCGTAACAGCCGGATGTGTCCGGCAAAACTGCAGCGCGATTTCCGGAAGATTTTCCTTTATTTCCGAAATGTTTCTTCCTGTCAAACGGCTCATTTCACCGAGATGCGGCGTAATGATAACCGGTGTACTGACGCGTTCCCAAAGCTGCGGATATTTTGCCAGAATCGTCAGAGCACCGGCATCAAGCAAACGTTTTTTATCATTTGCCTGCAAAACAGTTTCGATCATTTGTCTCTCATATGCTCCTCCTGCAAGACCGGGACCTGTCACAATCGCATCCATGTCTGCAATCAGGTTGCTCAGTTTCTTGGGATCAAATGTTTCTTCCCTCCAAGTATATAAAACCGCCTCCGGGATCAGCTGCTGCAGGATAATTCGATTACATTCTTCGGTATATATATAGACAAGCCCGGCTCCTGTCCGATAAGACGCCTTGGCAGATAAATACGCTGCTCCCGCCATATTCCTGCTGCCGGCAATTACAAGAACCTTTCCGTAAGTTCCCTTAAAGGAATCATCCTTCCTTTTTGGCAACATCTCTTTCCAGTTTTCTTTTCGGATCACTCGTTCCATAACACTCCTCAGTCTCAAAAAAAGACGGCAGATCCGCTCTGCCGCCGTTTCTTTATTGTTCTTTCTGCTGACGACGCGTAATATTATAAGATAGCTGCATGAGACTTTCAGAAAGATGAACATTCTCCACAACAACATCTTTCGGCAGGTTCAAATCTGTATGCGCAAAATTCCAGATTGCCTTCACGCCGCCTTCCACTAATTTGACGGCGACCTCCTCCGCAGCCGCTTTCGGCAGCGTCAATGTCGCGATATGTATTTCATTTTCTTTTAAAAACTCTTCCAGTTCGTCCATCATACGGATGTCAATCCCACGCACCTTTTTCCCAGCAAGCTGCGGATTCACATCAAAGATGCCAATCACGCGGAATCCTCTTTTTTCAAATCTGACATAATTTGCCAACGCCTGACCGAGATTACCGCCACCGACAACAATTACATTATAAGTTTTATCAAGACCGAGGATTTTACCAATCTCCTGATAGAGATATTTTACATTATAACCGTATCCCTGCTGGCCAAAACCGCCGAAATTATTAAGATCCTGACGAATCTGTGATGCCGTCACCTGCATACGATCGCTCAGATCGTTCGATGATATCCGCTCCACTCCATTATCAAGAAGTTCTCCCAAATAGCGATAATACCGCGGAAGACGTTTGATCACTGCCCTTGATATTACATGTTCTTCCACTTCACTGCCCTCCGGACTGTTTTATAAACAAGTCTCTACAAATATATCATAAATCGCCTGAATTGCGGTTTCAAAATCTTCGTTGCTCACACCAATAATAATATTCAATTCGCTCGATCCCTGATCAATCATTTTGATGTTAACATTAGCATGCGCCAGCGAAGAAAAAATACGTCCTGCTGTTCCGCGAACGGAGCGCATGCCGCGTCCGACAACTGCGATCAGCGCAATATCCGATTCCACGTTCAGTATATCAGGCTCCACCTCTCTGTGGATACCGGCAAGAATCTTTTGTTCCATCTCCTCAAATTCACTCTGATGGACAAAAACACTCATCGTATCAATTCCAGACGGAACATGCTCAAAAGAAATTCCGTTTTCCTCAAAAATACTTAATATTTTTCGCCCGAAACCAACCTCGGTATTCATGCGGTCTTTTTCAATATTGATAGACGCAAATCCCGTCTTTCCGGCAATACCGGTAATGGTATATTTCGATTTCTTCAGAGTGTTTTCCACAATCATTGTACCCGGTGCGGAAGGATCGTTCGTATTTTTAATCCGAATGGGAATTCCTTCACGTCTGACCGGAAAGATCGCTTCATCATGAAGAACCGAAGCACCCATATAGGCAAGCTCACGCAGTTCACGATAAGTAATGATTTCGATCGGCTGCGGATTTTTCACAATACGGGGATCCGTCACCAAAAACCCGGAAACATCTGTCCAGTTTTCATAAAGATCCGCTTTTACCGCTCTTGCCACAATTGATCCGGTAATATCAGAACCGCCGCGCGAAAAAGTCTTCACCTTACCGTTCGGCATAGAACCGTAAAAGCCCGGAATCACCGCGCGCTCTATTTTTTCCAGACGGTTACTGAGGATTGTATTTGTTTTCTCGGAATTAAATTCACCGGTCTCATCAAAAAAGATTACTTCTGCTGCATCAATGAATTCATAGCCAAGATATTTCGCCATAATCTTGCCGTTTAAGTACTCTCCACGGGAAGCAGCATAATCTTTCCCGGCGCCGTTTCTAAAAAATTCACGAATCGTATCAAATTCATCATCCAGAGAAAAATCCATTCCCAGTCCTTCAATAATTTCATTATAACGCGCATGAATCTCATCTAGTTTTATATCAAAATTACTGCCGCAAACGGCCGTTTCGTAGCAGTCATACAGCATATCCGTTACCTTAATATCCTTGCTGAAACGTTTGCCCGGTGCAGACGGTATCACATACTTTCTGGATTCCTCCGCTCTGATGATACTGCCGACTTTCTTAAACTGACTGGCACTTGCCAGCGAACTTCCACCGAATTTCACAACTTTTTTCATAACAGACTCCTCCTGCGTAACTCATGGTTGATTGTCTCAAAATACAACGCCCATACTTAAGCAAATATTTTACTGCATTTCTGCCAAAAAAGCTAGAGGAAATTCACGAAATATGATAAAATATCAAAGCAGATTGCGAAAACACCTGGTGTAAAGCAATTTCGTGCATAAAAATCAGAAAATCAGAGGAACAGACATGATACTGGCATGCAATCACATTACAAAAGCATTTGGAACAAATACGATTTTAAAGGACGTATCTTTTCACATAGAAGACCGTGAAAAAGCGGCTGTAGTCGGCATCAACGGAGCCGGCAAATCTACCCTGTTAAAAGTTATCATGAAAGAGCTCTCCGCAGATACGGGTGAGACCATTCTTGCAAAAGGTGCAACGATCGGTTATCTGGCGCAGCACGATGCAGTGACTGGAGAGCATACCATCTATCAGGAGCTTTTAGAGACACGGAAAGACATTATTGATCTGGAAACACGCATTCGTGCCATGGAACAGGAAATGAAGCATTTGGAAGGAGAAGCTCTTGCAGAAACCTTAGATCTGTACAACCGTCTGACGACCGATTTTGAAAATCGCAACGGCTATGCCTGGGAAAGTGAAATTATTGGAATTTTAAAAGGTCTCGGTTTTGAAGAAAGCGAATTTGCCAAGCAGGTAGATACGCTCTCTGGCGGTCAGAAAACACGCGTAGCGCTCGGAAAGCTGCTGCTGCAAAAGCCTGACATTATCCTTCTGGATGAACCGACTAACCATCTGGATATGAATTCCATTGCCTGGTTGGAAACTTATCTGCAAAACTATCCGGGAGCCGTTATCATCGTTGCCCATGATCGCTATTTTCTAAATAAGGTTGTGACCAAAATTATTGAACTTGACAACGGCAGCGCTTCGGTATTTTCCGGCAATTACAATGCGTATGCTCAGAAACGTGCTATGCTTCGTGCCGCGAAATTAAAAGCATATCTTAATCAACAGCAGGAAATCAAACATCAGGAGCAGGTGATCGCCAAGTTAAAATCTTTTAACCGCGAAAAAAGTATCAAACGCGCGGAAAGCCGTGAAAAGATGTTAGATAAAATAGAGCGTCTTGAAAAACCGACTGAGGTATCCAGTGAAATGAAGATCCACCTGGAGCCGCGCATTATCAGTGGCAACGATGTGCTGCATGTAGAAAACCTTTCTAAATCTTTTGATGATTTACGACTGTTCCAGGGACTTGATTTTGAGATCAAGCGAGGTGAAAAGGTAGCCATCATCGGTGATAACGGAACCGGTAAAACGACTTTGCTGAAAATTTTAAACGGGGTATGTGAGCCGGACACCGGAACCTTTACCCTTGGCAGTCACGTACATATCGGTTACTACGACCAGGAACATCATGTGCTGCACATGGAGAAAACCTTGTTTGAAGAAATCTCCGACACCTATCCAAATATGACAAATACCGAAATCCGCAATATTTTAGCGTCATTTCTATTCACCGGTGATGAAGTATTTAAACGCATCCGTGACCTAAGCGGCGGCGAACGCGGTCGAGTTTCTCTTGCCAAACTGATGCTCTCCGAAGCCAATTTTCTGATTCTGGATGAGCCAACCAATCATCTAGACATTACTTCAAAAGAAATTCTGGAAAATGCCATTCAAAATTATGAAGGTACGGTTCTGTATGTATCTCATGACCGTTATTTTATCAACGAAACTGCTACTCGTATTCTGGAACTGACCGGCAATACACTGGTAAATTATATCGGTAATTATGATTATTATCTGGAAAAGAAAGACGAACTGACAAAAATTTACGCGCCGCAAGCTGGCACGTCCGCACACGAAACAGCTATGCTCTTTCGCGCGACTGCTTCTGGAAACGGAAATGTACTCTCTTCTTCCACATTCACTGCGTCTGTAGGAGAAACTGAAGGAAAGAAAGACTGGAAACAGCAAAAGGAAGAACAGGCTCGTGAACGCAAACGTCAGAATGATCTGAAAAAAACGGAGGACCGCATTGCACAGCTAGAAACCCGCGACAGCGAGATTAATACTCTGCTTGCAAGTCCGAATGTCTATACGGATGTAGCCAAGTGCATAGAATTAAATAATGAAAAAACGGCAATCTCTGCCGAACTGGAAGAATTATATTTAAAATGGGAAGAGCTGATGTAATGCTCTTCCCATTTTCTCTCAACCTTTATAATTTTTCTCTGATTGCTTTAATAAATCCCTCGCTATTCAGTACCGTTACATTTTCAAGCTCTGTGATCAGTGCCAGATCCTTCGTCATCTTTCCCTCTTCAATTGTTTGAATCGTTGCCGCTTCCAGTCTGTCCGCGAACTGCATCAGTTCCGGCAAATGATCAAGTTCTCCGCGTTTGCGCAGCGCACCGCTCCATGCAAAGATCGTTGCAACAGAGTTTGTAGAGGTCTCTTCCCCCTTTAAGTGTTTGTAATAATGTCTCTGTACCGTTCCGTGTGCCGCCTCATATTCATAATAACCATCCGGCGATACGAGTACGGAAGTCATCATTGCCAGAGAACCAAACGCAGAACTGACCATATCGCTCATTACATCTCCGTCGTAGTTTTTGCAGGCCCAGATGTAACCGCCCTCGGATTTCATCACACGAGCAACCGCATCATCAATCAACGTGTAGAAATACGTAATGCCTGCTTCTTTGAATTTTTTCTCAAATTCTTTTTCATAAATTTCCTGCATGATATCTTTGAAACGATGATCATATTTTTTGGAAATCGTATCTTTGGTTGCAAACCAGAGATCCTGCTTTGTATCCAATGCATAAGAAAAGCAGCTTCTCGCATAACTCTCAATGGACTTGTCCAAATTATGCATTCCCTGCAATACACCCGCACCTTTAAACTCATGGATCGTCTCGCGCATTTCTGTACCGTCTTCCGCAGTAAAGACAAGCTCTGCCTTGCCTGCTTTCGGTACACGCATTTCTACTGATTTATAAACATCGCCGTATGCATGACGTGCAATCGTGATCGGTTTTTTCCAGCTCTTCACATTCGGCTCAATCCCTTTTACGATGATCGGCGCCCGGAAAACTGTGCCGTCCAAGATTGCGCGGATTGTCCCATTCGGACTCTTCCACATTTCTTTCAGATTGTATTCCTTCATGCGTGCCGCATTCGGTGTGATTGTCGCACATTTAACGGCAACACCGTATTTTTTTGTTGCCTCTGCACTTTCCACTGTTACCTTATCGTCTGTCTCATTGCGATGTTCCAGACCGAGATCATAATACTCCGTCTTTAAATCTACGAATGGCAGAATCAACTCCTCCTTGATTATTTTCCAGAGGATACGGGTCATTTCATCGCCGTCCATCTCTACCAGCGGGGTTGTCATTGCAATTTTACTCATTTTTTTCCTCCTGTTCCTGGGTGATCCCATACTGTCTTATATTCTGTATTGTATTTAACACATGTTTCGTCGCCAGTTCATCTGCCAACGCAGCATCCTTCATACGGATGGCATTTAAGATCGCCTCATGCTCCAGCGTGGACTTTATCGCCCGTTCACGGTGCTCCAGCGAATGTCTGCGCACCCGGTGTACATACTGGTGATAATCGGTCAGAAGATTTTGCAGCATTTTACTGCCGCAGGCTTCATAAAGAACTTCATGAAACTGACTATCCATCACCGCAAGATGTGCGTAATCCTTTTGCTTTTCATAAAACTTCGCCAACAGGATGATTTCCATCAAATGATCCAGCTGCTCTTGCGAAACCGCCTCGGCTGCCATTCGAGCACAGAGTCCTTCCAAGCGAGCACGGATATTATAAATATCCTCCACATCCTTTGCCGTGATCCCTTTTACAAATGCACCGCGATTGGGAATAATTTCCACCAGTCCTTCAAGCTGAAGCTGACGGAGTGCTTCCCGCACCGGTGTGCGGCTGACACCAAGTTCTTTGCCAAGCGCTGTCTCCCGCAATTCCTCGTTTTCTTTATACCTGCCGTTCAAAATATCTTCTTTAATTTTACGAAATACCATAGACGGCAGAGATAACTGCTCTGTCATTTTGCTCTCCTGTTATTCTAAACTGATATTTAATTTTTGGCAACCTTCTTTAATCACTGTAACTAATTCCTGATCGGTCAGCACAGTTACGCGGCCGTCCTCATATTCCTTATCCACCCATTCTTTTACATAGGCAATCAGCGGCATATCCTTCGTCACCTTTTTTTCATCCGGCAAACGGTAATAGCTGTTGATCCAATGTGCAATACCTGCCAAACCGGATGTATTGGAAATAGAAACCAGAGCCGGACGATTGAGGAATTTCTCTGTATCAAAAATATTGTAGATCTCCTCATTTTTCAAAAGACCGTCTGCATGGATACCCGCCCTAGTTACATTAAAATTCTGTCCGACAAACGGCGTTCTGGACGGAACGCGATAACCGATTTCTTTTTCATAATATTCCTTTAGCTCCGTAATCACCGTTGTATCCATGCCATCCAGTGTACCGCGCAACTGCGCATATTCAAATACCATAGCCTCCAACGGTGTATTTCCGGTGCGTTCTCCAATACCGAACAGAGAACAGTTTACGCCACAAGCACCGTATAGCCATGCAGTTGTGGAATTGCTGACTGCTTTATAAAAATCATTGTGGCCATGCCACTCGATCAGCTCGCTCGGTACGCCGGCATGAGTCATAATACCGTAAATAATACCCGGCACGGAACGCGGAATCACAGCGCCCGGATAGTTCACCCCATATCCCATCGTATCACAGCAACGCACCTTGATTGGAATTTGATACTGCTCGCTGAGTTTCATCAATTCCAGACAAAATGGAATCACATATCCATAGATGTCTGCTCTGGTGATATCCTCCAGATGACAGCGCGGGCTGATGCCAATTTCCAAACATTCTTTTACAATACTTAAATAATGTTCCATTGCCTGACGGCGCGTCATTTTCATCTTATAGAAAATATGATAATCCGAGCAGCTGACCAGAATACCGGTTTCTTTCATCCCGATTTCTTTTACTAATTCAAAGTCTTTTTTGCTCGCACGGATCCAGCTTGTTACTTCCGGAAACTGATAGCCTCTTTCCATACATTTATATACCGCATCGCGATCCTTTTTGCTGTAAAGGAAAAACTCGCATTGACGGATCTTGCCTTTCGGACCGCCGAGACGATGGAAATAATCATAGATCGTTACGATTTGTTCCGTTGTATATGGAGCTCTGGACTGCTGACCATCGCGAAATGTCGTATCTGTGATCCAGATTTCCTCCGGCATACAGTGTGGAACAATACGATCATTAAATGCGATTTTAGGTACCTCGTCATACGGAAAAAGATTGCGGAATACATTCGGCGTCTCCACATCCACAAGTTTATACATATGCTCTTCGAGTTGCAGCAGATTTGTCTTACCATTCATTTGTACACGTCTGTTTTCCATAATTATCCTCCCTGAGCGGCTATACGGATTCCGATATTTTACATAATATATTTATGTCAATCTATAACGAAATCAATTTGCCATAAATTTGTATAATTGTATACAATTATACAAATTGTGTCAAGAGAAATTTTTACTTATACGAAATATTTCTTTTTTCATGGTTTTCTTTACCGAGATGAAAAATAGCAGGGAATGCTTTCCCATACAGACCTGTTTCATCACAAAAAATCCCGACACATTTTGTGTCGGGATATCCTGCCGTTGCTTCGGACAACTGTCTGACTCTGCGGCATGAAGGAGGATGTGCAATCTCTTCTGCCTTGAGATCATCCTTATTTTCATAAAAGGAACTGTTCACCCATACAGTTCGTCTGACGGATTAAAAAATCCGGTTGGATGCTGCGCTTTTCTCAGGAGCACATCTCATATATCAAGCAGGTTTCCTGACTGACAGAATCTCGCGTCTTCGCCTTCTCGCACGCTTGGGTTGTGCAATGGCATACCAAAGCCGCTACCTGATCACAGTGACCTGTTCGCTTGGGACTCTCACCCAATTCCCTTTTCAAAGCTGCCCTACAGCCGCTTCACTTGATATAGCAATTCTAAATTACACACCTATAGTATAAACGCCATGTACTTTACTGTCAAGCATTTTGAACTCTAAGCTCAAAAAATCTCCTCCAACACTTGCTTTGCCATTCGTGCCCGCAGCCCCTCCGGATCGGACATCACGCTAATATCGGAAAGAATCCAGCGCATCTGACTGAAATTTTGCAGATATTCCATCCCCCTGGCATTGTACGGATATTTCTCATACCACTTTGGAAAATATCTTTTCATATACTGTTCTGCCAGACAAACCGACTCACTCTCTGTTCTGCCGAAAAGATCCGGCGTACCGGAAAGCTGTACGCCAGGTGGACTGGAATGCATCAGCAGCACACTTCCGTCCCTGCATGTTCCGACAACCAGATACACATGTTCGGCAGAGCTCATAATATCTCCGGCGCGATGATCCGTCACACTCTCTGCCGGGCAATAAGTTCCCCATCCTCGCCGAGCGAAATCGGATGTCATCTCCCTTGCCGGCATCACATAACCATTTTCTCCGTTTCTTGTATGCATGAGATTGTAGATACACCAGCCCACGTAACCAGAGCAGTCCAGTCCATCATGAATCTGATAACGAGTCTGTCTGTAATCGTAACGTGCATCCTGTTTCTGAAAAAATTCCTGCCAACGTCTTGTGACGCCAATTGTGCGCGCTTCCTTTCCCGCACCGTCATCCGTCTTGTTCCATCCGCCGCCCCACACATACATTGTGTTTCCCATCGGCTGCAGCCCAATTTGCAGCAGCTTTTTAATCGTGTTTTTCATAGCGGTCTGAATTCTCCGTTTTTCTCCTTTTATGAAAAAACTGCCGGTTTT
The DNA here is from genome assembly GCA_050944495.1 of Marvinbryantia sp. GTDB lineage: Bacteria > Bacillota > Clostridia > Lachnospirales > Lachnospiraceae > Marvinbryantia. Next base: position 48,783 of record JBMNRF010000019.1, read on the forward strand.
ATTCCTCCCGACAGATTTATGTCTTTATTCTACTTATTGATATTTCCATAATACGTACCTTCTCTGCTCTCTTAAAATGCACTCTGCACAGCCGCGTTCACACTTATACTCATCCAAAGAAACAATGCCAGCAGGATCTGCACTGTCAAAATGAGCGGCACACCCACCGTAAACTTTGGCTTGCGGATTTTATGCCGAAATGCCAGCATCCCCAGTCCCGCACCGATTGTACCGCCAAGGCCCGCCAGCAAAAGAAGTTTTTGCTCTGGAATCCTCCATTTTTCTTTGACCGCATAATATTTGTCCAAACCGTAAGCAATAAACGCCGCTAGATTCACGATCAGCAGATATGCCCAAAGAATCATCCATACCATCTTTTCCATATTCTCTCCCGTCTCTTCTTTCCTTTCTTGTCTACTATAACCGATATCATCATATCTGTAAATCAAATATTGGCAACAAACAGACAGCCTCCGGAAACTATTTTTCTTCCGGAAGCTGTCTGTCTTTCAGCATTTCATGACTGATTTCATCCCTTTTTATTCAAATACTACTTCTGTATGATGAAGCGCTTTTGCTTCCAACAATTCCTTAAAGGTATTGTAGCCGCTCTCGGCAATATCCCAGCCGAAATTGTAGCCCTTGATCTCATCCATATATTCTACATAATCGCAGATATACAGATCGATTTTGGATACATCTCTGTCCTTGATCGCCACTGTATTCGTAGATCCGTCGCTGCCGTATTCCATTAACTGTCCGTCCGCATCAAGAACAACCGTGAAACCATCCGCCGTTCCCATTGCATCTTCAAATGTGATTTCAAACGGCGTCTTTGTAACGCTTACAATGCCAAGACCATTTTCATCAATGTCATTGATCTCCTTTACAATCGTTTCGCTGGTATCCTTTGTTACATCGACAGAAAATTTCCAGTCGCCATCCATAAACCAATTCGAATATTCATTAAACAAACCGTTCGCTTCCGGATATTTCTCATAGAATTTTTGATACATTTCATTGAACAGCTGATGTTCTATTTCCTTTTCTTCGTCTGTAAAATTCTCATAATCAGCCTCATCCAATCCATGCTCTGCCATCGCCGCGTCATACGCATCTTTCAATTCCTGCGGCATCTGCGGCGTTTCATTTTCCGCTTTATCTCCGATAATCTGATGTACATTCATCGTAAAGGTAAACGAATCCGGTATTTCAATGAGCTTGTAATAATCGTCATAGACCGGACCGCCTGCTGCCGCAATTGCCTCATTCGAAAGATCCTCAAGCCCTGCCTGCGCCGCAATTGTATCAATATTATCAACTTTCAATTTCCCATTTTCATCAGCCGCCGCGCCCCGTTCGATCAGGAACGCATCACGATCCGCATAATACTGATCCATACTTTCTCCGTCTACATTGGTTCTGTTCAAATCAATGCGCAACACGCCCGCATAGGTATGGTCATCCATGAACGTTCCTTCCATATACGCCATATCCGTATACTTTGCCTCTGGATTATAGCTGAATCCAAAGTCACTGTTCATCAGGTTAATCACCGGTTTTCCAAACTGATCGATCAGCGTATCCGGAAATCCGTCCTCCGCTTCGATCAAAAGCGAAATATTCAGCGCGCTCTCATTGCAGTACACTTCCGAAAGCGTCATTGTCACGCCATCCACCGTCTGGGAATAGCCGTTATTTGTCTGCGCCTCTTTTGCTTCTATGACAGCCGTCTCACTTTCTGTTGTCTCATCAACTGCCGTTTCCGCAGCGGTTTCCGGATTTTTCTCTTTCACTTCAGCTTCCGCTGTTTTTTCTTCTCCGAGCGGCTTTGCGTATTTACTGTAATCACCGGAGAATCCAAGATTTTCTCCAAGTTCCTCAAAAATATGACCAATCAGCGGAATGTTTTCTGCCAGCGCCGGATTAGACACACATACAACGGTAAATACTGCAGCTGCCGCAACCGCGCCGCCCATCACTTTAGTCATAAAACGCATACGGTGTCTGTCCGGTTTTGGGCGTTTTGCTTCCTTCTGCGGCTCCTTTTGACCGGATGCCACGCGGATCTTCGCAAATGCCTGCTCTTTTGCTTTATCCACACTTTCCGGAACGGAAAATTCTCTTGACAGTGTCTTTTCTATTTTTTCATCCAAGCGAGACTCCATTGCAGTTGGAAAGTCGATCTGTTTTCTGTTCTCTTTTTTCATCTGAAACCTCTCCTTTTCTCTGAATTATCGTCATTGATTGTCGGCCCGTGTTTCCCTGTCTCGGAGTATTGGCATATACGGCGCGAATCTGTTCCCGCGCTCTGGACAGCCTGGTTTTAACCGTATTTTCATTCATCTCCAGAAGTTCGGCAATCTCACTGATCTTATAGCCTTCTACATAATACAAGACTAAAATGATCCGATACTTTTCTTCTACCTGAGAAAGCATTTCCTTAAATTCAAATTCCGCCATTGACATATCTTTTCGCGGAATTTCCGGAAAGTCCTCCTGTAAATTCATATTACGGTAATGACGCAAAATCTGGTTGCATTCGTTAATCAAAATACGGATCAGCCACGTTTTAAAATACTCCGGATTTTTTAACGTATGGATTTTTTCAAAGCAGATTAAGATGGTATCCTGAATTGCATCAGCCGCATCCTCGTCATTACCTAAGATCGCCCGAGCCACCTTGTACATCGCCAGGGAATTGCATTCTATCAATTCCAGAAATGCATCGGTATCTGATCTCATCGCTCTTTTCACAAGCTGTACCATACCGTTCCTCCTTTCGCATATCCTTCCCTGTTTTACGGGCTTAGGGAAATAGCCCGGTTCCATCCGAATGGTTGTTTTTACCGATTACAACCATTAGATGAACAAACCGGGCCAAAGGTTTCAGATATTTAAAATTTATTCATTCACAATTCCATAATAAGCTTTTGCCGTCAGCGCATAAACAATAATATAGACAACCGTAAAAACAGCTCCCGTGATCAGCGTTACCGTCAAAAACAACATCCGGTTATCCATATAGAAGGCCTGCAGGATACGCAGCATCAACGGAAACGCCGCCGCGCAGTGTACAAGCGCAGTTCCAAGCGGAAGGAAAAACAAAAGCAGAATCTGACTTTTGATGCAGCGTCTGACCTCTTGCCGATCCATGCCGACTTTTTTCATGATTACGAAATTACTGCGGTCATCATACCCTTCCACCATCTGTTTGTAATAAATAATCAATACTGTCGCCATCAAAAACAGCGCGCCGAGAAAAATCCCCAGAAACAGCATGCTGCCGTACATGATATGCAGTTCATCGCGCGATGTATAACGACACTGCAGCTGTGTTTCAAAATTCCGGTCGATCACATTTTTACGAAGTGTTTCATAAAACTGTACCGCATCTGCCTCCGTGCCGGAAACATCCGCTTGTATTAGATGTCTGATTGGACTGTAAATCTGGTATCCCTCTTTCTGATTTTCAAAAATGGTTTTTAAAGCCTCTTCTCCGCTGACGACTACATTATACCAGCCTGGCACCATATGCGCCATATCGTTGCTGACCGGGAATTTATCAAGCTTTGTTTTCACCTGATACGTTTCTCCCATCAGCTCAAAAGAATCCATTTTTTCACCCTTTTCGGTATTCACTGCCACTTCATTTCCGGAAAGCTTCAGATCCTCTCCGGTCAATTCCCGATACGTATCCGCTGTAATAAATGTAAGTGCTGCCAGCTCCGAAAGCTGTACATTTCCGTCCTGTTCCGCAGAAAATCCGCCCGGCACTTTTCGGTAGGAAACGCTCAGGCTCTTATAAGCGCTAAAATTTTCCAGTTTCAGATCGCACTGCTCTGCCGTCTGATAAAATACCTCTTCCAGTTCTTTGGAGTCTTCACTGACATTTGCCGCTTCATACTCATCATTATCGGAAGTGGCAGATATTTCGGTCGGGAAACGTCCGATCAGAATATCTTTCATTCCCGCATATAGACAGACCGTAGTAGAAATCACCAACAACACGCCAGTCGAAAGAATACAGATATTTGCCAGACCGACTGCGTTCTGCTTCATGCGGTAAATCAGACCGGAAACTGCTACAAAATGATTGGTTTTATAATAAAAACGTTTTTTCTTTTTCAATAATTTCAGAATCGCGATACTGCCCGCCAAAAACAAAAGATAAGTACCGATCACAACCGCCAGAACCGCGATCAGAAAATTCACCAGCGCTGCCATAATATTGTCCGTTGTAACAGCAATATAATAGCCAAAGCCAATCAACGCTGTGCCGACAAGCGCCAGAAACCATCTTGCTTTCGGCTCTCTTTCCCCGACATTTCCGCTCTTTAGCAGCTCGATCGCAGACGCTTTTCCAATCTGGACAATGTTATAAATCAATATCAGCGCAAAGATTGCAGCGAACACCGCCAGCGTCATTTGAAACGCATACGGCTGCATCTCATAGGAAACGTTGACCTTCAATTGAAACACCTTTAACAACACCAAAAACATCAGACGGTCAAAAAGCAGACCGAAAAGAATGCCCGCCGTGAGCCCGCCTGCCGCCACAATCAAGGTCTCCCAAATCAGGATGCGTGAAATATGGCGTTTTTCCAGTCCAAGGATATGGTACAAACCAAGTTCTTTTTTTCGGCGTTTCATCAAAAAGCTGTTTGTATAGAAGAGAAAGATCACTGAAAAAATCCCAATGATCACTACACCGAAACCGAGGATTTCTTTTACCGTAGCAAATTCTTCATACTGCTGATTCCGGCTGATACTGCACATATTAAAAAACATTGCTACCGTCAAGATGATCGTCAAAATATACGGCAGATAAAACTTCCGATTGTTGCGGATATTAGTAAGCGCCATAGAGCGAAACAGTGTTCTACGCATTGTACTCACCACCCGTCGTCAGAATCGTCAGAGTGTTTGAAATCTTTTCAAACATCTCCTGACTGGACATATTACCGCGGTAAATCTGATGAAATACCTCTCCGTCTTTGATAAAAAGCACTCGCTTTGCATGACTGGCTGCTTTCGTAGAATGCGTTACCATCAGAATCGTCTGTCCTTCGCTGTTGATCTGACCAAAAAGCTTTAACAATGCGTCTGCCGCCTTGGAATCCAGCGCTCCCGTCGGTTCATCCGCCAGAATCAGTTTAGGATTTGTGATCAAAGCTCTCGCTACTGCCACGCGCTGCTTCTGACCGCCGGATACTTCATAAGGAAATTTTTTCAGAATATCGCAAATGCCCAGTTTTTCTGTGATTGCCCGCATCCGCTGCTCCATCTGATGATAATTCACACCGGAAAGTACCAGCGGCAGCATGATATTATCCTCCAGTGAAAACGTATCCAACAGATTGAAATCCTGAAATACAAATCCAAGATTATCCCTACGAAATGCCGACAATTCCCTGTCTTTGATCGCCACAATATTCTTTCCGTGCAGGCGCACCTCACCGCTCGTCGGTTTGTCCAGCGAAGCAAGGATATTAAGCAGGGTTGTCTTACCGCTGCCGCTCTCTCCCATAATCGCTACGTATTCACTTTCCTCTACGGAAAAAGTCACATTTTTAAGCGCCTCCACATTATTTCCGCCAAATCTCGTTGTATATACTTTTTTTATATTGTTTACTTCCAGCATTGCCATTTTTCTGCCTCCTTCTGTATTTGCCCACTTCCGCCGTTTCTTCCGGCGAAGCACCTTGCTGTCTTACAATAAAAGTATAAGCAAAAATGATGACCCCTGCCATTTCTCTGACTTACATTTTAATCGAAAACCTTACCATTTTGTAAGGTTGCGTTATTTTCCTGTCTCACAGTAATGCATACCCGCGTTCCCTCATCTGGCTTTGAAAATATCTCTATCTTATGGCCGAGTTTGTTTAAAATCTGGCGGCACAGGTACAGTCCCAATCCAGTTGCCTTCTTATCCATACGGCCATTATAACCTGTATAGCCTTTCTCAAACACACGCGGAAGATCCTCCGCGGAAATACCGATACCGGTATCCTCGATCACCAAACAGTCGTTTCCAGACGCATAAATCGAAATCTTTCCCTTCTTCGTATATTTGAGGGCATTTGAAAGAATCTGCTCGATCACAAAAACCATCCATTTCTCATCCGTGATCAAAGTGATACCTGTCTCCTGAAAGTCAAGTGCGATCTTGCTGCTGATAAACAGCTTTGCATATTTGCGTACCGCCTGCCGGATCATATCATCCATTGCATAAGGCTGCAGCAGAAAATCATTGGTACTGCTTCCCAAACGCAGGTACTGCAGCGCCATGTTCGTATACTGTTCAATTTTAAACAATTCCGCCGCCATCTCGCGGTTTTCTTTGGTATCCTCTGACTGCAAAAGCAGGTTCATCGCTGAGATCGGCGTTTTAATCTGATGTGTCCAGGCAGTAAAATAATTCGGTAAGTTCCGCGTAAGCTGCCTCCAAACTGCTTTGCATCTCCAGTTTATCACGATACAGAGCATGCACAAGCTCCTGATAATCCTCTTCCAGCAGATCCATGGCATCCGGCAACCGTTCGGGAATCGGATGTTCCGGCACTGTATAAATGCGTTCAATCATTTTGTGGTGGGATACATAACGTGAATAATCAAATACCAGCAGCATCGCTCCCGGCACAACACAGAGAACAGCCGCATATCCAACTGCTTCAAGCGGCAGATCATAAAGGAAAAAAACAATACAGAAAAAGAAAGCTGCGACCGTACACCACAGAAGCACTTTCCATATACGGCACAGATATCCTTTTACGAGCCTACTCCACAAGATAACCAAGTCCTTTCTTTGTTTTAATAAAGTCCGTCAAACCAGCCTGTTCCAGTTTTCTGCGCAAACGTGTGACATTGACGGTCAGCGTATTATCGTCGATAAAGCTGTCTGTCTCCCATAAACGTGTCATCAGCGCATCACGGCTAACGGTTTTTCCCTTGTTTTCCATTAAAAATAAAAGAATTTTATATTCATTTTTGGACAATTCGATATTCTGTCCTTCGTATGTCAGAGTTGTATTTCCAATATTTAACACGACTCCCCGGTGTTCAAGCAGGCTGGTCTGTCCGCCGAAATCATAGGTACGGCGCAGAACAGCCTGCACCTTCGCCGTAAGAATATTCATATCAAAGGGTTTTGCAATAAAATCGTCTGCTCCCATATTAATCGCCATCAAAATGTTCATATTGTCAGAAGCGGAGGACAAAAAAAGAACCGGCACCTTGGAAATCCTGCGTATTTCCGTACACCAGTGATAACCGTTATAAAACGGCAGAGAAATATCCATCAGAACCAACTGCGGTTCCAATTTTACAAATTCAGCGATCACGTTTTTAAAATCACTGACGCAGTGCGCGTCATATCCCCAAGAACTGAAATGTTCGCAGAGCTTCTCTGCAATGATCTGATCATCTTCTACGATAAATATTTTATACATGATTTTCCTTTTCCTTTAAACTATAAGTTTCACTAATTTTGCATCCTCCTGATACAAAATTTATTCTTAAAGATCAATGATATTTTTTCCTCTATCTTACTCATAAAAATAAAAGTCGATACTAATTCTGTGTCCTTTACTTTGACAATTTTTAATACTTCTTCATCATTCATTTTATAGATTGCTTTATCAAAGAACCGCGCCATACGTTCAAGTACAGCGCGGTTCTCTTAATTCTAAGGAACCTACAGTCCGGCTGTAAGCTTCCCTTTCGTATTAAATTCAAATAAATAATTACATTGTACGCATTGCAGCTTCCACTACGTGTCCAACCAGTACAGAAGTAGTTACACTTCCAACACCGCCCGGAACCGGAGTGATTGCTTCCACAATCGGCTCTACTGCAGCATAGTCAACATCTCCGCAAAGCTTACCTTCCTCATTTACGTTGATGCCTACATCAATGATGATCTGTCCTTCTCTGACATACTCAGCGCCTACAACACCGGCACGTCCTGCAGCAACAATAATGATATCTGCTTCACGTGCAACAGACGGCATGTCTACGGTTCTTGTATGGCATACTGTAACGGTTGCGTTTTTCTTGATCAGCATCATCGCAGCCGGTTTACCAACTACCAGACTTCTGCCGATCACAACTGCCTTTTTACCTGTACAGTCGATTCCGTAATGATCAAGAATCTCCATGCAGGCTTGCGGTGTACACGGCGGAAAACCGATCTTTTTACCGGTAAATACGCCGGACATAGAAAGATCTGTCATACAGTCTACGTCCTTTTCCGGAGCCAGTGCGTTCTCAATCACTGCCTGATCGAGATGTTTCGGCAACGGACGGAACAACAGTACTCCATGAATCTTATCATCCTTGTTTACTTTATCAATTGTTGCCAGAAGCTCTTCCTGCGTTACGTCCTCCGGAAGAAGGATTTTTTCACAGGCAACACCCAGCGTCTCGCAGCGTTTTGTTGCACCTTTTTCATAAGAAATATCGCTTGGGTTTTCACCTACACGAATAATCGCCAGTGTCGGATTTACGCCCTTTTCCTGACAAGCCGCAACATTTGCCTTGATTCTTTCATTCAAGGCTGCGGTTACTTCTTTGCCTAATAACTGTTTTGCCATGATTTTTCTCCTTCTTATTTCAATCTTCCAAGAACGCTGTCAAAGATTTTATCTGCTTTTACGGTATAATCTTCCAGCATCTTATCGCATTTTGCATTCAGCTCTTCTGCCAGTGCGCGGTCTGCCATAGATTTCGTATTAATGTACACGTTCAGACTTGCTCCTTTTAAAGCTGCCTTACAGAATGCAACACCTACACCTGCGTCACTGATTGCCAGTGTAGAGCCTTTTGCGGCAAATTCCGCAATAATATCAATTGCTTCACAGCATTTTTCCATAATCTCCATCGGAACAGAGCAGGCATCCTTTAAAACAATCGCCATAACGCGCGCTTTTTCTGCCTTTTCTTCTTCTGTTTCTTTTGGAAGTCCATATGCTTTGGAAAGCGGCTCAAATACTTCCGCGTCACGTTCGATCAGACGCAGGAAATCTTTCTGCAGCTGATCGCATTTGCCTTTCAGCTCCCACATTTCCTCTTCTACTTCCGCATATTTTTTCTTTCCAACGGTCAGACTACCCACCATATTGCCAAGCGCTGTGCCGACTGCCGCTACAAGTGCGGACGCGCCGCCACCGCCCGGAACCGGAGCTTTGGAAGCCAGAACCTCTACAAATTCATTGCATGGAACGGTTGAAAATCCCATTGTATTGTCCTCCTGATAAAATAAATTACTCATTACTGGACTGGATATAGTGCTCCGACGCCAACAGATATCCAGTCCGAATTTACATTTATAAAATGCTCGCTTAAACTATTCCTTAGAACAATCCAGAGATTTTACCGGTCTCGTCTACATCGATTCTCTCTGCAGCCGGAACCTTCGGCAGACCCGGCATCGTCATGATCTCTCCGGTCAGCGCTACGATAAAGCCTGCTCCTGCACTGATTTTCAGATTACGTACGGTTACTTCGAAGTCTGTCGGTGCTCCCAGTTTTGTCTGGTCATCGGTTAAGCTGTACTGGGTCTTTGCTACACAGATCGGACAGTTGCCAAATCCGAGCGCTTCCAGTTCTTTCGCCTGTTTTGCAGCATTTGCCGTCAGTACTACGCGTTTTCCGCCGTAAATCTTCTGTACGATCTGGTTCAGCTTATCTTCAATGCTTCCTTCCAGTTCATAAGAATAAGTAAAGTCGTTCGGCTCTTCTACCAGACGGATTACTTCCTCTGCCAGTTTAATGCCGCCTTCGCCGCCCTTTGCCCATACTTCAGAAAGTG
>JBMNRF010000020.1:0-57023 GCA_050944495.1 Marvinbryantia sp.
GGTGTTTGTGGTGAACTCATTATACTTCAAAAAGGGGGTCAATGCTCTTTTTATTTGCAAACCTCCAATAAATCAAGGTTTTAAAGGATTTAGAACAATAAAAAAGAGGTAGTTTTTGACACTACCGTGGCATCAAAGGAGGATCAGATGATGGAAAAATTTAGAAGGGAGAAGGAAGGAGACGATGACTAGATATGCAGATAATAGGCCGAAATTTTATGAATATTGTTATTTCTGGAATGAAAAGAATGTAGGTCGGATGAGATGTTTTTACTTTCTCCCGGAAAAGTCACCTGATCCAGATTCTAAACACCGATTCTGGGTTCATGCAAGGGCTGTCCTTACGGAAGAAATCCTTGTGTTGGCTATTGTAAGGCTAAAATTTTAAAAGAACAGAAGGAAAGTTACTCTGAATAAGAATACATATGTGGTAACAGATGATGAATTCGGTAATGGATTATGGTCTTTCCTTAGAATATACACCTTGTTCTAATTGCAAAAGAATATCAAAGATTTTGGATTGGGGATTAACGGATGAACAAAATGTTGAAAGTGCAGCAATATTAAACAAACATTTGGAAAAATTAAGAGATTTGCCTATAGAAACCAGACAATTGCTTGGAATTATGGTAATGCGATCATATCAAGATAGGGACGCTTGTGTTGTGCCAATACATGAAATAGAAAAAGTGACAGGCTTAAGACAAGAAGATATGATACAGAACGTTGAAATTTTGGGAAGAAGAGGAATTGCATCTGATATTGAAATGGAAAACAATATCCCGATATGCATTTTATGGAAAGATTCTGAGACATCATGGCCATATTGGAATGATATACGGGAATTTGTAAAAGCAACTGAAATTCCGATAAAAAGAATTTGTTGTGATCTGGATTTCTCGGTATTTGATGAATAAATATCAATATTAGCGCTTTTGGTGAATTGTTATTATTAAGCGAAAAGACTATAATGTAGATAATCCACTCGGAGGAGAAAAAGTGCAACAATATAATTACATAGAGAATGATTTCTTGGAGAATCATTTGCAGAAACATATAATATTGGATATCGTTGCAGATATGACTTTTGATGATGATATGGATGGAGATAGTTCTTTATGATTATCTTGCGTGCAAGATGGTACAGAGATTTCTATACGCTCAGAATGAAAAACAGAAAAAACGGAAAGGAGTTTCATTATGGAAGAAGTTGAAAAATTCTTAAAAGAAGCAAAAATATACTATCTGGCAACGGTCGAAGGTGATCAGCCGAGAGTGCGTCCGTTTGGCACAGCACATATTTTTGAAGGAAAGCTGTACATTCAGACCGGTAAGAAGAAGGATGTGTCTAGGCAGCTCCATGCGAATCCGAAAGCAGAGCTGTGTGCATTTAAAGGCGGCGAGTGGATTCGTGTTGCAGGTGAGCTGGTAGAAGATGATCGCGTTGAGGCGCGTCGTTCTATGTTGGACGCTTATCCGGGGCTGAAGAAGATGTATGCTGCAGATGATGGAAACACGGAGGTGTTCTATTTTAAGAATGGTGTTGCTACCATTTCAGCATTCACTCATGAGCCGAAAGTAATCAGGTTCTGATCATATTGCAATTATTGTGTCTGATTACGAAGTGGCTAAAGATTTCTATGATCCGGACGGACTGCCTCTGGAGCTGCATGAGTAACGATGGGGAATTAGGCATATCCAAAGAGAAGTTGAAGAATTTTCCCGGAGTGAACTTGCGTTGCTGCGTGATGATATCACAGAACATATCCATCTTTTTGGTTATACTGTATTTAGAAAATAACCAATCAAGGAGGAGTATACATGAAGAAAGTAATCCCATTCCTGTTGTCTCTGCTTTTGCTGACGGGCTGTGCGGGTTCGTCTGTTTCAGATGGAGATTATCGTCAGATCACTATGGACGAGGCGGTAACGATGATGGAAGAAGAAAAGAATTACATCATTCTGGATGTACGTACAGCGGAGGAATTTGCGGATAAGCATATTCCTGGAGCCGTTAATATTCCTAACGAAACCATTGGTACGGAGGAAATATCGGAACTACCGGACAAGGAACAATTAATTCTGGTATATTGCCGCAGCGGGAATCGCAGCAAGCAGGCATCTGAAAAATTGGTGAAATTAGGGTATACCAACATTGTAGAATTTGGCGGCATTAAGGATTGGCCGGGAGAAACTACAACAAAATGATAGGAAGAAGGAGGCTTTTCTATGACAGCTATTTATATGAATAATAACAACATGCAGCCGGATATCAATAAAGGCGTTATAAACTACCGCAATACCAATGGGGCTATCCTTTTGGATGTACGTACTTCTCAGGAATATCTGGAAGGACATATTCCCGGAAGCAAAAATATTCCGCTGCAGCAGCTTGATAAAATCAGTTCTGTTGCGGACAATAAAAATATCCCATTGTTTGTATATTGTCATTCAGGAATGAGAAGCCGTCAGGCAGCTCTTATACTGCAGTATATGGGTTATACCAATGTTCAGAATATTGGCGGTATCACCGCGTATTCCGGAAAGGAGAGCTGATATGAAAGTTGTAATTGTAGGTGGTGTGGCCGGCGGAGCCACTGCGGCAGCGAGGATCCGCAGACTGGACGAGCAGGCGGAAATCGTTGTGTTCGAACGATCTGGTTTTATTTCTTATGCAAATTGTGGTTTACCTTATTACATCGGCGGCGTCATTGAAGATCCGGAAGATTTGACATTGCAAACGCCGGAGAGTTTTTTATCCCGATTCCGTATCTATATGAAAGTACGGCATGAGGTCACTGCGATACATCCGGATAGAAAGACGGTATCCGTAAAGAATCTGGAAACCGGAGAAGCATTCGAAGAAAGTTATGATAAGCTGCTTCTTTCTCCCGGTGCAAAGCCGGTATGGCCCGGTCTTCCTGGAATGGAAAGCGAGAAGCTTTTTACTCTTCGCACCGTGGAGGATACCTTTCGGATCAAGGAGTTTGTGGATCAGAATAAACCAAAGTCTGCTGTGATGGTGGGCGGCGGGTTCATTGGGCTGGAAACTGCCGAGAATCTGCGGGAATTTGGTCTTGATGTGACGATTGTTCAACGTCCAAAACAGTTGATGAATCCGTTTGATGCGGATATGGCTTCTTTTATTCATAACGAAGTTCGCAGGCATGGTGTGAATCTGGCGTTGGGCTGCAGCGTGGAGGGATTTGCGGAAAAAGAAGACGGGGTGGATGTGCTGTTGAAAGACCGGTTGCCGATACATGCAGATATGGTGATCCTGGCGATCGGGGTCAGTCCGGAATCCGCGCTTGCAAAAGAGGCAGGGTTAGCGCTTGGCAGGAAGGACAGTATTCTGGTTAATGACCGGATGGAAACTTCTGTGCCGGATATCTATGCCGTAGGCGATGCAGTGCAGGTGAAACATTCTGTTACCGGAGAAGATACGCTGATCGCACTGGCTGGTCCTGCGAACAAACAGGGAAGAATTGCGGCGGATAATATCTGCGGCGGCGATAGCCGGTATCTGGGCAGTCAGGGCAGCTCAGTGATCAAAATTTTTGACATGACTGCAGCGGCGACCGGGATCAATGAGACAAATGCCCGCAAATCCGGTCTGGATGTGGATACTGTAATCCTGTCTCCGATGAGCCACGCAAGCTACTATCCGGGAGGAAAGCTGATGACGATGAAAGTTGTTTTTGAAAAGGAAACTTATCGGCTGCTGGGGGCACAGATTGTAGGATATGACGGTGTGGACAAGCGTATTGACGTACTGGCAGCTGCCATTCATGCAGGAATGAAAGCAATCGATCTGAAAGATCTGGATCTTGCCTATGCACCGCCTTACTCTTCTGCCAAGGATCCTGTGAATATGGCAGGGTTTATGATAGACAATATTGCAAAAGGACTCAAACAGTGGCATCTTGCAGATGCTTCGAAACTTCCAAAAGACGGCAGAGTTACGTTACTGGATGTCCGCACGGCAGGCGAATACAGCAGAGGACATATTGACGGTTTCAAAAACATTCCGGTAGATGAACTGCGGGAAAGGATCGGCGAGATTGAAGCAGGAAAGCCTGTCTATGTGATTTGTCAAAGCGGTCTGCGCAGTTACATCGCTGTTCGGATTTTAGCGGGCTATGGTTTTACGGCATATAATTTTGCCGGAGGTTTCCGATTCTATGATGCGGTAATGAATGATCAGGCTTTAATTGAAGCATCCTTTGCCTGCGGGATGGATAAATAAACGTAACAAACCAGCCACACTCTCTGACATTGAGAAGGTGTGGCTGGTTTGTTGTCTAAAAATTGATTTTATAATAGCATTTCTTAATCTGCAATAGCAGCTTTTTGTTCCCGGAAAACTTCAGATATTTTTCCCATCACGGTGTCGAACAGCCATCCATACAGAGAGCCAATCGCGTTATTAAAAATTCGCAGAAAAATAGCTCCCGGCAGTCCGAAAATCGGTGCGGCGATAGCAAGTGCGCCGAACGAATTAAATACTGCCTGCCAGCCGTAGGTTGCGGAAAGACCAACGCCGATTCCGCCGATCATACCGATATAGCCATAGCAGCTTTCCGGTAATACCGTATAAAGTACGAGAAAGAAGAGGGCACCGAGAATGTTGCCGGGCGCGCGGTATTTTACGCGATACACCATATCTTTGTGGAAAGGAAGCAGCACGGACATTGCGGCGATCCCAATCCACATAACACGTGGAATGCCCAGAAAAGAGGCGATTGCCATGACGCTGGAAACGCCGAGTGTCAGACGGATCTGCCATCTGGTACGCGCGGAAGATAGGTCAAACTCTTCAAATAGATGACGAAAGCTTCTCTTGTAGACAGTCTTTTTGTGATTCCGGTATAAAACAAAAGCAGTAGCAGCAGCGCCGACGGTAAGCGCAAGCAGCCGCATGGCATAATCGTGTCCGCTGACATCATATCCCTGCAGGAGCAGGTAGGACAGCACAAAGGTGGAATGATTTGACATGATTACGTTGTGGCAGCCAAGCAGCATCAGGGAAAAAATACACAGACAGTTGATAAAAAAAGCGATTCCCGGAGAAACCATATTGGTGAGACGTGGACCAAATGCGAGGATCGCAAAAATCAGCAGGAGACTGCAGACGCCGTGTCTGTTTTGAATTCCCATATCTGCATAGCGGAAAACCATAACACTGAGCAGCACCACAACGCCTACGATACTGTTGGCAGCGCCGAATACTTTTGTGAAAAGTGTGACGAACACTACGCAGAAGGCAACCGTCAATAAAATCTTAAACAAATAAATCGCGGTATGCTTTCTTTTTTCTTTTGGATCGGTAAGGTTTTTGAGATACCTTTTTGATCCGATCTGATCTAATTGCAGTTCCTGATAAAATGTCATATCAAAACCTCCTGTTTTTTTCTTGTAATAGTATATTTGCAGATCTTATCTGATTTGTCAGAGCAAAAAAAGCCTCCTCGCCCAGTGTATCTTTTAAATGATAGACAGGTGCCAGGTAATAACGATAGGTCTGATCCAGCTCGTCCCGGCCTTTGTCGGTAATCAGTAAAACGTAACTGCGCCGATCAGAGGCGCTTTGCTGCTTTGTTAGAAAACCTTTCTTTTCCAGATGATCAATCAGTCGGCTGACGGCCGACTTACATAATCCCATTTGAATAGTTAGTTCCTGAGGCGTCAGAGGAACGTTCGCAAACACAATTCTTGAGAGTAGATCCATTTCCTGTGCAGAGGTGATACCTTCTTTTTTGGGGCGCCTGATATGAAGCGAAGAAAAAAGACGGATATCCTGCATAATTTCCATCATATCGGTCCAAGTGTATTCTTTTTTCATAGATACTCCTAAAAAAATAATACTTATAATGTTAACAAAGTGAACTATATAATGAAAGGAGACATTTGTCAAGCAGAAAAAAGTATCTTAATACAGAAAAAAATGGAATAAATATATAAAAAATGAAAAGAAAAATTGAGATAAATGAACAATGAATTTGTACATTTTGCAACAAAATAGAGCATAGCAATAGGCAATAATAACTATACGGGAGGGGGGTAAAAATCTATACAGGATACTGCGATGTGATGCAGAAGTGCCGTAAAATACATCAAAAAAATGTCGTTATTGACGAAAAATGACTAATTTATCTGTGCATATTTACAAAAAGGAAAAATATTTTATAATCTAAATATAAAGAAAGTATAAAGAAATGAGAAAGCAAGATGAAGGAAGTTATGAAAAAAACATGGAAAGAAAAACATAAAATACAGCACTGGCATATGATTGCATTGTATATGTCGATTTATGATGCAATCGCGATAAACCTTTCTTATCTATTTGTGCTTTGGCTGCGTTTTGACGCTCGTTTTTCGCAGATACCGAAAGAATATTTAGCGGCATGGGTGAAATTTGTACCACTGTATACGGTATTTTGCATAACTGTTTTTTGGTGGCTGCGTTTATATAAGAGTATCTGGCGGTTTGCCAGCTATAGTGAACTTGCAAGAGTTGCAGCGGCTACTTTGATTACGACATCTTTTCATGTAGCAGGCATTACGATCTTATTCCAAAGAATGCCGGCATTCTATTATATCATCAGTCCAATTCTGCAGTTTTTACTAGTTCTCGGTGTTCGTTTTTCTTATCGTTTCGTCTTACTGGAACGCAAAAAAAGCAGAAAAGCACAGGAAGAATCACGCGCGAAGCGATTAATGGTGATCGGCGCCGGGCAGGCCGGACAGATTTTGGTGCGCGAACTGCAGAAGTCAAAGGAACTGAATAATAAAGTCTGCTGTATTATTGATGATAATCCCAATAAATGGGGACGTTACATTGATGGGATTCCGATTATTGGCGGCAGAGAAAAAATTCTCTTTGGCGTGGAACAGTATCAGATTGAAAAAATCTGTGTGGCAATTCCAAGCGCAAGCAAGGAAGAACGCAGAAAGATTCTAAATATTTGTAAAGAAGCGGGCTGCGAATTGAAAAGCCTGCCGGGCATTTATCAGCTGGTTAAAGGAGAAACTTCCTTTGGAAAGCTGCAGGATGTAGATGTCGAGGAACTTCTGGAGCGTGATCCGATCCGCGTAAACATGGAGGAAATTTTTCAGTATTTGAGAGGAAAAGTCATTTTGGTTACCGGAGGCGGCGGTTCCATCGGCAGCGAGCTGTGCAGACAGATCGCCAAGCATCAGCCGAAGCAGTTGATTATCTTTGATATTTATGAAAATAGCGCCTATGCGATCCAACAGGAATTAAAAAGAGAACATCCGGAGCTGAATCTGGAGGTGATCATCGGATCGGTACGCGATAGCCGCAAGATCTTTGATGTGTTTAAAGAATTCCGTCCGCAGATCGTTTACCATGCGGCTGCACACAAGCATGTGCCGTTGATGGAGGACAGCCCATGTGAAGCAATTAAAAATAATGTGATCGGTACCTACAAAACAGCTTACGCGGCGATTGCAAACGGTACGGAGCGGTTCGTGTTGATCAGCACGGACAAGGCAGTCAATCCGACCAATGTGATGGGCGCTTCCAAGCGCGCCTGTGAGAAGATTATCCATTGTTTTGATCAAAAAATCAAAGAAGGAAAAACGGAAAATATTCCGCAGCTTTTCACACATCGGATGATGAATTATGTGACAAAAGAAAAAGTACAGCAATGCGTCAGGGCAGCAAAAACAGAATTTGTAGCAGTACGATTTGGAAATGTGCTGGGCAGCAACGGTTCCGTTATTCCGTTGTTTAAAAAACAGATTGCGGAGGGCGGTCCGGTGACAGTAACGCATCCGGATATCATCCGGTATTTTATGACTATTCCAGAAGCGGTAAGTCTGGTGCTGCAGGCAGGTACCTACGCAAAAGGCGGAGAAATCTTTGTACTGGATATGGGAAGTCCGGTGAAGATCGATACGCTGGCGCGAAATCTGATTAAACTGTCCGGTCTGCGTCCGGATATTGATATTAAGGTAGAATATACCGGTCTTCGTCCGGGAGAAAAGTTGTACGAAGAGAAACTGATGGCAGAAGAAGGACTGAGCAAAACGGCAAATGATCTGATCCATGTCGGAAAGCCGGTGCTGTTTGATGCGGATGAATTCCTGGAACAGTTAAATACGTTGATGAAAGCAGCGTACGAAAATCGAAAAGATATTCGGGAGCAGCTGCAGAAGATGATTCCGACCTACCATCCGGCGGGACGAGAAGGACAGACGGAAAAGGATGCTGTGTATGAGCAGATGGTGAAGGAAGTTGCTGTGGCGAGAGCGGAGTAAGGAAAGAGTGAGGAAGAAGTTGAGGGATAAAGATGTATAAAAACGGACTGAAACGAGTGATAGATTGTATCATTTCAGGTATTGTTCTGATAGTAGGAGCGATTCCGATGCTTTTGGTAGCGCTTC
The DNA here is from genome assembly GCA_050944495.1 of Marvinbryantia sp. GTDB lineage: Bacteria > Bacillota > Clostridia > Lachnospirales > Lachnospiraceae > Marvinbryantia. The sequence goes on from JBMNRF010000020.1 coordinate 8,410, forward strand.
TTATCAAACTTGATTCGCCTGGTCCGATTTTGTTTAAGCAGGAGAGGATAGGCAGAAATGGAAAAGTGTTTAATATATTAAAATTTCGCAGTATGTGCGTAAACGCGGAACATACCGGATCAGGCGTATATTCCGGAAAGGGGGATGCACGTGTTACCAAAATAGGTAAGATCCTGCGAGCTACAAGTATTGATGAACTTCCACAGTGTATCAATATTTTAAGAGGCGATATGGCCTTGATCGGCCCGAGACCACCATTGACCTATCATCCGTGGCCGTATGAGCAGTATACGGCAGAACAGAAACGGATGTTTGAGGTAAGACCGGGGATAACCGGATGGGCACAGGTGCATGGACGCAAAGATGTGGAGTGGAACAAACGCATTCGACTGAATGTCTGGTATGTGGATCATGTTTCCTTCTGGTTAGATACAAAAATCTTTTTTATGACGATTTTCAAGGTATTAAGCAATGCGGATAATGAGAATGTGAATGAAACTGTCATAAAGTAAGGGTTTAGATCGGAGAAAGACAGATGGCATTAAAATTGATGTATATCACGAATCAGCCTGAAATTGCGCAGATCGCAGAGACGGCCGGGGTTGACCGTATTTTCGTAGATATGGAATATATCGGAAAAGCAGACCGACAGGGCGGTATGGATACTGTACAATCCCATCATACACTGGAAGATATTAAAAAAATTGCGGAAGCAATCAATACGGCAGAACTTCTGGTAAGGATTAATCCGATCCATCAGGCAGCAGAAGAATATAGTTCCTCAAAAGAAGAAATTGATGGAGCAATTGAAAATGGAGCACAGATTTTGATGCTTCCATACTTTAAGACTGTAGATGAAGTGAAAACCTTTGTAGAGTTGGTAGATGGAAGGGCAAAGACAATACCGCTGGTGGAGACACCGGAGGCAGTAGAAGTAATAGATGAGATCCTGAAGCTGAACATTGATGAAATATTTGTAGGTCTGAATGATCTAAGCCTTGGCTATGGTAAAAAGTTTATGTTTGAACTGATAGCTGACAATACTGTGGAGCATTTGTGCTACAAGTTTGCTAGAGCAAAAATTCCATACGGTTTTGGCGGTATTGCTGCGCTTGGAAAAGGGATGCTTCCGGCAGAGAAAGTTATTGCAGAGCATTATCGGCTTGGTTCCACCTGTGTGATCCTTTCCAGAAGCTTTTGCAATACATCACAAATCCGGCATATGGGAAAGATCAGCAGTATTTTCCTGAATGGTGTAAAAGAAATCAGAGAGTATGAGCAGACAGTGGCAGTGCACAGCGATTTCTTTAAAAAGAATTTGGATGAAGTAAAGCAAGGTGTAAATGCAGTGCTGGAGGCTATGAAATGAGATTGTTGGTTACAGGCGCTATTTCCTGGAATGAAAAGCAGATAAAAGAGTTGGAAGATCTGGGGCATGAGGTTTTTTATGTGCAAGACGAGCGCATTCCTTTAGAAAGTCAGGAAATCGATGCGTCACAGATCGAAGGGGTAATCTGTAATGGGCTGTTTTTGTATAATGAAATCACTGCGTTTCACAGCCTGCGTTATATTCAATTGACAAGCGCAGGATATGACCGGGTTCCGATGGATTATATCAAACGACATCAGATTGAAATACATAATGCAGGAAGTGTGTATAGTATACCGATGGCGGAATTTGCGCTAGCCGGAGTGCTGCAGCTTTATAAGCAGAGTAGTTTTTTTTATGAAAATCAAAAACAGCATCGCTGGGAAAAGCATCGTGGCCTTTTGGAACTGTCAGGAAAAAGCGTTTGTATTATAGGGTGCGGAAATGTTGGAACAGAGTGTGCAAAACGTTTTCGCGCTTTCGGCTGCCATGTGACGGGAATTAATCGTCATGTGAGAAATGACAAGAATTATGAAAAAATATTGAGATTAGAGCAATTAGAGTCTACACTGATGCGCAGCGATATCGTTGTCCTTTCAGTGCCGCTGACAGACGAAACGAAATATTTAATGGGTAAAGAAAAGCTGGCATGCATAAAGCAGGGAGCGGTTCTTGTAAATATATCCAGAGGTGCGCTAGTCGATACGGATGCACTGATAAAAAACTTGCCGAGACTTGGAGGGGTGGTACTCGATGTGTTTGAGGAAGAGCCATTATCGGAAGATAGTCCGCTGTGGGAAATGGAAAATGTGATTCTTACGCCACATAACAGTTTTGTGGGGGAAGGGAACAAAGCGCGGATTCAAAAGCTGATTTTAAAGAATATTGAGGAGAGATAGACTAGAATGAAAAAGACTGAATTTATCAATATGCTAGAACAGAATCCAGAACTGAAAAAGGATTTATTTATCAGAGGATTTTTAATTACAGACAACAGGATAAAGGATATCTCAAAATTTCCGTTTTATGGAAATTGGAAAGTGCAGGAAATTTCCGGATATTATTTTATGTCACATTATCTGACAGGAATGCATTTCCATACAGATGTTGATGGAAATACATTCTTTTTGATGGGACATGCCTATAATCCGTTTACTATGGAGTATGAAGAAGAAAAAATACTGGCATATATTGCAGAAGCGTATGGAACAACAGAATATGTGGAACGAGTGAATGATATTACGGGTGTATTTGTATATGGTTCAGTAGTAAATGGAAAACTCGAATATCTGGTAGATCCTTCCGGGATGCAGTCGGCCTGCTATGGAAAAATCGGAGAATACTTTTATTTGTCTTCCCATCCGCAACTGATTGGAGATTTGTGTCATTTAAAAATGGATACGTTTGTAAAAGAGCTAATTCATTATAAGTGGTATGGCAGGGTTATGGGACCATATCTTCCATGTGATTTTACGCCTTTTGCTGAGACAAAGCGTATCGTTCCGAGTATTCTCTATAAGTACGACGGAAACGTTTCTCATAAACGTTACTGGCCGCTGACAGAAGCAAAAGAAGCGGCAGATCAAAAAGAATATGATCAGGTTATCCGGAAAGCAGCAGATATTCTGAAAAACAACATGTCATTAGTTTCACGAAAATGGAGTCATCCTTGGATTTCACTGACGGGAGGAATTGATAGTAATACCACATTTGCCGCAGGAAACGGAAACTATGATAAGTTTGAGACGTTTAGTTATGTATCCGCAGAAAAAGAAGTACCGGATGCAGAGGCAGCGAAAAAGATTGCAGATCACTTTGGGGTTAAGCATCATGAATATCATATTCCGAGTGAAAATGGAGAGCTGGAACTGTTTGAAGAGAAGCGGGAGCTGTTTCGTCACAATAATGGGTATATAGCAGAATTGTATGATAACGAAGCAAGAAAAAAATTCTATCTGAGAGAACAGACGGAATGTGATGTGGAAGTGAAATCATGGGTGTCAGAGACAATCCGGGCATATTGGTATAAACATTATGGGAGAAAAACCTTTCCAAAGCTTTCGGGAAAGTTATACCGTAATTTGTATAAGATTTTCATTACTAACCGGAAACTGGCACATAAGCTGGATCAGATGTTTGACGCTTATATTAAAGAATATGAGTATGACAAAATTCCTTCTTCTTATCCGCCGGCAGACATGCATTATAATGAAGTAACTTGGGGAAGCTGGGGGGGCTTGAATATTACGGAAATGAAGTATTGTTTTGATATTACTTTCATTTATAATAACCGACGTTTTCTGGATCTGATGTTCCGAGTTCCATTGGAAAAGAGAATTTCCGATCAGCATCATCTGGATATGAAACGTTATTTGAATTCAGAATTATCGGATATGAATATTCGTGTTGTAAATATGAAAGAAACAAATTTCAGAGCGTTTGCATTGAATATGATTTTTACTATTAACTCATTTTTGCCATTTTAATTTTGAAATAAGGAAAGGAACAGAAAATGAAGGTACTTTTGACGGCCACTGTGCAGAGCCATATCTGTCAATTTCATAAACCGTTGGTGGGGGTGCTTCATGCACACGGCTGTGAAGTACATGTGGCAGCCAGAGACAATCTGGCAGAAAAAAACGGTTTAAAACTGGATTTTGTAGAGAAAGTATTTAATGTACCATTTTCCCGTTCGCCAAAGAGCAAAGACAATCTAAGCGCATACAAAGCATTGAAGAAAATCATTGATACTGGAGATTATGATGTCATTCATTGTAATACGCCAATGGGAGGAATTGTGACGCGTTTGGCAGTAAGAAAGGCTCGAAAGATGGGAGCAAAAGTTTATTATACGGCTCACGGTTTTCATTTTTATAAGGGTGCTCCGAAAAAAAATTGGATAGTATTCTATCCCATTGAAAAATTCTTTTCCAGAATGACAGATAAGCTGATCACAATTACGAATGAGGACTACCAGTTGGCAAAACAGAAGTTTCACTGTCAGGTGGAGCGGATTCATGGCGTAGGTGTGGATGAGAATAGGTATCATCCAGTATCCGGGGAAGAACAACTTGCAATCAGAAAACAGTTTGGATTTTCTGATAGCCAGAAGATTATTTTGTGTGTTGGTGAACTATTGCCGAATAAAAATCAGCAAATGGCAATTCGGGCAATGAAGGGGATTGTAAAGGAATATCCGGATGCACAGCTGCTTCTGGCAGGAAATGGACCGGAAAAAGAAAATTTGGAAAATCTGATCCGGGATTTAGAGCTGCAGAAGAATGTAAAAATGCTTGGCTATGTAACAAATCTGCAGGAGTATCAGAAAATTGCAGATGTTTCTGTTTCTTGCAGCAAGCGTGAGGGATTGCCATTGAATATTGTGGAGGCGATGCTATCAGGGACTCCAGTTGTGGCTACAAAAAATAGAGGACATAGAGAACTGGTACAGGATAGAAAAACGGGTTTTTTAGTCAATGTGGATGATTACGATGAGTTGTCAATGAAAATTTGTGAATTGTTAAATAATAGAAAATGTTATATAGATGCCGGTGATATCCTAGATAAAGTTTTAGCATATGAAATATATTCGCCTAAATTTGAAAATGAAAGATTAGAAGATGCTTCAAGAGGGAAATGGGTAGGTGGATGCTGGTTTTCTCAGCAGGGAAACATTCTCTTTGAGTTTACATATGATGCCTTGTTATATTTTTGGAGAAAACATAACAAGGCAATAGATTACCTTGCAGCAGATTATATTTTATGGACTGGTTATACAGAGTTGGAAGAAGCAAGAAAATTGATTGATGGCATACCAATTGATACTTCGGTTCTGCTTCTGTGATAAAACGTATTGCAAGATTATATATCGAATGCATTTTGGCTGAGAGTAGAAGGCGACAATTATTTAAGGAAACAACAAGGGGAATTTTAGATGGCTACAAAGCCGATTTCAATAAAAAATTAGACTTATCAAGATAGAGGGAGAATTTATAAATGCAGAAGTACGATTATCTTGTTGTAGGTGCAGGTTTATTTGGTGCTGTTTTTGCACAACAGGCACATAAAAAGGGGCAAAGGGTTCTTGTTATAGACAAAAGACCACATATTGCAGGAAACGTACATACAGAAAAAATCGAAGGGATTAATGTACATAAGTATGGAGCGCATATTTTTCATACGAATAATAAAGAAGTTTGGGAATATGTCAATCAGTTTGCTGAATTTAATCGTTTCACCAATTCTCCGGTAGCGAATTATAAGGGAGAATTGTATTCTCTTCCGTTTAATATGTATACGTTTAATAAAATGTGGGGTGTAGTTACCCCGGACGAGGCTCAAGAAGAAATTGAAAAGCAGTGTTCAGAAATAAAATATGAACCACAAAACTTAGAAGAACAGGCAATTTCTTTAGTTGGACGGGATATTTATGAAAAGTTAATCAAAGGATATACAGAAAAACAATGGGGAAGAGAGTGTAAAGAATTGCCGGCATTTATTATTAAAAGATTACCGGTAAGATTTACATTTGATAATAATTATTTTAATGCTTTGTATCAAGGCATTCCGGTAGGTGGTTATACGAAAATGGTATCGAATATGTTAGAGGGGATAGAAGTTCGACTTGGTATCGATTATTTGGAACAAAAAGAAGAATATGATACATTAGCGGAAAAAATTATTTATACAGGACCGATCGATGCATATTTTGGTTATGCGTTGGGATGTTTGGAATATCGTTCTGTGCGTTTTGAAACAAAAGTGTTGAATCAAAGCAATTATCAGGGAAATGCCGCAGTAAATTATACGGATCGTGAAACTCCTTGGACAAGAATTATTGAACATAAATGGTTCGAATTTGGAAAAGATGAGTTCGGATGTGAATTGCCGAAAACAATTATTTCAAAAGAATATTCTTCTGAGTGGAAACTGGGAGATGAACCATATTATCCGGTAAATGATGAGAAGAATGGTTTATTGTATTCAGAATATCAAAAAATGGCTGAAAAGGAAGAAAAAGTTATTTTTGGTGGGAGATTAGGAGAATATAAATATTATGACATGGATATGGTAATCGCAAAATCACTTGAGTTGTGTAAAGATATTTTGTGAAAATAGATGTCGGGGAATAGATGTATGATGATAACGACGGTATATGAAAAAAAAGATAAATGTTGTGGGTGCAGTGCGTGTACAATGGTGTGTCCAAAGCAGTGTATTAAAATGCAGCCGGATGAGGAAGGATTCTTATATCCGCAAATAGATAAGGAATTATGCGTTAACTGTTCTCTGTGTCAAAAGGTATGTCCGGTTTTGAAAAAAAGTGAGATGGAGAATGATCCGGATTGTTATATTGCTTTTTCAGAGAATCAAAACATTCGGAAAAACAGCTCATCTGGTGGAATGTTTACCGAATTGGCAAAAAAGCAGATAGAAAAAGGCGCATTAGTTTATGGTGCCGGATTTGATGAGAACTTTGAAGTGACTCATAAAGCTGTAAGTTTAGAGACACATTTAGGAGAGTTGCGAGGATCTAAGTATGTGCAGAGTAGAATGAATGACAAATATCGGGAAATAAAAGAAGAATTAGATCGAGGAGAATCCATCTACTTTTCAGGCACTCCATGCCAAGTTGCCGGATTATATTCTTATTTAGGTCATAGACCTGAAAAATTAACTACGCAGGATTTTATATGCCATGGAGTTCCATCCCCATTAGTATGGAAGAAGTATTTAAGCACATTTGGAAATGTAAAAAAAGTTGAGTTTCGTAATAAGAAGTATGGTTGGCATTATTTTGCGCTACACATAGAAAGTGATAAGAGAGATTATTATAAAAGATTGGACGAAGACTTCTACTTGAAACTGTTTTTAGACAATATAATTTTAAGACCCATCTGTTATGATTGTCCGATAAAAAAACAGGGGAGTAGTGCAGATATTACGCTAGCAGACTGCTGGTCACTCAATCATATGACAGATAAGATGACAGATGCGGATAAAGGATTGTCTTTAGTGATAGCCAATACTTCAAAAGGAAAGAGTTGTTTGAAAAAAGTAAAAGACAGTGGAGAAATAGTGGCAATCCCAGTTGATGCGAAGAAGGCATTGAATAGCCAGTCGGTGCTTAGAAAATCGGCATACTATAATCCAAGACGAGAACAGTTCTTTGAGCGATTTAAGCAGGAAGAATTTTCAATGATAATAAAGAATTGGTATATTGAGACTTTTAAAGAGAAACTACATAAAAAATATATATACTTGAAAACAAAAATTAGATTTGTATTAAAGATAAAGTGATAGATAGAGAAATGAGGAAAATATAATGACGAATGGTTTAGTTAGTATTATTACGCCATGTTATAATATGGAAAAGTACATTACACGGTTAATGGATTCGGTGATTACCCAAACGTATAGACCTCTGGAATTTATTCTTGTAGATGATGGATCGACAGATAATGGTTATAATATAGCGAAAAGCTATAGGGAAAAGTTTGCTTTAGCAGGAATAGATTATAAACTAATTCATCAGGATAACAATGGATTGGGAGGCGCAATCAATGCAGGATTAAAGATGGTGTCCGGTGAATATATATGTTGGCCGGATGCAGACGATTATTTAGAAGCGACTTCTGTCGAAGAACGAGTAATAGCTTTTAAAGAGCATCCAAATTGTGCTGTTGTGACGAGTAATGCATATGTGCGCGATTGTTCAAATTTGGAAGAGTCTAAATTGATGATTACGAGGGACTTAGAAAAGCATTCTGCGCTTAATCAGTTTTTATATCATTTAAATGCAGAAAGTATTTTTTGTACGGGGTGTCATATGGTAAAAGCGGAAGCATTTTTTGAAGTGAATCCTGATCACGGTATATATCCCGCAAGAAGAGGGCAAAATTGGCAAATGTTGTTACCTCTTTACTATAAATATAATAGATATTTTTTAAATAAACCATTATATAATTATGTGATTTATCCCAATTCAATGTCTCATGGTGATGATAGTTATGAAAAATCACTTTATCGTTTCAATGAACATGAAAAAATATTGCGGGAAACATTAAAAAAGATTGAAAAAGTGCAAAATGTTGATGTTACAGAATATAGCAGATTTCTTGATGATAAATATGCTAAATTGAGAATGGAACTTGCAATAAAATATAAAAAAGCAAATGCTTTCATAGAGGAGTATCGCATTAAGCAAATAAATGTTGGGTTGGATAAAGAAGATATCTTGAGTTATATCAGACATAAAAATGCTTTTTTAAATAAGAGCATTTCTGCCTTTTATAGGGTTAGATATGGTTGCTATTCAGCAGAGATGCCGGAAAAACAAATGAAAAAATTGAAAAAAGATATAGTAAGAAAAGCGTTAGATCAGCCGAAGGTGGCAGTGTTAATCCCGGTATATAATGGTGCGAAATTCATTGATCAGTGCTTTGGATATTTAATGAACCAGCGCTATGATAACATAGAAGTGATTGTAATTAACGATGGTTCTACAGATGAATCAGAAAAAATACTTTGCGGATATGAAGCAGTTTTTGCAAATAGGGGATTTTCTTACAAACATATTCAACAGCCGAACTCGCGGTTAGCAATCGCTATGAATAACGCTATGCAGTATGTGACGGCAGAATATATTATGATTTATGAAATTGATGATGTTTTGTATAGAGATGGAATTCTTGACAAGGTAAGATATTTGCAAGCTCATCCAGAGTGCGGGATGGTTCGGAATAACGGATATTACATAAACTCTTTTACAGAATGTGGAAAAAGGTTATTCGTAAATACCAAAGTTGAACAAGAGTCGGAAAATGTTTTTGAAAGGATTTTGGATGGATCAGCAAATAATTGGCCGGCAAGTTATTTGATTCGCAAAGATGTATTTTTTGAATTGTTAGGGGAATCCCATAAGATATATGAGCATCCGGGCGGATGTCATCTTCAGTTTATGATGCCAATGGCGTATGCATCTAAAGTGGGATTTATTAATAAACCGTTGATGGGATATTATGTACATATTGATTCGGATTCTCATAAAGGCGGTGTAGAGGCAGCAATAAAGAGAACGTATCAATATGGTGAGATTCGTTCAGAGGTTGTGAAAAGAATTGAAATGCCTGAAACAGAAAGGAAGCATTATCTTGAAATAGTGGAGAAATTATATGATAATGCTAGAGCAAATTATGCGATTTCTTGTAAGGATAAGATACTATTTACAGAATCAGCAGAAAAACTGGGATGGTCTTCATTAAAATCTAATTGGAAATGGATGATAGGAACAGGAATATTAAGAAAGCCGGCTATTTTTTTTACAAGAGGATTAGCAGCGTGTCAGCGTAAATATAGAAACATAAGGTGCAATGTGAAATATCTAAAGCAAAACAGCAAAGGATATTTATGGTAAGGACGAACAAGAAATGTCAAGAACAGCAAATGCAATAAAAAATTTACAATTTGGAATATTGGGCAAACTAGTCAATTTAGTATTGGCGTTTGTATCTAGGACAATATTTATTTATTTTTTAGGCAGTACATATTTGGGAGTAAATGGCTTATATACGGAAATCTTATCTTTGTTATCATTTGCCGAATTAGGATTTGGAAGTGCCATGACATTTGCAATGTACAAGCCGGTTGCAGAGAATGATAAAGAAAAAATAATAAAACTACTTGGTTTTTACAAGGTAGTTTATCGCATTATTGCAGGGGTAATAGCATTTCTGGGAATATTATTAATACCGTTTTTACAATATATTGTAAAAGGGGCGGATTGGCTAAGCGTTACAGAATTACGGCTTTATTTTCTCATTTTTTTAGTCAATACTGTGGTTGGGTATTTTGTAACTTATAAGTATGCATATTTGAATGCACTACAAAAGAATTATATTAATACAAATATTGATACCATTGTGGGTGCAATCTCATATTGTGCTCAAATGATTGTAATGCTGTTATTTAAAAACTTTCTTTTATATCTGCTTGTGAATTCGTTGGTTTTAACGACGTCAAGAGTAGTAATAGCAGTATATTTGAATAAAAGATATCCTATATTGAAAGAAAAACCAGCAGTCCCTCTTTCGGCAGATGAAAAAAAACCAATTTTTAAAGAAGTGAGAGGACTGGTGGTTCACCAATTTTCTAGTGTCGCCGTCCATTCTACAGATAATATTTTGATTTCTATGATTAGTGGCTTAGGTGTTGTTGCTGTGGGTTATATTAGTAATTATAATATGCTTATGAACTCGGTTCTTGCCTTTGTTACAATATTATTTGGCAGTGTGACTTCTGGGTTTGGAAATTTGGTGGCCACTTCATCCGTAGAAAACTATCATAAAGTGTTTAAAGAAATTAATTTTTTGAATTTTTGGATATATGGATTCTGTTCTATTTGTTTCTGGATTTTGATTCCGCCTTTTATTACTTTATGGATAGGAGCGGACAAATTAATTGATAGCACAAGTTTTTTATTAATTATTATTAATTCGTATTTGATGGGACAGTCAGTTGCATTTAATAATGCGAGAATTGCGAAGGGTAGTTTTGGAAGGGATAAAGTCTGGGCATTTGCACAGGCTATAGTAAATTTGGTTGTTTCGATTATAGCAGGATATTATTTGGGATTGGTAGGAATCTATATTGGAACTGTAGTTTCGAGATTGGTGTATGTGGTTTTTAGGCCATATTCCACATATCGTTTCCTATTTGAACAATCTTCTCGAGAATATTATAAAAAGTTTTTTCATTATTTTATGACAGTCGCAATTACTGGTCTTGTTGCGAAAATAGTTACAGCTGAGTTGTTAGCATCGCCTACAATGGGACGATTTATAATCGCAATAGTTCTAGTGGTGTTGATTATTAATTTATTCTTTTTGATTATTTTCTTACGTTCGGAAGAACTGAAAGCGTGGAAATTGCGGGTCAAAAGTATAGTGAGTCATGGAAGAAAATAGAGGAACTGAAAAGGGGTGAGAAAGTAAATGAAAGAGCGAAACAGTGGAGTGGATTTGCTTCGCATCATTGCGATGTATATGATTGTGATTGTACATATTTTTAATCATAGTGGTGTATTAGAAAACGAGTATTCTTTGTCGGTTAAGATAGTCTATATTCTTTTATATACAATAGTTTTTGCGAGTGCTAATTGTTATGCATTAATCAGTGGATATGTGGGCTACAGGGAGAAGGTCAGTTATAATTTTACGTCTTACATAAATTTGTGGTTTCAAGTAGCTTTTTACGGTATATTTGTGCTAGTAATTTTGAGTATTGTGGGAATAGTACCGTTTTCTTTCAAAAGTTTAATAGAAGCATTATTACCAGTAACGAGAAATCAATATTGGTATTTTACTGCATATACAGGAGTTTTTTTGTTAGCGCCATTAATTAATGTGTTTATAAAAAATATAGATGAAAGAACCGCCAAAACAATTTGTAAAGTGTTGATAGTCGCATTTTCCTTTTATGGGACAATGGCTATGAATTTTGGGGGGGGGGGGATCCGTTTTGCCTAGGGGCCGGATATAGCATGGTGTGGTTATCATTTCTATATTTGTTGGGAGCCTTAATTAAGAGGCATAAGTGGGATGAAAAAATATTGCAGAAATATCATTCTAGTAAAGTGATATTAATATTTATTGTATGTGTAATATTGACCAGTATCTGGTTTTTAGGGGTGAAAACAGTGACACTTAAAGTGATTGGATTTACTTGGGGAGAATGGCTTCTGCTTACGTATACTTCACCAACGATATTATGTATGGCATTATGTTTTTTGATACTTTTTGCTAATTTGAAGTTGAAAAATAAGAATGCTATAAAAACTGTAGCGGCAGGGACATTTGCTGTTTATTTATTACATGAGCAACCAGTAATAAGAGTGGTTTTTCGGAAAGACTTAAAATGGATAAAAAATTTGAAAGGTTTATGGTCAGTAGTGGTAATATTGGGATTAGCATTAGTTGTTTTTGTATTAGGAATATTAATCGATTATGTTAGAAGAAAGTTATTTCAAAAGTGTAAAATACAGACATGTGCGGAAAAAATGGACAGAATGATTTGGAAAATGCTTAATATTTTTGATTAGAAGTTTTTATAATATTTGATGATGGAGCGATAGAGAATATATGCAAAATAGCAATAGTAGATGGGTATGGTATGATGATTACATTCGTACAACCGATGACGCATCTTTGATATGGAGTCATTTTATAAAGGATTTTATATTTCAGCATAGACTTAGATATATGGTGTATTTTCGGCTATCTCAAAATTCTAAAAAAAGATTAGTAAAATTATTTTGTGAATATAAATTGTTTCGACTCTGTAGAAACTATGGTATTGAAGTTAAAACAGGTACAAAAATAGGAGCAGGCTTTGTTATGCTCCATCCATATAATATTACGATATCACCGTTTGCTACTATCGGAAAAAATGTGAATATTTTGAAAGGTGCTACTATAGGGTTGAGTGGAGGAAAGAAGCCAGGGGCGCCTACGATAGGCAATGAGGTATATGTAGGACTTAATTCAACCGTGCTAGGGGGGTGAAAATTGGAGATGATGTAATGATTGCTCCAAATACATTTATAAACCAAGATATCCCCAGCCATAGCATTGTGATTGGAAATCCATGTAAGATTATTCCGAAAGAAAATGCAACAAAAGATTATATTTTTTACAAGGTTTAATTTGGAACGGTATAGATAGAGTATATATGGCAGGAGATATATGAGACGGTATCAGAAGCATATGAGATATTTTTTAATTATAAGCATAGCAGGTAGCTGTTTGTGTTTGTTTTTTCTAAATGGACTTCTGTCTCAAACGTATATTTTGACAACTCAATATTTGTATAAAAATTATAAAATAAAACAGAAGTTTAGAGTAGTACAGTTAACTGACCTTCACAATTATCAATTTGGTCCAAAGAATCAGCGTCTGATAAAAAAGATTGTCAAAGAAGAACCGGATGTGATTTTTCTGACCGGGGATATGTTGAATGCGAATGAAGAGCAAACGGATATTTTGACAGAGCTTATTGAGCAGCTTGTGCTGATCGCTCCGGTCTATGCATCTCTTGGCAATCATGAAGAGGAATATATGCAGATTGCAGGAAACCGGGAGCTGATTACTCAAATGGAACAGGCGGGTGCTGTGGTGCTGGACAAGCAATATCTGGATATTGAAATTGGCGATCAGGAAGTGCGGCTGGGCGGGATATATGGCTATGTTCTGGCTGAAGAGTGGCAGGATGGATCCGAACAGCGTTTTATGGAAGCATTTCAGGATACAGACCGATTTAAGATATTGCTGAGTCATATGCCGGAAGGGTTGCTGCTGTGGAAGAGTATGGAGCACTGGGATGTGGATCTGGTGTTTAGCGGCCATGTGCATGGCGGTCAGGTACGGCTGCCGTTTATCGGGGGCTTGTATGATCCGGAGGAAGGATATTTTCCGACCTATACCAAGGGGATGTTTGAGTGTGGAAATGGAACGATGATTTTATCGGCAGGGCTTGGCAGTTCAAGAGGGATACCGAGAGTGAATAATTTACCTGAAATGATGGTGTGTGAGATAGAAAAGGAATAGAAACTACTGAGGAAGATGGGGGACTGATAGTGCTTCAGTTGCTGTATCCATAAATCTAAAATCGATTAGCGTTATATTTCTATTTTCTTTATTATACATTTTTCTGAAAGTATTGTGTATTATAGATTGGCTAGTACACATATTAGCTCATTTTTAAGAATACTTTTGGAAGAGGAAATGTAATTTGAACTGGGAACAAAAGCAGTAACAGCAAACCATCAAGGAAAAATTTATTCTCTAATTGCAGGGGTAGTAAATCACGAAATGGTTATAGTTCAAGTATCATAAATAATATAACTAGACTGGGACAAGACATGATAGTAGAAGTAATAAGCAAACGAAATATAACAGAAAAATATCCATTAGAAAGTGCTGCTATAGAGGAGTATCAGTAATACAACAAACAAAGAATAGTTTATTTTTCTGGGATATTATTTGATGTAACTTAAAAAACTTGATATTTTGAATTTACATAATATTAGCTCTCAGTGGTAGTTCAATAGTGAGAAAAAAATAGTACATTTAAAGCAGGATAGGGATTATAAAGGGGATAAATATAATGGACATAAGAGATTATGAATTAGAAATCAAAAAATTGAAATCAAAAAATAGAGTTTCAATAATAGTTGCCATTATTAGCTGTATGGGATTGATTGGACAAGCAATTGCTCCGGAACTATTGTTACGATATCAGGAAGCGAAAAAGACCACAAAGAAAGAGACGGAATTGAAGTCGGAAACAGAAATGGCTACAAAACGGCTAGAGGAGAGTACGGAAAAAAATGAGACAGATGCGACACGGAAAGAGACTGAAAAAGTAGAAAGCAATAGCATTGTTTGGTTAGAAGAGTTAACACCGTTGACTTGTATTGCAAAGTGGGGTGATGATGGTGGTTCAATGAAATATGAGAGATGGACAAATCAGAAAGATAATCGAGGAGAATCATATGATCATGGCATATATGTAGGGGAATCTCAAGGGTCATTAAGATTTACAGAAATTAAAATTGAATATTATTTAGAAGAAAAATATTCAAATATTTCTGGGTGTATCGTACTTAGTGAACAGGGTAAAGATCATCTCGAGGAAACAAAAATAAAAATAATTTTAGATGAGAATTATAGAGAACCAAAGTTTATTACAGAAAAATATGTTTCTTCAGGATTTACACCAGAATCGTTTGATATAGATGTACAAGGAGTAGATAAGATAGCATTTGTTCTGGATGCAGAGGGGGAGTGGTTTTGGGGACTAGATTTTGGACTCGTGGATGTACAATTAGAGTGTACATGAATATCAAAATTAATAAATTAGGTAATTGTTAAATGATTTCCTCCTTTAGTGTGGATAACTTCCTGCTATATAAGTTCAGCTAAGAAATGTTAAGAGGTGATATGAAAAAAGTTGAATTTATTGCACTAGACAAAAAAGGGGTAACTTTAACGATCTATTCTAAGAACAGGATTGATCATGAACTAAATATTAAGAATAGCGTATCGGTTATACAGGTGTGGTTGACAAAATGGTGTGGAGAAAAACAAATTAACTGGTTTAAAAGTATGAATGTATGGAATGTCTTTCAGACGCATTGGAGAGATTGGAGCTGTTTGGAAATCGGTTGTTTTGGTATCATATTAAGAGAACGATAGAAGAAAAGGATCATCAGGGAGTTGGTGATGGCGCGCATATCATTTATGTGAATGGCAGTTTTCGGAATCAGGATCATCCGATCAGCAGGCTGATGTATGATTTCCATTGTCAGAAAGCGACAGATATGCTGAATCCGGTGCTGGCGGACGAAGTTAGAAAGCTGAAAGAAACAGAAGGAGGGCAAAGATATATGTGTAAACTTTTGGAAGAAATGAGGGAAAAGCGGTAGAAGCAGCAGCAAAAACAGCAGTTATAGCGGCAAAGCGTATGTTGGAGAGAGGCCGCGATACCTGTGAAGAGATTGCGGATCTGCTGGAGCTTCCGGTGGAGGAGGTTCAGAAGTTAAAGAAGGAAATGGATTCCTCTTTTTAGACCGGGATTCTTTATTGACGAAGGATTAACAACTCTCTATAATAAAGAATGGATTAAAAAATAGTTTTTATAATAAGAAGGAAGTATAAAGAAAAGGAAGCATACCTATGAGAAAAGGACAAAAAGCATTAACCTGTTTGCTGATCTTGCTTTGTCTGGCGGGAGTTGTTTTTGCGGCATGGTTTTTGCGGCAGGAACAAAAACTTGCGAGCGAGCGGCAGCAGGAGATCAGCCAGGTGGCAGCGGAGCTGGAGCCGATCAATCAGGAACGGCGCCAGTGGGAACAAAAAGATAAAGAATGGCAGAAGACACTGGCGGACAAGCAAAAGGGAAGAACCTGCGTACTGTTGAGCTTTGACAACATGACGCGTGAATTATACGATACGATTTTTTCACAGATGGATCAGTATGGATTTCGCGGAACATTTTTAATGCGAAACGGACAGATGCCTAGTTGGGAAGCGGAAAAAAACGATGAGCTTTCCAGCGGTGAGATGATGCAGGAACTGTTGGATGCCGGTTGGGATTATGCGGTTTCGGTAGGAGAAATCTCTGACGATACGGAAGAGCAGACGGAGTATCAGCGGGATTTCAGTGATGAATTCGGGGAAGAACTGCTGATGAGCGAATCGGAATCAGAGTCAGGGACTGGTACGGAAGGAATAGAGACTCAGACGGAAATGCCGCAGACAGAAGAAGTTGGTTTTGCCGCGGGACTGGACGCTGCGCTTGCAGCGCTGAATGAAAGAGGTTTTGCGCAGCCGCAGACGGTATTCTGTACGCAGGAGCAATACAGTGGAATGACAGAGCAGGCTTTTGTGGATCGTGGATTTGCGATGGTTTCTGTGATACATATGGAGGATTTCCCGACGATCAATGCAGAACAGCAGGAAGGCCTGCGGATCATTGATACGGGTGTGTATACACAGCGGGATGAAAATTTGGAAAAGCAGCTGGATGCAATCGTTTCCAAACAGCAGTCGGTAGCTATTTCCATCAATGAGGTTGTAAAAATTTCAAAAAACATCGATTATGATTTGAATCTGACGACGTTTACTTCTCTTTTGAATTATCTGAAGGAGTTGGAGAACGATCGCAAAATCAATGTGCTGACATATTCCGAATACCAGCAGTATGAGCAGCTGAGGCAGGAATCCTATGAGGCAGCACGGAAAGAATATGCAGTATTCCGGGAGGAAATGCAGGCAGCGATAGAGAAACTGGATCAGCAGGAAGCGGCCATTGCGCAGAAATTGAAAGAGACAGAATATGAAAACACAGTTTATTGATATGCATTGTCATATCATTCCCGGGGTAGATGACGGAGCTGACGATATGGAAGAAGCACTGGGAATGCTGAAGATGGAGCAGGAACAGGGAGCCCAGGAAATTATTCTGACGCCGCATTATCGGAGCGGCTATTTT
Source organism: Marvinbryantia sp. (assembly GCA_050944495.1). Lineage (GTDB taxonomy): Bacteria > Bacillota > Clostridia > Lachnospirales > Lachnospiraceae > Marvinbryantia. Next base: position 25,829 of record JBMNRF010000020.1, read on the forward strand.
GAAACGTCCAGAGAGCGGGTGCAGGGACAGTTTGAAAAGCTCAGCCATGCGGCAGAAAGAGAAGGGATTGCAGTAAAGCTGCATCTTGGGTGTGAATTTTACCGTAGGAATGAAATGGAGCAGCGGTTGCAGGCAGATGCACGTTATCGTATGGCAGGCACAAAGTATGTACTGGTGGAATTTATGCCACAGGATCTGGCGGATACGATTTGGCGTTATTGCGGAGAACTGCTGATCGGCGGCTATCGGCCGGTGATCGCGCATGCGGAGCGCTATCGGGCGTTGCGTGACAAAAAGCTGGTCAGACGACTGATACAGGCGGGTGCTTATATACAGCTGAATGCGGGCAGTATTCTAGGAGAGGCAGGATGGGGAACCAGGCATTTTTGCCATATGCTGCTGAAGGAAAATCTGGTGCAGTTTATTGGCAGTGACGCGCACCATCTGGAGAGAAGAAGACCTTGTCTTGGTGCCTGCAGGGAATATTTGAATAAGAAACTGGGAGAAGAAGCGTGTGAACGCCTTCTGCTGAAGAATCCGCAGGAGATGCTTGCGGGGGAATATATTTAAAAGTGGAGGAAAAAAGAATGGAACCAACGAAACAGCAGCAAAATATGCAACCAATCGATCTGATGGAAATTGTGCATGTGATGCTCAGCCGGTTCTGGCTGATTTTATTTTCAGGGATCTTGGTGGGAATCTGTGCGCTGATTTATACGAAGGCGACGACGACACCGGTGTATACGTCCAGCACGAAGATGTATATTTTAAGTAAGACGGAAGATTCTGCGGCGGTAAACAGCAGTGATATGAGTCTGAGCGCCACATTGGCAACGGATTATGCGCAGCTGATCAAGGACCGTACCGTTATGGAAAGCGTGGTTTCCGAGCTGGGGCTTTCGATGAGTGCGGAGGCGCTGGCCTCCAAGGTGAGTGTGACGCTGCCGAATTCCGGGCGAATCGTGACGATCAGTGTGTCGGATCCGGATCCGTATATGGCGAGCAAGCTGGCCAATCAGGTGCGCGATATGGGCGCAATGCATATTCAGGAAGTGATGGATACCGGCGCGATCAATGTTGTGGAGGAGGCAAATATTCCGAAAACACAGACGCTTGGCAGTTATAAGCGAAACGGCATGATGGGAGCATTGGCAGGTATGGTGATCGCGATGGCGATTATCTATATTCGGTTTTTAATGAACGATACGATCAGACGGCCGGAGGATGTGGAACGATATCTGGGCGTCAGTGTGCTGGGTTCCATTCCGATGATGGATACGGGCAAAAAGGGAAAAAAGAAGAAATAAAGGAAAGGAGCAGGCAATGGCAAAAATACAGATTAAAACGGATACATTAACTTATGAGTGCGATGAGGCATTTAAGGCGCTGCGCACGAATTTACAGTTTTGCGGGGATGATAAGAAAATAATTGTCTTTACCAGCTGTACTCCGGATGAAGGAAAAAGTACGGTCGTGCATTATCTGGCAATGTCTCTTGCAAATACAGGGAAGAAAGTCCTTCTTTTAGATGCGGATTTGCGGAAATCGGTGCTGGCAGGGAATTTTATGATTTCCAGCCCGGTAAAAGGACTGTCCCATTTTCTGTCCGGACAGGCAGCTTTTGACGAAGTGAGATGTGATACGGATATCGATACTTTGAAGGTGATTTTGGCAGGACCGATGCCGCCGAATCCTTCAGAACTTCTGGCAGGTGATACATTCCGAAAAATGCTTGCCCAGGCCAGAGAAGATTATGACTATGTATTGATCGACTGCCCGCCGCTTGGCAGTGTAATTGACTGCGCGATCGCGGCAAAACACAGTGACGGCGCGGTAATTATTGTAGAGGCGGAAACAATCAGTTACCGTTTTGTACAGGAAATCAAGGAACAGTTGGAGAAGGGCAATTGTCCGATTCTGGGTGTGGTATTAAACAAGGTGGATATTCGCGGACAGAAATATTATTATAATTATTATAAAAAATATGGCAAATACGGAAAGCGTTACGGCTACGGAAAGTATACGAAGTACTACGGAAACGATGGCAACGAGAAAAAAAGCAGAAAATAGGGGTCTCTGGCAGATCAAAGAGGAAAGAATGCGATGAAAAAAGTAATCTTGGCGTTGCTGATACTGGGATGTATCGGCGCGGGCGGATTGTATTACTGGATGGGAACGCAGGAAGACCGTACGGCTCCGGCTATTTCATTTTCAGATGAGTTGATCCTGTACCGGGAAGGGGAAGAACAGGAGCTTCTCTTAAAAGGAGTGACGGCACAGGACGATATGGACGGAGATGTGAGCGATACGCTGATGGTGCAGTCGGTACTGCCGATGAAAAATCAGACGTCGGCGACGGTGATTTACTGTGCGAAGGACAGAAGCAATAATATCGGTACGGCATCGCGTCAGATTGAGTACCGCGCGGCAGACGGCGCGGACTGGCTGGACTATGAATTGGAAACAGAAGCAGAAACAGCGGTGGATACCGAGACGGAATCGGAGACGGAGGTAGAGATTGCGGGACTTTCGCCGGAAAGTCCGCGGATTTATCTGACGACGGATCAATATACTGTGAAACCGGGCGAGGATTACAGCCTGCTGTCTTTTGTGAAGGACATTACAGACGACCAGGATGGGCCGGACTGGCTGTATTATCAGATTCACATCGCCGGAATGCATGATATCAATGGACCGGGAACGTACGAGTTATACTATTCTGTCGTGGATCGGGATAACAATATGTCCAACCGTGCGAAGCTGACACTGACGATTGAGTAGGAAACAGGGTGAAGCATGCAGTTATATAATTACAGGAAGAAAAAAAGAAGAAGGCGACATGTCTTTCAGAGTTCTTATCAGCAGCGGTATTATCGCAAACGCAGCAAAAAGTCCGGGAAAAAAGCCGGGATGATTGTACTGATTTTGTGTCTGGTATTGGTTGGCATCACCGGTGCCGGTGCAGGCGGTTTCTTTTATTTAAAAGAGAGTGGGAAAAATGCGCTGATGGCTTATGCCGGCGATACAAAGATGGAGATGGACGGCAGTCAGGATAAGGCCGGACTGGTATCACGAAACGGAAAGAAGTACCGTTATAATGAAGACATTATCACGCTGCTCTGCATGGGAATCGATCAGGGCAATGAGAACTGGCAGACAGAGGCGGCGCTGGGCGAAAATGGGCAGGCAGATGCAATCTTTTTGCTGGTGCTGGATCAGAAATCTCACAGGCTGAAGCTGATCGGGATTTCCCGTGATACGATGACAGAGATTGCGACGTATGACAATCAGGGAAATTATGTAGGCGAATCGCTAAATCATCTGGCTTTGGCGTTTTCTTACGGCAAGACAAAGGAAGAGGGCGCGCAGATGACGGTGGATGCGGTAGCAAAACTGTTTTATCAGTTGCCGATCCACGGTTATGCGGCGATTGACTGGGATGCGCTGGGAAAGATCAATGATTCGGTAGGCGGTGTTGCGGTAACGCTCACGCAGGATATGAATTTAGGCGGACAGCAGTATTATAGCGGAGACCGCGTAAGGCTGACCGGGGAACAGGCGCAAAGCTACGTACGGCATCGCGGCGATGAGCTTGGCAGTAATAACGAGCGAATGCAGCGGCAGAGAACGTATGTCAGCGCGTTTCTTTCAGAGGCGAAGGCGGCTGTGAAAAAAGATATGTTCGTGGCGGCGGATCTCTATCAGGAGCTTACGGCGGATATGGTTACCAGCGTGGGACTCAATGAAGCGGTTTATCTGGCATCGCTTCTGCCTTCGATACAGTTTGGCGGCGACGATATGAGAATGGTAGAGGGAACAGTCAGACAGGGAGCGTCCTATGATGAATTTTATGTGGATGAGGAGCGTCTGACAGAACTGATCTTAGAGGTATTTTATGAGGAAGTATAGGATTCTGATTATTTTGCTGCTATTGGTGCTTACGGCAGGAGCCGGGACGGCTTTGTTTTTGTGGTATCAGCAGGATCAGGAGATCAAACGGAAACAGCGTTTTTATGAAACACGCCAGAGCGCGTCTTTTTCTCAGACAGAGCAGGAACTGTCGGAAATTCCGGTGGAGTTTGACCGTCTGCAAAAGGAAAATCCGGATGTTTATGCATGGCTGACGATTCCGGGAACCTCGATCGATGCGCCGGTGCTGCAGCGTGAGGGAGATATTTCATATTATCTTTCTCATGATTGGACGGGACAGGAGAGCACAGAAGGCGCAGTTTGCAGTGAGAGCCAGTACAATGGGAAAACGTTTACGGATGTGCATACAGTATTGTATGGCAACAATTGTGAAAATGGAGCGCTGTTTGGCGGGCTGCGGGTATTTGAGGATGAGGCGTTTTTTAATGAGCATAAGTTGATAGCAGTGTATACGCCGGATGCGATTCGTTATTATCGGATTTTCGCGGCATATGAGTATGACAGCCGTCACTTGCTGGAGAGTTTTGACTGTACAAAGCCAAAAGGGCTGGAGCGTTATGTAAAGGAGATTTTTCAGCAAAGAAATCTTTACGCGCACATCGATGACAGCAGGACGGTTACGGAGGATGATTATCTTCTGACTTTATCAACCGGGAGCAGCAGAGAAAAAGGAAAGACATATCTGGTGCAGGGGATTTTGGAACAAACATTTTGGCGGTAATAAAATAGAGGATTCTGTTTTATTATAGATGACTATGCTGTGAGACACAGCAGGGAATTAAAGGAGGACAAGGATATGAAACGAGTATTGGCAGCAGCGATTACCGGGACCATGATTTTGGCGGCAGGCATGCAGGCAGGAGCAGCGCCGAGCGTGACCGGAGGCGGCGCACAGCAGGGAAATATTCCGGCAGGCCAGGTAGTGGAACAAGCGGAAGACTTGAATGAGTTTACGGTAGAACCACTGGAGGAAGGAACGGTAATCTGGGAAGAACTGGATCCGGAAAATTATACGGAAGAAGAGCTGGAAGTGATCAACCAGTTGAACGAGGCAGAGGAAGATATGTCTCTGAAAGAAGCATTTGGAGATCTGGTAGATCTGACAGAGATGAAATTGTTTGTAGTAAATGGGGATGAATCAGAGGCGGAAGCAGCCGAAATAGAACAGCTGTTATCAGAACTGCGTTTCCTCTCTCCGGTTTGGGAGCTGAAATTTGACGGAATCGAGCCGACAAAGGAAAAACCGGTACTGTGTACTTTTACAGCAAATAATCTCACAGAAGATATGGAAGTGTATGTGCTTTTCAACTGTAAAGAAGACGGCTGGGAACTTCTGGAAACAGAGAAAACAGAAGACAATCAGGTTGAAGTATTGATTCACAGCGTTTCTGGTCCGGCTGCGTTGGTTTACCGCATGACGGAGGAAACCGAGGATGCGGCAGGCACTTCTCCGGTAGCGGCAGAGACTGAGACAGAAACGGAGACAGAAGCAGTTTCTGAATAATGAAGAAGGAAAACTCTCCCGAAGGAAGTAAGGCGTTTTTGCTGTCCGGTATTCCAGGGGAGAGTTTTTGCGCAGATAAAGAAGGGAGCAAAGAAAGAGAAAGAGATGCAAAAGAAGAGTTTATTGATTCTCGGCGCCGGTGGTTTTGGCCAGATGGTAAAAGAAACCGCTTTGGAGCTTGGATATGAAGAAGTAGTGTTTTTAGATGATGCGGCGAAAGGCGAGGATGTAATTGGGAGATGCTGTGACTATGAGCTCAGGCATGCGGATTATTCGGCTGCGGTTGCCGCGTTTGGCAATAATAAAACACGTTTGTACTGGACAGAAAAGTTGATGGAAGCAGGGTATGAAGTACCTGCGATCGTCCATCCGTCCGCGATTGTAAGTCCAAGTGTGGTTTTAGAAGCGGGGTGTTTTATTATGCAGCGCGCAGTGGTAAATACCAACAGCAGAATTGAGCGCGCGGCCCTGATCAATAGCGGCGCTGTGGTGGATCATGATTCTGTTGTGAGCGCGGGCGCGCATGTCGGCCTTGGCAGTGTGGTAAAGGCTTATTGTACGATTGCATCCGGCCAGAAAGTGGAAGCGGGAGAAGTGATTTTTTCTACTCGAAGAAAGATTGACGGTGTGGACAGCCGCAGCCTGGAGGATGCGGTTTATGCGTTCGGCTTTGGACCGCAGTGCAGCTATGTCAAACCGTTTGGCGAAGGCCATATCAATGAGACATATGCGGTGTATATGCCGGGGCAGGACGGTAATGACGTACCTCTTTATGTGCTTCAGCGTATCAACATCAATGTTTTCAAAAATCCGGATCAGGTAATGGATAATATTTTTGGTGTGACGGAATATTTACGGAACATCATTCGGCGGGACGGTGGAGATTTGGATAGAGAAGCGTTGTCTTATATTAAAACCAAGAACGGCGAGAGCTACTTTGAAGATGACGACGGACAGCCGTGGCGCTGTCTCCACTATGTGCCGAACTCTGTATGTTATCAGCAGGTAGAACGGCCGGAGCAGTTTTATCAGTCAGCGCTCAGCTTTGGACATTTTCTGAAACAGCTTGGTGATTATCCGGCGGATACCCTTTATGAGACCATCCCCAAATTCCATGATACGGTAAAGCGTTTCCGCGATTTTTCGGATGCACTGCGAAAAGATGTGAAAAACAGAGCGCGTCAGTGCAGATCGGAGATTGCGTTTGTGCTTGAAAGAGAATCGGACTGCGGCGTTATGATGAAGCAGTTAAAGGACGGTGTTCTTCCGCTCCGTGTTACGCATAACGATACAAAGCTGAACAATATCCTCTTTGATAAAGATACCGATAAGGGCTTATGTATTATTGATCTGGATACGATCATGCCGGGACTTGCGGCAAATGATTTCGGAGATTCTATTCGATTCGGAGCTTCTACAGCGGAGGAAGACGAGCCAGATCTGGATAAGGTACACTTTGATATCAACCTGTATGACATTTATGCCAAAGGATATTTGGAGATGGCAAAAGATGTACTGACTCCGGCGGAGATTGAGAGTCTTCCGTGGGGCGCAAGACTGATGACCTTAGAGTGCGGGATGCGTTTCCTGACAGATTTTCTGCAGGGGGATGTTTATTTTAAGACAGCGTATCCGGAGCATAATCTGGTTCGTGCCAGAACACAGTTTAGACTGGTGAAGGAAATGGAAGAACAGTTTGATGAGATGAAAGAAGTTTTGAAGAAATATATTTCATGAAAGAAGGAAAAAAGGCAGGAGAGGGATGGATCCCTTATCCTGCCGAACTTGTTTTAGTGCTTGAAATATAATATGATACCGTTTATCATAGAAGATAAATCCTGCTTGAAAGAATGGAAGAGCGAAAAGGGAAGTACTGTTTTACATGGAAGGAGTGGCAGAGATTGACGGAAGGTTTTATAAAAAAAGAACAGAGGGCGGAATATAAAAAAGAAATTTTACAGGAATTTAAAAGCGTGACGAATTTTTACCGTCTGGAGTCTTCGGGAGATCTGTTGGAGCTGTTTCATACGATTGGTTATTTGCTGATCAATGGGATGACCGGTAGAAGGGATATCCGGGATTTGTTGTATGGCGACAGAATCGTCTATTTAGCGGATGAGGAGTGGAAAAGAATACAGTATTGCTTCCGTCAGGAAGAGTGTGAGTGCTGGCAGCAGATTTTGCAAAACGATGAAGTATTGGCGCGGACAGTACAGGAGATCGGTCGCTATGAGGTGCCGGGCGGGCTGTCAGACTCCGTCTGGAGACAGATTCTGCATATCCTGCAAAATCTTCTGGAAAAATACCGGGAGATTTCTGATCTGGATTTTTTATATGAGGTAGCACGGGAGATGCTCGAACTGTGTGTAAACGCAAAGGGAGATTCGGGACGCTATGCCCTCCCGGATTCGATTGTTTTTCAGATGGCAAAGCTGATACGGAATGAACAGGCGGACAATATTACGGAGAAAAACGGCCGTGTGCTCGATCCGCAGTATGGTTCCGGGAGTATGCTGCTGGCAGCGGGAACTTATCTGGAGGATGCACGCTTGTGCGGCTATGAGCAGAATGAACGGCTTCGTATGGCAGCACGGATTTTAAGTGTGCTGGCAAGGCGTCCGATTGAAATGTATAAGGGAGATTTTTTGCAGGACCGGGAACTGGGAACGTTTGAAGTTGTATTTGCCAATCCAACGTTTGGCAGCGAAAAAGTGCCGGAATATGTGTGGGATTGGTTTTTGCCTGGAGAACTCGGACGGGTAGGCGGAAGGCATAATCTGTTTCTGGTGCGGAGCCTGCAGGCGCTTGCGGAAAACGGACATGCGGTGCTTGTGGTACCGGACAGTTTTTTGTTTTCTTCTAAGGCGGAAACGATGCAGGTGCGCAAATGGATGCTGCAGCAGTATTGTGTGGAAGGGATTATTTCACTTCCTCCGAAAACGTTTTATCCAAACACGATGACAAGAGCCAGTATTCTTATTATTTCCAATCCGTTTATGCGGGTGGGCTGGATCGATGGCGGAACGCCGTTTTTGTTTTTTTATCAGCTGAATGTAGATGCGGACAGCGAGCAAATGGATACGGAGCTTTCCGGTATCTGGAACCAGCGGGAATATTATTTTGAACAGTGGAAACGGCAGTCTTTTTATCGAAACCTTGCCAATATACCAATGCCGGAGAAGTGGGAGTATCCGATGTTCTGGTTTGCCGATCCGGAAACGGTGGAACAGGAAAAATGGAATATGCAGCCGAAACATTATCAGCCGACAGAACGGGCAGAATTTCAGGCAGAAAATCCGCAGATTTTGCTGCAGGAACTGATGCGGGAGCAAGAAGAACTGTTGGAGGAAATGCGGCGGCTTGCCGGGGAGGTCGGTGATTTATGACAGGCTGGCAGCAGAATAGATTAGAAGAGGTTGTTTCTGTTTGGATAAAAGGAGTTACGCCAAAACGTTCGGAAGAACGCTATTTTAGTGAAAAAGGCGGGATTCCGTTTGTACGGGTCAGCGATCTGAATGCTCCAGTGATTCTGGATGCCAGGGAGCATCTGACGCCGGAGGGAGAACAGGCAGCGGGACGTTCTGTGCCGAAAAATGCGGTGCTTTTGTCTGTCTCCGGGACGATCGGAAAAACTGCGGTTGCCGGTGTAAGGTTAACTATAAATCAGGCAGTGCAGGCGATGGTGTTTGATGAAGAACGGGTACTGCCGGAGTATGCATATTATTATTTTCAATTTATGCGGGAGCAGCTGATAGAAACGGCCAATACGGTGACGATTCCCAATCTGACAAAAACACAGTTGGAAAATATGGTAATCTTCTATCCGCAGATCAGGGAACAGAGACGGATAATCGAGCTTTTGAAGCATGCGCAGGATATCGTACAGAGACAAAAGAATACCGGCAGTGAACTGGAAAAAATCCTGCATCATGTAATGCAGAGAAAATGGGAAAGCGCCTGGAGAGAGCTGCCGCGGATTTCGTTAAAGGAGGCAGTGACGGAACCGATTCGGGCAGGTGCGGAAGAAGGAGAGTTTCTGAGAGCGGGGGACCTTCTGCTGCGCCGTTACCGTACAGAGGAAGGAAAAACAGTTTTTCTGGCGGAGGAGGACACGCCGGGAACGGAATGGAGTGCGGGCACATTTTGTGTGCGGGTCAAAGAAGAACTTGTTCGGCCGGAATTTTTGCTTTTTTGGCTGCGTCACAGCTTTCAGTATCTGGAGAATGCTCCGTATGCGGATAAAAGTATGCTGGATGCAGCGAGTGCAGGTGCGGTTCAAATTCCGCTTGTGCCGATAAAAGAACAGGATAAATTTGCGGCAATGGTCAGAAGTGTTCTTTTGATGCAGCGGAAAATCAGGAAAATGGAACAGACGGCACAGGCATATTATCGTTCCATGCTGATTTATGCGTTTTCGGCGCGTTTGACAGAGACGTTTCGTCGGGAAAACGATCTGGAAGATCCAAGACATTCTTTTTTCGATGATACCTATCGTGTTCGCTATGGAGGAAAGGAAGAGAAAAAAATTGACTGGCAGGAGCTTTTAGGTGAAAGTCAGCGGGAGCTGCTTGGGTATTTATCGGATTTTCAGCGGGAAGTCCTGCGTATTTACGGAGAAGCAGAAGAGGCGCTGCCGGTGCATGTGATGTTTAAACGTATGCGGAAAGAAAATAGCAGACGATTTCGCAGCCAATCGATTCAGGACGCGATTGCTGCCGTCAAAATACTGGATAGTCTGGGTTTTCTGACGCGCGCGGTTGCGGAAAAAATTATCATCAACGACATGGAAGTGACGGGAGCAGATAATCGGGCGCTTACGATCGGACGGTATGAATTTGTCCGGAGAGGAACAGGAGGAAAGACGGATGAAGCTGGAGTATTTGGCGATTGACGGCTACAAGAGTTTGAAACATCTGGAGATCCATTTTCAGAAACAGTCTTCTGCGACAGCGATTGATTTTTTGATCGGACGAAACGGATCCGGAAAATCCAGTGTGCTGGAGGCAGTTGGACTGATCTTTACACGAATTATGCACAATGAAACGCCGGGATTTGGATTTGAGCTGAAATACCGAATGTCTGACGGCGCGCAAATTCAGGTATGTCCGCAGCCGGAGAAACGTAAACAGGAGGGATATCGGCAGAGGCTGTTTGTACGGATCAGAAAAGACGGTCAGGAAAAAATCGCAGATCGGATTCCGGGTGAATATCTGCCGGATCGTATTGTTTCTTATTGTTCCGGTGCGAATGCTTCTATGGAAGAAATATTGGTACAGTCGCCGCGCGAAGCGTTGATCAGTGATTTATATGACCAGATGAAGCTGGGAGAGGAAGCGGATGCGGAACAGATCCGTGCAATTCAAAACGATTATAAGGGGTTTGACAATCATCCGCGGGTACTTTCTCTTGATGCGGTGACAGCAAAGATTGTTTTACCGGTATTGTTTGCTGTGCTTCCGTTTGAAAAACAGGATCTGAGTCGGGAATTGAAAAAATACAGCAGACTGCGGAGGATGCTGACGAAGCGACTGAATGTGGACCTTATCCCGGTGGCATTTTCATTTTGCGTGCGGGATGATTTCCTGGAACAGACGGCGGAGCTTCCGCAGATTGGGGTTTTGCGTGAACTTCTGACGGCAAGCGGATCAAAGAGAGAATCCTATGCGGATGACATCAGCAATGTGATTCAGGCAGACCGTATGACAGAGGATGGCAGTCCGGCTGCGGCGACCAGAGCAGTTTTTTTATACCGGACAGCGGAAGAAGAAAAGAACGGCTGGTACCATCCGGGACTGCAGGAATTTTTTGCAGGAAATCCGTTTACGCTTCTTTCGGTTCTTTTGACGGCATATCGCATGGGTGTAATTAGCGAAATTCATTTTACTTACCGTGACGGGAAGAAACCGGGGCTTTTTGAGATGGATGCTTTAAGTGACGGAGAACGGATGTGGCTGGCACGGATGGGACTGGTGCTGCTGGCACAGAAATACTGTGGAGAAAATACGTTATTCTTATATGATGAACCAGACGTTCATTTTAATGATGACTGGAACCGCAGCTTCATCCAGCTCCTTTATCAGCTGGGAGAAAAAAGGCAGCATCAATTTCTGGTGGCGACACATTCGACGCTGATTTTGACAGACGCGTTTTATGAACAGCTGCATTTATTTACGCATGATTCGAAAAGAGGCACGGCCGTAGTCAGTGAAATTGAAATTTCCACGTTCGCGGCGCAAAGAGATGAAATATCCAGACAGGTTTTTAAAACAGAGACGATCGGTGCCTATGCTGAAAACGCGGTGCAGAGGATGATGGGGAAAAAGAATCCGCAGAAGTTGATCACGGATATTGAAAAACTCGGACCGGGCTACCGGCGTTTCCGAATGTACGAGCAGCTTTATGGTCTCCTGGATGAAAAACTGGAATGAGGTGTGCGCGATGTTTTGGAAAATGGAGAAATACGGTCATGAAGCTGACCTGAATTGTATCAATGCCTATCTGTTGTCGTTTTTTGCGTTTGCGGCGGGAACGGTCAGTACAGAGTTCCTGCGTGAGGAATGGATGGATTTCGCCGGACCGGACGGAAAATGGCTGTATACGCTTTATAAAAAGGATACGGCAAACGGAGTGGCGATGAGGCAGTCTATACGAGAATTATTTGCGCTGCCGCTCGGAGAGCGCAGTAAAATATATAAAGCGATTGCACATGATATGAAATTTGCCGACAATAGGACTGCGCCGTTTGAATTTCACAGTATTTGGCCGTATCTGGAGAAAAGCCAGAGTAAATTGATCAGACAATTTTATCTGTATTTTTATGAAGTCGTGTTGTGCAGCGCACAGTTTCGGCTGAACGGACTGAGTGGAAAAAGGTTTGACCGCAGGGAATTTGTAAAACAGTATTTTGATAAGGGAAATCCGGGATTGAAGCGGATTTGTCCGGTCTGTCTGCAGCCGGTTACCAATGCCGGCCGCGAGACGGATGTCGAGCATTATTTTGGTAAAGCCTTCGTGCCGTGCCTTGCGCTGCATCCATGTAATCTTTATTTTGCCTGCAAGTCCTGCAATCAGGAGTACAAAAAAGGGAAAAATACACTGAAGAGCGGAGATATCCGCAGGATATTTCTGCCGTACATAGATACGCTGAAAGAGAAAACAAAACTGGAATTTTATCATCAGGAAAAGACAGATGGTGTGCGAATGCGGCCGGCAGATACGGCGGAACCGTATATTTCGGAGAAAATAGAGGCGTTCGATGAGTTATTCGAATTGGAGGAACGCTGGTCCGGATTGTTGGAAACTTATTATCATTCGCTTCGGGATGGATATGCAGCTGCCAATATAGGGACGTTCGCGGATTTAAAAAGAACAATGGAGGCAGATCTGCTCAGGGCGAAAGCAAGAGGGAAAGCGAATCCGCAGCAGTATCTGGAAACAAAGTATCAGGAATGGATCAGTGAAAAACAGCTGAAAGCGTTTTATTCAGAGCTGAAGCAGTGCGGACGCAATGCGGAAGTGCTTTGAGGAATGTAGGGGGGAGGAAGCGTATTGTCGGAGCAAGTGCGAAAAACAGATCCGGATTCAGGACGAAAAGAACAGAAATCGATGACAGAGCTGGATGTATCCGGAAACTGCGGAATCACAGAGGTCTGGGAAGCAATGCTCGGTCTGGAAGGGCATTCTTTTACAACCGCGAAAGGGCTGGAATTTCGGTATATGGTCAAACGGCATAATGGGATACCGGGAAATGAAATTTTTGTGGATCGCAAAACGAAATCTATCACCAGATCGAGTGTGGAGATTGCTTTGAACAAGGCATACGAGCTGGGAAACGGCAGGCTGCCGGCGATTGTCAGCGGACCGAAAAAGCTGGGTGTTTTCGGAGCAAGTTATCTGTATCCGATTTTTATGGAATTAGGTATTATTTTATGTGAACAGCAAAAATTATTTGACAATCCTTCCTGTTTCCACTAAGATAAATAGCGTGAGTAGAGTAAATGGTCGCGGCTGGCTGTCCGAAAGGTGCCAGGCGAGGAAAGTCCGGGCTTCACAGGGCAGGATGCCGGATAACGTCCGGTGGAGGCGACTCCAAGGATAGTGCAACAGAAATGTACCGCCTGAGAGTAATTTCAGGTAAGGGTGGAAGGGCAGTGTAAGAGACTACCGCCTGTCTGGTAACAGACGGGGCACATGTAAACCCCATCCGAAGCAAGACCGAATAAAAGCATATGGCGGCCCGTCAGCTTTAGGTAGGTTGCTTGAGTCCGGCGGCAACGCCGGATCTGGATAGATGACCATTCACGACATAACCCGGCTTACCGCTCTGCTCATAGAAAAGAAAAAAAGTCGATGAACTGCAAATGGCAGTCCGCCGGCTTTTTTTGTGTAGAAAAATAGGGATGCGTTTATCTGTATTTTTCTTCACAGTATTTGCATCTGTATATCTCTTTTTCTTCGTCAGTCAGTACGAAAACATGATCCAGCTCCTGTTCGATGGAAGTGATGCAGCGCGGATTTTTACATTTGATGACGTTGACGATTTTTTTCGGAAGCGTCAGGGCTTTTTTCTCAACGATGCAGCCGTTCTGAATGATGTTGACGGTGATGTTATGGTCGATAAAGCCGAGAATATCAAGGTTGAGCGTATCAACCGGGCATTCTACTTTGATAATATCCTTGCGTCCCATTTTGTTGCTGGAAGCATTTTTGATGATCGCGACAGTGCAGTCCAGTTTATCCAGCTGCAGATATTCATAGATTGTCATGCTTTTTCCGGCCTCGATGTGGTCTAGTACAAATCCTTCATTTAAAGCTCCAACGTTTAACATTCGGTATCCCTCCATTTCAGCAGTGTGAGAATCAGTGCCATACGTACGTATACGCCGTACTGTACCTGACGGAAGTATGCGGCGCGCGGGTCGCTGTCAACTTCAACGGAAATTTCATTGACGCGCGGAAGCGGATGAAGCACAAGCATATCCGGTCCGGCCAGTTCCATTTTCTTTTTGTCCAGGATATAGAAATCTTTCATGCGGACATAATCTTCCTCATTGAAAAAGCGTTCTTTCTGAACACGGGTCATGTACAGCAGATCGAGTTTTGGAAGCGCATCCTCCAGATGAATGACCTCTTCAAATTCGATGTTGTTGTGCTTGAGGACGTCTTCACGGATATAGCTCGGTACGCGCAGCTCTTCCGGAGAGATCAGGACAAATTTTACATTCGGATAGCGAATCATCGCATGAATCAGGGAATGTACAGTACGGCCGAATTTCAAGTCGCCGCAGAGACCGATCGTTAGATTGTCTAAACGTCCTTTTAAAGAACGGATGGTTAAGAGATCGGTCAGTGTCTGAGTCGGATGCTGATGTCCGCCGTCACCGGCATTGATGAACGGGATAGAAGCGTTCATGGAAGCCACAAGCGCGGCACCTTCCTTCGGATGACGCATTGCGCAGATATCCGCGTAGCAGGAAATCATGCGGGCAGTATCGGCTACACTTTCGCCCTTGGCGGCAGAGCTGCTTGCGGCCGAAGAAAAACCAAGTACATTACCACCCAGGTTCATCATTGCTGATTCGAAACTGAGTCGGGTTCGGGTACTTGGTTCATAGAAAATAGTTGCTAATTTTAATCCGTCACATTTGTGAGCATACGCTTCAGGGTGGGCTTCAATATCATTTGCCAGATCAAGAATTTCGTCCAGTTCCTCTACCGTGAGGTCAAGTGGGCTCATTAAATGTCTCATCTTTTCCATCTCCTTTATCAGATACATATTCTAAGAGAGTATACACTATCTTGCGCATAAAGAAAAGAGGGAAAATTAAAATTTTTTGTCCGGCCTTGTCAGCGCAGCAGACGTTCATATATTAGTCCGGTCAGAAACCACACCGGTGCGAAGTCAAGACGGACGACACCGCGATAATTCAGTTTTGCATCGCTGTAATCCCAGGGACACATGCCGCGGCGCTTTAAGAAAAGTCCGGTCAGATATTCTGTGCCGAAGATCCCACTCATGTAAATGAGGCCGCGCGTGACCATGTTAAGCGGACGAAACAGCAGAGAAAGCGGATGAATCAGAGCTGCCATTCCGTAAATCGGGAACATCCACATGGAAGACTGTCCCATTAATTTTTTCTCCCCGCGGCGGAGGGAATCAAGGCTGGTCCAGAAGATTTCCAGACACCAGCCGAAAGCGCCGCATTTCAAAAAGTTTTTCATAGAGGCAGTATGTCCGGATTTCGAAAAAATATACAAAATGATTGCAATTCACACGCATTGTGCTATAATGGCGATAAATAAATAATAGCGAAGTAGGAATTTATGCGTCAAGTGTTCAGCGGCTGGGGAGTCGCCCTGAAACGAAAAGTCAGTAAAGACTTACGATATATTTTCCGCACCCGTTGCTACATATATGAGGACATCTCATAATGTGGAGGGAATATTATTTATCTACTCTGACTCGGATTTTTGCCGAATTTCGGCAGCTGATGTCAAGGGCGGATGAAAGATCCGCCGAAATCACATTGTGGAGGTGTTTTTTTATGCAGAAAAACGATTCCCCAAAGAAAATAAATTGAAAGAAACAGAAGAGAGTGGAAATGAATTATCAGGAAGCAAGAGTATATTTAGACGATGCGGCTAAATACGGAAGTGTACTTGGTCTGGAAAATATGAGGGAGCTGATGGCGGGGCTGGGCGATCCGCAGGATCAGTTGAAATTTATCCATATTTCCGGTACGAATGGAAAAGGAAGTGTATTGGCGTATCTCTCAACGATTTTAAAAGAAGCGGGATATCGTGTGGGACGTTACGTCTCTCCGACTTTGTTCTCTTATCGGGAACGGATACAGGTCAATGAGGAGTATATAAAAAAAGAGTCCTATGCACGTCACGTATCCGCAGTCAAAAGAGTGATTGATGATATGACAGCGGCAGGAAAGGCACATCCCACACCGTTTGAGATGGAAACGGCTGTCGCTTTTCTTTATTTTGCAGAAGAGAATTGTGATATTGTAGTGTTGGAGACCGGGCTTGGCGGCGATACGGATGCCACGAATATTATCCGCACGCCGGTACTGGAGGTTCTGGTTTCCATCAGCATGGATCACATGCAGTTTCTCGGAAATACACTGGCGGAAATTGCCTGGCATAAAGCAGGGATCATCAAGCCGGAGACGGTTGTGGTCAGCACACGGCAGCAGTCGGAAGCAATGCGGGTAATTGAAGAAAAAGTAAAAGAGCAAAGAGCAGAGCTTTTTACGGCTGACTGGACAAATGCAGAGGATGTGAAATATGGTATCGGAGAACAGTCCTTTTCTTACGGCGGACTGAAGGACGTAAAGATTCAGTTGTCCGGCAGTTATCAGATTCCTAATGCGGTGACGGCAGTGGAGGCTGTATTTGCCCTGCGGAAGCTGGGATATATCGTCAGTGATGAGCAGCTTCGATCGGGTCTGGAAAAAACCAGGTGGCAGGGACGGTTCTCTGTTCTTTGTAAAAAACCGTTATTTATTATGGATGGTGCCCATAACCGGGATGGCGCCAAAATGCTGAAAGCCTCGATAGAGCAATATTTTGATGGAAAGCGGATTACCGCTATTTGCGGGATGTTCCGTGATAAGGAATATGAAGAGGTACTAAAGCTGATCACGCCGCATTTGACAAGGCTGATTGCGATAGAAACACCGGGAAATCCGCGGGCGCTCCCCAAAGAAGAATTGGCGGAAACCGCAAGAAATTATCTGAAGGATGTGCAGTGTGCGGAGACAATCGCGGATGCAGTACAGACAGCATTTGCAAAGACAGATGAGGAAGATGTGATCGTGGCGTTTGGTTCGTTATCCTTTTTGGGAGAACTGACAAAAAACGTGGAGTGTATAAGGGGGAATAGGATATGATGGATCAGGACAAAATACGCGAAGGCGTGAGATTAATTTTAGAAGGAATCGGAGAAGATGTGAACCGGGAAGGGCTGATTGAGACGCCGGATCGTATCGCGCGGATGTATGAGGAAATCTGCGGCGGTATGTATGAAAATGCGGGAGAACATTTGAGCAAGAGGTTCCATGTGGATAGCAGCGATATGGTACTGGAAAAAGATATTACTTTTTATTCGATGTGCGAGCACCATATGCTGCCGTTTTACGGAAAAGCACATATTGCTTACATACCGAACGATACGGTGGTAGGATTGAGTAAAATTGCCCGTACGGTTAATGTATTTGCCAGAAGACTGCAGCTGCAGGAGCAATTGACGGCACAGATCGCGGATGCGTTTATGCAGCATCTGGCGCCGCAGGGCGTGATGGTCCTGACAGAGGCGGAGCATTTGTGCATGACAATGCGCGGAGTGAAAAAGCCGGGTTCAAAAACAGTATCGATTGCAATGCGCGGTGTTTTTGAAAAAGATGAAAAACTGCAGAATCAGTTTTACCGTATGTTGGAGCAGTGAGAACGATATGGAACGTGTAAATAAAATCATAACGGACAGACAGTGGCAGGAATATCTGGACCGGATCACAGAATGTGAGACGGACCGGGTTTTCTGCCGTCATAATATGGTACATTTTCTTGATGTGGCAAGGCTTGCATGGATTTTTAACCTGGAAGAAGCGTTAGATCTTGAGAAGGACGTTGTTTACGCGGCGGCGCTTTTGCATGATATCGGCAGATTTGTGCAATACCAGGACGGTACGCCGCATCCGCAGGCGAGCGCGGCGCTTGCACCGGAGATCTTGCTGCGATGCGGATTTGGCGAAAAGGAAACGGCGGAGATCATCGAAGCAATCCGGCAGCATGGAAATGCAGATATTAGGGAAGAAAAGAGTCTGCGCGGTGTGCTTTATCGCGCGGATAAGGCATCCAGGGCATGTTATAGCTGCAGTGTGTGCAGTGAATGTGATTGGAGCAGTCGTAAGAAAAATCTGAAATTACAGTATTGACAGATTGAATGAAAGAAGGGGACATTTATGAAAATAGGAAATCGTGAGTTTCATACAACAGGGCATACTTATATTATGGGGATTTTGAATGTGACACCGGATTCTTTTTCTGACGGCGGAAGATGGAACAATCCGGATGCAGCGCTTTTGCATGCGCAGCAGATGATTGAAGAGGGCGCCGATATCATTGACATCGGCGGAGAATCGACAAGACCGGGGTATACGCTTTTAAGTGATGAGGAAGAAATTGAACGCGTAGCGCCGATGATCGAACTGGTGAAAAAACAGTTTGATATCCCGGTATCTGTGGATACGTATAAGAGCGGTGTGGCAAAAGCGGCGTTGGCAGCGGGAGCAGATCTGGTAAATGATATCTGGGGTTTGAAATACGATGATCAGCTGGCCAATGTGATTGCAGAGGCAAATGTACCGTGCTGCCTGATGCATAACCGGAAGAATACGGATTATGTGGATTTTCGGCAGGATCTTTTGGCTGATCTGCGTGAGACGGTTGAAATTGCAAGAAAAGCCGGGATTGCAAACGAAAAGATCATTCTTGATCCGGGAGTCGGTTTTGGAAAGACCTATGAGAATAATCTGACGGCAATTCATCATCTGGATGATCTGCACCGCCTGGGCTTTCCGATTTTACTGGGAACTTCACGCAAATCCGTAATCGGACTGACGCTTGATCTTCCGGCGGCAGAACGCGTAGAGGGAACATTGACTACAACGGTGTTCGGTGTGATGCAGGGAGCGATGTTTGTGCGTGTACATGATGTAAAAGAAAATGCCAGAACAATAAAAATGACGGAGGCCATTTTACATGGATAAGATTCACATTAAAAACCTGGAGGTGTTTGCCAATCACGGCGTGTTTCCGGAAGAAACCGCGCTTGGACAAAAATTTGTAATTTCAGCAACACTTTTTACGGATACGCGTGCGGCGGGACGTACAGATGATCTGACCAAATCCATTCATTACGGCGAGGTCAGTCAGTTTATCACGGACTTTCTGCAAACGCATACCTATCAGCTGATTGAGGCGGCCGCGGAGCATTTGGTTCAGGCAATGTTGACAGAGATCCCGCGTCTGCAGGCGGTACGGCTGGAATTGAAAAAACCGTGGGCGCCTGTACATTTGCCGCTGGAGACGGTCAGCATAGAGATCGAGCGCGGCTGGAATACCGCTTATATTGCGCTTGGGGCAAGTCTTGGAGATAAGAAAGCGTATTTTGATGAAGCGGTGCGGAAATTAAATGAAGCAGAGGGCTGCTGTGTGACGAAAGTGGCAGACTATATTGCGACAGAGCCGTACGGCGGTGTCGCAACGGAAGAATTTTTAAACAGCGCGCTTGAACTGCAGACTTTACTGACACCGCAGGAACTTTTAGAGCTCCTGCATGAGATAGAAGCGCAGGCCGGAAGAGAACGCACAGTGCATTGGGGAGACCGAACGCTGGATCTGGACATTCTTCTGTATGATGACCTGGTATTGGATACGCCGGAACTGGTAATTCCTCACAAAGAAATGCATTTTCGTGATTTTGTGCTGATTCCGCTCGCACAGATTGCACCGTATAAAAGACATCCTCTGCTGCATAAAACAGTAGAGCAACTGCGAGGTGAGCTGGATGATTGATTTGTTGGAACTGCGTGATGAGATTGACGTTATTGACAGAGAATTGGTGGAATTATATGAACGCCGTATGGAACTGTGTTCGCAGGTGGCTGCATACAAGATCGTCAATGGAAAAAAGGTGTTTGATAAAGAACGTGAGCAGTCAAAGCTTGCAGCTTTGAAAGCGTTGACGCATAATGAATTTAACAGACATGGGATTGCGGAGCTGTTCCAGCAGATTATGTCGATGAGCCGCAAGCTGCAATATCAGCTTTTGACACAACAGGGAGTGGTCGGCCGGCTCCCGTTTACAGAGGTAGAGACGATTGAAAAACAGAATGTGCGCGTCGTTTTTCAGGGCGTGGAGGGTGCGTACAGTCAGGCAGCTATGAAAGCGTATTTCGGGGATCAGGTCAATTCGTTTCATGTGGAGAAATGGCGTGATGCCTTAGAGGCAATTCAGGAGGGTATGGCTGATTTTGCGGTTCTGCCGATAGAAAATTCGACGGCCGGCTTTGTCAGTGAGATTTATGATCTGCTGATGAAGTATGATGATTATATTGTCGGGGAGCAGATCATCCGTATTGAACACAAACTGCTGGGGCTGCCGGGCACAAATCTGAATGAGGTGAAAACGGTCTATTCCCATGAACAGGGACTGATGCAGTGTGAGGAATATCTGGATCTGCACCGCAGCTGGACACAGACCGCTGTGGAAAATACTGCTGTGGCGGCAAAAAAAGTAGCGGAAGGAAACGACCGGACCTGTGTGGCGATCGCAAGTGAGCTGGCAGGGGAATTGTTTCATCTGGAGATTCTGGCGGATGATATTTGCAGCAGTGATATAAATGCGACTCGTTTTATTATTGTATCTAATCAGCGGATTTTCTGCAAAGAGGCGAATAAGATCAGTATTTGTTTTGAACTGCCGCATCGCAGCGGAACACTGTACAATATCATGTCTCATTTCATTTATAATAATTTGAACATGAGCAAGATTGAATCACGCCCGATGCCGGGAAGAAATTGGGAATATCGGTTCTTTGTCGATTTTGAAGGTAATTTAAATGACAGTGCAGTAAAAAACGCGCTGCGCGGTATTACAGAAGAGGCGGCAAATGTAAAAATTCTCGGCAATTATTAGGAGAGAAAGATGACAAGGACAGAGGAACTGTTTTTATACAGAAAGTTTGAGGATGCCGGATTGTTTGAAAATATGATCTGGATCATGGAAAATGTCAAATATGCGCAGGAGGATGACCAGGGGACAGCAGTACTGCGCTCTATGTATTTTGAGACGCTTGGTGCGCTGGTGGAAATGGCCGGTACCTATGGCTTTGAGGGAAATCTCTGGCACAATTATCTGACCTATCTGTTGGTGAATCATGAAAATGTGTACAGTACCTCCTGCGAGATTGTCGGAGAGGTAGAAGGCAGTCTGAATCAGATTGCACTGCATGATTTTGAGATTTTCCGCGAGCTGTTTGCTTACGATTTTACGCAGCTTGAGAACCATATCGGTGTGCATCAGTTTGCGCTGGTTGCAGATTATCATAACGGAAACCGTGACAGCCGTATTTTCAACCGACGCATTCGCGACCGTATCTGTGCACTTACCAAAGCGCTGGAACAGGCTGAAAGTGCGGAGGAGTTTATGCGGGAGATGCAGTGCTTTTATCGTGAGTTCGGTGTGGGCAAGCTTGGATTGCACAAGGCGTTCCGCGTAGAACATGGTGAAAAGGGTGTTCAGATCGTGCCGGTAAAAAATATTGCCCATGTGCGTTTGGATGATCTGGTCGGCTATGAGATCGCCAAGAAAAAGCTGATCGACAATACGGAAGCGTTTGTAAACGGGAAGCGGGCGAATAACTGTCTGTTGTTTGGTGATGCCGGGACCGGAAAATCTTCCAGTATTAAAGGAATTTTAAACCAGTATTATGACAGGGGACTGCGTATCATTGAGGTTTACAAACATCAGTTCCAGGATTTGAACGAGGTGATCGCACAGATCAAAAACCGTAATTATAAATTTATTATTTACATGGATGACTTATCTTTTGAAGATTTTGAAATAGAATATAAATATCTGAAAGCCGTGATTGAGGGCGGTCTGGAGAAAAAACCGGATAATATTCTGATATATGCTACCTCCAATCGCCGTCATCTGGTCAGGGAAAAATTCAGTGATAAGGAGGAGCGGCGCGACGATCTGCATTCCTCCGATACTGTGCAGGAAAAGCTGTCGCTGGTAAACCGCTTTGGCGTACAGATTTTTTTCTGTGCACCGGATAAAAAGGAATTCCAGAATATTGTGCGCACGCTGGCAAAGCGCTATCAGGTAAATCTTCCGGAGGAGGAACTTCTTCTGGAAGCAAATAAATGGGAACTTTCCCATGGCGGCCTTTCCGGAAGAACAGCGCAGCAATTTATTGATTATTTACTCGGGAAAAAGTAAGGAGGCGTGAAGATGGCAGTGAGGATGTTTGCGGCGATCGATGTCGGATCTTATGAAGTGGTCATGAAAATCTTTGAATTTACACAGCGGCGCGGCATGCATGAGATTGACTGTGTGCGCCATCGCATTGAGCTGGGTAAGGATACTTACACCATGGGCAAGATCAGTGTGGGTAAGATTGAGGAACTCTGTGCAGTATTAAAGGACTTTGTACGTATTATGAACGGCTATAAGGTGACATCGTACCGCGCCTGTGCAACGAGCGCAGTGCGGGAGGCCAAGAACCGTCTGCTTCTGGTGGAGCATATTAACCGCACGGCAGGGATTGACATTGAAATTCTGGATAATGCAGAACAGCGTTTTCTGGATTATAAATCGATTGCGTTCGGGGAAAAAGAGTTCGGCAGAATTATCCAGAATGGTACGGCCATCGTTGATGTCGGCAGCGGCAGTCTCCAGATCTGTCTGTTCGATAACGATAAGCTGGTGACAACGCAGAATCTTCGCCTGGGAAATCTGCGCGTCCGGGAAAAAGTGGCTGATCTGGCGCGTTGGACTGTTCATACGGAAGCAATGGTGGAGGAACTGGTTAATAACGAACTGCTCAGCTTTAAAAAGATGTACCTGAAGGACCGAGAGATAAAAAATCTGATCATTGCCGGTGATTATATTCTGGAATTGCTGAAAAAGCCGGCGGTAAAAAGCAGTGAGTTTCAGGCAGTATACGAAAAGGTGACAGATATGCGTCCGGAGGAGATTGCCAGAGCTTACGGAATTGCTGCAGAGAGCGCTTCTTTGATTCTGCCGTCCCTGACGATTTATAAACGTTTGATCGAGGAACTGGGGGCAGAGATGATCTGGATGCCGGGGCTGGAACTCAGCGATGGTATCGCCTATGATTATGCACAGAAGAGCAGGCTGATCCGATCGGAGCATAATTTTGAAGATGATATTGTGGCGGCGGCGCGCGTGATTGCCAAGCGTTACAAATGCAACAGCAGTCATATTAAAAATTTGGAAAGTCTGGCGCTGCCGATTTTTGATAAAGTGAAAAAAACAGCCGGTCTTGATAACCGGCAGCGTCTGCTGCTGCAGATCGCGGTGATTCTGCATAGCTGCGGAAAATATATTAATCTGTCGGATGCGGCGGAGTGTTCCTACCGAATCATTCAGGCAACGGAGATTATCGGGCTTTCGCAAAAAGAGCGCAGCGTGATTGCCAATGTTGTGCGCTATAACACAAAAGACTTTACGTATGAAGAGATTGGCGGGCAATCGGGAATGACCGCGCAGGATTATCTGCTGATCAGTAAGCTGACAGCAATTCTGCGAGTGGTAAATGCGCTTGACCGAAGTCATAAGCAGAAATTTTCCAAAGTGCGTCTCAGCCTCCGGGAGGGGGAACTGGAGATTCATGTGGATACACCGGAGGACATCACGCTGGAGCGCGGGTTGTTTCCGCCAAAGGCTGATTATTTTGAAGAAGTATTTCATATCCGTCCGGTGATCCGGCAGAAGAAAACAAGATAGGAGGGGATAGTTTGGAAAGTGAATTTATCAGACCGGAATTCTATCGGAATCGTGAAGACAGCTGGATAAGCTTTAATGAGCGAGTCTTAAGTGAGGCGCGGGATAAAAATATTCCCCTGTTTGAGCGGTTGAAATTTTTAAGCATTACAGCATCTAATTTTGACGAGTTTTTTATGATCCGTGTGGCATCACTAAAAGATATGGTGCATGCGGGATATACCAAAAAAGATATTGCCGGGCTGACGGCCTCCGAGCAGTTGACCATGATCTTAAAGAGAGTGCAGGAAGTGGTGGCGCATCAGTATTCCACTTACAACCGCTCTCTTCTGCCGGCATTAAAACACAACGGACTGGAAGTGATTCAGCATCATGAGGATTTAAGCGAAGAACAGCAGGTCTTTGTCGATCAGTATTTTGAGGAGAATGTATATCCGGTGTTGACACCAATGGCGATGGACTCCTCAAGACCATTTCCGCTGATCCGCAATAAGACTTTAAATATCGGTGCGCTGATTTCACAAAAGGATGGAAATGGCAGTTGTGAATTTGCGACGGTGCAGGTGCCGTCTGTGCTGCCGCGTATCATTGAACTGCCACAGACAAAGAACGGCAGCCGCGCTGTGATTCTTCTGGAAGAAGTGATAGAGCGAAATATCGGCAAGTTATTTTTAAGTTATAATGTTGTCTGCGCGCATTCGTACCGTATCATGCGAAATGCGGACCTGACTATTGATGAGGATGAGGCGGCAGACCTGTTAAAAGAGATTCAGAAACAGCTGAAAAAACGTCAGTGGGGCGAAGTAATCCGTTTGGAAGTGGAAGATGGGATGGATAAACAGCTGCTGAAAATCCTCAAGAAGGAATTTAACATCAGAGGGGATGATATTTTTCACATCAGCGGTCCGCTTGATCTGACTTTCTTGATGAAGATGTATGGGATGGAAGGATTTGAACAGCTGAAAAACAAGCCGTATCAGCCGCAGCCAGTACCTGCGCTGATGGAGGAGACGGATATCTTTGCGGCGATTCGTAAACAGGATATTCTGCTGCATCATCCGTATCAAACCTTCGATCCGGTGGTCGATTTTGTCAGGCAGGCAGCCAAAGATCCGGATGTGCTGGCGATTAAACAGACGTTGTATCGTGTCAGCGGAAATTCTCCGATCATCGCGGCGCTGGCACAGGCTGCGGAGAACGGCAAACAGGTTTCGGTTCTTGTGGAACTGAAGGCTCGTTTTGATGAGGAGAATAATATCGTCTGGGCAAAGATGCTGGAAAAAGCCGGATGTCATGTTATTTATGGTCTTTTGGGCTTAAAGACTCACAGCAAGATCACTTTGGTAGTGCGAAGAGAAGAGGACGGCATTCGTCGATATGTGCATCTGGGTACCGGGAATTATAACGATTCGACGGCGAAGCTTTATACGGACTGCGGACTGCTGACCTGCGCGGAATGTATTGGAGAGGACGCAACGGCCGTCTTTAATATGCTTTCCGGTTATTCAGAGCCGAAACACTGGAACCGTCTCAGTCTGGCGCCGATCTGGCTGCGCGATCGGTTTTATGAACTGATCAGAAGAGAAACAGAGCATGCCAGAGCAGGAGAGCCGGCACGCATCATTGCCAAGATGAATTCGCTGTGCGACCGCGATATTATTGCGGCGTTGTATGAGGCTTCAGCAGCAGGCGTAAAAATTGATCTGATCATTCGCGGTATCTGCTGTCTGAAAACCGGCATTCCCGGCATCAGTGAAAATATTACAGTCCGTTCTATTGTCGGAAATTTTCTGGAACATGCGCGGATTTTCTACTTCCACAATAATGGCCAGTATGAGGTATTTATGGGAAGCGCGGACTGGATGCCGCGAAATCTTGATAAACGTGTGGAGATCATGTTTCCGGTGGAGGATGCAGGGCTGAAGGAAGAAATTTGTCATATCCTGCAGGTACAATTAGATGATAATGTGAAAGCACATATTCTTCAGCCGGACGGTTCTTATGAAAAAATTGATAAGCGCGGCAAAATACTGCTGAATTCACAGGAGTTTTTCAGTCTGGAAGCGATTCGGCGTGTGGAAGTACCGGAAGAAGAACTGCGTGACCGTGTATTTATTCCGGCGGAGCCGGTGCGGGAAGAAGAATAGCAAGTGAGTCTGCATATAGCGGTAAAGGCTGTATGTAGACTTTTTTATTGACATATGCTATACTCAAAAAATAGTAAAAACGAAGGAGAAATTTATGCAGGAGAAGAGCGGACAAAGAGGATACCGGTATTATCTTACTTATCTGTTATGGTACAGTATCTTATTTGCTTTGGTGACAGCCGGTGTATTTCTGGTATATATTGTAAATGACCGCAGCCTGGTATGGGAGTCAGATGCGGTTTCTCAGTATGTTCCTAAGGCAGCTTATTTTGGAAAGGAAATGCGGGAAATATTCGCAAATTTTCTGCAGGGGAATTTTGAAATTCCGATGTATGATTTTGCGCTTGGCATGGGCGATAAGGTGCCGTTCCATTTTGAACCGCTGTACTGGCTGTTTATTCTGTTTGATGTGACAGAGATTGAGACGGCATTTGAACTGGTATTACTGGTGCGTTTTTATCTGGCAGGCCTTTCGATGTCGATTTTTGTGCTGTATTTCGGTAATTCCAGAGGGGCAGCACTGGCGGGCAGTTTTGCATATCTGTATTGCGACTACGGGCTGTTTGCCTGCCTGCGTCATACACAGTTTGTAGTGCCGATGATTATGCTGCCTTTGGCGATTCTCTGTATGGAAGAAATTTACCGCAAAAAGCGCTGGTATTTTTGTACAGTCTTAGTGTGGATTCACCTGTGGTGCGGCTATTATTTCCTGTATATGGATACACTGGCAATGGGGGTCTATTTCCTGATTCGTTTCTTTACGAATAAGGAAGGACGCACCTTTAAGGAATTTTGGCTGCGTATGCGTACGATTGTGTGCTCATATCTGCTTGGCGTGGCGATCGGAAATATCACACTGGTCAATTCGTTTGCCTCTTATCTGAATTCTTCGCGCGCGGTCACAGAGGAGAGTGCAGTGGAAACGCAGATAAATCTTCTGACATACGGTCTGACCTGGCCGCTGAAGTTTTTCCGATCTTTTATGACAGCAGGAAGAGGTCCGGGCAACTGGCTGCGTCTTGGCTTTATTCCGTTGATTTTTGTCGGGATCGTTGTTCTGTTTATGAAGAAAGGACGCAAGAGTCTGAAGGTATCGGTAATCACCGGTACGGTTTTTTGCATGATACCGGCGATCGGTTTTGTATTCAGTGGCTTCGGCAATATTAATAACCGCTGGAGTTATATTTATTCGTTTGCTCTGGCTGCGGTGCTGGCATTTGTATGGGAAGATATTCTGACTCTGACGAAAAAGCAATGGGGGATTGTGACGATATGCGCATTACCGTCTCTGGCACTGTTTTTTTATGAGATCGCAACCGGCGGGAAAAAGGCGCGAAATATTACTGCAATTTCTGCGATTGTGATGCTCGCTACGCTGATGGTGCTCTTTTTTATTGCAGCTGCTCCGAAATGGAAGCGTCGAATCAAAAGTATGGTGCTGGTGGGAGTGACGGCTCTTTCACTGACGGCATACGGATATGAGGTTTACAGTTATCAGACAGCCGGTGTGGCGTCTGAATTCCGAAAGAACGGCGAGGTTTATGGACGTATCACAGAGATGCCTCTGGCGGCGATGGAAGATATAAAGGATGATACCTTTTACCGCGCGCAGACCAATAGGAATCATCGTTCCGTGCAGGGGGCAGCGCAGATTATGGATTATAACGGGATTGTCTATTACACCAGTACGATCAGTAAGATTATGCAGGACTATTATAGACAGCTCGGTATTAATTCCTGGACATTAGTTCGGTTGCTTGGATTTGACAGCCGGGTGTTCCTTGATGCATTGGCATCGGTAAAATACTTTGCGGTGGAGGAAGGACAGGAGCAGTATGTTCCATACGGCTATCGAGAAGTGCTGCGCACCGCAAAGGAAGGAAAGCCGTATGTGGTATATGAAAATAAGTTTGCTCTGCCGCTTGGCTATACGTATGATCAGGTAATCAGTGAGGAAGCCCTGCAAGGTTATGATATGGCTGAACGTCAGGAAGTAATGATGCAGGCGGCAGTGGTGGAAGAGCCGCAGACGGATGAAACGCTTTCCGCGATGGAAACGGCTGATGTGTCGGTAAACGGTAAAATTGTGAAGCCGGTGATCGCGGAAACTGAGAATGTAAAGATTGGTGAGAAAACCATTGTGACAAGCGGCGCGAAGGGAGAAAAGGCCGCGGTAAAGCTGCAGTTTGAGGTTCCGGAAAATGCGGAGATTTATCTGTATTTGAAAGGTTTGAGCTACGACAGTACGGAGGGGACGGATATTACTTATCGGTGCGGGGAAAATGAGCATACCTACGGTCTGCAGGGATCGCGGAATACCTATTATACCGGACAGAAGGATTTGCTTTTTCATATGGGATACCATGAAGAAAAAACAAATACCTGTACGGTCACCTTTGATCGAAATAAGGAACTGGCATGTGAGGAGATTCTGATCTACTATCAGCCAATGGAACCGCTGGAAGACTACACGAATGTACTAAGAGAAGATGTCCTTGAAAATGTGGAGATGCTTACAAATGCAATAAAAGGGACGATTTCACTTGATAAGGATAAGCTCTTGACACTTTCTATACCGTATGCGGGAGGATGGACTGCTTATGTAGATGGTGAAAAAACAGAACTTTTGCGCACAAATCTGATGTATATGGGCCTGCCGCTTTCGGCGGGAGAACACACGATAGAGTTGTACTACAAGATTCCGGGCATCGGCGTTAGTCTGATCATTTCCGCTGTCGGAATCGTGATCTTTATAAGTGCGCTTGTGATAAGGAGGAAACGAAAAAATGCTGCACAGCATTATCATTCCGTGTTATAATTCGGATAAGACGATCCGTAAGGTCGTGGAATTGACAAAAAAAGAGATGGACCGCCTGGGACGTCCGTGTGAGTTTGTGCTGGTGGATGATTATTCGCCGAATAATCCGCTGACGATCAATGAACTGAAGGCTCTGGCAATGGAGTATGATTTTGTGCGTGTCGTGGAATTGGCTTATAATAGTGGACAGCACAATGCCGTGATGGCAGGATTGAATTATGCCAAAGGCGAGGTGCTGATTGCTATGGATGATGACATGCAGACACATCCGTCACAGCTGCAGTATCTGTTTGCGGAATTTGACAAGGGCGCGGATATTGTATACGGCTACTATCCACAGAAAAAGCACAGTCTGTTCCGCAATTTCGGCAGTTATGTCAATTATCTGACGGTACGTTATCTGATCGGTAAGCCAAAAGAGATGAAAACATCCAGTTTTTGGGTGATCCGTAAATTTGTCAGAGATGCGGTGATTCAGTATCAAAGTCCGTATACGCATCTGCAGGGGCTGTTTCTGCGGACAACGAAAAATATCCACAGCGTGCCGATTCAGCATTTTGAGCGCGAGGTAGGGCAGTCCAATTATACGTTGAAAAAACTGATTCAGCTCTGGTCCAATATCATGGGATTTTCGGTGGTGCCGCTGCGCATAGCCACGAAATTTGGATATTTCTTTTCTGTTCTTGGTTTGGTCGGAGTAGTTGCTGCGATTATCAATAAAATTATGAAACCGTCGGTGCCAATGGGATGGCCGTCTACGATGGCTGTCATGTGTTTTTTCTCCGGATTAATCCTTTTGTTTATGGGCTTGATCGGGGAGTATATCGGTCGGATGTTTTTGGAAATGCATAAAACGCCGCAGTTTGTGGTGAGAGAGATCTATGAGAAACACAGAATAAAGGAGGAAAAGCATGAAAAAGATCATGATTCTGGGTGCGGGAATTTATCAGGTACCGCTGATCCAGAGAGCTAAAAAACTCGGCATTTACTCAATCGTGGTGAGTATTCCCGGCAATTATCCGGGATTTGCGCTGGCAGATAAGGTGTGTTATGAAAATACGACTGATTGGGAAGCAATCTTAAAAATTGCCCGTGAGGAAAAGATTGATGGGATCGTGACGGCGGGAACAGATGTGGCGGTGATTACGATCGGCAAGGTTTGTGATGAACTGGGACTCTGTGGACTTTCTTATGAGGGAGCACAGGTGGCGACCAATAAATTGCTGATGAAAGAGGTCTATGAAAAGCACAATGTACGGACAGCGAAATATCGTAAGATCGCATTTGATGATCCGCAGATGTATGAAAAGATTGACGAGCTGACTCTGCCGGTGATTTTTAAGGCAGTAGATTCTTCCG
Source organism: Marvinbryantia sp. (assembly GCA_050944495.1). Lineage (GTDB taxonomy): Bacteria > Bacillota > Clostridia > Lachnospirales > Lachnospiraceae > Marvinbryantia. The sequence continues at coordinate 56,134 of JBMNRF010000020.1, forward strand.
GCAGCCGTGGTATTACACGCACGAATAAAAAAGAAGAATTTGCCGAAGCAATCGCATTGGCGAAAAAATTTACCCGTCAGGATTATTTTATCGTAGAAGAATTTATCGAAGGCGAAGAATTCGGCGCGCAGGCATTTGTCTATAACGGAAAGGTACAGTTCATCCTGCCGCACGGTGATTATGTGTATCAGGGAGATACCGGTGTGCCGATCGGACATTTTGCACCGTATAATCTCTCGGCGGAGATCATTGTCGATGCCAAGCACCAGCTGGAGATGGCGATTGAAGCGATGAAACTTGATAATTGTGCGATTAATGCTGATTTTATCTTAAAAGATGGGAAGACGTATGTGCTGGAGATCGGCGGACGTTCCGGCGCGACCTGTCTGGCAGAGCTGACATCTATTTATTATGGATTTGATTATTATGAGAAGATTCTGCTGGCCGCTTTAGGGGAAAAGGATCTGAGTTTTGAAAGTAATCTGGCGGTACCGAATGCCAGTCATCTGCTGATGAGCGATAAGGACGGCGTGATTAAATCGATTACAAATGAAAATGAACCGAATCCGGATATCTATGAGATTCAGTTTGATTACGGCATTGGCGAGAAGGTCAATAAATTCCGCATCGGTCCGCATCGTATCGGACATGTGGTGACAAAGGGCGAGACGCTGGAAGCATCCGTGGAACTGCTCAAAGAGGCGATGGATAAAATTCATATTGAGGTGGAATAAAGATGAGAAGGGCTCCCGTTGCGGGAGCCTTTTTATTTATGGGGCGGATAGACCCAGTTGAGTACGTTGGAGTTTCTCAACAGAGAAACGGAAACGTGCGAAATATAATCCACCCGCTATGCGGGTGCGCGACGTTAGTTATACAAAAAATCACCT
>JBMNRF010000021.1:0-54814 GCA_050944495.1 Marvinbryantia sp.
TGTTTGGCGATAGACATTATACCAGAAAAGGGAGGTCAATGCTCTTTTTATTGCAGATTTCCCTTAAAATCAAGGTTTTTATTGGATTTAGATACAAAAAAACAGGTAGTTTTTGACACTACCTAAATAATCAAGGAGGATATGATTATGAATCTCGATTGGAAAAAAATTGCTCTGTTTGCGGGCGGCACACTTTTTGGCTCCGCTGGTATTAAGCTTCTGTCAAGCAAGGACGCAAAGAAAGCTTATACCCATGCAACTGCGGCAGTACTACGGATGAAAGACAGTGTCATGGAGACTGTTACAGTGGTTCAGGAGAACTGCGGGGACATTTTGGCTGATGCCAAGGACATGAATGAAGCCCGTGCCGCCACGGAGGCGCAGGCAGATGAACTCGCCGAAATAGCGGAATAAACTCTGCCCGGAAGCCGTCCGCAGTTGCGGGCGGCTTCCGATTTGGGAGGAAAATCACAATGAAATACATAATTCTTCATAAAAGTAGCAGGCGGATGCGTATTCAGTTACCTCAGCGGAGAATGAGTCTTCAGGAGGCAGATCAGCTGGAAGAGTATTTGACTGGTTTGCCCGGCGTCCGACAGGCCACGGTAAATGAACGCACCTGCCATGTCATCATTTTTTATACAGGCGATCAGAAGCAGATATCGGACGGCCTTCGTTCCTTTTGCTATGACCGGAAGGCGTTGGAGCAGTCAGTCCCGGCAAACAGCGGCCGCTTATTGAATCGGAAGTATCAAGAAAAGCTGGTCAATATGGTTTTATTTCGTGCTGCCCGCACGCTTTTTCTGCCTGCTCCGCTCCATAACCTGTATACTGTGATACGATCGGTACATTATATTTGGCATGGAATCCGGTGCCTCATGCGAAAAAAATTGGAAGTGGAAGTATTGGATGCTCTTTCCATCGGCGTTTCCATTGTTCGTCGGGATTTCAGCACAGCAGCATCTGTCATGTTTCTGCTTAGACTCGGTGAATTGCTTGAAGAATGGACAAGGAAAAAGTCTCTGGATGATTTGGCCAGATGTATGTCGCTGAATGTGGATTGCGTTTGGCTGAAAACAAAAGAAACAGAAGTACTGGTGCAGATTGGTCAAGTTAAAGCCGGTGACTGCATCCGCATTCACACTGGAAATGTGATTCCTCTGGATGGAAAAATCCTTTCCGGTGAAGCATGTATCAATCAGGCGTCTCTCACGGGAGAGTCCCTGGCCGTGCGAAAAGCGCCAGGGGCCTGTGTGTATGCCGGAACTGTGGTCGAGGAGGGCGAATGCGTCGTTCAGGTGGTGCAGCAGCCTGGCGCCAGTCGCTATGACCGGATTATAACCATGATTGAGGAGTCAGAAAAGCTAAAATCTTCCACCGAAAGCCGCGCTCTCGCATTGGCGGATCGACTGGTTCCATACAGCCTTGCCGGTACGGCGTTGACCTGGCTTCTGACCCGTAACATAAACCGGGCGCTTTCTATTCTGATGGTTGATTTTTCCTGTGCGCTGAAATTATCCATGCCGTTGGCAGTCCTTTCAGCCATGCGAGAATGCGGCAGTTATCACATTACAGTCAAAGGTGGAAAATATCTGGAGGCAATCGCTCGGGCAGATACCATTGTTTTTGATAAAACCGGGACTTTGACATATGCAACGCCTACTGTGGCAGCAGTCATTCCCTTTGCTAACAGAGATGAAACAAGTGTGTTGCGGATTGCGGCCTGCCTGGAAGAACACTATCCGCATTCCATGGCAAACGCAGTGGTTAAAGAGGCTGGATCCAGAGGAATTTCTCACGAGGAGATGCACTCCAATGTGGAATATGTTGTGGCGCACGGGATCGCAAGCCGCATTGATGGGGAGAAGGTAGTCATCGGAAGCCATCATTTTGTTTTCGAGGATGAAAACTGTACCATTCTTCCTGGAGATCAGGACAGATTCGATGCACTGGCAGAAGAATACTCTCATCTTTACCTTGCGATCGGCGGAGTACTGGCGGGAGTGATCTGTATTGCTGATCCGCTGCGGAAAGAAGCAAAAGCAGTCCTGAACAGTCTGCGCAAGCTGGGTATTCAAAAAGCAGTCATGATGACCGGAGACAATGCGCGCACTGCGGCAGTCATCGCCCGGGAAGTCGGGGTAGATGCTTATTATGCTGAAGTTCTGCCGGAGGACAAAGCCCGATTTGTAGAGCAAGAAAAAGCGGCCGGGAGGAAAGTTATTATGGTTGGGGACGGAATCAATGATTCTCCCGCCTTGTCTGCAGCCGATGTAGGCATTGCCATCAGCGACGGCGCAGCCATCGCACGGGAAATTGCGGACATCACAATTGCGGCAGATAACCTTTTTGAGTTGGTAACACTAAAAGCCATTGCCAACGCTCTTTTCAGCCGGATCAGCAAAAATTACCGGCTTGTTCTTGGAATTAACGGCAGCCTGATTGTTTTGGGTGCCGCAGGATTCCTTCCTCCGGCAACTTCTGCCTTGCTGCATAATCTTTCTACATTGGGTATTAGTGTTCACAGTATGACAAATCTGCTAGCATAACAGAAGGCTCCCATTCGAAACTACAACTTAGAATGGGAGCCTTACTGTATAAATAAAAAAGTCGGTTTGGAGCAGAAAACCATCACTTTGGAGCAGAACAGACCGGGAGTCGGTGCTATAATGAATTCGAAGTGGAGCAGTGCCTGCTCCATTCATTAAAACCAATAGTTAACATATACTAACCAGAATGTGGAAGGAGGTATGTTATGAGCGTTGTCATTGTTGGCGGGAACGAGCGTATGGTCAGGCAGTATAAAGAGCTTTGCCAGTCCTACAACTGCAACGCCCGAGTGTATCCGAAAATGAATGCCGGACTGAAGAACATGGGCAGTCCGGATTTACTGGTGCTGTTTACCAGCACGATCTCACATACCATGGTTCGATGTGCTCTGCGGGAGGCCAGAGGCGATCATGTCAAAGTCGCCCGATGCCACACAAGTTCCATGGCTGCGTTGAGAGGTATCTTGGAGAGACATATCGCACAGGAGGAGGCATGATGACAGATGAAATGATTGTCCTTCAATGTTCCCCCACCTTGGCAGGTATGAAAACAGGTAGCATGTTTCCGTGTCCGTATACCTCACGCAAAGAGCTTTTGGATGATATCCGGGGATTGAACAAACGCCTTGTTCCGAAGGGGATTCGCGTGCTGCCGCTGCGGTATACGGAAACAAAGGCCTTGATCTATGTGTTTAGGCCGAGTAACCTAAAGCGCGATCTTGCGGATGAGATGGCGATTTCTTTGCTCAAAGAACGTGGCTATCAGGACATTCAGATGGAACCTTGTATCTGTAAGCTAATTGCACGTTTTCGCGAAGGAGGAGAATTTCCACATGAAGTCGGTGTTTTCCTCGGATATCCGCCGGAAGACGTATGCGGGTTTATTCAAAACAAGGCATGTAGCCATAAATGTGTTGGCTGTTGGAAAGTTTACGGTGATGAGGTGGCAGCAAGGAAAACTTTTGACAAATACAGAAAATGTACGCAAGTATATTGTTCCCAGTGGAAGCAGGGAAAACCTATTGAACGGCTCACAGTAGCCGGTTAATAGCAAAATTCATTTAGAAAGGTTGGAATAAAAAATGGGTAAAATTGCAGTAGTTTATTGGAGTGGAACGGGTAATACGGAGGCAATGGCTGCGGCTGTCGCCGATGGCGCAAAGAGCAATGGAGCGGAAGTGTCCATGATGGTTGCGGCTGAGTTCGGTGCAGATCAGGTTTCTGAATTTGATGCAATTGCTTTCGGTTGCCCTGCTATGGGTGCCGAAGTTCTGGAAGAGTCTGAATTTGAACCGATGTTCACCGCTTGCGAGAGCAATCTGAGCGGCAAGAGAATCGCTCTGTTTGGTTCTTACGGATGGGGCGATGGGGAATGGATGCGCACCTGGGAGGAAAGCTGCCGTGGCGATGGAGCCGTACTTGTCCATGAAAGTGTGATCTGCAATGAAGCACCGGATGACGAAGCGCTGGCCCAGTGCAAGGCGCTGGGTGCTGCACTGGTTTAACTCCCGTCGGATAAATTTCGAATCAACAGTAAAAAATAAGAAGTAGTTGGATGTTACTCACCAAATTTTAAACTAGGAGGAAAGATTATGTCATTAATCAATAAGGAAATCACTGACTTTTCTGTGCAGGCTTTTCAAAATGCAGCCTTTCGCACTGTGACCAAAGAAGATATTCTGGGAAAATGGAGTGTATTCTTTTTCTATCCAGCCGATTTTACCTTTGTTTGCCCAACCGAACTGGAGGATCTGGCCAACAAATATGAAGACTTTTCGGCCATCGGCTGTGAGATCTATTCCGTTTCCACCGACAGCCATTTCGTCCACAAGGCCTGGCACGACGCCTCGGAACGCATCAAAAAGATTCAGTACCCCATGCTGGCCGACCCCACTCATGCTTTGTCCAAGGACTTTGATGTTCTGATTGAGGCGGACGGCATGGCCGAGCGGGGAACCTTTGTGGTTAACCCGGAGGGCCGGATTGCAGCTTATGAGGTGAATGCGGGTAATGTGGGCCGCAATGCGGACGAGCTGTTGAGGAAAGTGCAGGCCCTTCAGTTTGTGGCCGAGCATGGCGACGAGGTTTGCCCTGCCAAGTGGCAGCCTGGATCGGAAACACTGAAGCCCAGCCTGGATCTGGTGGGGCTGCTGTAAGTATGGTAGAAAAACGCGAAAATCTTTATGACGTGGTGGTGATTGGCGGCGGTCCCGCTGGTATGACTGCCGCCCTTTATCTGGCACGCGCGCGGTATCGTGTGATCGTGGTGGAAAAAGAGAGCTTCGGCGGGCAGATTACTATTACTTCAGAGGTGGTGAACTTCCCTGGCGTTCTCTCTGCCAGCGGCCGTGAACTGACAGATACCATGCGCAGGCAGGCACAGAATTTTGGCGCAGAATTCCTGATCGCGGATGTGGAAGAAGTGACGCTGACTGATGATGTGAAAATAGTTCACACTGACCGCGGAGAACTTCATTGCTTTGGCATTCTCCTTGCCACCGGCGCCCATCCTCGGAAGGTGGGTTTCCTGGGAGAAGAAGAATTCCGTGGTCGGGGTGTGGCCTACTGCGCTACCTGCGACGGAGAATTTTTCACTGGCAAAAAGGTCTTTGTGGTAGGCGGTGGCTTTGCGGCGGCGGAGGAAAGCGTCTTCCTTACCAAATACGCCAGCCATGTAACCATCCTGATCCGCGGTGAGGATTTTTCCTGTGCTAAGACCGCAGCGGATGCCGCTAAAAATCATGAAAAGATCACCGTGGTGACAAACGCCCAGGTGAAGTCAGTTTCAGGCGACAGCGGTGGTCTGAATGTGATTTCTTATCGTGATCGCAGAACCGGAGAAACCACAGAGTACCGCGCTCAGCCGGGTGATCACTTCGGCGTGTTCGTATTTGCTGGATATGAGCCGGCCACCTCTTTGGTGAAAGGCATGGCGGAATTGGATGGACAGGGTTATGTGATTACAGATCGACAGCAAAAGACCAGCGTGGACGGTCTATATGCCGCCGGTGACGTGTGCGTCAAAAATCTGCGCCAGGTTGTTACTGCTGTGGGTGACGGAGCCATTGCGGCCACGGAGTTGGAAAAGTATGCGGCTGCCATGCAAAAAAAGACGGGGCTGATTCCCGCCTCGCCTGCAGCTGATACAGTCTCCACGGAATCCGTGAATCAGGCGGCATCCGATGAAACGAACAGCCTGCTCACGCCTGACATGCGCGCCCAGCTGGACACAGTATTCACCCGCATGGGCCGCCCGCTGATACTACAGCTGTTTCTGGACGAGCGCCCTGTCTCCAGGGAACTGGAGACCTATATGACCGCTCTTGCAGCCATGACGAATAAGCTCACGGTGGAGCGTGCGCAAACCTCGGAGGAAGAGCCGTACCGTCCCTGTGTCCGCATTCTTCAGCCAGACGGTGTCTGGACGGGTTTGTCCTTCCATGGTGTCCCCGGTGGGCATGAATTCACATCTTTCATCCTGGCCCTATACAATGCCTCGGGACCGGGTCAGTCTCTGGAACCAGAGGTGGCCCGGATCATCGAAGCCATTGATGCACCGGCGCGGATGAAGGTGTTAGTATCCCTTTCCTGCACCATGTGCCCGGAGCTGGTAACAGCAGCCCAGCGGATCGCAGCAGAGAATTCTCATGTGACAGCGGAAGTCTACGACCTGAACCATTTCCCTGCGCTCAAAGACAGATACAATGTGATGAGTGTTCCGTGCCTGGTCGTAAATGACGACCAGATCTCCTTTGGGAAAAAGAACATCCGTCAGCTGCTGACCCTCCTTTCGTCAGGTCAAACGAAATAGAGCGGCCGAATTCAATCGCATCAATGAAGAGACTCGCACCGGTCGAGGATACTGTAGTATCCTACCTGTGCGAGTCTTTTGTTTGTAGTCGTGTGCGTTAGAAATTCACTTTCAGCTACTGTCTGGTATCTCTTTGGTGAGTTGCCGTATGTCTATTTGGGAAAAGTGATTCATGAGATAAGCGCGTGAAAAACTTTATAGTAATTGACAAAAAAACATAACAGTGCTATTATAATCACGAGTTAGATCAGACTAACTATTATTTTTTCTAAAGTGGTTAGCTTATGTTAACCCATGTGTCAAAATGATAAAGATGTGGCAGACAGAAGCGTGATTCCCCAATTCCTCCCATGCAAAAGGGAAAACGGAGATTTCAAAGCGAAACTTATCAAAAGAAGGGCTTTTCCCTGTTCAGAAAATAGCCGATGCGAGGAGGGACAGTTATGAAACTGCAAAGAGAGTATTTTTCTGTGGAGAAGGACGGCTTTTTCGGTGCTTATTACCCAAATTCGAATGCGACTGACCGGTGCATGAGCGCGCTGCTGGGGGACGATATTGACGACCGCATGGCAGTGTCCGGGGTGAAGTGGCTTCAAAGTCGGAACTGCAAGAGCTGTGCGACCGGGTAATTTGTATGAAGGATGGAGAGGTGGCTTTCGATCTTTCTATGCAGGCATTTACACAGTATTCCAAAGAACAGCTTCATCAAATGGGACTTCGATCCTTGAGCGATGAGAATATAGCGCCGGTACTGAATATTCCCCATCTTTCCCTGCCTTTGGACGGTATTATCGCGCTTGTCGGTCCCAATGGTGCGGGCAAGTCCACCTTTTCCCGCTGCCTGTGCGGATTGGAGAAGAAGTTCAAAGGGCAGGTCAAGATAAACGGACAGCTTTGGAAAAACAGACAGCTGCTGAAAAACTGCTACATGGTCATGCAGGATGTGAACCACCAACTGTTCTGCGAAACAGTAGCTGACGAAGTTCAGCTTGGGATGCGGTCGGAAAATAGTTCAGATGTTGAACGTGTTTTGGAGATGCTGGATCTGGCCCATCTGAGGGAACGCCATCCCATGAGCCTGTCCGGTGGACAAAAGCAGCGGGTAGCCATTGCGTCTGCAATTCTGGCCGGAAAAGAGATCCTGATCTTTGACGAGCCTACCAGCGGTCTTGACTTCCGCCATATGGAGCAAACGGCGGCGTTGCTTTCTTCTCTGAAAGGCAACCAGACCGTGCTGATCGTGACCCACGACCCGGAGTTGATTCAGCGCTGCTGCGATCATATTGTTTGTATCGAGAACGGGACAGTGATTTAACATAGTTTACTTGTTGAGGTGGTATCCGAATCTCTGATTTAAGAGATACATGATATAGAAAAACAGCAGGGATGAACACCTTAAATGGCGACTTGCCAGAGGGAAACGCACAGGTTACTATAATGCAGAATCCGAATTTGACGATACAGAGAAAGGATGTTGAATATGGGAACTGTGATGGAGTCTTTTGGGTATGGCCTGGCGGCAATCGGTTTGATCGCTGTTTTTCTGTTTGTATCCTATGGAGTGAAACGCCTCTGCCGCAAATATATGAAACGGAGCAAAGAACATGATGATAAATAAGCGGCTGATCGGAACGGTCAGCGAAAGTAAAAAGTATATCGCCGGAAATGTAGCACTGCAATGGTGCGCCCTGATGGCCAATATGGGGATGATCGGCACAATCTGCCGTCTGCTGGAGAGGCTGTACCGGCAAAGCGCAGGCATCAATGACCTTCTGCTGACCGCCGTTGTTGCCATCGTGGCGGTGGTTATTCGATTTGCCTGCAATGTGGGTACCGCCCGTATGGGATATCTGTCCAGCAAGGCGGTCAAAAAGACGCTGCGGAATATGATCTACACTAAACTGCTGCGGCTTGGCACTTCCTATAAGGAACAGGTTCAAACTTCTGAGGTAGTTCAGGTGGCGGTGGAGGGGGTGGATCAGCTGGAGACCTATTTTGGCGCTTACCTGCCCCAGTTCTTCTACGCCTTGCTGGCACCCCTGACGCTGTTCGTGGTGCTTTGTTTTGTGAATGTTCCCTCCGCCATTGTTCTGCTGGTCTGCGTGCCGCTGATCCCCATCGCCATCGCGGCGGTACAGACTTGGGCCAAAAAGCTGCTGAGCAAATACTGGGATCAGTACACCGCTCTGGGAGATACCTTCCTGGAGAATTTACAGGGGCTGACCACCCTCAAAATATACCAAACTGACGAATTTAAGAACCGCGAGATGAACGAGCAGTCTGAAAAGTTCCGGCGTATCACCATGAAGGTGCTGACCATGCAGCTCAATTCCATTACCATTATGGATTTGGTGGCCTACGGCGGTGCAGCGGCGGGCATCCTTATGGCAGTGACCCAGTTTCGGGCTGACCATGTAGGCCTGGGTGGCTGCCTGGCCATTCTGCTGCTGGCGGCAGATTTCTTCATCCCCATGCGGCAGTTGGGCAGTTTCTTCCACATCGCTATGAACGGCATGGCGGCGTCGGACAAGATCTTCCGGTTGCTGGACCTGCCGGAGCCGGGACAAAAGTCATCCCCTGTCCCGGAAAACTGCACCATCTGCTGTGATGGTCTGCGATTTTCCTATGCAGCGGATCGGGAGATTCTGAAAGGAATGGATCTGACATTCCCCATGGGCGGCTTCACCGCCATTGTGGGGGAATCCGGCTGCGGCAAGTCCACCATCGCCTCCATCCTCATGGGCCGAAATCGGAATTACGCTGGCTCCGTCACCGTTGGAGGTGTGCCGCTTACGGAGATTTCCGAGGAGAGCCTGCTGCAAAACTTCACCTATGTCAGCCACCAGAGCTATCTGTTCAAGGGGAGCGTCCGGGATAATCTACGGATGGGCGGACCAAATGTCGGTGCAGACGCCATGTGGATGGTGCTGGAACAAGTGAAACTGGCGGATTATCTGCGCAATGAACAAGGATTGAACACCCAGCTTGCCGAAAAAGCCTCCAACCTATCCGGAGGTCAGTGTCAGCGTCTGGCTCTGGCTCGAGCATTACTCCACGACAGTCCGGTATATATTTTCGATGAGGCCACCTCCAACATTGATGTGGAGAGCGAGAATGATATTATGGCGGAGATCCACCGCCTCGCAAAAACAAAAACCGTCATTCTGATTTCACATCGCTTGGCCAATGTGGCGGATGCGGACAACATTTATGTTATGGCTGGCGGAAAAGTTGTGGAAAGCGGCACTCATGAACGGCTATTATCTATGGAAGGGCAATACGCCCAGCTTTGGAACGCCCAGCAGGCACTGGAACACTATGGAGAGGAGGCAACTGTATGAAAAGAAGAAGCGGATTTGCCGTGATGGCGAAGCTCATTGGCTTGGTAAAGCCTCTGACAGGATATATGCTCCTTGCTGTCACTATGGGTCTGATCGGCCACCTGTGCGCCGCCTTTATTACCATCTTCGGCGGCTATGCGGTGCTGAACGGATTGGGCTTTGAGACTCCACTGAGCCTGACCGCTCTGTTTGTCAGCGTCATCGCAATGGCAGTCCTTCGGGCGGGACTGCGCTACGGCGAGCAAGCCTGCAACCATTTTATTGCCTTCAAGCTGCTGGCGTTGATTCGGGACAAGGTATTTCAGACCCTGCGCCGGCTGTGCCCGGCCAAGTTGGAGGGCAAGGACAAGGGAAACCTGATCTCCGTGATCACCTCAGACATTGAACTGCTGGAGGTGTTCTACGCCCACACTATCTCCCCGGCGGCTATTGCCTTCCTGTTCTCCCTGATCCTGTGCCTGTTCATCGGCAGCTATCACTGGGGATTGGGCGTGTTGGCTCTATGCGCCTATCTGGCGGTGGGCGTGGCGGTGCCGCTCCTTACCTCCCACCTCAGCGGAGAGGACGGTATGCGTTTTCGCACCAGGTCTGGGGAAATGAGCAGTTATGTGCTGGACAGCCTGCGGGGCCTGACCGAGACCCAGCAGTACGGACAGGGAGAAAAACGCCTTGCGGAAATGAACCGCTGCACCGACGAGCTGGCCCGGGACGAGGAACGCATGAAGCGCACTGCCGGGCGAAACACGGCCTGTACCAACACCATCATTCTTCTATTTGACCTGGCCATGCTCTTTGTCTCCGTGGTTTTGTATCAGCGGGGAATGACAGGCTTTGGCAGAGTGCTGATCCCCACCTTGGCACTGATGAGTTCCTTCGGCCCGGTGGTGGCTCTGGCCAATCTGGGCAGCACGCTGCAGAATACATTCGCCGCCGGCAACCGGGTGCTGGATATTCTGGAAGAATCCCCGGTGGTGGAGGAAGTAACGGGCCGCACGGATATCTCCTTTACCGGCGCCGCCGCGGAGAACGTGACCTTCGCCTATGGAGAAGAGACCATACTGGACCATGTTTCCGTGGAGATTCCCAAAAACCAAATCGTGGGCATTGTGGGTCGCAGCGGCAGCGGGAAATCCACCTTTCTCAAGCTGTTTATGCGCTTCTGGGAGCCGCAGAGGGGCGAGGTTAAGGTCTCCGGCCGCAGCGTGGACGACATCAACACCGCCAATTTGCGGAACATGGAGAGCTTTGTCACCCAGGAGACCCACCTGTTCCACGACTCGATCCGCAACAATCTGCATATCGCCAAACTGGACGCCACCGACGGGGAGATTATCGCCGCCTGCAAAAAGGCCTCTGTCCACGACTTTATCATGACACTGCCCCAGGGCTACGACACCCCGGTGGGCGAATTGGGCGACACCCTCTCTGGCGGCGAACGGCAGCGCCTGGGACTGGCCCGCGCATTCCTCCACGACGCTACCTTCCTGCTGCTGGACGAACCCACCAGCAATCTGGACAGTCTGAACGAGGCGGTGATTCTCCGCTCCCTGCGGGAGGAAGGCCGGGGGAAGACGGTGGTGCTGGTCTCCCATCGGGCCTCCACCATGCGGATTGCCGACAAGGTCTATTCCGTGGAACACGGGAGGATGAGCTGATGGACATCCAAACCAAGCGGGAGCGGGAAAAACAGCTTGTCTCCCAAATGATCGCCTTGTACTGCAAAAAGCAACACGGAGGCAAGTCCCTTTGCCCCGACTGCGCCGCTCTGGATGCATATGCCCGGCAGCGCAGCGACAGGTGCCCCTTCATGGAGACGAAGACCTTCTGCTCCAACTGTAAGGTGCATTGTTACAAGCCGGAGATGCGGGAGAAGATCCGGGCCGTGATGCGGTTCTCCGGCCCGCGGATGCTGTTTCATCACCCCGTGATTGCTATCCGCCATATGATTGAAACCCAAAAAGAAAAGAAACGATTGGAGAAGACAACATGAAAATCAAAAAGATTGTGTACATTACCTTGGGCTGCATTGGTGTGGGACTGGGCGCTCTGGGCGCCGTGCTGCCTCTGCTTCCAGCCTTCCCCTTCCTGCTTTTGGCGGCCTTCTGCTTTGGCAAAAGCTCTGAGAAACTGCATACCTGGTTTGCTGGTACCAAGCTTTACAAGGATAATTTGGAGAGCTATGTCCAAGGTAAGGGTATGACCAGGAAAACAAAAGTGCGCATCATGGTCACGGTAACAATTCTTATGAGCATTGGTTTTATCATGATGCGCCAGGTGCCTGTTGGGCGTATCATACTTGGCTACGTGTGGATGCTTCATGTACTTTACTTTGCCTTTGGGGTAAAAAATGTTCGCTCGGAAAGCCCATCCGGGCTTCCGGTTTCACTTTCGATGGAAGGAGTTTCGGAGAAGATTCCACACCAAATAGAAAAAAGTGTCCGAATGGAGCTGAATTACTCCGATTCGGAGTAGATGCTATGAAAAGGTTCTGATATAATTTGATTATCGTTTGGCGTAATGGAATCCAAGTCAAACGAAGTGAAATACTCCGATGGAGCGCGCGTTGCGAAAGCATATAAGGCCAGTTCTTTTCTTTCCCTTTATGCTTTTTCTACGCGCATTTATTATGAATTGCAGTTAGCATAAGCTAACCCCAAAAGAGGAGAATGAATGCGTAAATATACATCAACAGTTATACTTATTATTTTTTTGACGATTGTATCAATCTTATCCTTGTTTGTTGGAGTGATTGATCTGAATCCCGCGACAATTCTGCATGGTGACTTTGAGAAGATGGAGATCCTGCTGATTGCCAGAATCCCCAGACTTCTGGCAATTCTTTGCACCGGCATCGGCATGAGTGTGGCTGGTCTGATCATGCAGCAACTGTGCATGAACAAATTTGTGTCTCCTACAACGGGCGCCACGATTTCGTCTGCCCAGTTTGGAATCCTGCTGGCGCTGGTTTTTATGCCTCACTCCACCATCTGGAGCCGCGCCATCTTTGCTGCTGTGTGTGCGGTGCTGGGTACCTGGGTATTTGTGTGGTTCATTCAACGTATTCCGTTCAAGGATCCGGTCATGGTGCCGCTTGTTGGCATTATGTTCGGAAATGTGATCGGTGGCATCACGAACTACATCGCTTACAAGTATGAAATGACACAGGCCTTGTCCAGTTGGCTGACAGGTAGTTTTTCTACAATTTTACGCGGACGGTATGAAATCGTGTGGCTCACGATGCCGCTGGTCGTGCTGGCCTTTTTGTTCGCCAATCATTTCAACATTGTAGGTATGGGCAAGGATTTTTCGAAAAATCTGGGCGTCAACTATAATCTGGTCCTATTCCTTGGCCTGACGATAGCGGCAATGATTACCGCCAGTGTGGTGGTCGTGGTGGGAAGCATATCTTACATTGGACTGATTGTTCCCAACCTGGTCGCCATGTTCAAGGGGGATAAAATTCGCGGCACTCTGGTGGATACCGCATTGTTCGGTGCGCTGTTCGTGCTAGTGTGCGATATCCTGGGACGTGTGATGATCGCACCTTATGAGCTGCCGATTGAACTGATCGTCGGTGTTGTGGGCAGCGCCCTGTTTATCGTGATGCTCATATACCGGCTGAACCACGGAAGGAAAGCGATTCGCCTGAAATCCCTGCGCGGACGGACAGGAGGTGATCGCACATGAACAGAGCTGCTGATCGAAAGTCCGGTGGTCATTGGAAAAAGATTCTTTTTCTATGCCTGTTTGCCGTGCTTTCCATTGTCCTTTACATGACGGTGAATGTACGCTTTGACAATTCGAAGCTGTTTGAGTACGCTATGCGTCTTCGCTCTGCGAAAGTCATCGTCATGCTTCTGGTGGCCTTTTCTATTGGAGCGGCGTCCATTGTGTTCCAGTCGATTATCAACAATACCATTGTTACGCCCTGCCTGCTGGGCATGAATTCTTTGTACAGTTTGATTCATACGGCGGTGGCGTTTTTTCTGGGAACAGGAAGTGCTCTCCTGGTCAACGGCAACCTGTCCTTTGCGGTGGATCTGCTCCTCATGGGTGTGGTCGCCACTTTCATTTACAGCTTTATCTTCAAAAAGACGAAATACAATGTATTGTATGTCCTTTTGATCGGCACGGTGCTGACTTCCTTCTTTTCCAGTATTCAGAGCACACTGGTCCGGATGATGGACCCCAATGAGTATGAAACACTGCTGGTTACTCTGGTTGCCAGCTTCAGCAATGTGAACGAAGAGATCATCCTGTTTTCTGCGCTCCTGATGGCTGCGGTCATTTTCTTTCTGCGAAGGGAGCTGGCGGTTCTGGACGTGATCACGCTTGGCAAGGAGCAGGCCATCAACCTGGGGGTGGATTATGACAGAACCATCAAACGATTGCTTTTGGGCGTCGTCCTGTTTATTTCCATTGCCACCGCACTGGTCGGTCCCATCTCTTTTTTGGGGCTTATCATTGCGAACCTGTCCCGGCAGCTCTTTAAAACATACCGGCATCGCTGCCTGATTATCGGTTCTGCTCTTTTCGGTATCATTTTGCTGATTGCCGGGCAGTTGATTGTGGAACAGGTCTATACCTATTCCATTCCTGTCAGTGTATTTATCACAGTAGGCGGCGGTATTTACTTTTTGTATCTGCTGCTGGCACAAAGAAAGAGAGGCTGATATGTTTGTAAAAGATTTGACAAAAACCTACGACGGAAAGGTCGTGGTGGACGGTGTGAATTTTGAAATCCCCAAGGGCAAGGTTCTTTCTCTGATCGGCCCGAACGGTGCAGGAAAATCCACGGTGATGAGTATGATTTCCCGGTTGATTGCCAGCGATGCGGGTATTGTCGATTTTGACGGCAAAGACATTCAGAAGTGGAAAAGCCGGGAACTCTCCAGGCGTCTGGCAATATTAACCCAAACCAACAATATCCAGATGAAGCTGACGGTGCGGGAACTGGTCAATTTTGGCCGGTTTCCCTATTCCGGGAGCCATCTTACGAAAGAGGACGAAGCAGTCGTTGATCGGGCCATCTCTTATATGGAACTGACCCCGATGCAGGATCGGTTTATCGATGAGCTGTCCGGTGGTCAGCGGCAGCGCGCCTACATCGCCATGGTGATTGCGCAGGATACGGAATATATCCTTCTGGATGAGCCGACCAACAATCTGGATATCTACCATGCCACGAACATGATGAAGATCGTCCGCAGGCTGTGCGACGAGTTGGGAAAAACCGTGATCCTTGTCCTTCACGAAATCAACTATGCCGCCTTCTATTCTGACTATATCTGCGCGTTCCTGGATGGGAAAATTGCGAAATTCGGTACCGTTAAGGAGGTGATGACAAAAGAAAATCTTTCTCAGATCTATAAGGTGGACTTTGAAATCATGGAAATTGAGAGCAAACCCCTTTCAATTTACTACTAAAACAAAAGGAGACTCAAACTATGCGTAAAATTATTTCTATTATGCTGGCTGCCGTAATGGTACTTTCTCTGGCGGCCTGCGGAAGCAACAAAACGACTGACACAAGCAGCTCGAAGGATACATCCTCGCAGGCTACGGCTGCCTCAGAGCCGGAGGAGAGCACCCCGGAACCGGAAGAGAGTACCCCGGAACCGGAAGAGAGTACCCCGGAGACCATCACGCTGACTACGTATAATGGCACGGGTGAGGTTGTTGAGGTTGAATTTCCCTATGACCCTCAGAGAATTGCCGCGATGGACCTGGCCGCACTGGACATTCTGGACAATATCGGCTTCGGCGACCGGGTTGTTGGTGTATCCAAGGGCTCGTCTATCGATTATCTTCAGGATTATGTGACCAATGACGAGCTCTACAATCTGGGCACCATCAAACAGGCGGACATGGAAGCACTCATGGAGTGCGAGCCGGATGTGATTTTCATTGGCGGACGGATGAGCAGCGTCTATGATGAGCTGGTAAAAATTGCTCCGGTCTATATGGTTAAGACCGACACAGAGCTGGGCGTGGTGGAAAGCACTGCCAATAACGCAAAGGCGATTGCAGCCATGTTTGGTGTGGAAGACCGCGTGGATGCACTTGTGAGCGGCTATACGGCACGTATTGAGGCGCTGCAGGCCGTGGCGGAAGGAAAAACGGCGATTGTTGGCATGGTGAACGCCGGCGGCTTTAGTCTGCTGGGCAACGATGGCCGCTGCTCCATCATCGGTGTGGAGATCGGGTTTGAAAATGTCGGTGTGGATGCCGAGGTAGACACCTCCGCTCACGGCAATGAAGCGTCTTTCGAATTTGTTCTGGATAAAAACCCGGACTATATTTTTGCCATGGACAGAGATGCTGCGATCGGTACGGAGGGCGCACAGCTGGCAGCCGAAGTCCTGGATAACGAATTGGTAAACAAGACCGATGCCGCACTAAACGGAAGGGTGGTTGTTCTGGAGCATTCGAATGTCTGGTATACCGCCGAAGGAGGCATTACAGCTCTGGGCATCATGCTTTCCGACCTTGAAAACGCTTTGTTGAAATAAAATGGGAGGAACACCAATATGAAATCGAACAGCAAGAATGAATTGGTCAAGCTGATCTCAATCTGCGGACAAGTCGCGGAGCACAAAAGCGAAAGGACGCAGGCAGCCGGAGGTGACGAAGCCGACATTCTGTCCGCACTTTCTGAGAGTGAACAGGGACAGTTGAAGACACTGCTGGAAAAGCTTCAGAAAAAATGGCTGAGTGACCACGCAGAACATCACAGACATAAATAAAAGGGAAGGCTGGAAGGCTTCTGTTTTATCGCGCTAAATTCGCTTTTGTGGAATCATATATTGCCAACTTAGCAGCAATAACAGAAAAGATTAACAGCTTAACGCCAGTTTCCTGCCTCAGGAGACTGGCGTTTTCAAAACAGAAAAAGAAATGATTCGCAAGGATTTGTTGGATAAGGCACAGAAACGTGCTGTAAGCATCGTTTTTGCTGACATATGCGAAATGTGTAAAATTCAAATGGGAGAGCAACTATAAAAGAAAAGCAGCCTTTCGGCTACTTTTCGGGTATGGTATCAATTAAGGCTTTTACAGTTGCTTTGACGACTTTCAAAGAACGCTCATCGCAAGCTGAAAGCATACGGAGGAGATTTTCTACCTCGGAATCTTTGGACGGCTTCTCGGGGTAGAAAATCGAATCCGCAGAAATGGACAATTCACGGATCAATTTATAGAGGACATCGAAACTTGGCTTTTTGCCTTCGTTCTCAATTCGATATAAGTATCGCTCAGTGATTTCAGCCCTTTCAGCCAGCACTTTAATGGTAATATCCGTTTTTTCCCGCGCTGCTTTGATGATGCTGCCGAGCGTTTCAGATTGATTATGCACTTTTGGTTCAACTTCACCTATTATTCTACGGATTTATGCCATGTTTATAATGGCATAGTAATTCAATTATAGATGGCCTGGTGGTTCGCAGTAATATAATAGCCCCGCCAATAAAAAAACGAGGTTTTGGAGAGGGTGATTCTTCATGCCCCTGATTCCGAGTTTGGATTGGGGGTATTTTTATGCGCTGGAGCTTTACCTGCGCTTCGCTGCTGGTATCATGTAGCGATTATGAGCCTATTCGATAAGCCTAAAATGTCCTGATGGTACACGGTCAAAAAAAGCCCGTATAGCTTTTATTGGAAAGGAAGGTCTGCTGTTATGGCTAAGAAAAAAGAATGTATCCCAAACTACAGTTCTACCACCAAAAAGGGTGTACTGTATTATAGAACCAGGATTACTGATGCTGATGGCAAGAGAGTGGATTTGTATGCCACTACCTGTGAGGAGTTGTACAAAAAGGAAACAGAAGCCAGACGCGTCATCGAAGAATTGAAATTTCGCAGGGAGAACCCCACGGTGGCTGAGTATTGTGAAAAATGGCTGCTGATGCAGTCGGCAAAAGTTTCGTCAGCAACACTAAAGGGTTACACTTGCAGCGTGAACAACTACATAGTCAAGCCATTGGGCGATACGCATATGTCGGATGTCACCACAGATGATATTCGTGTAGCACTGATTCCGGCATCTCAAAAATCCACTTCTGTTTACAACAAGGTAAATATGCTCTTTAAGTGCATTTTCTATTCTGCAGAGCGAAGCGAACTGCTTGACTATAATCCTTCTGCCACCATATCAGCAAAAGGAGGCACACCGGCCAAAGATAAAGATGCACTTACTGATGAACAGGTAAAGGTTCTTCTGGATACCGTTCGTGAATTACCACTGTAAGTTTCGATGGTGCTAAAAACTCCAGCGGCCAAAAGAGAGATTCCCATTCCAAAGTGTCTTGTGGACTGCTTGCGGGAGGCCAAAAAGAACTCTATATCCGATTATGTGATTGCAGACAACAAAGGAGAACCATTGTCATATTCTCAGTTTCAGAGAGTATGGAAATATGTTACGGTTCGTTCTACCAAAGAGAGAACCTGCTATAAGGTGATAAATGGTCAGCGGATCAAATACACGAAAAAGCCTGCGTTGGGAACTCACCAGAAGAACAATCCGAATATTGTTTATACAATTGATTTTGAAGTGACCCCGCACCTGCTCCGTCACACTTATATCACCAATTTGCTTTATGCAGGAGTTGATCCCAAGACGGTTCAGTATCTGGCAGGGCATGAGAACAGCAAAACGACTATGGACATTTACGCCAAGGTGAAGTATAATAGACCCGAAGAGCTCATCGGCATAGTTAATCATGCATTGACGTAAAATCGGCAAAGGATATACCCCACTTTTACAGTTAACAGATGGGGGAACTTAGAAGGCAAAACGCTGAAAAGCCCGTAAAATCAAGGGTTTCTATGAAAGAAACATGAGAAATACGGTCTCAAGGCAGCTCGTAGAGCACCGCAGTTCAGCAAACGTTAATCAAATGTTTCAGAATGTACAATTTCAAGAAGATATTTCAAACCTCTCAGGGAGTATTCCTTGGGAGGTTTTCTATATGTGCTTTAGCCAGAGATAATGATATAATCTGTATAGGTCTATATAGAATGAAATAGTTCTATGAACGCGATCGACATAACGCAATTGTGTCACCACTATTGATACAATTAAACTGGCCAAATCATTTGCTGATTATATTTGGATGTGAATCGGATGTTGAACGAGAATTTTATATGAGAGTATGTATCAGAGAGGGTTGTTCCAAAAGAAAATTGGAAGGCCAGATTATTTGAGAAAAGGTTTGATTCAGAATAGGAAAGACTTTATTCTTGAGGCGGGGAAGGATTTTACGTTTATTGATGAAAAATCCAGAGTATAAGTAGGCTGATAAGATACTTCTGTTGAATGATGTGAACCGGTTACAGGTGAAAAATACAGCAAATTAGTATAATCAAAGAATGTAAAGAAAAGAGAGCAATTCATGGAAAGATGTACCGCCCCTCAAAAGTTAGTCTCCAAAATCTAACGATTGGGAGGCGGTATTTTCATGGCTAAATATAGACTTGAATTCCAGTGAGTTTAATTATTTCTCTGTATAGATTTGCATTGAAGACAGATGAATTTGTATAATTGTTCGGCAGCATCCCCATGAATTTCTTTCGCTTGACGATTTACCATCTTTTTTTGGGCATTCAAATCATTCATAAGTCGAATTCCTTTACTAACCTGGCCCTTTACGGTAATTGCAGACGAACTCATGCCAGCCCGCATAAAGAAACGTCGATTTATTGTTTCACAACCGGGAATAGGAGCGGTGTGAATGATTGGGACACGGATGACGGCAGCTTCTGTTGAGGTTAAGCCGCCGGGTTTTGTAAAGACTACGTCACAGGCGCGTAAATAGAGAGGCATTTGATCTGTGAAGCCTAATACGATTACACGGGATTCTTCTTTAAATTTCTTTTTTAACTTCCGTTCAGCTTTTCTGTTATTTCCGCAAATGGCAAGAATTTGTTCGGAATCTGTGCTGGAAATTAATTTTTGGATAAGTTCTATGAAATCTCCGGCTCCCATACTTCCGCCAACTATTAGAAAATATTTTTGATTTACTTCTAAGCCTAATTTTTTACGGGATTCCGCCTTACTGATTTTTAGCTGGCAGTTTTTAGCTACAGGAATGCCGAATGTTTGAATTTTCTCATTTGGAATTCCTTTTTTTATGCAGGATTTTCGTAAGGCTTCATGAGGGAGAATATAGTGATCGCAGTCTGTTTCCTCCCAAAATGGAATACAAGTATAATCTGTCATCACTGCAATCGTTACAGGAAGATCCATTCCTTTTCGTTTCATATAAGTAATTGTTTCGGCAGGATAGAGATGCGGCATGATTAAAACATCTGCAGGATGTTCTTTTAAGTAACTTCTGAGATATTTTGCCATCCTTCCGTTGACATAATAAACGGGTGATTTCCGGGTAATCCGACTGATCAGTATTCCTAATTTATATATAAGTCCAAACAAAAGAGGAGTTTTTTTCACAATCTGTACATAGCCGTCTCCAACTAATTTTGAAATTCCTTTACCCGCGAGACAGAGATAATCTAACACATAAGCTTCTTCGCCATGAGAGATCAATTCTTCTGCAATTGCTTTTGCTGCAGAATTGTGCCCACCGCCGGTATTACAAGATAATATTAGTGCTTTCATTGGATCCTCCGTTCATTACTTTTGTTGTAGCTTTTTTTCTTGAGGTTGTTCATGTGTAATTGCATTTAAATAATGTTTATGAATGACGATACCGGCGATCAGGATACATCCACACATGATAATCCTGAATTTTATGGCAAATATGGAACTGATTGCAAACGCAAAGAAAGCATAGATACTTTTTCTGGTATTGGATTTTGCCGGCAGTGCGGCAAGAAAGAATAAATACCAGATGATAAGTAAGGTCAGTGGTTGCCAGATTGGAAGCAATCCAAGTAAAACACCGAAAGAAACAGCAATTCCCTTTCCTCCGCTTCCTCTATTATAAATAGAGTGAACATGACCAAACACAGGTGCTGCAATTACAAACGCAAATAACCAGGAATTTGTTCCGATGCGAGAAGCACATAACGTAACCGGGAATGCTCCTTTTAAAAGATCCAATAGTAAAACGAGAAGTCCGCAAGTTGTTCCTCCATAGGTGAACGCATTAAAGGCTCCAGGATTTCCGTCATCAGATTTTTGAGTTACATCGATATTTTTGAAGAGAAAAGGAATGATTTTTCCAAAGAGGATACTTCCGGAAAAAAAACCCACAAGAATATAAAACAAATATTCATATTCCATAAAAAAACCTACTTTCTTGGAATAAATCTATTTTATAATTTTTAATGAATCAATAGTAGTTTAACATATCGAAAAAATGTCTGCAACTGAATTACATATACAAAGAATGGGAATTGGTTCATAGAAAAAAGGAAAAAGTTCTGATTGTATTGGTTGCACGACAGTAGATGTTGGATAGTTAGGAAGCGTAGGATTTAAAAAATTTGTTATTGAATGGGGAGCTGCAATTGTGTGATATATTCGGTTTCATCAGAAGTTGTGTGGATATCAATCCACAAAATTTCTAATAAATTACCAAGAACAGTGAAATGATGAGTGTGAGCATATTGCACGAGCTGTTGTCCCCAATAGGCACTTCTCTTATAATTTCCGCGATAAGTGACACAGAGATAATTACCGCCATCAATAGTATCAGATCCTTCTTCATCTATAATAAAAACGGATTGATAAGAAAGCGTTTTTTTCTTTAGGAGTGTTGGCAGAGAAATTATGGTTCCAATTTGATTACTACCTACAATGTATAAACGTTCCTGATTCAGATTAATGAGACGTTTGATCAAAAAATCCATTTCCTCTTCGTTTTTGTATCCTTCCGGGATTCGGTGGCAATGACGAGGGGAGATGTTTGTCATGCGGATTTCATCTAAAGGAAGTGATAGTGCAGAATGAATAGTGTTCAGCCTGTGTTCTACGTTTTGCTGCAGTTTTTGCAGGCGCCGCATTTGTTTTGAAATAGCTTCTTTTTCGTCCTCCAGCATAGAAAGTGAGGATGAAAGTGTATGATGATCCAAGTATTCACGGATTTGTTCCATCGTAAACCCGATGGAGCGCAGGTCACGTATGACATTTAATCTCCAGATATCGTGGATACTATACTGGCGATATCCGGCTTCAGAACGTTCTGGTTTGATGATCCCGATGTCTTCATAATAGCGAATGGAATCGACACCGATTCCGTATAATTTAGAAATTTCACCAATTTTAAAAAATTTTTTCATATTTTTCATTTCACTCCTTGACTCTGGTATTATACCAGAGTTTATCATGGATGTATAGAAATAATCATACTTTTTGGAAAGGAATTTTAAAATGCGTTCAACGTTGAAAGAAGTTAAATTATCGTCTGTATTGCTTTTACTATTGGGAAGTGCAATCTTAGCCTTTGGACTTTATAATGTTCATTCTGTATCTAATGTTACAGAAGGAGGAATCTTAGGTTTAACACTTCTTCTGGAATATTGGTTTGACATTTCTCCGTCTGTTTCAGGATTTGTATTGACTGCATTATGTTACCTTTTGGGATGGAAATTGTTGGGAAAACGTTTTCTTGTGTATTCTTTTATTTCATCGATTGGATTTTCTTCTTTTTATGGAATTTTTGAACAGTTTGAGCCATTATTTCCGAATATTGGGGAAAAACCGCTTCTGGCAGCAGTGGTAGGAGCAATGTTTGTAGGTATAAGTGTAGGCTTATGTGTGCGAGTGGGAGGGGCACCAACCGGAGATGACGCGCTTGCTATGAGTTTAAACAGAGTGCTTCCATTAGATATTCAGTGGATTTATTTGATCAGTGATTTGATTGTACTGCTTATTTCTCTTACGTATATTCCGGTAAGTAAGATTGCATATTCTCTTCTGACTGTTATTTTGTCCGGACAGATTATTGGCTTAATGCAAAAGATTCGACTGCCTAAATTTATGAAATTTGGTGAGGTTTTGGAAAACTAAAAATATTTAAAACTATCATATGTTTTAATATCGTTCAATACGATATAGAACTCCTCAGGATATTTTATGTTGGGGAGTTTTTTGTGTATATTTTATTATAAGATGATGGTATAATTTGTACAGAATATTACCCTCGACTGGTATCTGACTATCGTGTATGGAAATGAGGGAATGTGCGATGTAAAAAATCTATGAAACGATTGATGATTTCTTCTTTAGAAAAATAATGGTATGTAGTAAAACAGAAGATTATTGAAGGATTGTAGTCATGAAAAAGAAAAAGCGGTATACAACGATAAAGGTGCGTTTTATCCAGCTGATTTCTGTCAGTGTTTTGATGTGTTTGATATTGATTGGCTTTGTAACATGGTTTTCTTGGAGAGTTGCACAGCGTTCGAGAGAAGAACAGGTAATGAAGACATCATTGCAGGACATAGCAAATCAGGCAGATTCAGAATATAATGAGATCTTGAAATTATCTCAAAACATGGTGCCGACTGGACAGATTGGTCGAATTTATGATGAGTATTTGAATCAGATGACACAGTATGATCGATTTAAAAGTTACAGCGATTTTACTAATAGTTTGAATATTGCTACGTTTGGTATGGAGGAAATCTTGTTATCTGCTTATTACATACCAGAAACAGCAGAAAAACAGCAACAGATTTTATATTCGAGTTTTTCTGTGAGAGACGGGTTTGAACCGGAAAAGACACAAGAATTGAGTCGAACTGATGAAATTGTTTTTCAGCCGCTTCACGGAACGAAGCATAGTGCGTGGTTAAAGGATGTCTTTTCTGTACTGCGTCCTGTTACGTTTAGTGATGGAACAAATGCTAACATTTATCTGGAAATTCAATCGTTTGTCCTTTCAATGATTAGGGATAAAGCTGAGATTGAGAAAATTCCATATGTATTTTTGCAGACTGACCCGCAGGGAAAGATTGTTTATAGCAGCAGTGAGACATTTGCAATTGGAGAAACGGTAATAGCAGATGCCGAAGGGATAGTGCATCTTCATCAGCATACGGGTGTGCAAAAACTCAGCAAGTATGGTTTTTTTTATATTTTATTGATGCCAACGCAGGTGCTTATGAATCGCAATAATCAGTGGATGTTGTGGATTTTTGCTGTGATTTTGATTTCGTTTGCGTTTTTGGCGATTGTCAGTTTTTCGCAAATCTGGTTTTTTCAGCATCCTCTTTCTGCGTTTGAGAAGGAGATGGATTCCTTTGATGGAAGTGTTTTTGAAAAGTCTCAGTATCGAGGCGGATTGAAGGAATTTGACGGGCTTTACGCAGCGTTTAATCGTATGAAATTGCAAATTCAGGCATTGCTTGCAAAGAATAAAGAACAGATGGAAGAAAAAACGTTATTGGAGTTGGAAAAACTGAAATATCAAATTAACCCACATTTTTTGATGAATGCTTTAAATACGGTTCGCTGGATGTCAGTGGCGCATAAGACGGGGGACATTACCTCATATGTAACACATCTGGGGTATATTTTATCGTATTCTTTGGGGAAAGTTGATTATGAGACGACTTTACGTACAGAATTGCGTGTGTTAGAAAATTATCTCAAGCTACAACAGACGACTTATGATTTTGCATATACGCTTGATGTGGAAGATGGAGATTACCTGGAACAGCCATGTGCACGTTTCCTGTTACAGCCAGTAGCAGAAAATTCTGTTTGTCATAACATGGATGAATTTGGACATTTATGGATTACAGTTAGAAGAGAGAAGGGAAAAGTGCATATTTCTTTGGAAGATGACGGAAAAGGTTTCTCAGCGGATACAAAAGTGGGAGAAGAAAAAGAGATAAAGGGTCAGAAAAATCGGGGAATTGGTTTGCAATACTTAAAGATGACGCTGGATGCCGTGTACGGAAAAAAGGCAGAACTGAGAATAGACAGTGTTGTCGGGGAGGGAACAACGGTGCATATTTGGATACCGGAAGGTGAGTGTAATGTATAAAGTTTTGATCGTGGATGATGACAAATTAGCAAGAAAAGGGATTATTTCTATTGTCCCGTGGGAAGATTGTGGGATGGAAGTAGTTGGAGATGTAGCAAACGGAGCTTTGGCATTGGAATTTATTGAGCATCATAAGGTTGATTTGGCGGTGGTAGATTTAGCAATGCCAGTATTGTCTGGAATTGAATTTATTCAAGAGTGTCGCAGACAAAAACCTAATATTCAATATGTGGTACTGACAGCGTATGAAAGCTTTGAGTATATACAAAAGGCATTGCGTTTGGGGGTATTGGATTATATTTCCAAAATGCAGTTGGATCAGGAGGATTGTGTAGCACTATTTCGGAGAGTAGCCGATCAGTTGCGGGAAAATATACAAAAAAGTGTTGATAAAGAATCAGAGAGTGGACATCCGCAGGAATTGCGGCAATGCTATCAATTGTTGGATGAATTATTTTGTTATTATAATTCGGAACAGATGAAAGAGTTGCAGGAAAGATCCGCAGCTATGCAGTTTAACCGACGGGAACGTTATCGATTGTTGGTGCATGGAATACATGTAATAGAACGAAATTTTGATATTCACCTGGATGAATCGAATTTTGATAGCAATGAGGAATCCTGTATCTGGCTTATAAAACAGAGAGAAGAATTGTTACTGGAAGCAAGGAAAGTATTATATGCAACAACGGTACAAGGTTCTGTTTTGCTTGCCTGCATTTATATTACGGAACACCTTGACGACCATGAATTGACTGCGGAGGCAATCGGGAAAGAATTGAATCTTTCTAGAAGTTATTTTTCTACTACATTTAAAAAATGTACCGGTTATTCACTCAATTCGTATATTCGCAAGGAACGAGTGGAAAAGGCAAAAGCTATTTTAAGAGAGAATCCAAGATTGCCATTCGGAGATGTGGCAGAAAAAGTAGGATATTTGAGTGAGAAATATTTTGCAAAAGTGTTTGAAGAATGGGAAGGAATTACCCCAGCAGAATATAAGAGACAACAAAATAATTGATAATCATGATTAAAATGGAGACATTTGTTCTGTGTAAAAGGAACACTTGTCTCCGATTTGTGTATAATTGACAATAATAAGAGAAAAATAAGGAAAATATTAATCAAAAAGATGACAAATGTTCTGAAGATAAGAAAAAAATGTGGGTTATTATTGAAGCGTGTATATATTATTATATAAATACAAGAAAAAAACGTAAAAATAACGGGAGGGTTTAGAATGAAAAAGAAACTTGTAGCGGCATTATTGACTTGTACAATGACAATGTCATCTTTGGTTGGTGTAGCTTTCGCAGAAGAAAAAACAACAACTGTGGCAGAAGGACCATCAGATGAAATTGCATTTCAGAAGTTTCCGGAAGTGGTAGAGGTACATATTGGACAGGGAATAAGTCCAACAGATTCATTGCCGGAGGGATTGAGTGTAGATAACAATCAGTACACCGATTATCTTTTAGAAAATTATAATATTAAAGTTGTGGTAGACTGGACAGCTGCTAATGGAAACGATTACAATCAAAAGGTAGCACTTTGTATTGCTAGCAATACGCTTCCAGATGCGATGCTTGTAAATAGGGAATATTTGATTAAGTCGGCGAAAAGCGGACAGCTGTATGACATTACAGAACTTTTTCAGGAAATGCAGTCTCCTCAGGTGAAGGAGGTTATGGATTCTACAAATGGAGAGGCAATCAAAGAAGCTAGTGTGGATGGAAGACAGTATGCAATTCCGGCAGTAGAAGTTGAAGCTGTGGGGGTTCAAATGCTTACCATTCGTCAAGATTGGTTGGATGAATGTGAACTGGAAGCACCAAAAACACTTGCGGATGTAGAAAATATCGCAAAGGTGTTTATGGAAAAGAAACCAGCAGGTGAAGATACAATCGCAATTGCAGGACCGGATAAAAATACTAGTTTGTATCCATCTTTCCAAGATACTGGTTCAACAACTGGCGGATTTGAAGCGGCTTTTTCAGCAAATGATGCATATCCGGGATTGTTTTTAAAAGACGATTCAAATAACGTGACATATGGAACAAATACAGTAGAAACGAGAGAAACACTGCAGCTTTTGGCAGATTGGTACGCAAAAGGCTACATTGATCCAGAAATGGGAACCAGAGATTCTACGGTAGAATTGATTAATTCTGGTAAAGTAGGAATGTTTTTTGGCGCTTGGTGGGTGCCTGGATATGGAATCGGTGATGCATATCGCAATGAACCAGATGCAAACTGGCAGTCATATCCTATTCTGTCTGATGATGGAAAGTATAATGTCAGAACAGGATCATCAACCAGTGGTTATTGTGTGATTAATAAAAATGCATCAGAAGATGTTGCGAAAGCAATAATTATTATGGCGAATGCCTTACTTCGAGATGAAAGCAAATTTGATGTATCTGAACAGCCTTTGGTATTTTGGCCGGTTCGTACATTGATGGCTCCGGCAGATGAATGTGAGTATACATATCATGAATTAATTAAAGTTTTAGAAGGAGAGACAACACCAGAAGATTATCAAGGAGTTACAAATGCGTATAAACTTCTTGCAAACGATGTATCAGTTGTGAAAGAAACGATTCCTGGATATGAAAGTGGAAAGCAGCTTTCAATAGAAGATTTTAATATGGATAATTTTGGTAATTTTCAGAGAATGTATTCTCTTATGATTGGGGATAGACCATATGCAACAACACCAGTGGATAAAAAAGTTCGTAGTTGTATTTTTAGTCAAACAGAGACAATGGAAGCAAAATGGTCTAATCTGCTTTCTATGGAAAAAGAAATGGCAATGAAAGTAGTGACTGGCAAATCGGACATCAGCGCTTATGATGAATTTGTAGAAAAATGGATGGCAGAGGGTGGAGAAACAATTCTGCAGGAAGTTACTGAGTTTATATCATAACAGCAGATGTATAAAAAAAGAGACTGCTGAAATTACAGCAGTCTCTTTTTGAGGAGGATTCTTCATGAAAGAGAAAAAAAGAATGTCGTTAAAAATAAAAAAGAAGAGAAATACGAGAACTGTGTTAAGTTATCATTCGATGGTACTGGTAGGGATGATTTGGTTAGTTTTGTTTAATATTGTGCCGATGTTCGGTATTGTAATGGCATTTCAGGATTATAATCCAATGCTCGGCTTGACAGGATCAAAATTTATCGGTTTGGAAAATTTCCGATATCTGTTTTCTATGAGTGATAGTAAACGTGTTATTATTAATACTATTATTATTGCAGTGTCAAAGCTTGTACTAAATGTTGTAGTTCCATTGACATTTGCGTTATTGTTGAACGAAATCCGCAGAACGAAATTTAAAAAAGCAGTGCAGACGATGGTTTATCTGCCACACTTTTTATCCTGGGTAATTCTGGCGAGTATTCTTCTGGAGATTTTCAGCTATAAGGGAGTATTAAATACAGTGCTTTCCTTTTTTGGTATGGATCCGAAGATCTGGTTTTCAGAGGAATCTTATTTCCGTCAGTTGATTATCGGAACGGATGTCTGGAAAGAATTTGGATATAACGCGGTGATTTATCTGGCAGCGCTTACAGGAGTGAGTCAGGAGATGTATGAGGCGGCGGCGATTGATGGCTGCAGTCGGTGGAAAGCGGTCTGGAATATTACGCTTCCGGGTATTGCGTCCACGATTGTAGTTGTGGCAATCCTTGGTCTTGGAAACGTATTAAATGCTGGTTTTGATCAGGTATTTAATCTGTATAGTCCGCTGGTATATTCTACTGGGGATATTCTGGATACCTGGGTTTACCGAATCGGTCTTTTGAACGTACAGTTTTCTCTGGCTACGGCAGCAGGGTTATTTAAATCGGTAATCAGCTTTGTATTAATAGTGGTGTCATATGTCGTTGCTTATAAAGCGGCCGATTACAAGATTTTTTAAAATCGGAAAGGAGAAAAAGGTTATGGTACAAAGCAAAACACTGGGAAGTAAAATATTCAATGTGTTTAATATGACACTCATGAGTATTCTGGCAATTTCATGCATTTATCCGTTATGGTATGCATTTTGCCTGTCGGTTTCCAATAAGGCGGCAGCAAACTCCGGAATGGTTACGATATGGCCAGTTGGTTTTTCGCTGGCGTCTTATAAAGAAATTATGGGTGATATGCAGTTCTTTCGTTCTTTTTTAATATCGGTAGAACGAACAGTATTTGGAACAGCTTTTACTATGCTGGTTTTGATTATTTTTGCCTATCCGTTATCAAAACCGACATCAGAGTATCGGTTGAAAAATATTATTATGTGGATTGTAATTTTTTGCATGATTTTTAATGGAGGTACTGTACCGTGGTACAATACTATGGTAAAATATCATATGTTAAACAGCATGGTCGGTTTGATTCTTTGTGGTGGTCTTCCGGTATTTAATCTGATTCTTTTGGTGAATTTTTACCGTAGTTTGCCGAAAGAGTTAATTGAGGCGGCGCGAGTGGATGGAGCAGGTGAGTGGAAGACATTATTTCGGATTGTAGTACCATGTGCGGTGCCGGTTTTGGCAACACTTGTTCTTTTTACTAGTGTTGCATACTGGAATGAATTTTTTCAGGGCCTTGTGCTTTCTAGTAGCGAACGTTATTATCCACTACAAACCTATATTAAGCAGATGGTTGTCAATATTCAGACTACTAATTTGTCAATGGATCAGATTGAAAAAATGGATAAGCTGTCAAATAAGTCGCTTGATGCTGCAAAAGTATTTATTTCCATGATACCTATGCTGGTAGTATATCCGTTCCTGCAAAAATATTTTGTAAACGGAATTATGCTGGGAGCGGTAAAAGAATAAGGAGGAAAAATATGAACTTTTTTGAAGAACAAAACAGCAAACTGATCTTCCGTGAAAACGGTGAGACGGTTCTTGTAGAAGCGTGGGGGGCAGATAGTCTTCGTGTGCGCAGCTGTATGCTGGGAGAGATTAAAGAAACGAATGCAGCGCTTTTGGAGCCGGAAAAAACAGATGCAGTAATTGAAATATCCGATATGGAGGCGAGCATTTCTAATGGAAAGATCAAGGCACATTTGGAAGTGCAGCCGTGGGGGAAAAAGCTGCGTATTACATTCTTAAATCAGAAGGGAGAAGTGCTGCTGCGTGAAATTTCAAATGGTGGTGCTCTGACTTTAAATGCAAGACAGTACAAGGCGCTTACAGGCGGCACGTATCGTTTGAAAGCAAGTTTTGATTCTAATCCAGAAGAAAAAATCTACGGTATGGGGCAGTATCAGCAGGAGCGCATGAATTTAAAGGGCTGCAATCTGGAATTGGCACACCGTAATTCACAGGCAAGCATTCCGTTTTATATTTCAAATCTCGGTTATGGCTTTCTGTGGAATAATGCTGCAATCGGTGAAGTACATTTTGGGTTGAATACGACTGAGTGGATTGCGGAAGCAACTGCACAGATGGATTACTGGATCACAGCAGGAAAAACCCCGGCGGAGATTGAAGAACACTATGCGGATGCAACCGGGAAATCCCCAATGATGCCGGAATACGGATTGGGATTTTGGCAGTGTAAGCTGCGCTATTTCAATCAACAACAGGTGCTTGATGTGGCGAGCGAATATCATAAACGTGGGATTCCGGTGGATGTATTTGTCATTGATTATTATCATTGGCCGAGATGCGGCGATTACCGTTTTGACGAGGAATATTTCCCGAATCCGAAGGAAATGATAGACAAGCTGCATGAGATGGGAATGGAGACGATGGTTTCTATCTGGCCGCAGATTGACTGGCGCAGTGAGAACTATGAAGAAATGAAACAGCAGGGATTATTGGTAAAGAGTGATCGTGGTGTAGATGCTCAGATGATTTTCCATGGGAATAATGTATTTCTGGATGCAACAAATCCGCGTACCAGAAAGTATGTCTGGGATAAGGTAAAGAAAAATTACGCAGATCTTGGTATTAAAACGTTCTGGCTGGACGAGGCAGAGCCGGAGTATACAGGATACGATTTTGAATGTTATCGTTATCATGAGGGACCGGTTTCAGAAGTAGGGAATATATACCCAAGGGAATATTCCAAGATGTTCTACGAAGGACAAAAGGAAAGCGGTCAGGAGGATATCGTGAATCTGGTACGGTGTGCATGGGCAGGCAGCCAGAGATATGGTGCACTTGTCTGGTCGGGAGATATTTTCTCCAGCTATGAGGATTTCCGTAAGCAGATCTGCGCGGGCTTACATATGGGACTTTGCGGAATTCCGTGGTGGACGACAGATATCGGTGGTTTCCATGGCGGAAACATCCATGATCCGGCATTCCAGGAACTTTTGATTCGCTGGTTCCAGTTCGGTACGTTCCTTCCGGTTATGAGACTGCATGGCAGCCGCGAGCCGCATGAGCAGATTATTAATAAAGCGGGAGAAGAACGGGAATGGACTGGTGCGGATAATGAAATCTGGAGCTTCGGCGAAGATAATTATCAGATCATGAAAAAATTTATTGAAATTCGTGAGACCATGCGTGACTATACAAGAGGGTTGATGAAAGAAGCACATGAAAAGGGTACGCCGGTTATGAGAACATTGTTCTATGAATTTCCGCAGGATGAAAAATGCTGGGATATTACGGATGAATACATGTTTGGCGGAGATGTTTTAGTTGCGCCGATCGTGCAGCCGAAAGCAACGAGCCGCACCGTTTATCTGCCAAAGGGCGCGAAGTGGGTACACGCCGGCAGCGGAAAAGAATATGAGGGCGGTCAGATAGTCGAGGTAGAAGCACCGATCGATACACTGCCGATATTCCTGCGCGATGGCAGACAGGAATATCTGGTTGGCAGAATTTAAGGAAGCACAACCAACTGTTGTTGTCAATTGTCATTAATAAACAGTTTTAAGAAAAGAAAAAGGGCACTTTGCTAAAAAAGCAAAATGCTCTTTTTTGACACTTGAACCATACTATATATTGTGTTATGATAACGTGGCATTACAAAATATGGAGGAATGGAACATGACGATAGAAGAATGGCTGGGTCAGGAAAACCAGCTTGGTATTGATATTTGGCAAAAAAAATATTGCGATGAAAAGGAAAGCTTTGAAAACTGGATTGATCGAATCTCTGGTGGAAACGAGGAAATCGGCAGATATATCAGAGAAAAAAAGTTTCTGTTTGGCGGACGAATTCTTTCTAACCGTGGTCTGCATAAAACAAACCGTAAGGTAACATATTCTAATTGCTATGTGATCGCACCGCCGAAAGATGAGATTGAAGATATTTTTGACTGTGCGAAAAAACTGGCGCGCACCTACAGTTATGGGGGCGGATGTGGTATTGATATTTCCAATCTTGCTCCGAGAGGGGCAAAAATTAATAATGCGGCGAAAGAGACAAGCGGTTCGGTTTCTTTTATGGAGTTGTATTCGATGGTTACCTCTCTGATTGGTCAAAACGGCCGGAGAGGTGCGCTGATGATCTCGATCGATGGTTCGCATCCGGATGTGGAGGAGTTTATCAATCTAAAGACAGACCTGGAAAAAGTAACAAAGGCGAATATTTCCATCCGCATTCATGAGGATTTTATGGAAGCAGTAAAAAAGGACCGGGATTTTACGCTTTCCTATACAAGGGAAGCAACTGGCGAAGTGATTGAAAAGACAGTGCGTGCCAGAGAGCTGTTCCACAGAATCGCAGAGACAAACTGGGATTATGCAGAACCGGGGGCGTTGTTCTGGGATCGTATTACCGGATGGAATCTTTTGAGTAATACAAAAGAATTCGCTTACGCGGGTGTAAATCCTTGTGCGGAGGAACCGCTTCCGGCGGGGGGAAGCTGTCTTTTAGGAAGCATTAACCTGTCTGCGTTTGTAAAGAATGCTTTTACAAACGAGGCATATTTTGATTTTGAAGAATTTAAAACATGTGTACAGGCTTCTGTGCGTGCATTAAACGAGGTACTTGAGGAAGGTCTGCCGCTTCATCCGTTGGCAGAACAGCGCGAGAGCGTGGCAAAATGGCGTCAGATTGGTCTTGGCATTATGGGACTTGCAGATGCGCTGTTAAAACTGGGACTGACATACGGAGAGAGCAATGCGGTAGAAATGTGTGACAGGATTGGTTTTACCATGGCGGACACAGCGATTGCGGCGTCTGCTCTTTTGGCAAAAGAGCAGGGGGCGTTTGAGGCTTGTTGTGTGAAAGAAATCATGGAGACACCGTATTTTCTGGCAAATACATCAGAAGGAACGCGTGAACTGGTAAAAGAATATGGTTTGCGTAATTCACAGCTTTTGACGATTGCACCGACTGGTACGTTATCCACGATGCTTGGTATTTCTGGCGGTATTGAACCGGTTTATGCAAATTATTACGAGCGAAAGACAGAATCTTTGCATGGCGCGGATGTGTATTATAAAGTGTATACCAAAATTGTAGACGATTATATGAAAATGCATGGTATCACGGATGAAGGCAGTCTGCCGCCTTATTTTGTGACGGCTATGACGCTGAATTATCATCAGAGGATTGAAATGCAGTCTATCTGGCAGAGGTATATTGATGCATCAATCAGTTCAACGGTTAACGTGCCAAATTCATTTACGGTAGAAGAAACAGAAGATTTATATCTTTACGCGTTTGAACGTGGCTTAAAAGGGATTACCATCTTTCGTGACGGCTGCAAGAGAGTGGGCATTCTAACGACGAAGGAGACGAAAAAAGTAACGGCAGGAGAGGGATTAGAGCGAGGAGAAATTATTCTGGTTACAGATGATGTGATTGGAAAAAAACGAAAGCTGATCACCGGCTGCGGCAGCCTTCACTGTATTGCGTTGTTTGATCCGCACAGTGGCGCACTTTTAGAGACATATCTGAGCAAAGGTTCTACCGGAGGCTGTAATAATTTTATGGTCGGTCTTTCTCGTATGATCTCAATCAGTGCCCGCGGCGGTATTGATATTGAGACAATTGTTGATCAACTTAACTCTAGCGGATCGTGCCCGTCTTACACAGCAAGACGCGTGACAAGAAAGGACACCAGCAAAGGGGCATGCTGCCCGATGGCGGTTGGGAATGCATTGATGGAGATGTATAACGAGATGCAGCAGGAATTGGCGCTTCGTCAGGCTTGTCCGAATGCGGCAAAAAAAACAAAACCGAAACCACAGGCAGTGCCGGTACCGGAGTCAGATGGCTACATGTTCTGTCCGGAATGCGGAGAAAAAATGGTTTTTGAGGAAGGGTGCAATATTTGTAAAAACTGTGGTTGGAGTAAATGCCATTAATGTAAGAAAACAGCGGGTATAAATTGAGCAATGGGGGATTTGTAAGTTGGCGAATATAAGAGAGGTTGCGAAAAAAGCTGGTGTGGGTGTCGGAACAGTATCTAGAATGCTGAATAATACCGGATATGTTTCTGAGGAAACGCGCCGAAAAATTACAGAAGCAATCAGGGAAATGGAATATGTTCCGGCCAAGCCAAAAACAAAAAATGGCAGAAAAACCAGTTTGATTGGTATCATGATTCCGGATATTGAACATCCTTTTTTTGCAAGAATGATGCGATGTCTGGATGAAGAATTGACGCGTTTTGGATACAAAAGTGTTTTGTGTAATACGATTAATATCGTGAATCGTCAGGTAGAGATGATTGAAATGTTGGAATCATATGCGCTGGATGGATTGATTGCCTGCGGAGATCCGCCGCCAGGATTTCAAGGAAGAAAGGGAAGACCGATTGTAAGCTTGGATCGATTCTGGCATGAAGAGGTTCCAATTGTGCGTTCTGATCATCAGATGGGCGGCAGTCTGGCGGCAGAGGTTTTTTTGAAAGGCGGTTGTCATCGAATCATACAATTTTTAGGAGGAAGTGATTACGCAGACAGTGCAAATCAGCGTCATAAGACAGTTGAAAAAATCCTTAAGGAAAATGGATGCGATGTTGTTTCGGTTTTTATGCAGTGGGACGCGCTCAGTTATTCATATAATAAACGGATTGTGGAGAAATATTGGGAAGTGATACGTAAAGCAGATGGCTGCTTTACCAATGATATTGGTGCTTTGAGCTGTTTGAGTGTTGCGCAGAAGATGGGACTGCGGGTACCGGAGGATTTTAAAATCATTGCTTGTGATGGAACGGAGCTTACCAGAGTGATCACACCGGAATTGACGACGCTGCAGCAGGATTGTCAGGCTCTGGCGAAAAAGAGTGTACAGTTGATTATGGAGATGATGCGGGGAGAAGAACCGCAGCAGACGATTTATGAAGTTCCGATTCGTCTTTTAGAGCGTGGGACAACTTAAAAAATAAATATGGAACAAATAAAAAGTGTTCCATATAAAAAAGAGAATTCCAAGTAAACTTGGGATTCTCTTTTTTGGTTAATTAACAAACAAATAGTATAGTAATAATAGACAAAAAAAAAAGTATAACTTTGTTCAAGTATACAAAACAACGATAAAAAGCTGGTTTTGGGTTGACAAAGTATAAATGATTCGGCTATATTAACTGCAAGAGGGAAATATGGAACGAAAACAAATGTTCCATAAAGCGTTCCACAAAATTTTGTAAGGAGGATGAGGGATGAAAAAGACGAAAGTCAAGAGGAGTAAGGAACGGGGAATCGGTCATGTGCTGCAGGCGTGGCAGTTATATGTGCTTCTGATTCCGGCATTGTTGTGGGCAGTGACGTTTGCATACTACCCGATGTATGGACTGGTAATTGCTTTCAAAGATTATAAAGTTCGGGAGGGAATTTTGGGCAGCCCGTGGGCGACGCCGATTTTTAAATATTTTGAGCAGTTTTTCAGTACCAGTATTGCTGTAAATGCGATTAAAAACACAATTGTAGTCAGTTTGGAAAGTTTGGTAATTGCATTTCCGATACCGATTATTTTTGCATTACTGCTCAATCAGGTACGTAATTCTAAATTACAGAAAACAATTCAAACCATCAGTTATGCACCGTATTTTATGTCAAACGTAGTAGTAGTAAGTTTGATTACGGTATTCTTTTCTGCAAATGGTGTGGTAAACAGTTTTATCACAGCGGGAGGCGGAAAGGAAATTCTCTTTACTTCTTTGCCGCAGTGGTTCCGGCCATTGTTTATTGGAACAAATATCTGGCAGACAATGGGATTTAATGCAGTTATTTACATAGCGGCATTGACGGCCATCAGCCCGGATTTTTATGAAGCGGCAACGATGGACGGAGCGACAAGATTCCAGAAAATCCTTTATATAGACATTCCGATGATTATGCCAACCGTAATTTTGATGTTGATTCTGCAGATTGGTAATATTATGAATGTCGGTTATGAAAAGGCTTATTTGATGCAGAACGGCTCTAATACTATTGTCAGTGAATTGATCTCTACATATGTATACAAAGTCGGTTTGCAGACGGCACAGTTTAGTTTCGCGACAGCCGTTGGTTTGTTCAACTCATTGGCAAACTTTATTATCTTGATACTCGCTAACATAGTTGCGAAAAAATTCAGCGACATCAGCGTATTCTAAGGTGGAGGTGAGATGATGAAAAGAAAGAAAATGAAAATGTCCGGTGCGGACAGGGTGTTTACGATTATTAATGCGATTATCATGATTATTGTTTGCATCGTAATCGTGTATCCACTGTATTATGTAGTGCTTGCGTCCATCACAGATCCGGTAATTGTAAACTCTGGTAAACCGTTGTTTTATCCGGAAAAGCTGTATCTGAATGGATTAAAAACAACATTTGAATATAAACCGTTGTGGACGGCTTATGGAAATACGATTCTGTATACAGTGGTGGGAACACTTATTTCCCTGATTACAACTATTCCGGCTGGATATGCATTGTCGAGAAAAGATCTTCCGGGAAGACGTGGATTGATTTTTGTATTTACCTTTACGATGTTCTTTAGCGGCGGTATTATTCCTCTGTATCTGACGATTAAACAGTTGAATATTTATAATACGATTTGGGCAATGGTTCTTCCAGTGGCAGTTTCTGCGTACAATTTGATTGTTTGCCGTTCCTTTTTTGAATCTGGTATTCCAGATGAACTTTTGGAAGCGGCGAAAGTAGATGGATGTTCTGATTTTGGTTTCTTTTTCAAGATTGTACTTCCACTCTCCAGTACAATCATTGCTGTTATGTGTCTGTTTTATGCAACGGCAATGTGGAATCAGTTTTTTAATGCATTGATGTATCTGCAGGATGACAATAAAATGCCGCTGCAGGTGGTACTGCGAAATCTGGTGTTGATGAATCAGGCAAACCAGATGGGATCTTCCGGTGATGCGATGATTGCAAAACAGAAACTGGCAGAACAGCTAAAATATTGTGTTGTTGTTGTTGCTGCAGGTCCATTGTTAGTGGTATACCCGTTTGTGCAGAAATATTTTGCAAAGGGTGTTACGATTGGTGCTGTAAAAGGATAAAATAATTTTTTGTTATTGTTGTTAATTACATCCCGGCAGAGGGATGAATTATAAAAAATATATGTTTTAAGGAGGAAAAGAACATGAAGAGAAGAGTGATTTCTGCTTTGCTTGCATCGATGATGGTAATAGGATCTGTACCGACGGCATTTGCGGAAGAAACAACAGAAACGGCTACAGAGGCGGCTGTGGAGGAAGCAGCTCCGGCAGAAAAGGAGCCGATCACAGTAAATGTGGACGATTTAACAGATGTAGAAAAGGAAGCATATGAAGCAGGGCTGATTAATCTGGACGGAACATTACCGATTATTACGGATCAGGCAGCGTTTGAAGAAAAATATGGACAGATTTCCGCATTGATTGTTAATTCTGCAGATCGTGTGGTAGATGTTGCAGAATTGGATATGGTAAAAAAATGGACCGAAGATACAGGAATTGCTTTTGAATGGCAACCAATCCCGTCGGAAGGTGCACAGGAAAAAATCAATTTGATGCTTGCCTCCGGTGAAGAACTTCCGGATGTATTCTGGAATTTTGGAGATGGAAAATCGGGAAATATTGTTGTACAGTATGCAGATCAGGGAATATTCACACCTACAGAAGATCTGATCAATAATTATGTCCCATCTCTGAAAAAGATTCTGGATGATAGCGATAAATACTGGGAAGAGATCACTGCACCGGATGGACATACCTATGGATTTCCATATATTGAGGAAATGTATGGTTTAGTTCTGACGCCTGGTCCACTTTTGATTAATAAGACCTGGTTGGATCAGCTTGGGCTGGAAGTTCCGACTACCGTAGACGAATGGGTAGAATGTATGAAAGCATTCCGTGATGGCGGTGACTTAAACGGTAACGGTGAAGCGGATGAAATTCCGTTGGCTAGCTGGTTTGGAGCAACTGATACGTTTGGTTCTTACAATATGTTCTATCGCTTTACAGGTGCATTTGGTCAGGCTGACTCTTATTGCGGCGGTAACCAGTATGCAGATCATTTAAGAATGATTGATGGAAAAGTAACCTTTACTGCAATGGACGAAGCATT
This sequence comes from Marvinbryantia sp., assembly GCA_050944495.1. GTDB lineage: Bacteria > Bacillota > Clostridia > Lachnospirales > Lachnospiraceae > Marvinbryantia. The sequence goes on from JBMNRF010000021.1 coordinate 38,120, forward strand.
CAGAAAAACAGCAGAATTTTTCAATATGCTCTACAACGAAGGACTGATCTGGAATGGTTCCTTTGAGGCAGATGAAAGTGCAGCTTATCACAAATCTCTGATTAAAGAGGATGTGGCAAGAATCGGCTGTTTTGGTACATGGACAGATCAGGAAATCACAAACCTTGATGTACACGATGAATACGTAGCACTTCCGCGTCTGGAAGGCGAAGCAGGAAAGATGGGATTTGAAAATAACTATTCTGAACTGCAGGATTCTTCTAATACCGCGATTACAGTTGACTGTGAATTCCCGCATGTAGTTGCAGCATTTATGGAATATATGGTAGGTGATCCGGCGATTTCTATTCAGTCTAACTGGGGTTCTGTTGGATACAATTATGAAATTGATGAAAATGGTATTATGAGAACACCACTTGACGAGCAGGGACGTTACATTGCTCAGGTTCCGGAATATACAGATTTTGGTAAGGCACGTGTGAACTCTACTACCTGCCGTGGTTCTATGGTGGTTCTGAATGAGTACTATGAAACAGTTGTTGGTTATACATATGATGCGGTACAACTTCTGGAAAATCAGAAAACAAACGGAAAAGATGAAATTATGGAAGAGTATGAAACAATTCCGAGAGTAATGATGACAACAGAAGAGATCCAGAGATTGACCCAGATTCAGCCGACTGTTTCTGATATTGTGGACAGATACATTAATGTATGGGTAACGGAAGGTGTGACAGACGATAACTGGAATGCATATCTTGGTGAACTGGAAGCAGCAGGTGTGAACGATGTTATAGCAATTTATCAGGCTGCAGTTGACAGAAATACAAAATAAGTGTGTGACAGATCGATAGGAAAATATTCTGACGATAGTTACTAAGCGTTCTGCGAGAGCCCGGAATGCTGGGAAATCCAGTGTTCCGGGCTTGCACTTTAATATATGGGTAAAAAGAATGATTGAAAACGTAGCAAGATTGTACATGGAATAGAAAATAAAATCGAGTTATCATATATCTTATATGAAAATAATTCAAAAAGAAAAAGGAGAAAACGCTTTATGAAAAAAGAAATGATTTACCGCCCGCTGGTTCATTTTGCGCCGGCTGACGGCTGGATGAATGACCCGAACGGAATGGTGTACATAGACGGAAAATATCACCTGTTTTTCCAGTATTATCCGCAGGTACCGCTCTGGGGACCAATGCACTGGGGCCATGCAGTGTCAGAAGATCTGCTTCACTGGGAAGAACTGCCGGCGGCAATTTATCCGGATGAAAACGGAATGATTTTTTCTGGTTCTTGTGTGTTTGATAAAGAAAATGTTTCGGGACTGGGGCAGAAGGCGATCCCGGAACTCGGTGTGCCGGAAAAAGCGCCGTTGATTGCTATTTTTACCAGTCATAAAAATATAATGGATGGTGAAACTGAGAGAGGTCAGGAACAGCAGAGTATTGCCTACAGCACAGATTATGTTCATTTTGAAAAATATATTGGAAACCCTGTGATTAAAAATACGGAAAAACCGGATTTTCGTGATCCAAAAGCATTTTGGAATCCTGTGAAAAACTGCTATAGTCTAGTGTTGGCAGCAGGTCCAAATGTAGAATTTTATGCGTCCAAAGATTTGAAAAACTGGGAAAAGACAGGCGAATTTAAAGCAGGAGAAAACGGGCTTGGCGGTATTTGCGAATGTCCGGACTGCTTCCGTGTCAAAACAGACGATGGAAAGGAAAAGTGGATCCTGATCATCAGTATGATTCTTCCACCGGAAGAAGTTGGAAAGAAAAATGATGCAACAGATCGCATGACCCACATCACACAGTATTATGTGGGAGAATTTGATGGTGATGTTTTCCATGATACAGAGCAGGCAGGTGAAGCACTGGTATTGGACTATGGTACAGACAATTATGCTGCCGTTACCTTCCAGAATCTGGAGGAACCGGTAATGATCGGCTGGGCAGACAATTGGAGTTATGCGCGACTGTCTCCGACGGATGATGAAAAATTCCGTGGAAAGATGTCCTTTGCCAGAAAGATGCGCCTGGTAACAACGGAAAAGGGCTATCGTCTGGCATATACATATGAAGGATTGGAGGTTCCAAAGGCACATGCCTGGGCGTTGGAAACAGGTGTGAATCGGCTGCGTATGAAAACCTTCGGTATTCATGCGAATGCAAAGGGCAGCGGTGAGATTGTGATTGCGAATGAGGCAGGTGAAAAGATCGTAGTCTCTGTGACAGAGGATGAAATCACGGTAGACCGCAGAGCAGCCGGACAGAAGGCGTTTAGTGAGCATTATCAGAAAGAAAGCTATGGCATTAACCGTGCGCCTCGCACAAATGGAGCGATGAATCTGGAACTGATTTTGGATAATAGTGTACTGGAAGTGTTGGCAGATGATGGCAGAGCTCCGTTTACCGTGAACGTATTCCCGACGAAGCCGTATACAACAGTTGCGGTGACAGGAGATATAACTGCGGAAATGTACGAAGTGAAATAAAAAGAGGAAAAAAGATGGAACGCAAAAATTATTATGATGTAACAGAATGGTATGTAGGTAATCCATATGAAGATATCGGGGAAGTGATAAATAGCATTATTGCCGATATCAAAAAACGCCAGACAGAAAAGGATCTGGCAGAAGGAGGCAAACCGGGTGCTGTTATTTATATTCCAAATGGAGACTATCATCTGAAAACGCAGGTTGTGATTGATATCAGCTATTTGAAGATTATGGGCTCCGGACATGGATTTACCTCATCCAGTATCCGCTTTAATGTTCCGGCGGATGAATGGGAGGGGCTTCATGAGCTTTGGCCGGGCGGCAGCCGCATTTTGGTAGATCTTGTGCCGGATTTATCAGTCGGAGAAAAATCGGGAGCAGCGTTTTATATCAAAAGAGAAGGAAATCCGCGTATCAGTTCGGTAGAGTTTGCAGATTTTTGTATTGATGGACTTCATTTTGTGGAAAATGGAGACAATGATATCGAACCGGAAAACACTTATGTTAATGGAAAAACCGGGATTTTGGTGGATTGTGCGCAGGATGCATTTCGTATCCGTGGCATGGGTATCGTATATCTGGAACACGGCGTTGTTGTTCACAAAGCGGATGCGCTCGATATTCATGATAATTTCATTGCCGAATGTGGGAACTGTATAGAATTACGAGACTGGGGACAGGCTTCGAAGGTTACCGACAATCTGATGGGCGCCGGCTATAATGGCTATTCGATTTATGCGGAAAATTTTGGCGGTATTTTGATTACAGCCAATAATATTTTTCCACGCGGTTCCAGCAGCATTCATTTTTCAGGAGTGACACGTTCTACAATTACTGCAAATCGGTTCCATTCTTTCTATCCCGGTATGTTGGTGTTGGAAAATAATTGTATGGAAAATCTGATTTCTGCAAATCATTTTCTGCGTGACCATGAACCATGGCCGCCGATGCAGAATTGTGATAACGGACTGGATGACAGTTATGGACTTTTCTCAATCAGCGGGAATTATAATTCTGTCATTTCCAATCACATTTCAGAGACGATTGGAAGACCATATTTAAAACCGGCCGGAGTGCGTCCTGTGATCATTCATCTGGTAGGCGGACAGGGAAATTATATAGCTAATAATCATATTGTTGCGATGACGGAAATGGAGGATGCGCAGACGGGAGTCGAGGATTCTTGTTTTGCATGTCAGGTGGACGCTCTGCTGACAGCGGATCGTCTGGTACCGCTTGAAATAACGGCGGTGCTAGTGGAAAAAGAATCTTATCAGAATACGATTCTTTATTCCTGTTTGGAAACGCAGGTTGAAATGGATCGAAGAGTAAATGTTTTTTCTGCAATTCCGGGCATAGAACACTAGAACAGAGGAACAAAGAAGTGGTCAGTTTCACTCTTGCGGTACAATCGGATTTGTAGTAGAATGATGGATTAGGGGAGGCAGCTTTGCCTCCCCTAATCTGAGAAAAGGAGAATGGTTGTCATGGGGGAACGTCTGACAGAAAATGATGTGAAAAAAATTCGTCAGGAGATTGAGCACCGCAAGCTGGTGGTACGCAAAGAAGCACTTGAGGCGGTTAAGGAAGCGAGAGCACATGGAGATTTGAGTGAGAATTTTGAATATCATGCTGCGAAAAAGGATAAAAATCAGAATGAAAGCCGTATCCGTTACTTGGAGCGTATGTTGAAAAATGCGACGATTATTAAGGACACTTCTCGCGCAGGAGAGGTTGGTATGAATAAAACCGTAACGGTTTATTTTGAGGACGATGATGAGACGGAAGTATACAAACTGGTAACTTCGATCCGCGGGAATTCTATGGATGGGAAGATTAGTATTGAATCACCGATGGGAAAGGCACTGCTTGGAAAAAAGGAAGGAGACCGTGTATTTGTAAAGATTAATGAGACGGCCGGGTATTATGTAGTTGTGCGAAAAATTGAAGATTCAGATGATGATGGAGACGAGATTCGCAGATTTTAGAAGATAGCATGACGTTAAAAATGTTGTCTTGCATGGCAGCAGCGTTGGAGCAAGGCGAACTTATAAATGTGCGAAGAATTTAAGAAGGAGTGTATCATGGAACGAAAAACGGCCTGTATTACAGGGGCGTCCCGTGGAATCGGGCGTGCGATCGCAGAAGTATTTGCAGCCGATGGTTATGATTTGTTTTTATCCTGTCATAAAAATGAAGAAATGCTGCAGAACTTTTGCAGCCAGTTAGAAGAAAGTTATGCTGTTTCTTGTATGGCTTTTGCCGGAAATATCGGTGATTACAGACAGGCAGAGCAGCTATTTGCGAAGATTGCAGAAAAATCTGGACGGCTGGATGTTCTGGTGAATAACGCAGGAATTTCCTGGCATGGTCTTTTGACGGATATGACGCCGGATGAATGGAATACAATGATTGATACAAATTTAAGTTCGGTATTTTACACCAGCAGGTTGGCAATTCCATTGATGCTGAGAAGGCATGAGGGAAAGATCATCAATATATCTTCCGTGTGGGGGTGCGTCGGCGCTTCTTGTGAGACAGCTTATTCTGCGGCAAAGGGTGGTGTAAATGCTTTTACGCAGGCACTTGCAAAAGAACTTGCGCCGAGTAACATTCAGGTTAATGCGATTGCCTGTGGAGCGATTGATACAGAAATGAACGGTTTTCTGTCACCCGAGGAGCGGGAAGAACTGGAAGAAGAAATTCCGGCAGGGCGTTTTGGTACTCCGTTTGAGGTGGCGAAACTGGTGCTTTCCCTTTGCAGGGGAAATGAATATCTGACCGGACAGATCATCCGCCTGGATGGCGGTTGGATATAAAAAGAAAGATTAAAAGTAATGGTATTTATATATTTATTAAGAAAAATCCATCTCCTGGGAATTTAAAAGCAATATGTTTGCCGGGAAATGGATTTTTTTGTATGCTATGTATACGTTATATATAATTGTAAATTTCAGGACACTATGTTACAGTGTCTCTATAAATCGCATAAATGCTGCGCGTCCTTCTTCTGTGCATTTATAAACGCCGGCATGTTCCAGAACGTGCATAAATACCGTACCGATTTCTGTGTGCAGGATATCCAGAATTGTGTCTGCATTTACATTGGAGTACTTTGGCAGGAATTCATCTACCCAGTCGGCATGTTTTTTTAAAGTTTCATCTGCGCGGATGTCTTTTCCGGAAAGAATCGCTTCTGCGAGCTGCTCCATTTCTGATTTTAACCTTGCCGGAAGTACGGCCAGTCCCATAACTTCGATCAGACCAATATTTTCTTTTTTAATATGATGCAACTCAGCGTGTGGATGATAAACACCGAGTGGATGCTCGTCTGTTGTAAGGTTGTTTCTCAGAACCAGATCCAGTTCAAATTCATTTCCGCGTGCACGCGCGATCGGTGTAATCGTATTGTGCGGTTCACCGTCTGTCTCGGCAAATATAAAGGCTGCCTCATCGGTATAGCCTCTCCATGCTTTTAAGATATGGTCAGCCAGATCTATAAGACGTGCGGTATCCTTACAGCGCAGACGGATGACAGACATCGGCCATTTCACAATGCCGGCCTGTACATCTTCGAAACCTTTAACAGTAAAAGCATGTTCCAGCGGAGCCTTTGCCATGGCAAATTCATAGTGTCCACCCTGGAAATGATCGTGGCTTAAGATGGAGCCGCCGACAATTGGAAGATCGGCATTAGAACCGACAAAATAGTGCGGAAACTGTGTCACAAAATCAAGTAATTTTGCGAAAGTGGCACGCTCGATTTTCATTGGTACGTGTTGTGAGTTAAATACAATACAATGTTCATTATAGTAAACATAGGGAGAATACTGGAATCCCCAGCGGCTGTCGTTGATGGTAATTGGAATCACGCGATGATTCTGTCTGGCCGGATGATTGACTCTGCCGGCATAACCGACATTTTCCATACAAAGCAGGCATTTGGGATAGCCGCTCTGTTTGGCAAGTTTTGCGGCGGCAATTGCTTTCGGATCTTTTTCCGGTTTGGAGAGATTAATCGTAATATCCAGAGTACCGTAGGGGGTGTCGGAAGTCCATTTTACATCCTTACAGATGCGGTAACGACGGATATAGTCGGTATCCTGGCTTAATTTATAAAAATAATCTGTTGCCTTCACCGGATCTTCTTTATAAAGAGAGCGGAAGTTTGCGATAACTTCGTGGGGGCGAGGCGTGAGAAGTCCCATGATCTTTGTGTCGAACAGATCACGGTATACAATGCTGTTTTCTTTCAAAATACCGGTTTCGTATGCGTAATCAAGGATGTTGTTTAAGGTCTTTTCAAGACAGATCTCAGAGACGGCTTCTTCCGTAATTTCGTATTCGTCCAGTTTCAAAAGTTCAAGAAGTTCGTTGACTGCGTAAGCGCGGTCATCTTCGGTCATGAGGCCTGTTTGTATTACATAGGTGACTAAATTGGAAATATCCTGATAAATCATAATAGATCCTCCCTGTACTTTTAGAGTATTTTGCCATAACAAGGCATAATGAGTATAACATAGTTTGCTATTTTTGTGAACTAAATAAATAATTTACAAAAAAGAACGAAATTTCTCTTTTATTTTTGGCTAAATTAGTGTATGATGAAAAAAGAGAAAGGTGTTGGGGTGAATACTATGATTTCAAATCAGATATTACAAAGTACGGTTGATGGAATCAAACAGATCAGCAGAGTAGATTTAGGAGTTTTTGACACAGAGGGAAATGTTCTGGCGTCCACGTTTTCGGAGATGGAGCAGTACGCGGAACCGGCGATGATGTTTGTAAATTCACCGGCAGAAAGCCAGGAGCTGCAAGGCTATCAGTTTTTCAAGGTATATGATGAGTCACAACTGGAATATATCCTGTTGGCAAGTGGCAGCAGTGACGATGCGTATATGGTGGGTAAGATGACTTCTTTCCAACTGCAGAATCTTCTGGTAGCGTACAAAGAGCGTTTTGATAAAGATAATTTTGTCAAGAATCTGCTTTTGGATAATTTGCTTTTGATTGACATTTATAACCGGGCAAAAAAACTTCATATTGACACGGAAGTGCGTAGAGTAGTGTTTATTCTGGAAACAGGCTACGAAAAAGACAGTGCTTCTCTGGAAAATGTACGGATGTGTCTCGGAAATAAGGCGCATGATTTTATCACGGCAGTTGATGAAAAGAGTATTATCGTTGTAAAAGAACTTGCACCTGCCGATGATTATGCGGAGATGGAGCATGTGGCAGAGCAAATTCTGTCAAGTTTGGACAGCGAACAAAGAGAAAATGCACATATTGCTTATGGAACAATCGTTGGTGAGATCAAAGAGGTTTCGCGTTCCTATAAAGAGGCGCGTATGGCACTTGATGTCGGTAAGATTTTCTTTGATGAAAGAGATATTTTTGCCTACAGCTCTCTGGGAATTGGCCGCCTGATTTATCAGCTTCCGATGCCGCTGTGTAAAATGTTTATCCGCGAAATTTTTGAAGGTAAGTCACCGGATGATTTTGATGAAGAGACATTGACGACGATTAATAAATTTTTCGAAAACAGTCTGAATGTTTCTGAAACGTCCAGACAGTTGTATATTCATAGAAATACACTGGTATATCGATTGGACAAACTGCAGAAGAGCACCGGTCTTGATTTGCGTGTATTTGAAGATGCGATTACTTTTAAGATTGCGTTGATGGTTGTAAAATATATGAAGTTTATGGAAACAATGGAATTTTAGGTGCATTGTTTTCGGTATGAGTCGTGCAGATACAGCATAAGATAACAGCAAGAGAATGTATGAGGGTTTGGGAGTGTCATCTTCCAAATCCTTTTTATAGTAGTTTTTAGTGAGAGGTAAGGATGGAAAAAGAACAAAAAGAGCGTATTTTTATGAAAGGTTTGTATTGCGGTGTGATCTTGACGTTTCTTTGTCTGCTGCTTGTAGTCGGCTTTTCCGGGTGGCGTATGCGGCGCAAAGTGTCAGAAAAGAAAGAAACAAATATTGCGCAGGAGAAACTTGAACTTGATGGCAGAGAAATAGGTCATAAAATAGAAGAGATTGAAAAAACGGTAAATGAAATGTTTATGGGAGAGATTGACTCTCAGCAGGTAGAGGATACCATTTACCGGGGCATGCTTTGGGGACTTGAGGATGTGTATACGGAATATTATTCAGAGGAAGACATGAAGGCTATGGAGGATTCGATCAGTGGTTCTTATTCCGGAATCGGGGCAACGCTTATACAGGACGTTGAAACGAATCAGATCACAGTAGAATCTTGTTTTGAGGGCTCGCCGGCAGCAGAGGCAGGAGTGTTGCCGGGCGATATTGTTTATGGGATGAATGGACAGGAGCTGAAAGACAGAAATCTGACCGAGGTTGTTTCTGAAATCAAGTCAGAAGAAAATGACGTAATTACCTTAATGATTCGACGCGGCGAGGAAACAATAGAATTGGAAGTAGTTCCGCGGGCAATCGAAGTTCCGACCGTCAATGGTCAGATGCTGGAGGAAAGTATTGGCTATCTGCAGATTACGGAATTTGATGATGTGACGACCAATCAGTTTGAAGAAACACTGGCAGAATTGCAAGCAGAAGGGATGCAGAAGTTGATTGTAGATGTGCGGAATAATCCGGGCGGAAACCTGGAGGTTGTCTGTGAAATTCTTGATCAGATCCTGCCGGAAGGAATGATTGTTTATACGGAGGATAAAAATGGAGAACGCAAGGAATATTTTTCAGATGCCAAACGCAGTCTCCAGCTGCCAATGGCAGTACTGATCAATGAAAACAGTGCCAGCGCAGCAGAAATTTTTGCCGGAGCAATCAAGGATTATGGACTCGGAACGCTGGTTGGTACAACAACTTTTGGAAAGGGGATTGTGCAGCGTCTGTTTCATTTTACGGATGGAACCGGAATGAAATTGACAATTGCGAAATATTATACGCCAAACGGCAATGACATACATGAAAAGGGTGTTGAGCCGGATGTTGAAATTGAGCAGATAGACGATGGAACAGGAAACACGACAGAGGCAGAAGATGTCCAGCTGCAAAAAGCGATACATATTTTGGGGGAAAATTAAATTTTATTTTCAGGAAAATGCCCGGTCGGAAAGTCTGGGCATTCTTTTAGGAAAAGCATCAGCTCTTCGGGAGAAAGTTCTGTGAGAAATTCTTTTGCAAAGTCATAGTCATCCATTTCTATCAGCTGTCGGATTGTTTGTATTTTTTTAAAATCCATTTTTTTCATGACAGTGTTCCTTTCTTGTTTTCAATAATTTTAGACGAAATATGACTAAAAGTAAATACTGCTTTTTGGATTGCAAATAAAAATGAATTGTGATATGATAATACAAAATAAAAAAGGAATCTTCGGGGCAGGGTGTAATTCCCTACCGGCGGTATAGTCCGCGACCCGCTTTGGCGGCTGAACCGGTGTAATTCCGGTACCGACAGTATAGTCTGGATGGAAGAAGAATTCAGATAAATGCTTGTATAGTTTGAAAGCATTTGAATGGTGTATTCATATTGCCCTGGATAGAAATATCCGGGGCTTTTTTATGAATATGAAATCTGCGAAGCTTCCTTTTGAAAAAAAGGAGAGATGACAAAAATGAACAGTACAGTAAGTTCTGCAAAAGCAACAGCAAAAACAAATGTGAGGAAAATGGTGATAGTCGCTATGCTGGGGGCAGTTTCTATGATTCTGATGTGGTTTGAGATTCCGCTCTGGTTTGCACCGCCGTTTTACAAGATGGATTTAAGTGAGGTTCCGGTGATGATTGGTACATTTGCTTTAGGGCCGGTATCCGGTGTTTTTATTGAACTGATCAAGGTAGTTTTAAAAGTGATTACGAAAGGCACGACGACAGCTTTTGTCGGTGATATTGCCAATTTTGTGATTGGCTGTTCGTTGATTGTTCCGGCTGGACTTGTTTATAGTCGCTGCAAGTCTAAAAAAAGCGCGGTATTCGGGATGGTAGTCGGGACGGCAGTAATGACTGTTGCCGGATGTCTGATTAATGCGTATGTAATGCTGCCGGTTTACGGAAAAGCATTTGGGATGCCAATGGATACTTTGGTGGCAATGGGCAGTGCGGTAAATCCGGCGATCAAAGGACTGGGAACCTTTGTAATTCTTGCAGTTGCACCATTTAACCTGCTCAAAGGATTGCTGGTGTCCGCAGTGACCTTGCTGTTGTATAAGCATGTCAGCCCTGTTTTAAAGAGTAACCAGATGTAAAGTCGCAGTTGTAAGACGTTGAACGGTGTGTTATAATGCTTTCGTCATAGGATCAGACGAAAAAGAAATCTGTGAGCAGACTTCTTTTCAGAAAGGAAAACAGTATGAATATAGAATTTGATGTAAAAATGACGCAAAAAATGCTCTATGATTTCTGGATGACACATACGTATCGGGGCTTTTCGGGAGTATTCAGTATCGTATTTTCTCTGATGGTAGTTGTGATTGCGATTATTAGCTGGAATACGATTACGGTGCCGATGCGGGTACTGTACATTGTGTTTGCGGTATATTTTCTGCTGTTTCAGCCGGTATCACTTTATATACGTGCAGCCAAAGCGGTGAAATTAAATCCAATGTTTCAAAAACCGCTGCATTATGAGATGAATGAAACCGGCATTATTACTTCACAGGGAGAGAATCAGACAACAATTCCCTGGGAGCAGATTACAAAAGTATTGGAGACACGGTACAGTTACCTGTTGTATACGGGAAAACGTACCTCATTTATACTTCCGTTGGAATGTATGGGAGCGCAGGCGACTGTGGCAGAAGGGCTGATCCGTAAGTACGTGAAACCGGAGTGTGTGAAGATAAAATGATCATAGAAAGCAGAAACGAAGCGGAAACATTTGCGCTTGGGAAAAAAATTGGCGAACAGGCAAAAGCAGGGCAGATTTTTGCCTTGTTGGGAGACCTGGGTGTTGGAAAAACGATTTTTACAAAAGGTCTGGCAGAAGGGCTTGGCATTACAGAGCCAGTCAGCAGCCCGACCTTTACCATTGTCCAGATTTATGAGGAAGGGCGGCTGCCGTTCTATCATTTTGATGTTTATCGCATCGGGGATCCGGAGGAAATGGAAGAGATCGGTTATGAGGATTGTTTTTTTGGAAGTGGTGTCTGTCTGGTTGAGTGGGCAAATCTGATCGAAGAACTAATGCCGCCGGAGACGGTCTGGATTACGATAGAAAAGGATTTGCAAAAAGGGTTTGACTATCGAAGGATTGAGGTAAGACATGAAAGTTTTGGGAATTGACAGTTCAGGATTGGTTGCTTCTGTCGCAGTGGCAGAAGAGGAAACACTTCTGGCTGAATATACGGTAAATTATAAAAAAACGCATTCGCAGACTCTTCTGCCGATGCTGGATGAGATTGCGAAGATGACAGAACTGGAGTTATCCACAATTGATGTGATCGCAGTGGCGGCTGGGCCGGGATCATTTACCGGTTTGCGCATTGGTTCTGCAACGGCAAAAGGACTGGGACTTGTCTTAAAGAAGCCGCTGGTTTCCGTGCCGACGGTTGCGGCACTGGCCTATAATCTTTGGGGAAGTGATGCGCTGATCTGCCCTTTGATGGATGCCAGAAGAAATCAAGTATACACCGGTATTTATCGCTTTGAAGACGGAAAGTTGATTACCGTACAGGAACAGACCGCTGTGGCAGTAACGGAAATTGCCGGACAGCTGAACATGCTTGGAGAAAAAGTGATTTTTTTGGGTGACGGTGTGCCTGTATATCGGGAAATATTAAAGGAAACGGTAAAGGTTCCGTTTTTATTTGCACCGGCACATATGAATAGGCAGCGGGCAGGCTCTGTTGCTATGCTTGGTATGGAATTGGCAAAAGAAGAAAAGACAGAAACGGCGGCTGCACATCAGCCCAATTATCTGCGCCTGTCTCAGGCAGAGCGTGAACGGGTACAGAAGGAAGCGGCGAAATGATAACAGAGATCAGACCGATGCGGTCCGGTGATTTGGAGGCAGTTGTACAAATCGAAGAAAAATTGTTTTCACAGCCGTGGTCAAGACAAGGATTCCTGGATTCTCTGCAGGCGGATAACACGATTTATCTGGTAGCTCTGGCAGATGATACAGTAGCGGGCTACTGTGGTCTTCTGCAGGTCCTGGATGAAGCGGATATTACGAATGTAGCGGTGGATGAGGCGTTTCAAAGAAGGGGCATTGCAAGGGCGCTTTTGCAGGAATTATTTACGCAGGCGCAGAAAAGAGGCATTACGGCATTGACGTTGGAAGTACGCAAAAGCAATGTATCGGCACTTTCTCTTTATGAAAGCCTCGGATTTGAGAACTGCGGTATCCGCAGAAATTTTTATGAAAAGCCGACAGAGGATGCTGTTATTATGTGGAAACGCTGACAGCACTTTCCGCTGGGAACAGAGAAGGAAAACAGGTATAATCCTCCTGAGGATACAGAATGAAAAAGAAACAGAAACGGGAGGATTTGGTATGAGAAAAAACAATTATATTTTCTGCAATTGCTGTGGGAAAAAGATCAGGCAGGAAAACAAGGTTCCAATGGAAGACATATTGTATGTGAAAAAGTCATGGGGTTATTTTTCAAAAAAAGATGGTTCTGTGCATGAATTTGATCTGTGCGAAGCCTGTTATGATCATTTGGTGAAACAGTTTGTGCTGCCGGTAAAGATTTCGAGGCAGAAAGAACTGCTGTAAAAAAAGCGATTAAAGGATTTGGTGAAGAATGTTAGATATTTGTTTACTGGGGTGTGGAGGTATGATGCCGCTCCCGTATCGGTGGCTGACCGCATTAATGGTACGCTATAACGGCAGTAGTATTCTGATTGATTGTGGTGAGGGAACGCAAGTTGCTATCCGAGAGAGAGGTTGGAGCTTTAAGCCGATTGATGCGATTTGTTTTACACATTATCATGGAGATCATATCAGTGGTTTGCCGGGATTGCTTTTGTCAATGGGAAATGCGGAGCGTACCGAACCGTTGACATTGATTGGCCCGAAGGGCTTGGAACGAGTGGTAAATGCGCTGCGTGTGATTGCACCGGAGCTTCCGTACGAATTGCGATTTAAAGAGATTCAAGGACCGGAGGATACGTTTGAGATAAACGGATGTCGGATAACTGCTTTTCGAGTTCAGCACAATGTGCTGTGTTATGGGTATACATTGGAGATTGATCGTATTGGAAAATTTGATGTGGAACGTGCAAAGACAGCAGGTGTGCCGATGAAATTCTGGAATCGTCTGCAAAAGGGCGATGTTATGGAAGAGGAAGGCCGTGTTTATACACCGGATATGGTGTTGGGACCGGCACGTAAGGGTCTGAAGCTTGCGTACTGTACAGATACCAGACCGGTAAAATCAATCGCAGAGCATGCGGCAGGAGCAGATTTGTTTATCTGTGAAGGAATGTACGGCGAATCAGGTAAGGAAGCGAAGGCTGTTGAGAATAAGCACATGACATTTATCGAGGCGGCAAAATTGGCGAAGGCAGCACAGGTAAAAGAACTCTGGCTGACACACTATAGCCCATCGCTTTCACGCCCGGAAGAATATATGAAACAGGTAAAAGACATTTTTCCGAATGCGTATCCGGGTAAGGACTGCAAATCAACGGAACTGTTTTTTGAAGAAGAATAGAGGTTTGATGGATGAAAGAGGAAAAAGATGTATTAATTCTGGCAATTGAAAGCTCTTGCGATGAAACAGCGGCGGCAGTTGTAAAAAACGGTCGTGAGGTGCTTTCAAATATTATTTCATCGCAGATTGAGCTGCACAAATTATATGGAGGAGTAGTTCCGGAAATTGCGTCACGCAAACATATTGAGAAGATCAATCAGGTAATCGAAGAAGCACTGGATGTGGCAGGCGTGAACCTGGAAGAGATTGATGCAATCGGCGTCACATATGGACCGGGCTTAGTCGGCGCACTTCTGGTTGGTGTTGCTGCTGCAAAAGCGATCAGCTATGCCGCAAAGAAACCTCTGGTTGGTGTGCATCATATCGAAGGCCATATTTCTGCAAATTTTATTGAAAATAAAGAACTTGAGCCGCCATTCCCGTGTTTGGTGGTTTCCGGAGGGCATACTCATCTTGTGGTGGTGGAAGACTACGGTAAATATCGTATTCTCGGAAAAACGAGAGATGACGCGGCAGGCGAGGCATTTGATAAGGTTGCCCGCGCAATTGGACTTGGGTATCCGGGCGGACCAAAGATTGACAAGCTGGCGAAAGAAGGAAATGCGGAAGCAATTTCGTTTCCCAAGGCACATGTGGCGGATGCGCCGTATGACTTTAGTTTTAGTGGCTTAAAATCTGCTGTTTTAAATTATTTGAACGGCTGCAGTATGAAGGGTGAAATTGTAAATCCGGCAGATGTTGCGGCATCTTTTCAGAAAGCTGTTACAGATGTGCTCGTAGAGCATGCGATGATGGCGGTAAAAGAATATGGTTTTGATAAACTGGCGATAGCTGGAGGGGTGGCGTCTAATTCTGCGCTTCGGGAGGCTATGCAGGTGGCTTGTGCAAAAAATAATATTCAGTTTTATTATCCGTCTCCCATTTTGTGCACGGATAATGCCGCAATGATTGGGGCGGCGGCCTACTATGAATATATCAATGGAACCAGACACGGACTGGATTTAAATGCCGTGCCGAATCTGAAACTTGGCGAGCGTTAAAATGGAGGCCTGCATGATGGAACAGAAAAATACAGCGATTGTTTTGGCGGCGGGAAAAGGAACACGCATGCGGTCCCAGACTGCAAAACAATATCTTCTTATAAAAGGAAAACCGGTTCTTTATTATTCTTTGAAAGCGTTTGAGGATTGCCCTTTTATTGATGAGGTGATTCTGGTGACCGCAGAAAACGAAAAAGAATATTGCCGTCGGGAAATTGTTGAAAAATATGGCTTTTTAAAAGTGACACAGTTGATATCCGGGGGCAGTGAACGTTATGAGTCTGTTTTTTATGGATTGCTTTCGGTCAAAAACTGTTCTTACGTTTATATTCATGACGGAGCGAGACCATTTGTGACACAGGAAATGCTGAACCGCCTGCATGCTGATGTAAAGGAGTATCGCGCTTGCGTGGCGGGGATGCCTGTGAAAGATACTATCAAGATTAGTGATGAGAATGGATTTATTGCGGATACACCGAATCGAGCGCTTGTTTGGCAAATTCAGACACCGCAGGTGTTTTCTTATGAATTGGTATTTTCTGCCTATCAAAAACTATTTGCGGATCTTACAGAAGGCAAGAAAGTACAGGTGACAGATGATGCTATGGTGGTAGAGTATGCTTCAGATAACAGAGTAAAACTTACAGAAGGTTCCTATAGTAATTTTAAAATCACGACTCCGGAGGATTTGATTCTTGCGGATGCGTTGGTGTAATGCGTTTTAAGTCTTAGAGTGACTGTTTTACAGCTTTTTCTGTTGCAGTTTTTTTTGAATTTGCGTAGAAAAAAGTTTTTTGAAAAAAATTTGAAAAAAATGTAAATATATGATTGACAGATGGGAATACTGATGGTACAATAACTCTTGCATTTCGGTGCTGACATGAAATGCAGAAAATAAAATGCGTGGAGAGGTATCGAAGTGGTCATAACGAGGCGGTCTTGAAAACCGTTTGTCCGCAAGGGCGCGTGGGTTCGAATCCCACCCTCTCCGTTTCGGGATTATAAAATTCCGGACGATAATTTCATAAAACAATTTTAAAATGTTTTATTCAGGCGTGGAGAAGTACCCAAGAGGCTGAAGGGACACCCCTGGAAAGGGTGCAGGTCGTTAATAGCGGCGCGAGGGTTCAAATCCCTCCTTCTCCGGTTGGTTCGAAATTTGTTTGAATCAAACTGCACAGAGTGTGTTGTGAAAGATGGCTATTTACATTTCAAAGAAAGATATAAAAAGTCTTATGAGATGATAAAATTGCAGATAGTATCAATGCAAAAGTGCGCAGAACAGCCACGAAAAAAGATTAAAAAAATCGAAAAAAGTGGTTGACAAAATAAAAAAGAAGTGTTAAAGTAATAAAGCTGTTGAAAACGACAGCGAACACAAAAAAGAACCTTGATAATTGAACAGTGATACAACCTTGAAAGATTCTGAAAAAGTTTTATTTTAAGGAACTGACCTTTAAAACAGTAAAAGGGATAGATAAGCTAGCAAGATTATCTTGA
>JBMNRF010000022.1:0-52664 GCA_050944495.1 Marvinbryantia sp.
GCGAAAGCGGAATCGAAGTGACCGCGAGTAAGCGAGGCAAGAGAGAACTTAGGCGATCAGGTCCGGGTAAAGGATGGAAAGCTATTTCCTATGCGGTTTTGAAGGTACATACAAAAGAGAAAGCAGAGGATAGAAGATGATTGTTTCGGCAGTCATCTTTTTTGTTTTGATGCAGATAAATCAGCAAAATATGGTTAGAATCAGCAAAGATCTGATATTGTGAAGAACATATGAATGCGGTATGATAAAAAAATACAGAGAATCTGCAGAAAACGAAAGGAAGAGACTTGAAAATGGAGATTTTATGTTATACCAGAGAACCGAAAGAAGATATCATTTACGCAAATCGACTAGCGTACAGTATGCATCTTGCATGGAAGGATGAAAATGGAAAATTTATTCCGTTTCATCATAATGAAGGCTTGCTGTATGCAAAAGCAGTCAGTCGTGAAGATGGTACACTGACAGCCAAAAGTTTGAGAAAACCATGGATTTTTGCCTGTGGAGACGGAACATACGGTGTTGTCGCTATTCGTACAGAGGCAGAGGGTGAAGCTGACATGGAGAGTGAAGGCTGCATCTTGATTTTTAAAAGTGAAGATTTTGTACATTATCAGGAAATTGGTTTACTGCGTCTGCAAAAAAGTGGTTTTATAGAGGAAGTTCAGTGTGTATTTGATAAACATACAGGAAAATATCTGATTTCCTGGACAGGTACGGATGGTATATGGAAGCAGGTATCCGGAAATCCGTTTGTAGAGACAGAACTTTATATGGATGAGGAAAAGTGCGCAAAACAAGAAGCAGAAAGTAATGTGGTACAGAATAGCTCGGATTGGGATACTATAGAGGGAATCTGTCCAGGGAACCAGATTGAAGTTCCGGATAAACTGGGAGATTATCTTATAAAAAAACTGATGTTGCCGAAATGTGTGGAAATTTGTGCAGTGCTGGAAGACAGAAAAATATCGTCAGATATTCTGGTACCAGAAGAAAAACTGCAAAGTGTAAAAGCAAAGGCAATCTACAGCGATGGTACAGAGGCGATTCGAAAGATTGACTGGGAGAAAAAGGAAAACGGTGAGGTAAACGGTCGTGTGCATCAGGAACATTTTCCATTTCCATTTACAGAGAATCGAGCAGATCCATGCTGTATGTACTGGAAAGGAAAATATTATTTTATTGCCACAAATGATGCAGATGATAACCATACATTGTATATGCGCTGTGCAGATACATTGGAGGGAATTATCGATGCGGAAGAAAAATTGATTCTGGATTCAGAGACATATCCGGGAATCGGCGGCCTTCTGTGGGCGCCAGAGTTTCATGAAATAGCCGGTAAAATGTATATTTTCCATGCGGCAACAGAGGGAGAGTTTTTCCGCGAAGAATCCAGAGTGATGAAGTTGCGTGACGGTGGAGATCCAATGTGTCGGGAGGATTGGTCAGCACCAATGCTGGTTGTAAAAAAAGACGGTACTCCGTTGTGTGATGCCGGAAATGTAATTTCACTTGATATGACAACGTTTGAATACGAAGGAAATATTTATGCGATGTGGTCGCAGCGTCAGTTTTTACCAGTTGATCAGGGAGCATGGCTGTATTTGGCACAGATTGATGAAAAGGAGCCGTGGAAATTAGTCAGTGATCCCATCTGTATAGTAAAGCCGGAATATGGTTGGGAAAACAATCATACGTTTGTTGTGGAAGGGCCATATGCACTTAGGTATCATGATCAGCTTTATATTACTTATTCAGGAGCTGCCGTGGATGCAACTTATGCGGTAGGTCTGTTAAAACCGATTATGGGAAGTGATATTTTGAAGCCGGAAAACTGGCAAAGAAGCAATTATCCGCTGCTTTCTTCGAGATCTAAGGAAGGTGAGTTCGGACCAGGACATAACTCTTATGTGACGGATGAAAACGGTCTGGTATGGAATTTTTACCATGCGCGTCCGGGAGTGGATGGTCCGCGTTCTTCCGCGGCAAGACGTGTTCATTTTGATATTGATGGAGAACTTGTATTAGATTTATTGGAAGAATACGATCTTCCGGAAGCAATGCGTCAAATTACTGTAAAAATAAGATAAAAAAGCTCCTGTGGAATTGATTTTGAAAATTCCACGGGAGTTTTTTTGAAAGCTTGTACTGTTATCATTAATAAAATTGTTATAGTAATTTAATACCGTGCGCATAGGCTTCTTTTACAATTTCATCTGGCCAGAGAGATACCTGTACTTCTCCGATATGCGCTTTTCTTAAATAGAACATACAGATACGAGACTGACCGATACCTCCACCGATAGTGTATGGAAGCTCACCATTTAAGATTGCTTTTTGAAACGGAAGTTCGGCGCGTTCCGGACATCCGGCGAGTGTAAGTTGTCTTTTCAGTGCCTTTTCATCGACACGAATTCCCATAGAAGAGAGTTCCAGTGCGATATCGAGAACCGGATAATAGACAATAATATCGCCGTTTAAGGTCCAATCATCATAGTCAGGGGCACGTCCATCGTGTTTTTCACCGGAAGCAAGTATGTCACCAATCTGCATAATAAAAACGGCGCCTTTTTCACGGGCGATTTTGTATTCGCGTTCTTTTGGTGTGCAGTCCGGGTAGCGATCCTCAAGTTCCTGTGAGGTGATAAAGAAGATTTCCTTTGGAAGAATTTCTTCTATATAATCATACTGGATCGACATGTAGGTTTCGGTGGTTTTTAATGCTTTATAGACGTGGCGTACGACCTCCTGTAATGTATCCAGAGTACGTTCTTCTTTGGAGATGATCTTTTCCCAGTCCCACTGGTCAACATAAATAGAATGGATATTATCCGTAATTTCATCTCGACGGATTGCGTTCATGTCTGTGTAAAGTCCTTCACCGCGCTGAAAACCGTATTCTTTTAAGGCATAGCGTTTCCATTTTGCAAGAGAATGTACGATTTCTGCCTGCGCGTCGTTTTGCTCTTTCATGCCGAAGCTGACTGGGCGTTCTACGCCGTTTAGATTATCGTTCAGACCACTCTGCGGGGTGACAAAAAGTGGTGCGGAAACACGCAGGAGATTGAGCCGTGTGATAAGCGCGTGCTGAAAATAGTCTTTTACGGTTTTAATCGCAACCTGTGTATCGTGTAAATTCAGGGCAGAATGATACTGCGCAGGAATGGTTAGATTTTCCATAAATTTTAATTCCTTTCCGTAAAATATGCCGGGGACAATATCTGTATTTTATTAGAAAACTGTCCAACTATCAACAAGTATAACAGATTTGTGTGATTATACAAGAAAGACTTTTTCATCAGGATAATAAAAAAAATGCATTAAAACAGTAATACTTGTATTTTAGGTTCGGAACAGATATACTGATACTGTTATGTTAAGAATGAAAGTGTTTTTAGATTAGAAAGAGAGAGGCATGAAAAAGAAAAAGAACAGGATGTGGTTTTTGATAGGTACTCTGTTTATCATCTGCCTTCTTGGTGGTTGCAGCCGCAGGACGATGAACCGGCAGATTGCAGAGAGTATCGGTACGCTTGGAAAATATGAAAATGATGAACCGGTGGAAACACCGAAAATGAGAGCGCAGCGTGAGATGGAGGAGGCAAAAGAAGTTGCTGAGGAGGATGTCAGCGGACATCTTGCGGTAGCAGAACGACTGGCAGCTTCTTATGACTATACAAAGGCGCTTGAAGAACTGGCGAAGATTGAGGAGATTCATCAGGAAGACGAACGTGTGCTCAAGGCAAAGATTGACTATCAGCGTCTGCAGAATATGATGGTTACCTATAATGATCCGATTCCTCATTTTTCTGTAAAATCACTGGTTGTTGAGCCAGCCTTGGCATTTGACGGTGATGATATGTCCTATTATTATAACAACTGGACGCTTACCGTGGATGAATTTAAAAAGATCTTGCAGTCATTGTATGATAAGAACTATGTGTTGATGGATATTCGTGAAACGGTGGTAGAGATTGAAAATGAGGATGGAACAACCAGCTTTGCGGTAAATATGCCGGAGGTGCCAAAGGGAAAAACACCGATTATTTTGTCATTCATAGAGGCAAATTATTACGGTCACACCGATGGAAACGGCTTTTCTGACAAGATGGTGCTCGATGAGAATGGAAAAGTGCAGAACAGTTATACAAATGCAGTCGGTGAAACGCTGATCGGAGCGTATGATGTGGTACCGATCGTGGATGCATTTATTGAAGAACATCCGGATTTTTCGCTTCGCAGTGCAAAAGGGATCATATCGTTGACGGGATACGAAGGGGTGTTCGGGTACGGAATCGAGACAGGCGGAAGCGAAATTATGGAAATTGCCGATAGTCTGAAAGCAGATGGCTGGCAGCTTGCGTGTCAGGGTTACGAGAATGTTTCATTTGAAAATGATATGACTTATGATGAAATGGTAGAAGATTTGGAAGAATGGGATGAAAAGGTCGGGTCTTTGGTAGGAGAGACAGATATTTTGATTTATCCATATGGAGAATCGGTTACTGCCGAAACCTTGAAAATGGAATATTTGCTGGAACATGGCTTTCAATATCTGCTGGGACTCTGGAACACAGCGGAGTTTATAGAGGTAAAGCCGGACTATGTATATCAGACCAGAAGAAATCTGGACGGATATGACCTTTATTTCTGGAAGGAATACTTTACAGATTTTTTTGATGCAGATGCGATACTGGATCCTAGCAGGCCCGCATTTGAATAAATAGCAAGAAGGTGCTTTGGCACATAAAAAATTATTGTTTTCCCTCTTTACAAGCAGGGACCAATCCACTATACTGTAACTACATGTTGTTTTTGAAGTTGAATAAAAACACCAGATATAGTGAATGTGTGTTCTTGGAGTAAGGAGGGATTTTATGTTCGTCATAAAAAAGGACGGAACTCAGGAAGAATTTAATGTACAGAAAATTGTCACCGCAGTGAATAAATCAGCAGCGCGTGCATTATATAAATTCACACCGGAAGAAATAGAGGAGCTTTGTAAATACGCGACTGGTCGTGCAGAGGCGATGGGAAAAGAGGGTATCACGATTCAGGAAATGCACAATATCGTGGAGAGCGCATTGGAAAAGGTAAGCCCGGAAGTGGCGAAGAGCTATCGTGATTACAGAAATTATAAAGTTGACTTCATTCATATGATGGATGATGTGTATACCAAGAGTCAGTCGATTCGTTACATCGGTGATAAGAGCAATGCCAATACGGATAGCGCGTTGGTTGCAACGAAGCGAAGTCTGATTTTTAATGAATTAAATAAAAATTTGTATCAGAAATTTTTTATGACTCGTGCAGAACGTCAGGCCTGCAAAGACGGTTATATTTATATTCATGATCAGTCGGCGCGTCTGGATACGATGAATTGCTGTCTGTTTGACGTAGGGACGGTATTAAAAGATGGGTTTGAGATGGGAAACGTCTGGTATAATGAGCCAAAGACACTGGATACCGCATTTGATGTGATGGGTGATATTGTACTCAGTACGGCAGCGCAGCAGTACGGCGGTTTTACTGTCCCGGAAGTAGATAAAATCCTTGCACCATATGCAGAAAAGAGTTACCGCAAATATAAGGAAGAATTTCAGAAGTATGCCGATCCGTCCTGGCAGGGAATTGAGGAAAAGGCAGAGCAGTATGCACTTGATAAGGTCAGACGTGATTATGACCAGGGATGGCAGGGAATCGAGTATAAATTAAATACAGTAGGTTCTTCAAGGGGAGATTACCCATTTGTGACGGTGACGCTCGGTCTTGGTCAGCAACAGTTTGAAAAAATGTGCAGCATTTCTCTTTTAAACGTACATAAGGAAGGGCAGGGAAGACCGGGAAATAAAAAACCGGTGCTGTTTCCGAAAATCGTATTTTTATTTGATGAAAAGATCCACGGAGAGGGGAAAATCTGTGAGGATGTTTTCGAAGCAGGGTTAGATTGTTCGGCAAAAACTATGTATCCGGACTGGCTTTCTTTGTCAGGAGAAGGTTACGTGGCGAGTATGTATCAGAAATATGGCCGCGTTGTCAGTCCAATGGGCTGCCGTGCCTTTTTGAGTCCTTGGTATGAGCGGGGCGGTATGAATCCGGCAGATGAAGAGGATAAGCCCGTTTTTGTTGGTCGTTTTAATGTTGGCGCAGTCAGTCTGCATTTACCGATGATTTTGGCAAAGGCGAGACAGGAAAGTTGTGACTTCTATGAGGTATTGGATTATTATCTGGAAATGATCCGCGGCATTCATATCCGAACATATGAATATCTTGGAAATATGAGGGCATCTACAAATCCGCTGGCCTACTGTGAAGGTGGCTTTTACGGCGGCCGCCTGCAGCCGGGTGATAAGATCAAGCCGCTATTAAAGCCGATGACGGCATCCTTTGGAATAACGGCTTTAAACGAACTGCAGGAGCTGTATAATGGAAAATCAATTGCCGAAGACGGACAGTTTGCGCTGGATGTGATGACTTACATTAATAAGAAAGTAAATGAATATAAGGAGCAGGACGGCTGGCTGTATGCAATCTATGGTACTCCGGCAGAAAGTTTGTGCGGACTGCAGGTGGAACAGTTTCGTAAACAGTATGGCATTGTGGAAAATGTTTCCGACCGTCCGTATGTCAGCAATAGTTTTCATTGTCATGTGACCGAGGATATTTCACCGATCGAAAAGCAGGATCTGGAAGGACGATTTTGGAACCTGTGCAACGGCGGTAAAATCCAGTATGTGCGCTATCCGATTGACTATAACAGGGAAGCAATAAAAAGTTTAATTTTGCGTGCAATGAAGCTGGGATATTATGAGGGTGTAAATCTTTCGTTGGCATACTGTGATGACTGTGGGCATCAGGAGCTGGAGATGGATGTTTGTCCGAAATGCGGTTCTACGAATTTAACGAAGATTGATCGTATGAATGGTTATCTTTCCTACAGTCGCGTACATGGGGATACGCGTTTAAATTCCGCGAAGATGGCAGAAATCGCAGAACGCGTAAGTATGTAAATCAAATAGAAGAAAAATAAAAAACACAGGATTCAACCGAATGCTGTGTTTTTTGGCATTTACATTCAGAAATTTCCTGCTATAATGTTCTGTGGTAATGTGATAAATGAAAGAAGAAATTTGGATTTCTGCAGAGCAGGAAAGTTATACGGAAAGAGGAGTAGTATGGAAAATCGTATGCAGCAGTTTAAAGCGGGAATAAAGGATGGTATCCCGATTGGTCTGGGATATCTGGCCGTATCATTTTCCTTTGGGATTATGGCGAAAGGGAGTGGGCTGAGTACAGCAGAAGCAGTGATGATCTCAATTACAAATTTGACGAGTGCCGGACAGTTTGCGGCATTGGGGATTATTCAGAACGGTGCGTCGCTTATAGAAATGGCAATCGCACAGTTGATCATTAACCTGCGGTACTGTCTGATGTCCTGTTCCCTATCACAAAAGCTGTCACCGAATATGCCTTTTTTTCATCGGTTTTTGATGTCCTATGGGGTGACAGATGAAATTTTTGGTGTATCGGTATGTCGAGCCGGGTATCTGAGCCCGTTTTACAGTTATGGTGCTATGAGTATGGCAATTCCTGGATGGACTTTGGGAACGCTATTTGGCGCAGTTTCGGGGGAGCTGCTTCCGGCAAGACTGCTGACAGCGCTTAGTGTGGCATTGTACGGGATGTTTATTGCAATTATTGTACCGCCGATGAAAGTTAATCGCGTGCTGGTAGGGGTAATCGCGGTATCGATGATACTGAGTTTTGTGTTCACGTTGATCCCGGTATTAAATACAATCTCTTCCGGATTTAAGATTATTATTTTGACGGTATTGATTGCCGGTGTCGCTGCATACTTATTTCCGATAAAGGAGGAAACGGATGAAGCCTGATATTTTATTGTATATTTTGGTGATGGCAGGGGTAACCTATTTAATTCGTATGTTGCCGCTCACATTGATCAAAAAAGAAATCAAAAATACTTACATAAAATCATTTTTGTATTATGTGCCGTATGTGACTTTAGCGGTGATGACTTTTCCGGCCATTATTCATGCGACGAATTCAGTATGGTCGGGAGTAGCGGCATTCGTTGTAGCAGTCTTTTTTGCGTATCGGCAGAAAAGCCTGATACAGGTAGCGCTGGCGGCATGTGTGACGGTGTATGTGTTAGAAATGATATTGTGCTGAGAAGTCGTTGGATAATAAATGATATCTTAGCGAAAAAAGAGGTTTTTGATATTTTATGAAAATGGAAGTGTCAAACGTTCGGAAAACCAAATACAATGTTTGAAGGAAATCTTCTTGTAGCGGACACCAAAACAGCGAAATTTATTACATAAATTCGCTGTTTTTCGTAAGTATAACCAAAGATGAAAAAAATCTTGTAAACAGATAGCCGATGTGCTAAAATACTGATAGCGAAATCTGGTTAGTACTTTCCTTATTGAGAAGGAGAGAAAAGAGGGAGTATGACTCTTGATGTCCGCTTGATTTGAACTGGGTATTAACTGTGATTTTATTTTTTTAGTCAAAAATGTTAAATAATTAACAAATAAAGCGAAAGGAGCAACTATGGGAAACAAAATTACAGTTATTGGAGCAGGAAGTGTAGGAGCAACGATTGCATATACGCTGTCACATGAGGAGTTCACATCAGAGATCGTTCTGATTGATATTAACAAAGAAAAAGTAGAAGGAGAGGTAATGGATATTGAGCAGGGAACCTGCTTCCGCGATCCAATCTCCATCGTAGCAGGCGAGTATGAAGATGCAAAGGATTCTGATATTGTAATTATTACTTCCGGTATGGCGCGTAAACCGGGCCAGACCAGAATCGAGCTGACACAGACCAATGTAAATA
The DNA here is from genome assembly GCA_050944495.1 of Marvinbryantia sp. GTDB lineage: Bacteria > Bacillota > Clostridia > Lachnospirales > Lachnospiraceae > Marvinbryantia. Next base: position 8,867 of record JBMNRF010000022.1, read on the forward strand.
TTCTGAAATCTATTACACCGCAGATTGTCAGCGCGGCTCCGAATGCGCTTTATGTGATTGTGAGCAATCCGGTAGATGTTCTTACATATGTATTTACAAAGATTTCCGGTCTGCCGGAGAATCAGATTATCGGCTCGGGAACAATCCTCGATACAGCTCGTTTGCGCTGCGGCTTATCAGAACACTTTAAGGTGGCGCAGAAAAATATTCATGCTTATGTATTTGGTGAGCATGGTGATTCTTCATTTGTTCCGTGGTCGGGAGCTTACATTTCCGGCGCAAACGTGGATGATTATCAGAAACTGATGCGTGATTTCGGAAGAGAGATTTCAGATTTGGATAAAGAAGCAATGGAGGAATACGTACGTAAATCAGGTGGAAAGGTGATTGCCAATAAAGGAGCAACTTTCTATGCGGTTTCTACGGCAGTATGCAAACTCTGTCAGGCGCTTCTTTCTTCTTCTGAATCCATTGCAACGGTATCTTCCATGATGCACGGCGAATATGGACTGGAAGATGTTTGCTTAAGTACGCTGACCTTAGTGGGACCGAATGGAATTCAGGGCAAGGTGCCGATGCGTATGAATAAAGAAGAAATTGAAAAGCTGCATAGAAGTGCAAATGTACTCAAAGAGGTTATTTCCCAGATTGAACTGTAAAATTTAGGATCAGGGCCAGAAGAGACGAACAGAGACACGGTTGTGATCACACAGCCGTGTTTTGCTGTTTTCTGACATAGGAAAGTTTCTGAATATTAAAAAAGAAAGGACAAGGATGCTATGAAGTACAGCTATTATCCGGGGTGCACCCTGAAAAATAAGGCAAAAGAACTGGATGCGTATGCAAGAGCTTCTGCCAGGGCATTAGGATTTGAACTGGAAGAGATTAGTGAGTGGCAGTGCTGCGGCGGGGTTTATCCGTTAGGCAGCGATGAAATTGCCACAAAGCTTTCTTCTGTAAGGGCATTGAATGAGGCAAAACAGAAGGGGCAGGACCTGGTGACTTTATGTTCTGCCTGCCATCATGTGATTAAGCGTGTAAATGATGATATGAGACATGTGGATGACATCCGTACAAGAGCGAACAACTACATGGAATTGGAAGAACCATATGCAGGGGAAACAGAGGTGCTGCATTTTCTGGAGGTTCTGCGTGACCGAGTTGGATTTGATGTTCTTCGGAAAAAAGTGGTGAATCCGCTGACTGGAAGAAAGATTGGCGCTTATTACGGCTGTCTGCTTTTGCGACCAGGAAAGATCCTCGAATTTGACAATCCGGAAAATCCGAAGATTATGGAGGAGTTTATCCGGGCAATCGGTGCGGAGCCGGTAATCTATCCGTATCGTAACGAGTGCTGCGGCGGCTATATTTCTTTGAAAGAAAAAGAGATGGCGCAGAACATGTGCGCAAAAATTGAAGAAAGCGCAGCCGGATTCGGGGCGGAAATGTTGATCACAGCTTGTCCGCTCTGTATGTATAACCTAAAGAAAAACGGCGCGCAGGATCTGCCGGTATATTATTTTACTGAGCTGCTGGCAGAGGCTCTGGGTGTGAAAGAGGAGGTGGATGCACAGTGACAACGGAAAAGAAACAGGCGGAACTGATAAAAGAGATCAGTGGCGTGAATCCTTTGAAATGTATGAAATGCGGAAAGTGCTCTGCATCCTGTCCGTCCTATAATGAAATGGATATTAAGCCGCATCAGTTTGTATCCTATGTTGTAAATGAAGATATTGAGGCGCTGGTAAATTCCAAATCTCTTTGGAAATGTCTTTCTTGTTTCGCATGTGTAGAGAGATGTCCAAGAGATGTAAAGCCGGGCAAACTGATTGATGCGGCCAGACAGATTGTGGTGCGCGAAAAGGGACAGACGTATCTGTCACCGGATGAAATTCCGCAGCTGTTGGATGAAGACATTCCGCAGCAGCTGCTTGTCAGCGCATTCAGAAGATACAGGAGGTGAGCCGGGTGCAGAAGATAGGTGTATTCGTCTGTCATTGTGGCAGTAATATTGCCGCAACGGTAGATGTAAAAAAAGTAGCGGAAATGGCTCTGATGGAGCCTGGTGTAGTTCATGCGGAGGATTATCAGTACATGTGTTCCGAAGCGGGACAGTCCAGAATTCAGGCAGCTATTGCAGAAAAAGGGCTGACAGGAATCGTGGTATGTTCCTGTTCTCCGCGTATGCATGAAACGACATTCAGAAACGCAGCGGAAAAAGCAGGTTTAAATCCGTATATGGTGGAGATCGCCAACATCCGCGAGCATTGTTCCTGGATTCATAAGGATATGGAAGAGGCAACGAAAAAGGCAGTGATTCTAATGCGTGCAGCTGTTGCCAAAGTAAACTTAAACGCTCCGCTGAAAGCCGGCGAGAGCCGTGTGACAAAGCGCGCGCTTGTGATTGGCGGAGGTATTGCCGGCATTCAGACCGCGCTTGATATTGCTGATGCCGGATATCCGGTTGACATTGTAGAAAAAACACCGAGTATCGGCGGACGTATGAGTCAGCTTGATAAAACATTCCCGACACTTGATTGTTCTGCGTGTATCTTGACACCGAAGATGGTGGAGGCGAGTGCTCATCCGAATATTACCATTTATACATATAGTGAAGTGGAAAAAGTGTCCGGATTTGTTGGAGATTTCACGGTTGATATCCGCAAAAAGGCAAGAAGCGTGGATATGAGCAAATGTACGGGCTGCGGCGTCTGTCAGGAGAAATGTCCAAGCAAAAAAACACCGAATGAATTTAACAGAGGGCTGAATAATAGAAGCGCAATCTATACACCGTTTGCACAGGCGATCCCGAATGTACCGGTTATCGACAGAGAACACTGCATTAAGTTTCAGACGGGAAAATGTGGTGTCTGTGCAAAGGTTTGTCAGGCGGGCGCGATTGATTACGAGCAGCAGGATGAGATCATCACAGAAAAATATGGCGCGATCGTGGTGGCGACCGGTTTTGATATGATCAAGCTGGATGATTATGATGAATACGCATACAGCCAGAGTAAGGACGTGATCACTTCGTTGGAATTAGAGCGTATCATGAACGCGGCAGGACCGACAAAAGGACATCTGGAACGTCTTTCTGACGGAAAAGCGCCGAAAGAGATTGTTTTTATCCAGTGTGTGGGCAGCCGCTGTGCTGACAACAGAGGTAAAAGCTATTGTTCAAAAATCTGCTGTATGTATACCGCAAAGCACGCGATGCTGATTCGCGATAAATATCCGGATGTGAACGTAACGGTATTTTATATTGATGTGCGTACCCCGGGTAAAAACTTTGATGAATTTTATCGACGCGCAGTCGAGGAATACGGTGTAAATTATATTAAGGGTCAGGTTGGAAAAGTCATTCCACAGCCAAATGGAAAGCTGTTGGTACAGGGAGCAGATCTGCTTGACAATAAACAGATATTAAAAGAGGCGGATATGGTAGTTTTGGCGGCAGCGATCGAACCGAATCCGGATGTGAGAAAGATCGCTACTATGCTGACCGCCAGCATTGATACCAATAATTTCCTGACGGAAGCACATGCAAAGCTTCGTCCGGTAGAATCCCCAACAGCCGGTATTTTCTTATCCGGTGTCTGTCAGGGACCGAAGGATATTCCAGAGACGGTATCGCAGGCAGGAGCGGCTGCAGTGAAGGCAATCGGCCTTTTGGCGAAAGAAAAACTGATGACGAATCCATGTACAGCACATTCTGATGAGCTTTTGTGCAATGGCTGTTCCCAGTGTGCGAATGTCTGCCCATATGGAGCGATCTCCTATGAAGTGCGTCAGGTAAATGATCATGGGATCCGTGAAGACCGCCGTATTGCGGTTGTCAATGACGCTCTGTGTCAGGGCTGCGGTGCTTGTACCGTTACGTGTCCATCCGGAGCAATGGACCTGCAGGGATTTTCAAACAGACAGATTCTGGCGGAGGTAGATGCAATATGTCAATAGAAAAGAACGAAGAATTCAGACCAAAGATCGTGGCATTCTGCTGCAATTGGTGCAGCTATGCGGGCGCCGATCTGGCAGGCAGTTCCAGACTTTCTTACCCGGCGGATGTAAAGATTATCCGCGTGCCGTGCTCCTGCCGTGTTAACCCGATGTTTATTTTAAGAGCATTTGAGAAAGGTGCGGACGGCGTGATCATGTGCGGCTGTCATCCGGGAGACTGCCATTATACGTCCGGCAACTATTATGCAAGAAGAAGGATGACGCTGCTGTTTTCTATGCTTGACTATCTGGGTGTAGAAAACGGACGTACCCGTGTGGAATGGGTATCAGCAGCGGAGGGCGTGAAATTTTCGACGACTATGAATGAGTTTGTGGAAAAAATCCGTTCTCTCGGTAAAAATGTAAGATTGGAGGATTTAAGATGCAGAGATTGATAGAGCGTGCCAAGGAACTGCTTGCGGATGGAACGGTTGTCCGTGTGCTCGGCTGGAAGGCCGGAGATCTGCCTTATAATCCGGAACCGGCTTACTTTGAAAAAGAAGAAGACTTCGCGGATTTCGTGTACAATGGTTTCTGCGGAGCGAATTTGAGTAAATATATGATTGAGGCTTCGAAACTGGAAGGAAAGACTCTGATTTGTTTAAAACCGTGCGATTCCTATAGTTTTGTGCAGCTGATGAAAGAACATCGGATTGACCGCGAAAAAGCGTATATTATCGGTGTAGGCTGTAAGGGAAAGCTGGACATAGAAAAGATCAGAGCGCAGGGGATCAAAGGCATTGAAAGTATTTCCGGCGCGGATCTTGAGGATGAGGCAGAAATGCTGACCATACAGACACTTTATGGAGAGAAAACCTGTTCTTATGCGGAGGCGATGCTGGAGAAATGTCATGTCTGCAAAGGCAAGGAGCATATGATTTACGATGAACTGTTCGGGGAATCGAAAGAGACGAAAGACAGAGACCGGTTCGCGGAGGTAGAAAAAATCGAAGCGATGAGTCCGGAAGAAAAATTTGCGTTCTTCCAGAAAGAATTGAGCAAATGTATCCGCTGTAATGCCTGCAGAAATGTCTGCCCGGCCTGCAGCTGTCGGAAGTGCGTGTTTGACAGTACGAAGTTTGACAGCGCACAGAAGGCAAATGTGGATTCCTTTGAGGAAAAGATGTTCCATATTATCCGCGCGTTCCATGTAGCGGGACGCTGTACGGACTGCGGAGAATGCAGCAGAGTATGTCCGCAGGGCATACCGCTTCACTTGTTTAACCGTAAATTTATCAAGGATATCAATGAATTCTACGGAGAATATCAGGCGGGAGCTGATTTAGAAGAGCGGGGACCGCTGACGAGTTACCAGTTAGAAGATGCAGAGCCTGGAATTGTGGCAGAAAGGGGATAATGTATGAAAAGAATCGCAAAAGAAAAGCTTCCGGCATTATTCCGGGAAATTGCCGCACAGCAGGAACTCTATTTGCCGGTAAAAACAGCTGGTCAGGTGAATTTCCGGGCATGGAGCGAGGATGCTGAGGTTGATCTGGATACCTTAAAAAGCGTAAAGTCTCCGAAAGATGTTTTTTTCCCGCAGAGTGAAACACTCTATACGGTAAAAAAGGAAAATAAAAAGTTGTCTGTAGAGCCGGAAGCCTTAAAAGAACAGGATTTTGTAGTTTTCGGTATGAAAGCCTGTGATGTGCAGGGCGTAGCCGTACTGGATAAAGTATTTTTGGCAGATCCGATCGATACGTTTTATGCGGCGAGAAGAGATCATGGAACGATTGTAGCAATGGCTTGTCATGAACCGGAGGAAACCTGTTTCTGTAAAGCATTTGGGATTGACTGTGCAGAACCGGCAGCCGATGTGGCGGTATGGATGGTGGGAGAAGATCTGTATTGGAAGGCACTCACCGAAAAGGGAGAGCGTCTTACGGAAACATTGGCAGATCTGCTGACCGACGCGGATGGAGCAGTGGTGGAGAATGAAAAGGCAGCTATCCGTGCGATTGTAGAGAAGCTGCCGTACAGCCACCTTTCTTTAGAAGGCTGGAACGGAGAGGCGTTGGAGGAAAAATTTAATTCCGAACTTTGGGAAGAATTGTACAAACCCTGTCTGGCATGCGGAACTTGTACGTTTGTTTGTCCGACCTGTCAATGCTATGACATCAAGGATTATGATACCGGACATGGCATACAGAGATATCGCTGCTGGGATTCCTGTATGTATTCTGATTTTACGATGATGGCACATGGAAATAACCGTACCAGTCAGATGCAGCGCTTTCGTCAGAGATTTATGCACAAGCTGGTATATTTTCCGGCAAATAATGACGGTATGTGCTCTTGTGTGGGCTGCGGCCGCTGTGTAGAGAAATGTCCGTCTTCGTTAAATATTGTAAAAGTAATTAAAGCGTTTCAGAAACAGGGAGGTGAACATTGATGAGTGAGTGTACCTGTCATAAAAATTACACGCTGGATACTCTGATTCCGAAAGTGGGAGTAATCACGGATATCCGTGAGGAGACTCCGGATGTAAAGACATTCCGCGTGAACGCGCCGGAAGGCGGCAAGCTGTTTGAACATATGCCTGGGCAGTGTGCGATGATTTGCGCGCCTGGAGTCAGCGAAGGTATGTTTTCGATTACTTCTTCACCGACAAATAAAGAATACCAGGAATTCAGTATCAAAAAGTGCGGGATGCTGACGGATTATCTGCACAGCCTGCAGGTGGGAGATGAGATCACAGTCAGAGGACCGTACGGAAATCATTTTCCGGTAGAAGATCAGCTGAAGGGGAAAAACCTGCTGTTTATCGCCGGAGGTATCGGGCTGGCGCCGCTTCGTTCTGTGATTAATTATGTGCTTGATAATCGGGCGGATTACGGTACGATTGACATTGTGTACGGTTCCCGTTCAGCAGATGATCTTGTACAGCTGAAAGAAATACAGGAAGTCTGGATGAAAACAGAGGGTGTAAATGTTTACCTGACGATTGACCGCGAACAGGAAGGCTGGGACGGTCATGTGGGCTTTGTACCGAATTACGTAAAAGAACTTGGCTTTTCTACAGATAAAACGGCATTGCTCTGCGGACCGCCAATTATGATTAAATTTGTGCTGGCAGGCTTGCAGGAGATGGGCTTCACAAAAGAACAGGTGTATACCACTTTGGAACTGCGCATGAAATGTGGAGTCGGTAAATGTGGAAGATGCAACATTGGATCAAAATATGTGTGCAAAGACGGACCGGTGTTCCGCTGCGATGAAATCGACGAAATGCCGAATGAGTATTAGCGAAAATGGAGGCTGGTCAATACAGTTTCCTATCAAAAGAAAGGATATGACCACTATGGAGAAAATGGTAAACGTATATTTTTTCGGTAAGAAGTACAGTGTACCTGCGGATCTGACAATCATGACAGCGATGGAATATGCCGGATATACTTTAAAGCGTGGATGCGGCTGTCGTCATGGCTTCTGCGGCGCATGTGCGACCATTTACCGAATCAAAGGGAAAAATGAGTTGAAGACTTGTCTGGCTTGTCAGACACAGGTAGAGGAAGGGATGTATGTGGCAAGCATTCCGTTCTTCCCGACTGACAAGAGAACATACGAAATCGAAGACCTTCGCCCGAATCAGCAGGTGATGATGGAACTTTATCCGGAAATCTACAGCTGCATCGGCTGTAATGCCTGTACGAAAGCCTGTACGCAGGATCTGAACGTAATGCAGTACATTGCATATGCGCAGCGCGGTGAATTTGAAAAATGTGCGGAGGAATCGTTTGACTGTGTAAGCTGCGGCTGCTGTTCTGTGAGATGTCCGGCAGGTATTTCTCATCCGCAGGTAGGACTGTTGGCAAGACGTCTTACTGGAAAATATATCGCGCCGAAGGCAGAGCATCTGGAAAAACGTGTAGAAGAAATTAATCACGGGGAGTATGATGAGCTGATTGAGCAGATTATGGCAAAACCGATTACGGAAATGAAAGAACTTTACAATACAAGAGAGATTGAAAAATAAGGAGGGTCAGTACATGTATGCACCATATCCAGAGTATATGATGGAATCTGTCAAAAAGGTAGAGGCGACAAGACAGCAGCGTATGTCTGAAGAACCAAGACGTTTGACTGCGGACGAAAAAGACGCTCTCCTGAAAAAATTTCATCCGGATTATAAAGAAGAAGCATTTGAGGAAATTAAAATCGGGCCGAATAAGGGTCAGAAGGCAAATAAAGAACTGGTACATCTTCTGCATTCCAACAGCCGTTTGCTGAAAGAAAAGGTAGATTTGAGCAAAGTGGATTATGATGTGGACGTATTGGTAATCGGTGGAGGCGGAGCAGGAGCATCCTGTGCGATCGAAGCGCATAATGCCGGCGCGAAAGTGATGGTAGTGACGAAGCTTCGTATCGGAGACGCCAACACCATGATGGCAGAGGGCGGCATTCAGGCGGCCGATAAAGAAAATGATTCCCCGGTACAGCATTATCTGGACGCGTTCGGCGGCGGTCATTTCGCGGCAAAACCGGAATTGGTAAAGAGACTTGTTATGGAAGCGCCGGACGCAATTAAATGGCTGAATGAACTCGGCGTAGAATTTGACAAAGAGGAAGATGGACGGATGATTACCACGCATGGCGGAGGTACGTCCAGAAAGAGAATGCACGCGGCGAAGGATTATTCCGGCGCTGAGATCATGCGTACTGTAAGAGATGAAGTACTTAATCTTGGTATTCCGGTGGCAGAATTTACCGCAGCCGTTGAGCTTATCAAAGATGAAAAAGGTCAGGCAGCAGGCGCGGTGCTTTTAAATATAGAGACCGGAGATTATTCGGTTGCCAGAGCCAAAACGGTTGTGATCGCAACCGGAGGCGCGGGTCGTATGCATTATCAGGGATTTCCGACATCAAACCACTACGGCGCGACCGCGGACGGTTTGATTATGGGATATCGCGCGGGAGCACCGCTTTTGTATCAGGATTCGATTCAGTATCATCCGACTGGCGCGGTATATCCGGCGCAGATCCTCGGCGCACTTGTGACAGAGAAGGTTCGTTCTGTCGGTGCGCAGCTGGTGAATGCAAACGGAGAAGCCTATATTCACCCGCTGGAGACGCGTGATGTCAATGCGTCAGGCGTAATTCGTGAATGTATGGAAGGCCGCGGTGTAGAAGTGCCGGGAGGTGAAAAGGGCGTATGGCTGGATACACCGATGATTGAACTTATCGGAGGCGAGGGAACGATCGAAAAGAGAATTCCGGCGATGTTCCGTATGTATATGAATTACGGCATTGATATGAGAAAGGTTCCGATCCTCATTTATCCGACTTTGCACTATCAGAACGGCGGTCTGGAGATCGAGGGTGACGGTTTCACAAAAGCGATCCCGAATCTGCTGGTAGCAGGAGAGGCTGTCGGCGGTATCCACGGAAGAAATCGTCTGATGGGCAACTCACTTTTAGATATTATCGTGTTTGGCCGCAACGCAGGAAAGGCAGCGGCGGCAAAAGCAAAGAACGTAGAACTTGGAACTATGAATCTGGATCATCTGGAACGCTATGCGGAAGAATTAAAAGCGGCAGGTGTGGAGACAAAAGATGTTTCTCCGCTTCTTCTTCCCAAATATGCGCGTCATGAAAGAGCTTTGACGGAATTCTAAAAAAATGTGCGCCGAGGCTGAAAAGCCGAGGCGCGCAGGCAGAAAAGAGGAAACGGAAAATGCAGATTTTAACATGGTTTCAGGAGAATGTTTTTTCCAATACACTGATGATTGTTTTTACAGTTGCGGTGCTCGGATATCTGGTGGGCAGTATCAAGATAAGCGGTATTGAACTTGGAACGGCGGGAATTTTGTTGGTAGCGCTGGTGTTCGGTCATTTTGGAATTGAAGTGCCGGATATGGTACGGGAACTTGGGCTGATCTGTTTTGTGACTTCCGTCGGTTTTATTGCGGGTCCCAAATTTTTCCGCAATTTCAAACTGAACGCAAAATCGTATATTTTGCTGGGATTGATTATTATCGCGGCAGGTGCGCTGACTTGTACAGCGATTATTAAAGTTTTTCGGGTGCCGACGGATGTCAGTGTCGGCATGATGGCAGGCGCGCTGACCAGTACGCCCGGACTTGCTGCAGCGCTTGAAGCAACGGGCTCTGATGCGGCTTCTGTGGGCTATGGGATTGCTTATCCATTTGGGGTAGTTGGAGTGGTGCTGTTCGTACAGCTGATTCCGAAACTTTTAAAGACAGATATGGCAGCGGAGCGTGCGGCATTTGAAGCGGCTGTTGATGTGGGAGAAGCGGAATTTCGCAAGGATCATAAAGAAGCATTATTTTATGCGGACAGTATGGGATTTTTCCCGTTTTCTCTGGCAATCATGCTGGGCATTGTGCTGGCGAAAATCCAGATTCCGCTTCCGGGCGGCGCTGTTTTTTCTCTGGGAACGTCCGGAGGTCCGCTGATTGCGGGGCTGGTGCTCGGTCATTTTGGCAAAATCGGAAAGCTTAGCGTTAAAGTAGAGAAACATGTTTTGGAATGTTTGCGGGAATTTGGTCTGGCGTTGTTCTTGATCGGCGCAGGCGTGCAGGCGGGAGCCGGCTTTGTAGAAATTTTAAAGGAGCAGGGCGTTTTGCTGTTTGTGTACGGAGCGCTTATGACACTGATTCCGATGCTGCTTGGTTATGTGTTTGCGGTAAAGGTATTAAAACTGAGTTTGTTTAATACGCTTGGTTCTATTTGCGGCGGTATGACAAGTACACCGGCTCTGGGAACACTGATCCGTGTAACAGAGACGGACGACGTGGCTTCCGCTTATGCAGCAACCTATCCGGTGGCGCTCGTCATTGTTGTACTGGCATGTCAGTTTATAGGAATCTTTTTGTAACGGTTCAGGCAGACAGAATTGTTATAATGAAATAATATTAAATACATTATGGAGGTGGGTTTCATGCGAGAGATTCAGGTGCAGCAGATTGCAGATGTAGTAGAGAGATTGTGTATTGAAGCAAATCAATATCTTCCGAAAGATGTGCAGTGTGCGATTAAAAACTGCCGTGCATGTGAGGACTGGGAGATCGCGCAGGGGGTTCTGGATAAAATCATCACAAATTTTGAAATCGCGGAAAAGGAAGATGTGCCGATTTGTCAGGATACTGGTATGGCATGTGTATTTCTGGAGATTGGTCAGGATGTGCATATTGTGGGCGGCAATCTGGCGGAAGCGGTTGACGAGGGTGTTCGCCGCGGTTACGATAAGGGATATTTGAGAAAATCGGTAGTGGCAGATCCGGTTCGCCGCGGTAATACCGGTGATAATACGCCGGCAATGCTTTATACGGAGATTGTTCCGGGTGAACAGATCAAGGTAACGGTAGGTCCGAAAGGCTTTGGAAGTGAAAATATGAGTGCAATCCGTATGTTTAAGCCATCAGCCGGGCTGCAGGGCATCAAGGATTTTATTTTGGAGACGGTGGAAGCGGCAGGTCCGAATCCATGCCCGCCGATGGTAATCGGTGTCGGAATCGGCGGAACCTTCGATAAGGCGGCGCTTCTGGCGAAAAAAGCGTTGATGCGCCCGATTGATTCTTCCAACCCGGATCCGTATTATGCAGATCTGGAAAAAGAAATGCTGGAAAAAGTAAATAAACTTGGTATCGGACCGCAGGGATTTGGCGGAAAAACTACTGCGATCGGTTTAAATATTGAAACTTTGCCGACGCACATTGCGGGAATGCCGTGTGCGATTAACATCAACTGCCATGTAACACGTCATAAATCGGAGGTGATCTAGGATGGAAAAACATATTACTCTTCCATTAACAGCAGAACTTGCAAAAACACTGCATGCCGGCGATACGGTTTATCTGACTGGTGAAATTTATACATCCAGAGATGCGGGGCATAAAAGAATGTGTGAAGCTCTGGCAAGAGGCGAGCAGCTTCCATTTGATCCGGAAAATGCGACTATTTATTATGTGGGACCGACACCGGCAAAACCGGGTGAAGTGATCGGATCCGCGGGACCGACCACCAGCGGACGTATGGATGCCTACGCGCCGACGATGATGTCTGTGGGTGCCAGAGGAATGATTGGAAAGGGTGCGCGGCTTCCGGAGGTTGTTGACGCGATGAAAAAATACAGCGGCGTGTATTTTGGCGCGATTGGCGGAGCAGGTGCTCTGCTGGCAAAATGTATCAAAAAAGCGGAACTGATCGCATACGAAGATCTTGGCGCGGAAGCACTGCGGAAATTGTATGTGGAGGAGATGCCTCTGGTTGTCATTATTGACAGTGAGGGAAATAATCTTTATGAGGAAGGCCGAAAGGCTTATCTTGATTCCAAAAAATAATTAGATTCTGCGGGAACACAAGGAGGACATGAGGGTGAAACAGCCGCAAATGTATATGTCGCAATCATATTTTGTAGGACTTTTGCTGGCATTTGCCGGCGGTTACCTGGATGTATACACGTATGTGTGCCGGGGAGGTGTGTTTGCCAATGCGCAGACCGGGAATATGGTATTGCTGGCAATCAACCTGGCGGAGAAGAATCTGGAAATGGTCTTAAAATATACGCTGCCGATTCTCGCGTTTATGGCAGGGGTTCTGATTGTAGAGGAAATTCGTTACCGATTCCGTTTTAATACGAAGATACACTGGAGACAGATTATCATTGCGCTTGAGCTGCTTGTGTTGGGATGCATTGCGTTTGTTCCGTCTGGTGTAAATGATGATCTGGTGAATATCGCTGTGGCATTTGTCTGCTCGATGCAGGTGGAAAGTTTCCGTACTTTTGAGGGAAGCAGCAGCTATACGACTACGATGTGTACCGGAAATCTGCGTACGGCAACAGAGCATTTGTTTTATGCAAGGGTAAATAAGGATCATGCGAAGCAGAAGAAAAGTTTGAAATATTACGGGATTATCGCTGTCTTTATTGTCGGAGCGACCTTCTCGATGCTCATCACACAAAAGTACGGGGAGAAATCCATTTTACTTGCCTGCTTTCTGCTTCTGCTGGTATTTGTATTGATGTTTATTCCGGTACAGGAACGAAAGCAGTAAAAAATTTAGAAAAGAGTATTGACATAAAGTATATACTGTATATAATGATATATATACAGTATATACTTTATTGCGTTTATTGGAAGGAGACGTCCGGAAAATAAATGCGTGTCACTAAAGGAGTAATTTGATGAAAATTATTATTTCAAATCAATCTGAATTTCCGATTTATGCGCAGATACGGGATCAGATAAAGGAGCAGATTTTAAATGGAAAAATAAAAGAAGGAACGGTGCTTCCGTCTATCCGTCAGTTGGCAAAGGAGCTTGGCATCAGCGTAATTACAACGACGAGAGCATACCGGGAGCTGGAGGCAGAAGGCTATATTGCCTCTGTGCAGGGAAAGGGAAGTATTGTCTTAAAAAGAGACAATCAGCTGTTGACGGAACAGGTGCAAAGGCAGATAGAGGAGCATCTGGATGCGGCAATCACCGCTTCCAGACAGCTTCAGATGACAGACGAAGAATTGGTGCAGACTCTGAAACTGCTGCAGGAAAATCGTTGATTATGTTACTTTTTTAAAGTCGGAAATGGCGGTATATTTCACAGGAGAAATGCATTGGCAGACAGAAAGGAGCAAATGGTCACATGAGTGAGAATGTATTAGAGGTAAGGAGACTGAGCAAACAGTACCCCAATTTTGCATTGCAGGACATCAGCTTTACATTGCCGAAAGGCTATATTATGGGATACGTTGGGCAGAACGGTGCAGGTAAGACGACAACTTTAAGTTCGATCATGCATTTGGTAAAGGCGGATGAAGGGGACATAAATGTAGACGGAATACGTTATGAGGAGGATGAGGTAACCTATAAGGAAGCCATTGGTTATATTGGAGACAGTGCAAGCATGATGCCGGATTTCACTTTAAAGCAGGTGCGCACCATTTTAAAAGATTTTTATCCGACCTATCAGGCACAGAAATTTGACGCGCTTGTGAAAAAATGGAAGCTGCCGGAGAAAAAGAAAGTAAAAGATTTTTCCCGCGGTATGCGGGTTAAGCTGATGTTTGCCATGGTACTTTCAAGAGAGACAAAGCTGTTGATTCTTGATGAAGCCACGAATGGATTGGATCCGGTGGTACGTCAGGAAATTTTACAACTGCTGCAGGAATATATCAGCGACGGGGAACACAGCGTATTGTTTTCCACGCATATGCTGAGCGATCTGGAGGATATTGCCGACTATATTTTTTTTATTGACGGCGGCAGAAAGATTTTCTTTGAGACAAAAGAAGAGTTACAGGAAAAGTTTGTGTTAGTAAAAGGAGGACAGGAGGATCTGGACGTGCAGACGCGCAGACTGCTGATCGGTATTCAAGAAAGCGGCATTGGGTTTGAAGCACTGGCAAAAACGGATGACGGCGCTTACCTGTCTGGGAAATGTCTGTTGGAGAAACCAACGATTGACAAGATCGTGGTGCATATGATCAAAGGAATGGAGGAGTAGATGATGCGTACCATAAAATGTGTAAAGCTTGATTTTATGAAATCAACGTCGTTAGTAAAATTTATGGGACTGTTTTTAGTAATTGCGGGAGCAATCACCTTTTTTGCAGCGGATACGACCCCGTCTTTCGGCGCGCTGTATATGATTTTTGGAGCGCTCTGTGTCTGTTCAAATAACTTTTTCGCGACCGGCGGTGCAGAGATTTCTACCTTGGTGCTTCCGGTCACAGCTGGAAATCGTGTGTTTGGACGATATCTGTATGGAGTACTTCTACTGACGCTCTGTGCCGCAGCCGGACTGGCTTTTTGCGTATTGACAATGGTTTTAAGAAAAGTACCGATGGAAAAACAATTGGCGGAGGTTGCGCTGACACTGCTGTATCTGGGAGTAGGTTATATTGTATTAGCGCTGCAGTTTTTGTTTTTGTACCTGACACGGATGAAGAATGCGCAGATTTTAAGCCTGGTTCGCATGATTCCGGCATTTGTGATGTTTTTTGGCATGAATGCAATCGTAGAGGAAACTAGAAAGGGAGCGGAACTTGGTCTTAATCTGGAACTGCTTCAGAAAACGATTTCCTGGTGTGTGACGCATCCAATGACACTTGCGTTTTCCATGTTGGCGGCAGGGCTTGCGGTCATTATGGTATGCGCGCTGATTTCCTGGATGAGTGAGAAAAAGAGATATTAGGGATTTTAGTTGACATTTATGGAGTTTGCGGTACTATAAAAATAAGGAAAAATTTTTTATAGTGGTGAGGCAGAAGATGTTTGGAGAATGTCACGCTCATTTGTTTATGAATGGGATTAATTACCGCAGGGCGGTTGAAGATCATAAATGCGGCGCGGATATTGGGATTATCCGTAGATATCTGCAGGCATATCGGGAGGCGGGCGTTACGTTTATCCGTGATGGCGGTGATCGGTATGGGGTATCTGAACAGGCAAAAAAACTGGCAGGGGAGTACGGTATTGATTATCGTACCCCTGTTTTTGCCATTCACTGGCAGGGACATTACGGCGGTATTGTCGGAAAAAGTGTGTCGTCATTTACGGAATATCGGGAATGTATAAAAGAAGTGCGTGCGCACGGCGGTGACTTTGTAAAGATTATGGTTTCCGGGATTATGGAATATTCTGGCTATGGAGTTTTAAGCGAATTGGCGCTGGAAAAGGAGCGCATCTGCGAAATGATTCATATCGCGCATGAGGAAGGTTTTCCGGTAATGGTGCATGCGAATGGTACGGAGGCCGTGCTTCCGGCAGTAATCGCCGGCGCGGAAAGTATCGAGCATGGGAACTACATCAGTCGGGAATGTATGGAAGCAATGGCAGATATGGGATGTGTTTGGGTACCTACGGCAGTGACGACAAAAAATCTGATCGGCTGCGGTCGCTATACGGATGAAATATTGAAACAGATTTTTACAATGGAATGCGAAAATATTGCATATGCTTATGCATGTGGCGTGCAGATGGCGGCTGGAAGCGATGCGGGAGCTTATATGGTACCGCATGGGACAGGTGTTCTGCAGGAGGTGGAGATTTTTCAGGATATCCTCGGGAAAAATGGGGCGGATGAGTGTTTGAAAAAGGGCGAGGACTGTATCAAAGCACGTTTTAAGAAAAGACCTGGGAACGGTAAATATTTGCAGTGATTTTTCTTGAAGATTCGGTCGAAAAATGGTATTATAATAAAGAGAATGTGTGAAAAAAGCGGAGGATAGCAAAATGAAGAAATTAACAGTAAAAAAAGGCAGTACCTGTATGGCATGTCTGGAATGTGTTCGCGCGTGCTCAAACGCTTATTATAAAGAGTTTGATCCGGACAAGTCCTGCATCCAGATCGTGGAAAGAAAAGGAACTGTTCGTCCAATGGCCTGTCCGCAGTGCGGGAAATGTGCGGAAGTGTGCGAAGCAGGCGCGATTACTAAGAATGCAAAGGGTGTTTACATGGTAAACAAAAAGCTCTGTACCGGATGTGGCAAATGTGTAGAAGCATGTCCGTTTGGTTTGATGGTAAAAATGGAGGACAAACCGAATGCATCTAAATGTACCGCATGTGGAATCTGTGTAAAAGCATGTCCGATGGATGTACTGGAAGTAGTAGAAAGTTAAGAAGAAAATGAGCGTATATCCCGGACATATGTCCGGGATATTTTATTATGAACCTATATCCGTTTCCGATACCATTTTTCTACAGCACCGATCAGTGCGTACAATCCCATAGCAATGATACAAAGAATCACAATACTCATCAGTACCCAGTCGAGCTTGAATACCTGACTGCCATAGATGATAAGATAGCCGAGACCGCTTCTGGCGCCGATAAATTCGCCGATCACCACGCCGACGAGACAGAGACCAATGTTAACCTTCATAATGCTGATTGTCGCAGGGATTGTGCTTGGAAGTACGACCTTTGTCAGAACGTGGTAGCGGTTTCCGCCAAGTGTATAGATTAGTTTGGTTTTATCTAAACTGACCTCACGAAAGCCTGTGTAAAGATTTAATATTGTACCGAAAATGGCGACGGACATACCGGCAACGATGATCGTGGTACGGTTTGCGCCAAGCCAGACGATTAAAAGCGGCGCCAGAGCTGATTTCGGCAGACTGTTTAAGACAACCAGATAAGGTTCCAGGATTTCAGAGAGCTTATCGCTGTACCACAGGAGAATTGCCGACAGAAGACCGACGAGGACGACCAGCAGAAAGCTTGCGATGGTTTCCCAAAGCGTTGTACCGATATGCAAAAAAATGGTACCGTCTTTTAACATATTGGTAAATGTGGCAGTGATACGGCTTGGGCTGCTGAAGATAAAGCCGTCGATCCATCTAAGCTGCGTAGAAGCTTCCCAGAGCCCTAAAAAGCCTAGCAGCAGTACGATACGCATGATCTTAACAAACAGCTTATGACGTGCACGCGAGTGAAGATAGGCTTTTTGATGGTGAGAAAGTCCGGCTGCGGATACGGCGGCAGGCGGTCTGAAAAAATTACGCATGTTCGTTCAGCTCCTTCCATATCTGATTGAAATAATCTTTAAACGGTGCTGCGTTTCGGGATTTTATTGGTGTACGGTCGGAAATGCCAAGTTCTATAGGAATCTCGGCGATTACCGTGGCAGGGCGGCGGGACAGAACCAGGATTTTGTCGGCCATACTGACGGCCTCGCCCAGATCATGTGTAACGAGGATCGCTGTTTTGTGTTCTTTTTTAATGATTTGATAAATATCGTCGGATACAGAAAGCCTTGTTTGGTAATCCAGTGCTGAAAACGGTTCATCCAAAAGCAGCAGGGACGGCTGCAGCACCAGGGTTCGGATCAACGCTGCTCTCTGACGCATGCCGCCGGATAACTGGCTTGGCTTGACATGACGGAATTCCCAGAGACCGTATTCGCGCATCAGTTTTTCGGCAAGTACAAGGTTTTCACTTGTCATTTGATGCTGGATTTCTAAGCCCAGCGTAATGTTGCCGTAAATATTGCGCCATTCAAAGAGTTGATCTTTCTGTGGCATATATCCAATATGAAAATCTGTGTGCCGGCCGAGTTCTCTGCCGTTTAGCAGGATGGACCCGGATTCCGGCGCAAGAAGGCTGCATAAAAGCGAAAGGAGTGTGGATTTGCCGCAGCCGCTGGGACCGACGATTACAGCAAATTCTCCATCGCGCACCGTAAACGAAACATCCGAAAGTGCAGGTGTTTCGCCAGCCGGTGTGTGATAGGAGTAAAAGACATGATTACATTCTAATAATGACTGCATCGGATACCTCCATCAAGTGATATGATAGTTTATGAAAATGGGGCGGGGAGTGTGTAAAGACGTATTGCTTAATTTACAAAGATAGAAAATCTATGTAAAATAGAGAAATAGAACGGAAAAGGGGAAGTGTTTATGTATACAACAGGAAGAAAGAGAAAATCGACTCAAAAAATTTCTGTAAAGTTGGCAAGTAATTTTGGGGTACTTTTGCTTTTATCATGGTGTATTATTTTCATATGTTTTTATCAGATTAGTAATTGGAGCGCGCAGGAACAGGCGGAAAATATTTCGCATCAGACAATGATGACAATAGAACATAATGTGACTAATTTGATTGATAATGTTGCCTATTATTCGAAAATTATTTTATCGAGTAGTGCGATGACAGAGGCATTAGAAGAAAAAAACGGAGAGTTGCAGAAACAGGCATTGCATCAATTTTTTTCAATGGTAGATTCAAAGACGCATATTAATGGAATATACATATGGGATTTTGCCAACCATGCCAGTAGTATCGATCGTAATCAAGTACGTGTACTTAGAACGGAAAATGTAAAAGATGCAAAATGGTATGAAGAAGTATGTGCACTCAAAGGATCCTATTGCCTGAAAGTGAATGCAGATAGAGTATTGACTAAAAGTGGTTTGGAAACAGCGGTATCATTGATTCGAGTGATTAACAGTCCAATAGATTATCAGCCGATTGGAATTCTGATGTTAAATATAGATATTTCAGCATTTGAAAATAGTGTAGAAGATGCCTTATCCGAAGACGGGGAAATATTATATCTTTTGGACAATACTGGAAAAGTGGTAAATAGCCAATCGAGTGTTACAATTCCAGCCTTAAAATTAAAGCTGGAAGATATAAGAGCAAGAGCTGTATCACCTCAAATGAAAATAAATAATCGGAAAATGTATCTTGCAGAACATAGTATAGAACCATATGGATGGCAAATTATTTCAGGTGTGCGCGTGAAGAATATATTGGATACCTCTGGTATGCTGACCTGGTTGCTTGTGCTTGCAATTTTATTTCTGGCAGTTTTTTGTGTAATTAATTTTTTGATGACAAGAAAATATATTGCAAAACCGTTGGAAACACTCACGTATGCTATGAATCAAATGCGTGGTAAAAAATTTGAAAAAATTGAGATTTTAGATGGAAAAATACCTTTTGTAGAAATGAATGTATTAAAAAATACGTATAATGATATGGTAGATGAAATTGATAAACTCATTCAACGAGTATATGACGAAGAAAGGATTAAGAGAAAAACGGAGTTGAATGCACTTCAGGAACAAATGAAACCACATTTTTTGTATAATACGATTGATGCAATGGGGTATTTGGCTCTTAGTGGAAAAAATGAGGAGGTTTATGATGCGCTGGAAGCATTTGGCAGTTATTATCGCACATTGCTTAGTAAAGGGAAAGAAATTATTTCTGTAAAAGAAGAAATGCAGATGGTAAAAGATTATCTAAATCTACAAAAAATTCGTTATGGGGAAAGTTTGCGTTATGTGATTGAGATAGATAAAGAAATTTGGGATAGAAGGATTTTGAAGATGATTTTACAACCATTTGTGGAGAATTCAGTAAATCATGGGATACGTCAGAAGGGTACGTATGGATGTGTTTATGTAACAGGGTATGAAGAAAACGGTTATCTTGTATTTAGTGTAGAAGATGACGGCGTAGGAATGAGTAAAGAGAAGGTAGCGGAATTGATGGGGGACTCATTAGATACCAATGAAAAAAGTTTTGGATTTCGCGGGACAATTGAAAGAATGAAAATTTTTTATGATACAAATATAGAGTATGAGATAAAAAGTTCAGAAAAACAAGGAACAATGATATGCTTAAGAGTACCTGTTTATTATGAGGGAGAGAATGAGAATGATAAAGGTTTTAATTGTAGAGGATGAAGAAAGTACAAGAAATTTGTTGAAGATTATTGTAAATTGGGAAGAATTTCACATGAAAATAACGGGAGAAGCATCGAATGGTGTAGAGGCACTTTTTAGAATCAAAGAAGAAATGCCGGATATTGTGATCACAGATATTAAAATGCCTATTATGGATGGGATTACTCTGGCAGAAGAGATTATGAAAATGCATAAAAGAATAAAAGTGATTATTGTGACAGCGTATGATGATTTCCAATATGCACAAAAAGCGCTTCGGGCGGGAGCAATAGATTTTATTTTAAAACCGTTGAAGAGACAGGAAATTAAAGAGGCATTGGTAAGGGTGGCATGTCAATTTGGGAAATCAGAGGATGACAGAGATGTTGTGGATCAGATTACAGATTATTTGGAAGAAAACTATGCGGACAGTAGTCTTTCTTTAGCGGCAGTATCTGAAAAATTTTTTATGAATCCGAGTTATCTGAGTAGGATTTTTCGAAAGAAGAAAGGTGTCACATTAGTAGAATATTTAAATAGCATTCGATTGCGTCATGCCTGCGATCAGTTGAAAACTGGTGACTGGAAGGTATATCAAATTGCTGAAAAAGTGGGCATACCTAATGCAGATTACTTTGGCAGATGTTTTAAAAAATTCACTGGAATGTCTGTAAATGAGTACAAAAGGTCAAAAAAGTGAGAAATTTTGTCAAAATCCTGCGAGCAGAAAAAATAAGAAAATAATATACTCATCTTGTAACAAAGAAAAGCAAATGTTATAGGAGGGTAACTATGAAAAGAAAATTTGCGGTATTATTATCAGCTGTCATGGCAGCAAGTACACTTGCAGCAGGAGGTATGACTGTAGCAGCAGAAGAAAATGTAAAATTGACTTTTTGGAAGTCACCGCACTCAGATCGTGAAGATGAAATTTGGGCGTCTGTAATCGAAGAATTTAATAAAGAATATCCCAATATTCAGGTTGAATTTTTGAATGTAGCTTGGGATTCTGTAGTGGAAAAAGAAACGGCTGCGTTTGCCGCAGGAAGCGGACCGGATATTAGTTTTCAGACAGAGCAGTTTCCGCTTTATGCAAAAAATGGTTATCTTCTTTCGTTAGATGATTACGCAGATGAAGAAAAGAAGTCTGGGTATCCACAGTCAGCGCTGGAATATTGTTCTAATGATGGAAAGTTAATGGGGATTCCGTTCGTGGCACTAAACTCGGTGATGTTTTATAATAAAGATCTTTTTGAGGAAGCAGGTATAACAGAAGTACCGACAACATGGGAGGAATTGGAGAAAACAGCGAAAGCGCTGACAATAGATAAAGATGGGGATGGAGAAACGGATCAGTGGGGCATGATGTTTGAAATGGAGGATTATTGGCAGCCTCTTACTTATATCATTCAGGCTGGTGCAGATCAGTGGAATGAGAATTTGACTAATATCGGATTTAATAATGAACAGGGAATACAAGGATTGGAATTTTTTAATAAGCTATATCATGAAGATCAGGTTGTTCTTCCATTGGAAAAATATACAAACAGAGATGAAGAACGGGCTTATTTTTATAATGGACAGGTTGCTATGTTCCCACAGCAGATTCACTATGCCAATATAATCAGAGAGGCATCAGACATGAATCTTGGAGCATTTAAAATTCCATCAGGTCCGGCAGAGGATGAGGCACATGCAAATTGGAATTTTGCTAATATCGGTATGCTTGCAATTTCTAGCCAGACAGAACATCCGGATGAAGCATGGAAATTTGTAGAATTTGTAACCAGGCCGGAAATTGAAAAAACATATTTATCAGAAGTTGGCTTTTTCTCTCCGCAATTAGCAACAAATGATTTGATGTATGAAGGCGATGAGATTATGGCAATTGCAGCGGAAAGCATTAAGGAATTACAGGTGAGTCCAGCATCTGATTACGCCAACGCAATGATGCAGAATTTGAAAACACTTTATGAAAGCGTGGCACGTGGTGTAAGTACACCGGCAGAAGCTATTCAGGCTATGGATGATTCTATGAAGGCAATCAGTGGTGAATAAGAAGAATTTTATAAAATGTAAATGATTTATGAAAAAGGAGGTCTGCAGGAAAAAGTAATTACTTGCAGATCTCTTTTTTAGGAAAGGACAGAAGATTGATGAAAAAAAGAAAAATAAAGGAGTATGCGGTTTCATATAGTTTTTTGCTACCATTTGTGTTGTTTTTTATTGTATTTACAATCATACCAATAGGATATGTGGTTTATCTGAGTTTTCATGATGGAAATTTTTTGCAGGCATCTTTTGAGTGGGTAGGATTGAAAAATTTTAAAGATGTGATTCTCTCACCGGATTTTCAAAGAGCATTTAAAAATACCTTTATCTATATGTTGATTGAAGTGCCTGTCAGTCAGTTTTTGGGCATTCTTTTTGCTTTATTGATAAAAAAGAAGACACGGTTCAGTCATTTTTGTGAGATGGTATATTTTCTTCCAATGCTGATTTCAATGGTAGTAGCAAGTGTTCTGATTTCTTATATTATTTCGAATAATGGTCCTTTAAATTTGCTGCTACAGTCAATTGGTTTGAAACCAATCAGCTGGTTAAATGGAGGATTTACTGCAAAAATGGCAGTCATGATTTTGGAACTCTGGAAAGGTGGAACTTTTTTTATTTTTGTATATATGTCGGCGATGCGTTCTCTTCCAGCAGATTGTCTGGAATCAGCAAAAATAGATGGTGCAAATATTGTACAGGAAACAATCTATGTAGTGCTGCCTTTGATTCGAAATGCGGTAATCCTCTGCGTAACAATGAATACAATTTGGCAATTCCAGATTTTTGAATCTGTGTACATGCTTACAAATGGCGGTCCTCTTGGAGCAACACAGACTGTTATATATGAAATCTATCAGTTTAGTTTCAAATATTATCGTGTCGGTTTTGGGGCAGCAGCTTCATTAGTATTTTTAGCAGTTATTTTGTGTATTTATGGTGTGGAAAATCTATTACTTCGCGAAAGAGGGACAGAAAAAAGGAGGAAACTGGTATGAATAAGTATAGAATAAAAAAACAGATATTTACGACATTAAAAATTTTGACCTCAGGACTGTTGGCATTTATTATACTGTTTCCATTTTGGCAGTTGATTGTTGCATCTATGCTGGATACAAACGCAATTATCAGCTATCCGCCAAAATTTTGGCCGGTAGGTGGAACACTAGACAATTATAAAGAAGTACTTACTATGCAAAATGGAGCATATCTTCGATGGATGCTGAACAGTATACTTGTATCTGGGATTAATACAGGGTTGGTTATTCTAGTAGCATCTATGGCTGGTTTTGCTTTTGCAAAAAGAAAATTTCCGGGAGCCAAAATTTTATTTACAGTTATTGTAGCAACACAAATTATTCCGAGTGTCACAACTTTGATACCATTGTTTTTAATTGTATCAAAGTTGGGTTGGGTAAATACATATAAATCTCTGATTTTTCCAGGTGTAGCAAATGCTTTTGGTGTATTTATGTTGACGCAATTTATGAAAGACATTCCGGATTCTTTATTGGAATCTGCGACAATTGATGGATGCAGTACATACGGGACGTTTTTTAAAATTGTAATGCCGATTGCAGTTCCACAATTGAGTTTATTGGCAATTTTTAATTTTACAGGACAGTGGGGAAGTCTTACATGGCCACTTATTACTATTAATGAAACAATGATGAAAACGTTGCCGTTGGGTATTGCGTCAATGAAAGATTTAAACGGAACACTTACTGGAACAATTATGGCAGCATCAATGATTAGTTTTATTCCACTTTTACTTGCATTTATGGTGGCAAGTGATAAATTTATAGAAGGAATGACACTTGGGGCTGTCAAAGGATAAAAGGAGTGAGAGATAAATGAAACGAATTTTGTGTTATGGAGATTCTAATACGTGGGGACATAATCCGGATCCAGTTGCAGGAGACCTTCGCTATGCAGATGAGGTGAGATGGACAGGGGTATTACAAAAATTATTAAAGGATAAGGTAACAATTATTGAAGAAGGTCTTTGCGGTAGAACAATTATGTTTGATGATCCACTTTCACCGGATCGGAATGGGAGCAAATTTTTAAATTGTATGATTCAGAGTCAGCAACCGCTCGATATGATTATATTTATGTTGGGAACAAATGATGTGCGGCATATTTTTACACCATCTACGAAGGAAATTGCTATAGGAATGCAGAATATGGTAAAAATGGCACAGAATCCGTCTATATATTGGGTGGGAAAGGTGCCGGAAATTTTGGTAATTGCACCGGTTCCAGTAAGAGAAGAAATTGCGCAGTCTGAATTTTATGGTCAGTACGATGAAAAATCAGTAAGAAAGAGCCGGGAATTAGCAAAAGAATATCAAAGTATTTTTGCGGATATGCCAGGAGTTCAGCTACTGGATGCAGGAAAAGTTGCAGAGGTGTCTGTAACGGACTGTATTCATCTTTCGCGAAAAGGACATGAAAACTTAGCAAGAGCAGTAAAGGAAATGGTAGAAAAAATATTGTTCTAATTTTTTCATATATATTTTGCTTGAAAAGTAGAAAGGAGAAAGAGTGCAGAAAAGACGGCTTTTATTAATTACATCAGGAGTTTTTGGGATCATTATGCTGCTTTTTCTCGGAATGTTTATTTGGGTAAACAAGACGAAAATTGGGCAAAAGGTAAAAAAAGAGAATGCAGTTATAGAATTGGAATTATGGTATCCTTGGTCAAAAGAGAATGAAATTTATCAAAAGGCAATACAGGAAGCAATTGAAGAATTTCATGAAGAACAAAATTATATACGCATATGTTCAGAAGGTGTGGATACAGAAGTATATCGTGAAAAATTGCCGTCAGCAGTAGCGATGGATGAAACACCGGATATGTATTTTTGTTATACGAGTACTTATTTGCAAAATATTGTACAGACGGGAAAAGTGTTATCAATGAATAATTATCTGCCTCCAGATGTTAAAGAACAATTACAGAAGGGGGCATTTGAAACAGTTACTTTTCAGAATCAAATTTATGGTTTACCGTTTGCGGAAGATATGGGTGTATTTCTTGTAAATACAGAGTTATTTGATAAATATGAATTACAAATCCCAGAAACATGGGAGGAGTTGCTTGCCGTATGTAAAGTATTTATAGAAAAAGGAATGACTCCGTTAGCTTGTGCAACAGATATGGATACAGGATACCGTATGTATTTGGAAATTCTTTGTTTGAGTGAATCGGGAAAAGAAACATGTAAACGTATAATTTCTCGAAAAGAGATGCCAGATCGGGCATTTTCAAATGGTGTATATAAATTTTGTAAATTGTTGGAAATTGGGGCATTTGGAGAGAGGGATATTCAGAAAAGTACATTTGATATCGAAGATGAGTTTATGATGAGCAGAATTCCCATGTATTTTACAAAGAATCATATGTTAGGGAACATTATGCAAAAAAATAATCCATTGTATGGGAAAATAAAACTTGTTTCATTTCCAGAAAGTCATGGAAAAGTACTTGGAGGTGTCAGCGAAGCGTTTGTAGTAGATTCTTCAACACAATATCCTCAAGAAGCAGTATATGCACTTGGAAGAATTCTACAAAAGTTTTCTATTAAACTTTATGAAAAAGGTGCAGCACTTCCAGTGTGGGATACCTCAAATGCAAAAGTTCCAGAAGAAGAATTGTATCGAAGTTTGATATCAGAGTTACAACATGTACAGGAAAAAATGCTGTATTGGGAATTTTTATTAGATGCGCATATGGCGGTACGGTTTATGGAAGAGTCTGAAAAATTATTTTTGGGAAAAATAGATGAGGATAATTTTTTGGGAGCATTCTTAGAAAATGGAGAATTATTTCTCTTAAAATAAAACATAATTTATAAAAAAAGGAACAGACTCTGCTAGATATCAGAAATTCTGTTCCTCTTTGTTTGCTAAAAAAATGCTTTATTCCATTTCGAAGGCCCCGGTGTACAGCTGATAATATTTGCCTTTTTGCTCTATCAGTTCCTCATGTGTGCCGCGTTCAATAATGCGCCCTTTCTCCAGTACTATGATGGCGTCGGAGTTGCGGACGGTAGAGAGGCGGTGTGCGATAACAAAAACCGTGCGTCCTTTCATCAGTGCATCCATACCTTTCTGGACGATGGATTCGGTACGGGTATCAATGCTGGAGGTCGCTTCATCAAGAATCATGACCGGAGGATTGGAAATCGCGGCCCGGGCAATGGAGAGAAGCTGTCTCTGTCCTTGAGATAATTCGGAACCGTCACCGGAAATGATGGTATCATAGCCGTTCGGGAGCATCTCGATAAAATCATGTGCGTTGGCGATTTTTGCTGCTTCAATGACCTCTTCATCGGTTGCGTCGAGTTTGCCGTAACGGATGTTTTCGCGTATCGTGCCGCTGAACAAATGGGTATCCTGAAGTACCATTCCGAGAGAACGGCGAAGATCCGCTTTTTTAATTTTATTGATATTGATATCATCATAGCGAATTTTGCCGTCTGCCAGATCATAAAAACGGTTGATCAGGTTTGTAATGGTCGTTTTTCCTGCGCCGGTGGAACCAACAAAAGCAATTTTCTGTCCCGGTTTTGCGTATAGGGAGATGTTGTGCAGCACCAGTTTTTCTTCTTCATAGCCAAAGTCTACATCATAGAAACGTACATCGCCTTCCATTTTTTTGTAGGTCAGTGTACCGTCGCTGTGCTGATGCTTCCATGCCCATGTACCGGTGCGCTCTTTGCATTCTACAAGGCTGCCGTCGGTGTTTTCTCTGGCACGCACAAGTGCCACATAGCCATCGTCATCCTCCGGTTTTTCATCCATCAGCGCAAAGATACGCGCTGCACCTGCCAACGCCATAATTACAGAATTGAGCTGCTGGGAAATCTGACCGATTGGGTTCGTGAAAGATTTACTGAGCTGCAGAAAGCTTGCGATTACACCGACAGTCACACCGCCAATATTATAAATTGCCAGAATGCCGCCGACAATTGCCAGTATTACATACTGCAGATTTCCGAGGTTTGCCATGATCGGCATCAGAATATTTGCGAAGCGGTTTGCGTTTGTGGCGTTACTGCAGAGTTCCTCATTCAGTTGGTCAAAGGCTTCCTCCGAACGTTTTTCATAATTAAATACTTTTACTACCTTCTGCCCATTGATCATCTCTTCAATGTAACCATTTGCCTGTCCTAAAGAAATTTGTTGTTTTACAAAATATTTGCCGCTGTTTCCGGCTACCTTTCCGGTCACTTTCAGCATAAACAAGACAGAGACAGCCACGACAACCGACAGATAAATACTGGTTGTAAGCATGGCAAGTGCTACGGAAATAATAGTTACAAGAGAAGAAAACATCTGGGGCAGACTCTGTGCGAGCATCTGGCGCAGAGTGTCGGTATCGTTGGTGAAGTGGCTCATCACATCGCCGAAGGCATGGGTGTCAAAATATTTAACTGGCAGCGTCTGCATATGTTCAAACATTTCGTCACGCACCGTTTTCAGTACGCCTTGCGAGATGTTTACCATCAGGCGATTGTAGATGAGGGTAGCGACCGCTCCGGCAAAATAAATGCATGCCATTATCAACAGTGTGCGCAGCAGCGGCATGAAATCCGGTGCGTCTGTAATCAGGAGCGGCGTAATATAATCATCGATCAGCGTGCGCAGAAACAGGGAGGCGACGACGCCAGTGACGGCGCTTAATAATATGCAGAGGATGACAATGAGCATCTGATATTTGTAATCTTTCCAGATATAGTCCGTTAGGCGCTTCAGCGCGCTTGCTGTATTTTTATCTGTGAGCATCTTTTTACGGTCTTTGGAGGAAAGACCGCGTGCCATAGCATTTCGTTCATCTTTTTTACTCATTTTCAGATGCCTCCTTTACCTGAGAATAGTATACTTCCTGATAAATCGGATTTGACGCAAGCAGTTCTTCATGTGTGCCGACCGCAGAAATCGTTCCGTTGTCCATAACAATAATCTTGTCCGCGTGCTGTACGGAAGAAATGCGTTGTGCGATGATCAGTTTGGTGGTGTCCGGGATTTCCTCGGTAAATGCCTTCTGAATCAGAGAATCCGTACGGGTATCTACAGCAGAGGTACTGTCATCCAGAATCAGGATTGCTGGTTTTTTCAGCAGGGCGCGGGCAATGCAGAGACGCTGTTTCTGTCCACCGGAAACATTTGCGCCGCCCTGTTCAATATGGGTGTCATACTTATCCGGAAAATTCTGGATAAATTCGTCTGCCTGGGCAAGCTGACAGGCGTGCAGAAGTTGGGCATCGGTTGCCTGTTCATTTCCCCAGCGCAGATTTTCTTTGATTGTGCCGGAAAAAAGTACATTTTTTTGAAGTACCATGGCAACCGCATCGCGTAGGACGGTAAGATCGTATTCACGTACGTCATGCCCGCCTACTTTTAAGGAGCCGGCAGTGATATCGTAAAGGCGCGGGATCAGTTGTACAAGGGAACTTTTGGCGCTGCCGGTGCCGCCGATGATGCCGACGGTTTCACCGGATCGGATATCCAGATGGATATCCTTCAGACAGAGCTTATTTATATCCTTTGAGTAACTGAAGGATACATGATCAAAAGAAATGCTTCCATCCTTCACTTCCATGATCGGCTGCTGAGGATCAGCGATATCAGGTTGCTCTGTCAGTACTTCATTGATACGTTCCACAGAGGCTCTGGACATGATAACCATGACAAAGATCATCGAAAGCATCATCAGACTCATCAAAATCTGCATGGTATAAGTAAACATACTGGTGAGTTCTCCGGTAGTCATATTGCCGCCGACGATCAGCTTTGCGCCAATCCAGGAGATCAGCAGCATACAGCTGTAAACAGAGATCTGCATGGCAGGTGCATTGAAGGCGATGATTTTTTCTACTTTGACAAAATCGCGGAAGATATCCTCTGAGGAGGTTTTGAATTTTTTGATTTCAAAGTCTTCACGTACAAAAGATTTTACGACACGGATCGCATGGACATTTTCCTGTACAACATTATTTAGATGGTCATATTTTTTGAATACACGCTTGAAAATGGGATGCGCATTTGTCGTTACCAGAAACAGGATGATACCGAGAAACGGAATAATTGCCAGATAGATCAGCGCCAGACGGTTATTTACGATAAATGCCATCGTAAAGGCGGAGATCAGCATGATCGGTGCGCGTACGGCGATGCGGATGATCATCTGATAGGCATTTTGTACGTTGGTAACATCTGTGGTCAGACGGGTGACTAAGCTGGATGTGGAAAAATGATCAATATTTGTGAAAGAAAAATCCTGTACCTTATAGAACATTTTTTTGCGCAGGTTTTTGGCGAAACCGGCGCTTGCTACTGCGGCAAAATGGCCGGAAAGTACACCGCAGGCAAGAGAAGCCATAGCAGCTATGATAAGTAAAATTCCATAACGAATGATTTGGTTCATATTTCCGGGAGTGACACCCTGATCAATGAGCGTGGCCATCATCAGTGGAATCAAAACCTCAAGTATCACTTCAAATGTTACGGAGATAGGAGCCAGTATGGAAGGCTTTTTATATTCTCCCACACAGGCAAGAATGTTTTTAAACATAAAATCACCTCTTAAAATAAAATTATATTGTTTTATTTAAATCATCCAGTGCAAAAATAATCTTATGCAGCATGTCAAGAAGAGAGTCGCGTTGTTCTGCAGTAAAAAGACCCGAAAGCTGTGCTTCCAGTGTTTCAATATTTTGTGCCATACGGCGATTAACTTCACGACCGGAATCAGTCAGAATAATCTGTTTTAGACGGGCATCACCGGAAACCGCCATGCGCTGTACATAACCGCCTTGTTCCAAATTGGATATAACACTTGTCACAGAGGCACGGCGGATACCGAAATGCTTTTCGATATCGCGTTGGAAAACAGGGGAGGCATTTTGTTCAGACTGTTCCAGATAGTGCAGGATCCGGGTTTGAACACCGCTTAGACCCAATGGCATAGAAAGGGCATCCGCCCGGCGCCGGATCAGATGGGATGCAATATTGATATGCATACCAATATGTTGGTCGGATGAATACATAAATACACCTCATTTCCTAAAAAAATATGAAATTAGATTGTTAGAAATATAACTGTTAGATTTCTAACATATAATAAACAGAATATGAAAAGATGTCAATGGAAAATTAAAAATGAATATCTTACTCAACTGTTCAGGAAAAAGAATTGCATAGAGAGAAAATGTAGGCTATACTTAAATTACAATAAAAATCAGGAAGTAAAATAGTTTATGAATCAGCGAAATTATCAGAAAGAACTGGATTATTTGATTGCTCAAAACAGAACCAAACAAAAAGTTCCTTCTCTTTATCTGCATAGTTGCTGTGCGCCCTGCAGTAGTTATGTTTTGGAGTATCTTTCGGAATATTTTCGGATTACGGTTTTTTATTATAATCCGAATATCTATCCCAAAGAGGAATATTGGAAACGCGTGGAGGAACAGCAGCGCCTGATTACACAAATGCCTTTTTCACATTCGGTACAGTTTGCAGAGGGTGAATTTGATGAGCGGCGTTTTTATGAAACTGTGCGTGGTTTGGAAAAAGAGCCGGAAGGCGGAGCGCGCTGCGAACAGTGTTTTCGTCTTCGACTTGCGGAAACCGCTAAAAGAGCGAAAGAAGCCGGGGCGGATTATTTTGCCACGACCTTGACAATCAGTCCGTTAAAAAATGCGTCTCTGATTAATCAGATTGGGGAAGAACTGGCAGCAGAGTATGGTATTTCCTGGCTGCCGTCAGATTTTAAAAAGAAGAATGGTTATAAGCGGTCTACAGAATTATCGGCCACGTACGGACTGTATCGTCAGGACTATTGCGGCTGCGTGTTTTCTGTACGAAAATAGAAGGAACAGATCTGCGGATATGGTAGAAATAATGCAAAAAACAAATCATAGATACGTAAATTCCTGTGTGAGAAAAAGAGGGTGTATACTTGCGGCAGATTTGAAAATATGATAGAATGCAGGAGTTATAACCTAGATATATATTACGGAAAGAAGGGACATCATGGCACAGCTTTGGGGTGGTCGCTTTACAAAAGCGACAGACGAACTGGTCTATCGGTTCAACGCATCGGTAACGTTTGACAGCAAGTTTTACCGACAGGATATTGCGGGCAGTATGGCACATGTAAAAATGCTGGCAAAACAGGGAATTCTGACAGAAAAAGAAAAAGAACAGATTCTGGAGGGGCTGCAGGGAATTCTTGCGGATGTGGAAAACGGTACTCTTCCGATTACTGAAGAATATGAGGACATTCATAGCTTTGTGGAGGCAAATCTGATTGACCGTATCGGAGACGCAGGTAAAAAACTGCACACCGGACGCAGCAGGAACGATCAGGTGGCGCTTGATATGAAGCTTTATACAAGGGATGAGATTACAGAGATTGACGCGCTGTTAAAAAAGCTTCTTGAGACACTTTTACAGATGATGGAAGCTCATACGTCTACCTATATGCCGGGCTTTACACATCTACAGAAGGCACAGCCGATTACCCTGGCACATCATCTTGGTGCTTATTTTGAAATGTTTAAGCGTGACCGTCAGCGTATGGCGGATATTTATAAACGAATGAATTATTGTCCACTTGGCAGCGGAGCTCTGGCAGGTACGACTTATCCGCTGGATCGTGCGTATACAGCGGAGCTGTTGGACTTTGACGGCCCGACTTTGAACAGTATGGACTCTGTGTCAGACAGGGATTATCTGATTGAACTGTTGTCTGCACTGGCGACGGTGATGATGCATTTGAGTCGTTTCAGCGAGGAAATTATTATCTGGAATACAAATGAATATCGTTTTGTGGAGATCGATGATGCATACAGTACCGGCAGCAGTATTATGCCGCAGAAGAAAAATCCGGATATTGCCGAACTGATTCGTGGAAAGACAGGCCGTGTTTATGGTGCGTTGATGTCTCTTCTGACAACGATGAAGGGGATACCGCTTGCGTATAATAAAGATATGCAGGAGGATAAGGAATTGACGTTTGACGCCATCGATACGGTAAAAGGCTGTATTGCATTATTTGAAGGCATGCTTTCAACCATGAAATTTAATCCGGACCGCATGGAGGATAGTGCAAAGAACGGCTTTACGAATGCCACAGATGCTGCAGATTATCTGGTAAATCATGGAGTGCCGTTCCGTGATGCACATGGTATTGTAGGAAGACTGGTGCTGTACTGCATTGAAAAAAACTGCTCGCTGGATGAGATGACGTTAGAAGAATATAAAGTAATCAGTCCGGTATTTGAGGAAGACATATATGAGGCAATAAGCCTTAAGACCTGCGTGGAAAAACGGGAGACGATCGGGGCACCGTCAAAGGCGGCCATGGAAAAAGCAATTGAGAACAATCGTGTGTGGCTAAAGGATCATCCGTTTTGCGGCAAATAGATATTTGATAACTGCGCGGTCATTATTCTGGGAAGAACGCGTCGTTTATACAAAGTGAGGAGGAAAAAGTGATGAGTGAAAAACTGAAAGTTGGTATTTTAGGTGCAACCGGTATGGTGGGACAGAGATTTATTTCTCTGTTGGAAAATCATCCGTGGTTTGAGGTTGTGACATTGGCAGCAAGTCCGCGAAGCGCCGGAAAAACTTATGAGGAAGCAGTAGGCGGCCGCTGGAAAATGACAACTCCGATGCCGGAAGCGGTAAAGAATATTGTGGTAATGAACGTAAATGAGGTAGAGAAAGTAGCAGCAAGCGTGGATTTCGTATTCTCTGCTGTAGATATGACGAAGGACGAGATCAAAAAGATCGAGGAAGAGTACGCGAAGACAGAAACACCGGTTGTTTCTAATAACAGTGCACATCGTTGGACACCGGATGTGCCGATGGTAGTGCCGGAAATCAATCCGGAGCATTTCAAAGTAATTGAGTTCCAGAAAAAACGTCTGGGTACAACCCGAGGATTCGTTGCAGTAAAGCCGAACTGCTCCATTCAGAGTTATGCTCCTGCACTGGCAGCGTGGAGAGAGTTTGAGCCGTATGAAGTAGTGGCGACCACGTATCAGGCAATCTCAGGAGCCGGTAAAACTTTTAAGGATTGGCCGGAGATGGTGGAAAACATTATTCCGTATATCGGTGGAGAAGAAGAAAAATCCGAGCAGGAGCCGCTGCGTATTTTAGGTGAGATTAAAGATGGTGTTATTGTAAAAGCCGCAGAACCGGTGATCACTTGCCAGTGTATTCGTGTGCCGGTATTAAATGGTCATACTGCTGCGGTGTTTGTGAAATTCAGAAAGAAACCAACGAAAGAGCAGTTAATCGAAAAACTGGTGAATTTCTCTGGACTGCCACAGGAACTGCAGCTTCCGAGCGCGCCGAAGCAGTTTATTCAGTACATGGAAGAAGACAATCGTCCTCAGGTAAAAGAAGATGTGGATTATGAAAAGGGAATGGGCGTATCGATCGGAAGACTGCGTGAAGATACCGTTTATGATTATAAGTTTGTCGGACTTTCTCACAATACCGTGAGAGGAGCGGCCGGCGGAGCTGTGCTCTGCGCAGAATGCTTAAAGGCATTGGGATACATTACCAAAAAATAATAAAAGGAACAGCAGATGATACGATTTAAGAACCTGACGAAGCGATATGAAGACGGGAAAGGAATATTCGATTTTTCTTTTGAAGTGGAAGAAGGAGAAGTGTTTGGACTTTTGGGAGAAAAAGACGCCGGAAAATCCACAGTGCTTCGTGTGCTTATGGGGTTTGAGACTGCGACGAAGGGAAGGTGCGCGATTAATGGCAGAGACTGTCAGCAGTGGGCGCGCTCCCTTCACCAGATCATCGGTTATCTGCCGGATGAGATAGCATTACCGCCGATGATGACGGGAAGAGAATTTCTGCGTTCCAATGCAGCTATGCGGGGCGTAAAAAATCTGGAGTATATGTTTGAACTGGCATATCGTCTGGAATTGGATGTGGATGTTAAAATTGGAAAAATGACTTCCGCGGAAGTACAGAAAACAGGAATTGTTTGTGCGCTTCTGCATAATCCAAAGGTTGTTCTTTTAGACAATCCGTTTCGAAATCTGGATAAAAGGGCAGGAAGTGCGCTGGTAGACATTATTTTGGAAGAGAAAGAAAAAGGAAAGATGATTCTTTTGACAACGGATTCGGTGGATGCTGCAGATTTGACCTGCGACCGTGTTGTATTATTGGAAAAAGGAACGGTGGTATATATTGGCGATGTAGAGAACATGCGTGAAAATATGTACCGCGATTATCTGATTCAGTTTGCCAACGGACATGCGGCAATGAAATTTACAAACGAGTCCTTTGTGGTGAAAAGGCTGAAAGACCGTAATTTGGTGGTGACAGTGCAGGGAGCACTTCTACCGCTTCTGCAGGCACTTTCCAGATATCCGGTAACTAGTATTGAGCCGTTGCCGCTGCCTTTGAAAGAGACGTTTCTACATATTTATGATATGGGAGGCCGGTCAGATGATAAGTTTACCGATACTGAAACAGGATTTTAAAAGAAATACAAAGCCGATACTGATTGCTTATATACTTCAGCTTTGCAGTCTATTACTGGCAGCGGGGATCCGCAGTATGCGGCTGATTGAAATCTCGGATATTTTTTGGGATACTCTGCCGGTGCTGGTGATTCCAATCGGTATGATTAGTGTGCTGGCATACAACTTGATGGACCGCTGCATGGAAGAAAAGACAATGGATTTTATTCTGGCGACAACGATTACCCCGAAAGCAGTGCTGGTGACAAAAAGTTTGTTCCTGGTTCTGACGGTACTTGTACTGGATCTTTTTTCGGTGGCATTAGGTTGTGCCGGCAGAATTTATGATCTGACTGGCGTATGGAAAAGCAGCAGCTATTTGCGATTGAATGCAGGAGGTTTTTGTATGCAGATGTTCTGGTGTGGATACTGTATACTGATTTCTGCTATGCGAAAGAAAAATGCACCGTCCGCTTACTGGAAAGCGGGAGCTGTGGTTCCGGCAGTATTTTATGGTGTTTACCTGTTGTTTTATTTGATTCCGAAACTTTCTTTTCTGAAATATGTGACGGTATTCAGTTTGTTTCAGCAACATACATTTGCGTCTTCGAATGTGATGAACGCAGTGAGATCACTGATTCTTCTGGCTGCAGGAGGTATTTGTTTCGCAGTGGCGGGACGTGTGTTTTGCAGACGATATCCGCAGTAACTAAAGTGAGAGGTATATGGCAAAATCATTATTTATAGCAGAAAAACCAAGTGTGGCGCAGGAATTTGCAAAAGCGCTGAAAATAAATACGGCCCGGCGTGATGGGTATCTTGAGGGAGATACTGCTGTCATTACCTGGTGTGTTGGTCATCTGGTGACGATGAGTTATCCGGAGGCATATGATGAAAAGTATAAGAAGTGGAGCCTTGCGACACTTCCTTTTTTACCGGAAAAATTCCTCTATGAGGTGATTCCGGGGGTGGCGAAGCAGTTCCGGATTGTCAGCAGTCTTTTAAACCGCAGTGATGTGGATACGATTTATGTCTGTACTGATTCGGGACGCGAGGGAGAATATATCTATCGCCTTGTGGAGCAGCAGGCGCATGTGGATAAGAGAGCAAAGAAACGCCTGCGAGTGTGGATTGATTCACAGACAGAGGAAGAAATTCTGCGTGGAATAGAAAAAGCGAAGGATCTCTCAGAGTATGATCATCTGGCGAATGCAGCCTATCTGCGTGCAAAAGAAGATTATCTGATGGGTATTAACTTTTCACGTCTGCTCAGTCTGAAATATGGAAATACCATTTCTAATTATTTAAATACAAAATATACTGTGATTTCTGTTGGCCGGGTAATGACCTGTGTACTGGGAATGATCGTACGGCGGGAACGGGAGATCCGTGCTTTCGTAAAGACACCGTTTTATCGCGTTGTCAGTGCGCTTGTCTGTCAGGATAGTGAAATAGAGGGGGAGTTTCGTGCGGTAGAGGGTTCAGCGTGGTTTGCTTTTCCGAAGCTTTATAAGGAAAATGGTTTTAAGGAAAAAAAGGATGCGGAAACGCTGATTGCGCAATTGCAGCAGACAAATCCATTTTTGGCGACGGTAGATAACATTGAGCGCAAAAAAGAAAAGAAAAATCCGCCGCTGTTATTTAATCTGGCAGAATTACAAAACGATTGTTCGCGGCTTTTTAAAATTAGTCCGGATGAAACTCTGCGTACGGTGCAGGAATTATATGAACGTAAACTTGTCACTTATCCGCGAACAGATGCAAGGGTGCTTTCGACGGCGGTGGCTAAAGAAATCGATAAAAATATTCGTGGACTTGGCGGTTATGCGCCGGTTGCCGCATTTGCGGCAGAAGTGCTGAATTCAGAACATTATAAGGGCATCAGCAAGAGCCGTTATGTTAATGATAAACAGATTACAGATCATTATGCGATCATTCCGACCGGACAGGGGGTGAATGCATTGACGAAACTGTCGCCGCAGTCAGTGAAAGTTTATGAACTGATTGTCAGAAGATTTCTGAGTATTTTTTATCCGGCGGCTGTTTACCAGAAGATTAATTTAACTGCGGCGATCGGGAGAGAAAAATTTTTTGCTTCTGTTAGAGTGTTAGAAGAACCGGGATATCTTAAGGTAGCAAATGTGAAAGCCGGCAAAGAAGAGAATGTAGATCCGAAGCTCTTGGAAACACTGCGGACATTGCGTAAGGGGACAAAACTGGAGATCAAAGCACTTGAGATCAAGGAGGGAGAAACATCTCCGCCGAAACGTTATAATTCTGGTTCGATGATATTAGCGATGGAAAATGCCGGTCAGCTGATTGAGGATGAAGAACTGCGCGAACATATCCGCGGCAGTGGGATCGGCACGAGTGCGACGCGTGCGGAAATTCTGAAAAAACTAGTGGCAAATAAATATATTGCCCTGAATAAAAAGACACAAATCCTGACGCCGACATTGCTGGGAGAAATGATCTTTGATGTGGTGAGCGTTTCCATTCGATCGCTTTTGAATCCGGAGCTGACCGCCAGTTGGGAAAAAGGACTTACTTATGTTGCTGAAGGAAGCATCACACCGGAGGAATACATGACAAAGCTCAATACCTTTGTCAGAAGACATACAGAGAACGTATTAAGTATGAATCGGCAGTATGAACTGCGGGGCGGATTTGATGCCGCGGCGCAGTTTTACAAAACATCGGCAAAAGGAAAGAAATAGCCGGAAAGAAAGCTATGAAAAGAGGAGGGTATAGTGTGAAAGAAAGTAAATTAAGCCAAAATCGTGAATTAGACACAAAAAGAAGGCTCACATAGTGAACCTATATAACGGTATTCCCACCTAAGAAAAGAGGCGCACCTGCACATCAACAGCAAAACGGGTGGGTGCATCTGATATTGATGCCGGGATGCCTTATTAATTGAGTCAATTATAACACGAAAACTTGAAGGTGTAAAACACTTTCATTGCTATTTGTGCCGCCAACTGAAAGGCGGCGGAATGGAGATTATTATGGAAACAGCAAAGATCAGTAACCTGTATACGCTAAGTGAGACGATTGCGGCAGACTTATTTGAGGGAGCAGTTTATCCGTGGGAAGTACTCCCAAAGATCAGCGGATTTATTCTGGAACTGGGCGAAAAGCTTAGCCCGGAAGAATATGAAAAGCGGGGAGAAAATGTTTGGGTGGCAAAATCCGCGAAGATAGCGCCGACTGCCTGCATTAACGGACCGGCGATTATCGGCAAAGAGGCCGAGATCCGCCACTGTGCCTTTATCCGCGGCAACGCGATCGTTGGTGAGGGCGCGGTTGTTGGCAATTCCACAGAATTAAAAAATGTGGTTCTGTTTAATAAAGTACAGGTGCCGCATTATAATTATGTCGGTGATTCCGTACTTGGCTTTAAAGCGCATATGGGCGCAGGCAGTATTACTTCTAACGTAAAGTCAGATAAAACGCTTGTTGTCGTGAAAGATCAAAAGGAGCAGATTGCTACCGGGCTGAAAAAATTCGGCGCGATGCTGGGAGACAACGTGGAGGTTGGCTGCAATTCTGTACTGAATCCGGGAACCGTAATCGGACGCGGCAGCCAGGTATATCCGGTTTCCTGCGTACGTGGTGTGATTGCGGCAAACAGTATTTATAAGAAACAAGGCGAAGTAGTTGAAAAAAGAATTTGATGAGAGAGAGCATCTGAAAGGGTGCTCTTTTCGTTATCCTAGACAATAGTTTTATACAATAAGAGTTGAAAATGATATAAATATGTGATATTATAAAGCTGCATCTGAAAGAAGAAGTATAGGGGACGGTCGGAAAATAAGTGTTGACATTTAAAATAAAATGTTCTAATATGAAAAAGAAAAAACGAACATTAGTTCGCATGAGGAGAAATCAATATGAATGAAGATAGAATGAAGGCATTGGATGCGGCGCTTTCTCAGATTGAAAAACAGTTTGGCAAAGGCTCCGTGATGAAACTTGGCGATTCCGGTAAAAATATGAATGTGGAGACGATTCCAACAGGCTCTCTGAGTCTGGATATCGCGCTTGGACTTGGCGGTATTCCGAAAGGACGTATTATAGAGATTTACGGTCCGGAGTCCAGCGGTAAGACAACAGTTGCTCTGCATATGGTAGCTGAGGTGCAAAAGCGCGGCGGTGTGGCAGGGTTTATTGATGCAGAACATGCGCTTGATCCGGCATACGCGGGTAAGATTGGAGTGGATATTGACAATCTTTATATCTCTCAGCCGGATAACGGCGAGCAGGCGTTGGAGATTACGGAAACTCTGGTGCGTTCTGGCGCGGTAGACATCATTATTGTGGACTCGGTTGCGGCGCTTGTTCCAAAAGCAGAAATCGACGGCGACATGGGAGATTCTCATGTGGGTCTGCAGGCGCGTCTGATGTCTCAGGCGCTGCGTAAATTGACCGCAGTGATCAGCAAGTCAAACTGTGTGGTTATTTTTATTAACCAGCTCCGTGAAAAAGTCGGGGTGATGTTCGGTAATCCGGAAACGACCACCGGCGGGCGCGCGCTGAAATTTTATTCCTCCATCCGTCTGGATGTGCGTAGGATTGAGACATTAAAACAGGCAGGAGAGGTTGTCGGAAACCGTACCCGCATTAAGGTTGTAAAAAATAAGATTGCGCCGCCGTTTAAAGAGGCAGAGTTTGATATTATGTTTGGACAAGGTATTTCCAGAGAGGGAGATATTCTTGATCTCGCGGCAAATCTCGGTATTATCAATAAGAGTGGTGCATGGTATGCTTATAATGAGACAAAGATTGGTCAGGGACGTGAGAATACGAAAAATTATTTAAAAGAGCACCCGGAGATTCTGGAAGAAGTAGAGGCAAAGGTACGTAGCCATTATAATCTGCAGGGAACTCCCTCACAGGAAGACGGCACGGAAAAAGAAGAATAAAGGATAACATACGATGACATATGATTTGCAAAAGAGGGCGAAGCTTCGCTGTATGCATTTACTGGAAAAGCGGGATTACACAGAAAAGCAGCTTCGCGATAAACTTTGCATGGGAAAAACAGAATATCCGCCAGAAGTAATAGATGAGGCAATCGCATATGTAAAATCATATCGTTATGTGGATGATTTACGCTATGCAGCACAGTATATAGAGGCGAAAAAGACACGCAGAAGCCGTCGGCAGATTGAACAGGAACTGCTTCAGAAAGGGATTGACAGAGAACTGATGAGGCAGGCTTTTGAGGAAACGGAGCAGATTCCGGAGGAAGAACTGATCCGGTACTGGATAGAAAAACGACATTATGACCCGCAGACGGCAGATGTGGCGGAAACTCGCAGAATGTATGCGTTTCTGGCACGAAAGGGGTTTCAGAGCAGCGCAATTATGAATGCCCTGAAAAGAGAAGATTACTAATTGCACATAAATCAGAAAATAACAGAATTTTTTATACCGGAAAACAGCAAGATTATAAGCGTGTTTTCCGGTATTTTTTTGAAATTGGTGGTACTGCCGGTATTTGTGAAAAACAGGATATAAATATCGGCAGAATATCAAAAATAATAGTAAAATAACAGGATAAAACGATGAGAGGACTGCGAATCGGATTGCTTGACAGTGTGTAAAAAAAGGTCTATATTTAGCCTGATATTTGAACGGGAGAGGAGGCTTGAAGATGAGAGCAGGAAAACAGATACAGAATCTTGTGCTTATTTGCTGCATTTTGGCGATAGCGATATTCTGGTTTAGCTCGGAATTTCATGAAAGTGTTCGGGCATTTCGTTCATTTCAGGCCTCTTATTCGGAAATTACGAAGCCGTGCTCTTGTCAAAAGCGACCGGTTCTTTTTGCGGAAGAAGAGCTGATGGATACGGTTTCCTCTGTGCTGGAAAATGTTGAGTGCCGGAATGGGCATGAGGCGGGATTTCTGCGGCATCTGGAGCTTTTATTTTTTGCTTATCTGGTGTTTGCTGCAGCGCAGCTGAAACGCTTTATGGGCGAGGTCTATCAATTCAGCGAGCGACCGACGTGTGAACTGGTGCGGATTTTAAACTTTCTTCGAAATGCAGACGGGCGAAAAAAATTTTTCGTATATTCATAAAAAGAATATGCCTGTTTGACAGGGAATGCGAAGAAAGGAAAAAATGAAATGATAGCACAAATTTTAGCGATTGCGATTTTTCTGGTCATGTTTTTGATGATTGTTATGGAAAAAATCGAACGCCATTACGTAACACTTGGATGCGGTCTTTTGATGTTGGTGCTGGTATTCGGCATTTGTATGCACAGCCCGCAGGCCATTATAGATACATTAAATCTTCATAGTATCTTTACTGTGGAATTTTGGCATGCTGGAAGCGAGGCGGCGGAATCCTCATCTGGTATTAATTGGGCAACGATCCTGTTTATTGCCGGAATGATGGTGATGGTAGAGGGAATGGGGGAAACCGGTTTCTTCCGCTGGCTCTGTCTGCAGCTTGCCAGAATGGTAAACTATAAAACGGTTTCTATTTTTATTGTGTTTATGCTGATGTCTGCGTTTCTGTCCATGTTTATTGACAGTATTACTGTTATTCTGTTTTTAGCGGCGGTTACGGTGGAATTATGTCAGCTGTTGAAATGCAATCCGATTCCGATGATTATTGCGGAGATTTTTTGTGCGAATCTCGGTGGTTCGGCTACTATGTGCGGCGATCCGCCAAACATTATCATCGGAACATCTCTCGGTTATACGTTTGGAGATTTCATAACGAATACCGGTGTGATCGCTGGTATTTCTCTGGTGGTTGTGATAATATACTTTTATCTTTGCTTTCATAAGGAATTGAAGGCTTCTCAGGCGGCGGTGTCCGCGCAGGTAACGTATCCGAAACCAAGTGAAGCGATTACGGATAAAAAAGAATTTTTATGCAGTATTTTTATTTTTGCGGTAGCGGTCGTACTGCTTCTTACTCATGCGTCTACTGGATTGACGGTTGCGTTTATCGGAGTATTTATTGCTGTGCTGACATTGGTGATTCAGCACAAATATGCATGGAAACTGCTCAAGAGGGTAGATTATAAAACATTGATGTTTTTTACAGGCCTCTTTATTGTAGTTGGCGGTCTGGAGCAGACAGGTGTACTGGAGCTGATTGCTGGATTTATCAGCGACATCAGCGGTTCCAATACGAAACTGATGATTGCGATCATTCTCTGGATTTCCGCATTTGCGAGTGCTTTTGTGGATAATATTCCGTTTGCGGCAACAATGATTCCGGTAATTAAGAGTTTATCAGCGATGCAGGGAGTAGATCTGTCCGTGCTGGCATGGACGCTTTCTATGGGAACCGATATTGGCGGCAGCGCAACTCCGATTGGGGCTTCTGCAAATGTAGTCGGTATTTCCGTATCGTCAAAACAGGGATATCCGATCGGATGGGGAAAATACTGTAAGTATTCTGTTCCGGCAACGCTTTTGGTAGTGACGATTTCCATGCTTTGCATTTATGCACGTTATTTCTAGACAGGGGATTGCTCGCTGCAGAAAATAGGTCTGTAATGCGGCAGAATGTCTGGATAAAGCCGAAAGTAAAGGCATATGCAATCATATAATAAAAATGGGAAAGGGTGAAAACCATGAAATCACAGTTAATTATTTCTGTTGGGCGGGAGTTTGGAAGCGGCGGTCACGAGATTTCCGTAGCGCTTGCAGAACGGTTTGGTCTGAAGCTGTATGACCACAATCTTTTGGATGAGGTCGCGAAGAAACATAATGTTGATCCGAATACCTTGCACAAGTTTGACGAAAAACCTCGTAAGCTTTTTTTATCAAGAAATGTCAACGGATATTCCAGTTCGGCAGAGGAAAACATTACACTGATGCAGTTTGATTATTTGAAAGAAAAAGCGAAAGAAGGAGAATCTTTTGTGGTAGTCGGACGCTGTGCCGAGACGATTCTGCAAGAGTACCCGGGACTGGTTTCTTTGTTTATTTTAGGGGACAGAGAAGTAAAACGCAAACGTGTAATGGAAT
This sequence comes from Marvinbryantia sp., assembly GCA_050944495.1. Taxonomy (GTDB): domain Bacteria; phylum Bacillota; class Clostridia; order Lachnospirales; family Lachnospiraceae; genus Marvinbryantia. The sequence continues at coordinate 51,562 of JBMNRF010000022.1, forward strand.
TGTATCATTTGTCAGAAATAGAAGCGCTTGGCAAGATGCTGCGTCATGACCAGTACAGAAAACGCTATCATAATTATTATTGCGAGGACAAATGGGGCGATTCCCGTACATATGATCTGTGTATCAACAGCAGCCGTCTGGGGATTGCGGAAACAGTGAATACACTGGAGGCATACATCAGAAAGCGTGCAGGATTAGAATAATAAGGGCGCTATATATAAGTAGTTCAGACACAGAGAACAGTCTGAAGGAACGAAAAAAGAAATGACAGATCAGCGCTGTCATTTCTTTTTTGTGATATGAGAAAGTTTTTTCACAAAAGCCGAATTGGGAAATGCTACCTATATTTTCGACCGACATAAATCATCGGCAAGAAAAGACTTCCGAGGATGAGAAATAGAAGAATTATCTTCAGTGGAAAAGAAAACAAAAGCTGCGGAAACAGCTGCGTGCTGAGCAGGCAAAACAGTGGATGCAGGATCAGCATTGCTCCGGTCCAGATGCGCCCTACTTTTACGACATGCGGCCAGTTGCTGTTGTTAAAATGAACGCCCGGCAGATTCATGCGGAAAGGACCGTCGCTGAAAGCGGAGATCTTATTTTCATCATAATAGACAGGCAGGCGCGTTTTAGCGAACAGCCAGAAGTATGCGCCGAAAATGGCGGCAAGGATTTCGTAATTATAGATTTCGGTATAGTAGATACTCCAGTCGTATCCGAGTAGGAGCAGCGTAAGGAGCAGACAGCCGCTTGCCAGCAAACAGAAGGCAAAGCTGAGCGCGCGACGCTTTTTTTGCTCTTTTTCCTGTTCGGGAGAAATTTCTGAAAAAGTCAGGGCTTTTTTGACGAGCTCCTCTGCCTGTACCATATTTAAGGAGGACGTTGTCTCCAGTTTTTTGCCTTCCAGAAGCTCTGTTACGCTCACATCGAGAATTTCCGAGAGAGGAATCAGTAAGGAAATGTCAGGCATACTAAGTCCCGTTTCCCTTAGTTAAAGATATTGTTGGGTATCTCAAGATGTGTCATTCGATTTTGCCGATAAAGCGGTAGAAGATTTCCACTTCCTGTTCCCGGCTTCCGTCCTCACTTTTGACCGCTTCATG
>JBMNRF010000023.1:0-52010 GCA_050944495.1 Marvinbryantia sp.
TGATAGCACAAGAGGTCTCAGGATAAAACAATCTGATGGAAAATACGTCAGATTACTTTATGCCAAGACCTCTTTTATTTTGCATGAAAAGTGAAAAATCAGTTTGTTATAGTGTGCCTGATAACAGCAAAGAAGAAAACATACGAGTACGGGTGACTCCAGAGCAAAAACAGAGACTTGTTGAGTATGCAGAAAGACACTATCAGAGCATGAGTGGTGTTGTATGTCAGGCATTGGATCTCCTGTACGCAAGAGAAGAACAACAAAATAATAAAGAGTAAAATGGAGTTATTTTGGAGTTTATTTCTTCATAAGCGGTGCGAAAAGCACAAAATTAGAACACACGTTCGAAGCATAAACCTCTAATAACAGCCTTTGCGTGTCATGAAACGCAGTCTGCAAAGGAGTTTGTATAGATGCAGTTCGATCTTTCAGAAAGCATACGAAATGTTGTCAGATCAGAATACGGACTGCAGTTCCGTAGGCAGTTACTTCCGCGGCGCCCTGCATGACGGAGGAAGAAGAGTAGCGGATATTCTTTTTGGTAATCCCAACCAGCGTTTCCACTTCCTGAATCTTCATAAATTTGTCACCTCCGTGTCTGTCTGCCATAAAATGGCTGGTTTATACAGATGCCTGTTGTCTGATAAAGGCATCCTATACCTTCCAGAAGGGGGAAAGTCAAGGGTTATTATATACTATATAAAAAAAATGTGCTATGATGAGAAAAGAAAATGAGAAATTACAAAAATATGGAGGAATATATGATTTTTGATACGCATGCTCATTATGATGATGAGGCGTTTGATATAGACAGGGAGGAACTGCTTGGCAGTATGCGCGAAAACAATGTGCAGTATATTGTGAATGTCGGCGCTTCCATGCAGGGGGTTTTGGACACGGTCAGTCTGATGGAAAAATATGATCTGGTTTACGGTGCGCTCGGTATTCATCCGGATCATGCCGGTGATTTGACAGAAAAAGAGATGGAACAGCTGCATGCGCTGCTGCAAAAGGAAAAGGCGGTGGCAGTCGGAGAAATCGGTTTGGATTATTATTGGGATAAGGCATCTCATGAGGTGCAGAAAAAATGGTTTGCCGAGCAGCTGCATCTGGCGAGTGAATTGGAGCTGCCAATTAATGTGCACAGCCGGGAGGCATCACAGGATTCTTTTGATCTGATCTGTGCTGAACATGCAAAGCGCCCGGGCTTTCGCGGCGGGATTATTCATTGTTATTCCGGTTCTCCGGAAATGGCAAGGGAATATGTCAAACGCGGGTATCATATTGGTATCGGCGGTGTAGTTACTTTTAAAAATGCGCGCGTGCTGAAAGAGGTCGCGGCGCAGATTCCGCTGGAAGCGATCGTGGTGGAGACAGATTGTCCGTATTTGGCGCCAACGCCGTATCGCGGCAAGCGGAATTCTTCATTGTTTATTCCCTACATTATAGAAGAAATTGCCCGCATTAAGGAAGTGCCGCCGCAGGAGGTAGAAATGGCAACGTATCGCAATGCCTGCAGAGTTTATAATATACAGGAGTGAGTATGGAAAAATTATCAAATCCGCAAAAGACAATAGAAATTATACAGAAATACGAATTTGCTTTTCAGAAAAAATTCGGACAGAATTTTTTGATAGATGGTCATGTACTGAACAAGATTATTGCGGCAGCGGAAATCACGAAGGATGATTTTGTGCTGGAGATTGGTCCGGGTATCGGGACGATGACGCAGTACCTGGCGGAAGCGGCAGGAAGGGTGATGGCGGTAGAGATTGACCGTATGCTGATCCCGATCCTGCAGGAGACGCTTGCCGAATATGAAAATGTGGAAATCCTGAATGAGGATGTATTAAAAGTAGATATTGCCGCTTTGGTAGAAGAAAAAAATGGCGGCAAACCGATCAAGGTGGTAGCAAATCTGCCATATTATATTACAACACCGATTATCATGGGGCTTCTGGAAAACCATGTGCCAGTGGAGAGCATTACGGTGATGGTGCAGAAAGAAGTAGCGATGCGTATGCAGGCAGGACCGGGCAGCAAGGATTACGGCGCGTTGTCGCTGGCAGTGCAGTATTACTGTGATCCGTATATTGTGGCGAATGTGCCGCCGAATTGCTTTATGCCGCGTCCGAAAGTGGGCAGCGCGGTGATCCGTTTGAAAACACATACACAGCCTCCGGTGACGACAAAGGATGAACAGCTGATGTTTCGGCTGATACGCGCGTCGTTTAATCAGAGAAGAAAAACGCTGGCGAATGGCCTGAATAACTCATCGGAACTTTCTTTTTCAAAAGAACAGATTGCGCAGGCAATCGAGAAGCTGGGCGTGTCGGCAAGCATTCGCGGAGAAGCCCTGACTTTAGAACAGTTCGCGGCGCTGGCGGATATTCTTGTGTCAGATATCTAAGAAGTGTTTAAAAAACAGCTATGCTGGGGATGCAAGATCCAGAGCAGATTTTAGACGCAGAAGAAATGGGAAGGCAGGGGGAAGTATGAAAAAAGAGAAGATTGGTTTTCGGTCAAATGGTGAAAGAACAGCAATTCATGCAGTGCAGTGGCTTCCAGAGCAAAAGCCGAGAGCGATTTTGCAGATTGTGCACGGAATGTCAGAATATGCGGAGCGTTACGAACCGTTTGCAAAGTTTTTGACAGAACAGGGATTTCTGGTTGTCGGACATGATCATCTGGGGCACGGCGCTTCGGTTTGTTCTGCCGAAGATTATGGATATTTTGCAGAGAAGAACGGCAATCAGACTTTGCTGAAAGATATCCATAAACTGCGAAAACAGACACAGAAAAAATATCCGGGTATTCCTTATTTTATACTGGGGCACAGCATGGGATCATTTTTGGTACGTCAGTATCTTTGTATCTACGCAGAAGGACTGGCGGGAGCGGTAATTATGGGAACCGGATATCAGCCGTGGATTTTGACGAAGTTTGGCATGGGACTTTGTAAAGTCAGAGCATGGCAGCGCGGATGGAGATACCGGAGTAATCTGATCGATTCTATGGCTTGCGGCGCCTATGCGCGTTACTTTAAAGGCGAGACAGGAAACGAATGGCTGAGCCGGAATCAAGAAAATGTGATGCGCTATACCAGAGATGAGCGCTGCGGTTTTCAGTTTACATTGAATGGATATTATAATCTGTTTTATAGTATTAACTGTCTGTCGTACCGCAGTTATCTGGAAAAAATGCCAAAAGACCTTCCGATTTTATTTGTATCCGGTGAGCAGGATCCGGTTGGGCAGTTTGGAAAGGGTGTGAAAAAGGTATATAAAACCTTTTTAAAATTTGGCATACAGGATGTTTCCTGCAAACTATACCCAGAAGACCGACATGAAATTCTCAATGAGATAGATGCGGATGTAGTAATGAAAGATATTTTAGAATGGCTGGAAAAGAAATTAGACAGATAAAAAAGAAAGAACAGAACAAAAAAGAATGTGTTTTGGCACATTCTTTTTTGCTTGTTCTATTATTTTAATTATTCTACTACAGTAATAGAAGTGATATGCGGATTTACACCTTCATACCAGTACAGGAAACCTTCCATGTCGATAACATCGCCGATTTCCAGTGCCTGTGCAGCTTTGTAAACGTCAGAAGAACTGTCGCACAGATAGGATTCGATCAGGAAGGAGTAGGTTTCACCATCCAGAGAAACATTGAAGTACAGGTCATCGCCTTCAGAACCGGAACCATCCCAGTTGTACAGGTAAGCAACGTCGTTGCCTTCGTCATCCTGACCGGCAGCTTCTACTGTCATACCTTTGAATTCAACAAATTTATTCTGATGTTTGATCAGTTCATCTGTTCCCAGCAGAGCGGTTGCATCTGTGATCGGAGCAACGTATTCGTCTCCGCCTTCTACAAATTCAAAAGTAGCGTCCATAATTTCTACTTCACCGGACCATTCAGCTTTGTAACCAGTAACTTTGATCTTTGTACCCGGAACCAGTTTTTCGTAATCTTCTTCGGAGCAGGCCATATCATACAGGAAGTATGCGCCGTCTCTGTCCTGTGTGTAAACAGTAGCTTTATCTTCCCACCAGGACTGTTTTGCCTGAACGTAGGTTTCAATGACAACTTCAGAGTCGATTTCTGCATCCATGTATTCCGCGTAAGTCATAACACCTTCAGATTTGGTTTCCTGAGATTCGCTTTCCTCTGCAGTTTCGGTTTCTGTTTCGCTTACTGCCTCTGTAACAGCTTCGGTTTCTGTGCTTTCCTCAGCCATTACCGTGCCGGAAACAGCCAGTGTAAGGGAAAGTGCTAAAAATAAAGCAACATTCTTTTTCATAATCATTCTCCTTTTTCTTGTGGGTTGTAAATTCAACAAACTTATTATATACCTCTGGGCAGAAAGAATCAATGTTTAATATGTTGAAGTACATTCTTTTCATCGCCTTCTGTGCAGGGTCAAACGAATTATATAGAGCAAAATCAATGTCCATGCCAGTGCCAGTGCAGCCAGTAAAAGGACGGCTGTCTGTGGGAGAGGACCGAGATCTGTTTTGCCCGACTGCTCTGTACCGATTTCATTTAGATGATGAAGCGAAGCGATGTCATGGTACAGAGTTTCGATAAAGGCATCGTTGATCTCTTTTTTTCGGCGGACCGATTTGGCGGTATCTTCGATCAACTGTCCGGCGGCATCGCGCAGAGAGGCGGAACCATTGAATACCGGTGTGGTAAAGGTATGTTCTACATTATCGAGAAGAAGTTTCGCGGCTTTGATTTTCACATCATAGTATAATACGTTGTCTTCACCAATTCTGGATAGATAATCCTGATATTCGGCGGTTTCCTGCGCCTTGGAGGTGACCGGTACATACCCTTCCGTCTGCGAATAAGCGATTTGTACTTCGTTCGTCAGCAGATACTGGGCGAACAGCCAGGAGGCCAGTACTTCCTGAGGATCTTCTTTATTAAAGATACAGACAGACGGACCCTGAGAGATCATCTGCGGATGTTCCGGATCAAACTGCGGGATCATGCGGACTTCAGTCTCAAAATCTACCAGAGCTTCTTCACTGATATCAACGAGAGGCGCGTGTGTGCCCATCCAGGTGGCACCGGCGGTGGAGTCGATCGCAAAAATACACTGACCGGCATTTAAGAAGTTTGCCGGATAACTGGAGATTTTAAAAGTGGAAAAAGCGCCGCTTTTTACATAATCCGCGATACTAAAAAGAAGATCTTTTGTAGTATCGTTGAAAAGATTAATTTCTCCGGCTTCCGTCGCGTAGCCGCTGCCTTTTTGTTGTGTCATCTGGATCATCATGTTGTCTGTAGATTTGTAGATAAATGGAATCAGCACGTTTTGCCCATTGACGAGGTAATTTCCATTTTCATCTTTGGCGGTTGCCGCTTCGGAGACTTCCCAGATAAAATCCCAGGTGAGTGTTTCCGGCAGGGTGTAGCCTAGTTTTTCCACATAGGTTTTGTTAATGTAGCAAACCTCGGTGGAGCGCATATAAGGAACGGCATAATATTGTCCGTTCAGCATACATTCTTCCAGAAACTGTGGAACGATTTCGCTTTTTTCGGGCGAATCAAAGGGCAGTTCACTGCCGCCGAGACCGTATTTTTCATCGGCAAACAGATTGTCCAACGGAACGACCGTATTCTTTCCGGTCAAATACGTTGCGATATGATCCGGGTAGGTAATACAGACGTTTGGCGTGGTATTTGTGGAAATATTTGTGATCACATCGTTGTAGATCTTGCCGTAATCGGTATAAAGACGCAGATTCACAGTAATGTTCGGATAGAGCGTCTGAAAGTCGGAAATTGCTTTTTTGTAGATGTTCGTTTGAGTTTTATTTGTATCATTTTTTGCCCAGAAGGTAATCTCATAGTTTTGGGAAGTATCGAATGCTTCCGGTACCGTAAAATCCTGACGGCTTTTGGCGCCGTGGCATCCGGTAAGAACCAGTACACAGGTCAGGGCAAGCAAAAGGAAAGAAAAATGTTTTCTGAAAGATTTCATCCTTTGGTACCTCCTCTTGAGACGCCGGACATTACTTTTTCACGGAAAATCAGGAAAAGTATGACAAGCGGCAGGGAAATAACAACGACAGCGGCCATCATAGCCGGGACATTTTCGCGCCCGAAGCCGTTTTCACGGATTTCCTGAATACCATTTGATACCAGGTAGTAGGCGGGATCGTCGGTGATCAGGCGCGGCCATACATAGGAATTCCAACATTCGATCACTTTTAAAATGACGACGGTAATCAGAGTCGGTTTACAGATCGGCATTAATACTTTCCATAGATATTTCAGATCGGATGTGCCGTCCACTTTGGCAGCCTTGTACAGTTCATCCGGCACCTGTTCAAAATTTTCTTTTAAAAGATAAATATAAAAAACCGAGGTGACGGACGGAAGAATCAGTCCTAAAAAGGTGTTGCGCATATTTAAATTTGTGACCGTTGTAAAATTTGTGATGACGACCAGTTCATTGGGGATCATCATTAGTGCCAGAAACAGAGTAAAGGTAATCGTTTTTCCTCTGAATTCCAGACGCGCGAATGCAAACGCAGCAAGAGTGATTACAACAAGCATAATCGCAGTCGTGGCAATGGTAAAGATCAGGGTGTTTGCCAGATATTTTGCCAGAGGCACTGCCGTAAAGGCATCCAGATAGTTCTGCAGAGTCGGTGAGGCGGTGAAAAATGCCGGGATATGTTCTGCGTTGTAAGAGCCGTAGCTTTTTACGGAGGTCAAAATCATCCAATAAAAGGGGAATAGGACAATGACTGCCCAAAAGGTCAGAAGCGTGTAAACGATGATGTTAGAGACCGTTTTGCGCCGCCGGGCAGCCTTTTCTATTTTTTCAAAATTAAGTTGATGTGTCATTTTGGTATCCTCTATGAATAGTAAACGTGTTTTTTACTTACCAGCAGATTGATGCAGGTGATTGTCAGGACGATTGCAAACAAAATAATTGCCGCCGCAGAGGCGTAGGACGGATAACCGCCGCTGTCTCCGTACAGCATATCGTAAATATAACCGACAATGGTATTCATTTCCGCAGTGTTCAGATCGGTTCCGAACAGAGCAACTGCATCACTGTAAGCCTTAAAGGCACCGATAAATCCGGTGATGATCAGATAAAAGATCATTGGAGAGATCATCGGCAAGGTGATTCTGGTAAAAATGCGCAGCTTTGAGGTGCCATCCACTCTGGCTGCTTTGTAGTAGTCCTGATTGACAGACGCAAGTGCACTTGTCAGAATCAGGATTTTAAACGGCAGCACCACCCAGACTGTGTAGAAACATAAGACAAACATTTTAGCCCAGTACGGTCCATCAATAAAGTCAATAGAATGCATACCGAACCAGTTGAGAATCAGGTTCACCAGTCCGTCTGTGTAAGGGGTTTTCTTAAATAAAATCATGAAAACCAGTCCGACTGCCAGTGTATTTGTCACATACGGAAGAAAATAAATGGTCTGGTACAGGTTACGTAAAGGTTTGATGGAACTTAAACCGACTGAAATCAGCAGAGCAATCCCGGTGGAAACCGGCACTGTGATCACAACCAAAATAAAAGTGTTTTTCACCGCCTGCAGAAAATAAGGATCATGCAGTACGTAAGAATAGTTGTAAGGACCAATGCCGAAGTAGGTTTGGGACGCAAAATTGTATCCTTCTTCAAAGGAATAGATGAAAACATCAATCAGCGGATAGATCATAAAAAAGCCCAGAAACAGAATCGCCGGAAGCAGATAGAGCCAGGCTTTGCGGTTGTTTTTTTTCATAGTGAAATCCTCACTTCTGTCTGCTTATGAAATACGAATACTTTATGCGGTTTCAGGGAAAAACGGATCGTTTCCGCAGCTGTGTTTATGATACAGTCTGCATTAATAATAGAGCGTATTGTCGGATTTTCTGAACCGGAATGCTCGGAGATAATGCTCATGTCGCGTCCCATTACTTCAATGCCGTTCAGATGGCAGCACATCGGGCCGGTTTCATCCGGGACAAAGCCTTCCGGACGGATACCAATCCAGACCTCCTGATCTGGTACGTTTTCTGCCGGAAGGATGGCATCTTTTCCAATATAGAGGCTGCCGTTTTTCACGCGTCCTTCAAATACATTGATCGGCGGTGTGCCAAGAAATTTGGCAACGAACAGATTGACCGGATCATCATAGACATCCTGTGGTTTTCCGATTTGCTGCAGCTTGCCGTCTTTCATTAATACAATCATGTCAGAAATGCTCATGGCTTCTTCCTGATCATGGGTAACAAAGATTGTAGTGATTTTTGTGGCACGCTGGATCTTGCGGATTTCCTCACGGGTCTGCAGACGCAGGCGTGCGTCAAGGTTGGAGAGTGGTTCATCCAGTAAAAGTACGCGCGGCATTTTGACAAGCGCCCGGGCGATGGCAACGCGCTGCTGCTGACCGCCGGAAAGTTCGCTTGGCTTTCGGTCCATCAGCTCGTCAATCTGTACCAGCTTTGCGGCTTCGTCTGCACGGCGGTGCATTTCTTCTTTGGAAAGCTTATCTTTGCCTTTTAAGTTTTCCAGTGGAAAGAGAATATTTTGTCTGACTGTCAGGTGCGGATAGAGCGCATAGTTCTGAAATACCATGCCGACTCCTCTGCTTTCCGGAGGCAGATTTGTGACGTCATCTTCGCCAAAAAAGATGTTTCCGGCAGTCGCTTTTTCCAGACCGCAGATCAGATTCAGGGTTGTACTCTTACCGCATCCGGAAGGACCGAGCAGACCAATCAGCTGACCATCCGGAATTTCAAAAGAAAAATGATCCACAGCCACAACTTCGGTTTTCATTTTACGATTGCGGTTGGGGAATTTTTTGGTGAGATCTTGCAATGTAATTTTCATTTGTGTTCTCCCTCAAGATAGTGAAAACTGACGCACGGGCAATATTTTTGCAAATATTACAGGGCATACAGTGTTTTATGGATTGACGGGACAATAATTGCCTCGACAGTTACGATTATAGCGGATTATTTTGGGTTTCTCAAGGTAAAACAGGAGAGATTAATTTCAGTTTCTCAATAAATTTTTCGGACGCTTTCGAAAATACCTGATATTTTTTCCAAATGATGTGCATGCTTGCTTCTTTTTGAGGAAAAAGGGGACGAAAACATAGTTTACTGTTTCCGCAGGTATTGATAATTTTATCGAATCCTATGGCATATCCAAGTCCTTCCTCGACCAGCAAAGAGGCATTAAACAGCAAATTATAGGTTGCCGTAATTTCTAGTTCAGATAGTTCTTTTTTTATCCATGCGGTTAAGGCAGCTTTGCTGTCATCCTGATTGGATATGATTAAAGGTTTATCCCACAGGTCTTTTGGCTGGATTACTTTATTGACAGCCAGAGGTGAATCCTGCTTCATCAAAACGCCCCAAGTATCTTTAAAAGGCAGCTCAATGGAATGATACTTTGCGTGATTTACATTTCCAAACACGATTCCAAAATCAATCAATCCTTTATCCAGCTGTTCGCTGACAAAGTCGGCATTACCGCTGGAAATATGATAATGGATTCCCGGATAAGTCTGATAAAGCTCTCTGGCGGCTCTTGCTATAAACCGAACAGCATCTGTTTCTACGGTTCCGATATATACATCTCCTACGACGATTTCATCAGAGAGAGAAATTTCCCGTTCTGTTTTTTGCACAAGATTCAATATTTCCTCTGCGCGCTTGCGAAGAATCATCCCTTCTTCGGTAAGCGTTACTTTTCTTGTTCCTTTTGTCCCGCGAATCAAAAGTTGTTTTCCAAGTTCTTCCTCCAGTTCCTTAATTTGTGTAGAAAGCGTTGGCTGTGAAAGATGCAGTGATTCTGCGGCTCTGACAATGCTCACAGACAGTAAACTTCACGGGATCAAAGCGTTTCGGGAGTGTGGTGATGTGACGATTCGAAACTGCGATATTATTTCTCCGGAATTTGGCTGGTCTGTTCAAGGGATCTGTATGGAAGATACCACAGCAGTCAGCGAATACTTTATGATGCGTTCAGAAGATTTAACATTTCGCAGAGTGCGGTTTCAGGGGAAATATTCGTTCCAATACATAAAAAATGCGGTCTTTGAAGATTGTGTTTTTGATACAAAGGATGCGTTCTGGCACGGAGAAAACATTACAATCCGAAACAGCACTCTGAAGGGAGAATATCTGGCATGGTATTCCAATGGTCTGACGCTGATCAACTGTAAAATCATTGGAACACAGCCATTTTGTTACTGCAGAAATTTGAAGCTGGTTGACTGCGAGATGATGGAAACGGATTTGGCTTTTGAGAAATCACAGGTAGAAGCAACAATTCTCTCAAAAGTCGATAGTATTAAAAATCCGTTGTCCGGACAGATTACGGTGCCGGATGTGGGTGAAGTGATTTTGGATGATCCGGCTGCAAAAGGCGAGATTATCATTGCAGATAAGAATTAAGGCAGCAAAAAGCGTGAAGTTTAGTTCACGCTTTTTGCTTTACAGATCAGTTGTGTCATTGTTCCCATCGGGCAGTAAACACACCAGCTGCGCGGTTTGAATAGAACCATAGTGACCAGACCGAGGACAGTTGAAGTCAGCATGACGCTGTAAAAACCAAAGGCAAACTGAGCAACGCCATTATGGAAAAGGGTTCCGTGGTAAGCCCAGTGCCACGGCAGCTGAAAAGTCCACAAGAGCGTGACCACCTGTTTTAGATTTTTAACTCCGGAAAATACCAGCCAGGTATTCCAGAGCATCTGGAAAAACATGATGAAAAAGAAGATTAAAAAGCCATATCGAAACACTTTACTTTTCATCCAGTTCGGAATATCTCTCTTTCTTGAAAGTCCAAAACGGCCTCCGAGTAAGGAAAATAACTGACCTCTGCCACAGTAGCGGTTACAGTATGCCTTTGTTCCTGACGCTACGGAAATGATCAAAGGAATAAAAAAACAGAGCAATCCCAGCCATGCAAAGAGGATATTGAAAAATCCGAGGATCAGATAGGTCAGTGATAAGATCCATAAATAGTCATACCATTTCTTTTTCAAATCGACACCTCCCGGACAGAGATTACAGACGCCGGACATTCTTTGGCGCACTTCCCGCATCCTACACATTTATCCATATTGATCTGCGCGGTGATGCCTTTGAAGATTTCGATTGCTTTTAGCGGACAAACTTTTATACAGCATCCGCAAGCCACGCATAATGTTTGATCAACAAAGGCTTTTTTTCGTTTTTTGACAGTATTCATAAAATATCCTCCCTGATTATGATGGGTTTATTATAACAATGTTTGGGAATATTTCTGTGAGTTAATCACGAAACTTTTTTGAAGAAATATTTCTGGAACATTATGTAAAAACAAAATTACAGATCCTCTTTTATATAATAATGTCAGCAAAGCAAACAACGCATTTTATATAAAGGAGGATTTTTTATGAAAAGAAAAAGCTTAAAACTAATTTTATGCGGAGCCGCTGTTTTTGCAGCATCAATTACAGGGAGCCGGTCGGCAATGGTACAGGCGGATATGGGAAACTATAATTTTGTTTCGATTGATTCGGGTGTTGTGGACAGCATTACGGTCAATGGCGTCACGGTCGAAGCGCTGTATCGGCCATATGATGTTTCTATGAATAAAGATGCCACTTACAGTTGTGCGGCTTTTGTGAAACGTTTTTACAATGATATTTACGGAATGAATGTTTACAATCTGATGGAGACAACATCAACGCCGCAGATGGACGGAGGATCTTTTGAAGTGGTATCGGCTCCGCAGGTTGGGGACATTATCCGGGATAACGTCAGTGTACATTGGGCGATTGTAAAGGAAGTAAACGGAAATACCGTTACTGTGATCCAACAAAATGCCTGGAATGAGGAACATACAGCAGCATGGGTCGGTGCAACGATTGAAAATGGAGATCCACGTTACACATTCTTTCGTGCAGCAGGAAGTACAGGAACAGCCATGCCGGAAGGAAATTATACCATTTATTATGATGCACCGCAGGTGCAGGAAACAAATGCAACGGTTTCTGCGCAAATGGATAACCCGAATAGGGTTTGTGTGAATCAGGTCGGTATTTCTTTATGGGACAGTAACGGGAACCTGCTTATGAAACATACAGAGGACTGTCAGAAATTACAAATAGCGTCTGATAAGATAATAGTATCTTAAAAATCAAGGAGGAGAAAAATGAATAACACAGCAACAAACACAGCAACAAACAAAACAACGGAGAAAACAGAGGGTAACGGAATCTTGAAATGGATCATCATCATTGGAATTGGATTTTTCATTTATCAGACGTTATTCGGCAACAACGTATCAGGAACGACCTGGGTATCCAAAACCTTTATAAAGGATGGGTATGAAACACAAGTGGATGGAATGGCAAATTTTTATTTTGATAAAGATGGACAAATGAGAATTCATAACAGATTCGGCGAAATACAAGGCGTTTATCATCAGGACGGTAAGAAGATATCGGTAGACTGTATGGGTGAATCTGTCGAAGGCACGGTAAAAGGAAGTAAGATGGTTCTTTATGAGGGTGACAATAAATTAATCATGAAAAAGTTATAATCAGGAGGAAAAAAAGATGAAGAAAATGACAGTGGTAATGTTGATGATGACAGTGGCGGCAGGATGTGTGGGATGCAGTTCAGCAGGAGCTGCCGCATGGGACACAGATTATTATGTGACGGATTATTTTCCGGACGCCGATCAAGGCGGTGACTGGGAAGCAAACTATGATGATATGGGATATGGAGGTACGGCATATGATGACGATTCCTGGAGCGCGGCACATGACACCGCGCCGATGCCGGAAGAAGAGATGACGGCCGATGATATTATCGGAACCTGGGTATATGAACCGGATTCCATGCAGCCGAGTATCATTGAGATTCGGGAAGAAGATGGCCAATTGAAATATCGCTATTATCGGATAACGCCCGGAAACGATATTGGGATCAATTTGGCCAATGAGTATACAGAATGGGAGTACTGTACCGGAAAAGTAAATATGAAAGGGATTGCGGCACAGTTTGACTGCATGGTCGGCGATACGGACAGAAAAATCTATACCTCCTATTATTATGATGAAGTCAACGACCAGATTGCTGATCAGGAGGACGGAAAAATTTTTTGTCATATGGATGATTATGTTTATGACAACAATAATTTTTGATGAGTATGATTTGGCTATTCGATTCCCATAACCTTTTTGTATTCTTTTTGGTAGTTTCTGGAATCCTTGTACATATTGTAGAAGAAAAAGTTTTCCTCGTTTTCTGCGTAGCGTGTAACTTCGTTCATGAGAAGATCTTCCGGATCTTTGCTGGAAAGGTAGCGAAGAATGAAAGCATCAAAATCATTTTCCGGCAGAAGCTTTGGAAAACCGCATTCCAGAAGAATGGTATTCAGACGCTTTGGCGTAATCTGAAATTTTTCCGGCAAAGAACTGGATTTTCCGAAAAATAAGAGGAAGCAGATAAAAGTTGTGCGGTCCAGATCGAGAGTACCCTTGATATACTGGCGGACGGTATTTTCGCCGGAGCGATTTCTCTGATAACCGCGGTTCTCACCAGAAAGAGAGTAGATCTGATCGAGTTTTTCTTCTTCTTCCTGCATTTGACGGAGCTTTTTGGAAAGAATCTCTTCGTCGCTTAAGTTTTTCGTTTTCTGATCATAGTGGCGCAGAGATTCCGCCAGTTTATGTTTCTGTTCATGAGGGAGATCATCGATATTGCCATAATATTCCATAAGGACTTCCAGCCAATCCAGAGAGACATAGCCGAAGTAAAAATAATTGAGATTGTCAAAAATCTCCCGGCAGGAGATACCGGAATGAAACAAGAACTGGCGGATCTCGTCTGCGGACATTTTTTTTCGTTTCAGTTGTGTGACTCCTTTAAAAACAGACAGCTCTGCCAAAGCATCGGAAAAAGACTGTAATTGTTTTGGAAGCGATAAAAAACAGTCGATCTTTTCTAAAAGATAATAGTAGAGATATTTGCAGAAATAATATCTGGCTTTCTCACGTACCGGGCTGAAAGAGCGGATATTAGAAGCAAGGAACTTGCGAAAGTCTTCCTGACTGCTTCCAAGCCGGGAGATCTTAAAGTCCATTACTTTGGTAAGGTGCTCTGTATGCAGGATCTGCGCATCGGGCTGAGAATTGTCTGCAAGATAGCGTTTCAGCTCAACAAGAGACATTTCTTTGGCAAAATAATTTTGTTCGGCGTCGCTTTCTTCCAGAATGGAAGCGCAGATATTTTGTAATTCCCGCCATTGTTCATAGGACAGCTGATGAAGAAAGGCAAAGATCAGGCTGGCTTCCCAGAGACTTCTGGAATACAGCTGCGGACAATTTTCTTTTGAGAGCAGCTCGTTTAATTCTTTTAAAGAAAGCTTTCGGACAAAACCAAGAGCGATAAGGCGGTAGCGCAGAGGCACTTTCTTCATGACACTTGTGTGAAAATCCATGCACTCATTTAGCATCTGGTTTCCTAACGGGACATGCAGGATATCGTTGATCATCGTATCAAAAACGGAAGTTTTATTTTTCGGCATAGCGATTCCTTTCAGATAGTTTAATATTGCAGGTATTTTTCAGTGTCGGCAAATACTTTATAAAAGCTGTCGGTTTCCATGACGGTCTGAAAATCTCTGCTGTAATTTTCAAGAAATGTTCCATTCATCATAACGCTGAGATAACAACTGTAATCAATGGGAGAAAACTGCAGAAAGAAATCTTCTCCTGCACTCTTATATTTTTGAGCGATATTAAAGTAAATGTTGCGGTAATATCCGCTGGTCAGATTACAGCGAAGGATGATCTCTTTGGCGGTCTGCGTGAAATGCTCGATAAAATGTTCGTCCGGCACATATGGGAGCGTGATGTCTAGGGAAATCTCATCATCGAGTGTTTCTACTGTGATCGCAGGATCAATTTGAGCGATCGTCTGCCGGATCTCATTGAGATAAGGATCTTTGAAACAACGGTAATCGTCTGGATTATAGTCGGCAGTTGGTACTCCGGCGGCATCCGTAAAAAACAAATCCTGTAAGCGGTAATCGCTGTTATGTGTAATTTCGGTTGTCATTGTGTTTAAGTAATTTAAGAGGATTCGCTTTTCCAGGCGGTCATCAATATAAAAGTCTGTAAATGAAATTGTACCATCTGTAACGGGTTCTCTGAGCGCTGCGGAGGCGATAACATATCTTTTGCTTCCGACAGTAAGGTAAAGCGTATTGCGATCGTGCTGCAGGGCCTCTGTGGTTTGGCTTTTTAAATTTTCAATCTCGTAGGAGTTTTGCGCGGTATATTCCCAGTGATAAGAAGGTGCAGTTGATTCCGTAAATACCGGCATATCGGAGGAAACGGAACCGGCCGGATAAACAGAGAGCCCACCCAGATCAGAGATTTTTACGGAGGTTTCTTTCAACAGATCCATCATCTCCGGATAAAAATGTTCCGCAGAAATTTTTAGCGTAAAATATCTGTCGCACAAAGAGGATAGACCGAAAGCATACGGGATTTCGAGAGAATCCATCAACGTTTTGATATCTGAGACGGTGTTGAACCATTCGCCGTTTGCCATTGGATAGTCGTAGGAACTGCAGGCATACTGCAGATAAACGGCTGGGTCAGGAATATTTGATACATTTTTCTGATAGCTGCCCGCTATCATGGAGGTTGTTACATCCTCCCATATGGCGGGAGGAATATGGCTGACAGCGGTCTGCGTCCGGTTGGGCAAATGAGTCAGCTTGTATGCGAGCAGCTCATAGAAGGCTTTTTCTTCATAAGAGCCGACGAGCATATAAGTTTTATAGTCGGTTTTATCATAAACGGTTGCCACCTGAAAAAGGTTAAGGGAACCGGAGGTATAACTGGAACTGTTTTTAATTCTGTTTAAGCAGACATTTATGGGAAGATCTTTTTCAGCGGCGGATAATTGCCGCACTTGTTCGGCGATTGCATCGCTGACTTGAAATTCCAGGTAGTAATAGTCCCCAGAAGCAGCAACTGGAAGCGTTGCGCGATCGACATGTGTGATCTCTCCCTTTTTTACTTCAACGGAGAGAATGTCTTGTGGATGCAGATCGATGGTATTTATGGAAACGGAGCCTCGCAGCGAAATAAAATAGTTCACAAAATCCGTGATGGAGGCAACCGGAAGATGTTCGGAATCTGCGAGCAGAGAGGTAAATACACTTTCTGCTATAAGCACTGAGGCATTTCGATTATCGGATGATTCTACCAGATAATTTTCTTTTCCGGCAAGGATGTGCAGCTGCTCTTTGATAGACGAGAAATCTTTTGCGTATTCCGTGTCGGTGATACCTTCATTAGCTGAGAAGGTAAATGGTATGGTTTTTCGGCCATGGAATTTAAATTCTGCCAGATGAGACTGGTAGTAGGAAAATCCCGCGATTCCTAAAAATAGCAGGATGCCAAATGCGGAAGCAATATGGATACAGCGTTTTTTTAAAAATTCTTTTGGATCAGTCTCTTTGATGAACTCCCGGATGGCAGAACTTAAGTCACCTATCTGCTGGTATCGGCTGTCGATGTCTAAAGAAAGTCCTTTCATTAAGATCTTTTCCAGAGCCGGAGCGATGGAGATGCCAAGCTCGCTTGGACATTTTAACTCGTCGTGCAGCATACGCTGAAATGCGTCGTCCGGGGCATGTTTCGTAATACAGTAATACAGTACGCCGCAAAGCGCATAGACATCCGTCCATGGACCGAGCCGACCGCGACCGTCATATTGTTCCATAGGCGCGTAACCGCCCTTTAAGATGACGGAACGGGTTTCGTTCGACAGCAGAGAAAGTTCTCTGGCAGCGCCGAAGTCGATAAGAGTCAAGGCTCCGTTGTTATTGATGATGATGTTGTCCGGGCTGATATCACGGTGGATGGTCTTGCGTTCATGGACTTTTTGCAGGGCGTCCATTAAAGGAAGCAAAAGACGGAAAGCCTGCTCGGCATTCAGCGGTTCTCGGGATGACATATACTGTTTGAGAGTTTGGCCTTCCAGGTAGTCCATCACGATATATGCAGTAGAATTTTCTTCAAAATAATCCCGTATATGAACGATTCCGGGTTCCTGAGAAAAATCACCGATGATACGGGCTTCCTTCAGAAAACGTTTTTTATGATGTTCGTATTCTGACCGACGAGTTTCTTTGAAAACAGTAACGGTATTGGAGACGGTACAATCTCTCTGGACACATTCCTTCCAGTAGAATTCTTTGATGGCAACCTTTTCGTCCGGCTGATGGATATTATAGCCCAGGTAGGTGATGCCGAAACCGCCCTCCCCGATGACTGTTTCAATATGGTAGCGTTCATCAAGAAGCGTACCGGATCGGAGGTGATAAAGTGCAGTAGTCATAGTGTTGCTCTCTTTTCCTTTGATATTTTTATAATAGGGGAGAAAAGGAAAATTGTAAAGACGGAAGGAGAAAACAGAAGGAGGTTTTTCGGAAATGGAGTATTATACGAAAATAGCAGTCACGTTAGCAAGGCTGTATGGGATAGCGGAAACCCTGCACCCGTGGGAATATTTGGAGAATGAAAAATTTCTTCTTAAAATTGAGAGATGGACAGATGATTTTTTGAAATCGGATGAACAGGATGTGCTGCAATTTTTTGAGACAAAAGTCTAAATTTTTTCCGGCGGAACAAATTCAAGGACATCGGAAACGGTGCATTCCAGTATAGAACACAGGGCATCCAGTGTCTTTGTGGTAATGGCTTCGCCGTGTTTCATTCGATGCAGGGTATTGGCCGGGATACCGTGTTTAAAAATTAGGGCATATTCGGTAATGCCCTTGCGGTACAAAGTATCATAAAATGGCTGATAGGAAATCATAACATTCCTCCTGGTGATGCAGACAGATTTTAATACTGCAATTTGATATGTCAGTAGGAATATTATCACGCTATATCACTTGACTATACTAAATATATTGAGTACAATGAAATACAAAGAAACGGCAGTTTTATTACTTCATTTATCAAAGGAGGAAAGAGAGATGAGAAACAAAAAATGGAGAGGATTTCTGCTGGCCTGCGTAATGATCGGCAGCGTGATCCTCGGAGGGGGAGAAGCAGTAAAAGTACAGGCTTCGGGCGTGGAAGAAGCCTGGGCGGATACATTTGGCGCAAGGGCGGTCGTGGAAGGAACGCAGGTGTCGTTCGGACCGATTACGATGGAGATGCCGGAAAATTTTATCATTGAGGATAAGAGCGCCGCCGAACCGACATTTTATAATGTGGACAGGCTGACGGACGATGTAATACCGATGATTACATTCAGCATGAATTCTTTTACCGCTGTCACTTCAGATTCAGGAGAAAATCAAAGAGCATTCGAAGAGGCTTTAAGTAAAAATCTGGGAGAGCAGGGTATCTCTCTGGATGAGATCAAATCCTATGAAGAGACGGAGTTGGAGGCGTACAAGGTTATCAGAGGCGAGTACTTATGCAGCACCGGGGGAGTACAGCTATTTTGCAAGGCATATGAGATTTATGAAAAGCTGGATGAAATGGGAAACAGCGTGCTGATCGAGTATTACGGAAAAGCGGAGGATACCGAGTCACAGCAGGCGGCAGAAACGGCTTTTAACACAATTGGTCTGCTTACCGGCAGTTATGAGAAAGGGAGTCTGGTAAGTATGGTGAGCCCATGGGAGATGCAGTTTAATGTACAGAACGAGGTGAATGGAACACAGATTTCATTTGACGGAACAACGGTAACCTATGGCCCTCTTCAGATGGAGCTGCCGGCAGGCTATACGCAGAGTACGAATGAAGGCGAAGATACCATGTTCTACGCGCCGGATGGGAGCGAAAATTTCAGTTTTTCCTATGAGAACGATTCCTTTTATCTGTATAAAGACGTTGAAACAATGGAAAATCTTCTTCAGCAGTCCTATGCACAGAATGGGTTTACTGTTGATGTGACGGATTCACAGATTATGGATGTCAGCGGATATAATGCCGTATTGGCAACTGCGATCGTCAGCTCGCCGGAAGTATCCATGCAGCAGAACATCGTTCTGATTTTTGAAGATGTGGACGAACTCATGTCACCCGTAATTACCATATATCATACGGGAGACGGAAGCGAGGAATCGGTTCTTTCAACTGTGGATGCATGGAACAGTATGAGAATTACAGAATAGTACATAATTTGAAATCATTTAAAGAAAAGGAGAAAAGATCATGAAAATAGCAGGAATTATTTTAATCGTTTTACAGGTACTGGCAGTTTTGGGAGGAATTTCTACAGGAGAAGCGCCGTTTTTGAATATAGCCGGAGCGGCAGACATTTTTGCGGTACTGGGATATTTTCTTCCGGCGATCATCGGCGTTATTCTGCTTGTAAAGGCGAATAAGAAAGGGAAATGAGATGTTCTGCAGAAAATGTGGGAAAGAGATCCCGGGCAATGTAAAGTTTTGCAACTATTGCGGCGCGCCGCAAAGTGCAGACGATTCGCCTGCAGCTTATCAAAGGGAACCGCAGTCGTCCGGCGATTTGAAAAAGATTTTGAGAAAAAAGAGAGCATCAGTGGTATTAAAAATTTTTGCCGGGATTGCTTGCATGATCGCTGTTCTTGCGCTGTTTGTCGGCTGGAAATACTGGAATGATTTTTTTCGCGTTCCGGAAAAAGAATGGAAAGAGGCGGAAGAACTGTATGAATCCGGCGATTATTATGCAGCTTATCAGGCGTTTTGGAAAGCGTCTCCCTCACGCGCGAAATATCATAAGTATCGTGACAGGGATGCGAGAGAGCTGACGTCGCTTTTAAAGTATTGCAGCACGTTAAACGAGGGTGATGATTTTCTGGACGGTCACAGTAAGGAATGGCATGTGATGAAGAAAACCGAAGACAGGATCATTCTGGGATTAAATCAGCCGACATACGAGAGTGAAGAAAATGATCCGGCATATCCGGAGTTTTATGAGTTTCCGACATGGCAATATTGGGAGGCTGCGATTCTTCCTGTTGACGGGGGCGCAGTGTTCCGCATGGCAGATGAGCTGGCACTGGAAACATTTGGAACGACTGCCACGGAAGCGGCAGAGACAAAATATGAGGACGAATGGACGGAAAATCCCGATGCGCAGTGGTTTTACCCGATGCTGATGCTGGATCTGAGTTTTCCGAAGGACGATCCGTTCTGGGATTCTGTTATGTATGGCGCCAGATTAAATCTGGACACGCTTGAATTTGTATACGGTCCTCTGCAAATGACCATGAAGGCACCGTATACCAAGTATATGCCGCAGATAAACTACTACCATTTAGAAGAGACTTACAGAGAAATAACAGAAGAGGATGCGGCTGCAGAACTTGAAGAAGCGGGAGCTGTAGATGTTGCGGTGAATTATTTGGGAACTGTAAAGCAGGCAGACGACAGGACAATGGTGGAAATACTGCTGGCGGATTATAATTTGAGCGATGGAGTGACACAGGGAACCTGTAGATTCAGGTGCTGGGATACAAACGATCCACAAAGTGTTCTTGAAATCAGCTGGAATGTTGCCGATGCGGAGAGCTACGAAAAAGTCGTGGAGATTATGAGTACCATGAAACTGGCGGATAAACCGGCGACAGAGTATGAGGGATACAGCTATCTGGGATACCGAACGCACATAAGGAGCGTATCAGAAGGAATAGACAATCCGATCAGCCATTCCTACGACAAAATAAGAGAGCGGGGAAGCCGTTATTAATGATTTGCATCCGCATCAGGAAGGCGATGCTCCGTATATCAAACGGAAAGAGATAGAAAAATATGAAAGAGATTTTTGATAATTTAAGCAGATTATCCGTTGAGGAACTGGAACGTGTAATTGTAAAGGCGCAGGAGCTGATACAGAAAAAACAGCGGGAAGCGGAGCGTCAGGAGGAGATTTTTCGATTACAGCAGCGGATAAAAGAATTGCAGGAAGAAGCGTCTGTTGGTCTTGATTCCAAAGTGCAGGAGAAAGAGGCAGCTGCCCCGGTTTACGAAAAACAGGAAGAAGAGCCTGCCGATAATGAACAGCAAGAGCAGGCGGATGACAGGATCTCCTGTCCAAAATGCCATGAACTGCTGCCGCCGGACAGTTGCTTCTGTTTTTACTGCGGCAGCAATGTGCAGAATAAGTAGTATAATATTTTTGAGTGGAGGAAGTAACGATGTTTTGTCAAAATTGTGGGAAAGAGATTCCTGCAAATGTAAAATTTTGTAATCACTGCGGTGCGGAGCAGAAAGATATCACATCGCAGAGCAGTCCAAAGGTAAATCAAAATATGTCTGGGAGCGTATCCTACAGCGGATATCAAACAGAAGAGCGGAGTACTTATGCACCTGTGAGACATCTGAAAACAGACCGCAGCTTGCTTAAATTTATCCTTTTATCCATAATCACTTTCGGTATTTATGGGATCATAGTTATGTCGGAGATCAGTACAGACATCAATACGATCGCAAGCAAATATGACGGCAGGAAAACGATGCATTACTGCTGGGTTATCTTTCTTTTTTCCTGGCTGACGTACGGAATTGTTCCTCTTGTCTGGAGTCATAATATTTCCGGCAGAATCGGCGCCGAATTAAAGCGCAGAGGCATTTCCTATGAGTTTGGATCGGGAACCTTCTGGGGCTGGTCGATTTTAGGCGCGCTTATTGTGGTTGGTCCGTTTATTTACTGCTATAAGCTGTTGGAAGCGATGAATCTGCTATGTGAAGATTATAATAGAAAAGGATGAGAAAATTTTCGGAGTCTGTGAAATGTTCACAGGCTCCGTTTTGACTATGGCAGAATACAGTTTTTCAAAAAATCTGTCGGGGTTATCGCAGGAATGACAGAACCGGCGAAATCTTTGATATTTCTTGTGAGGATATAGTCTGCGCCGTTTCGTTCTGCTACTGCATCTGCTACGGCATCTTCAAAGTCTGTCATGGAACGCGTGAGCGCTGTATGAACATCCATGCCCTGCACATCGGCAAAGGAAACAAGCTGCGAGAGCTGTTCCAACGTTTCTCTGGCTTTCGCGGCAGATTGAAAAGCTTTGCGCAGCATATAAAAAATATCGGTAGCGGCGGACGCGGAAATAAAACAGTCTGTATCTGCTGCCAAAGCTTTTCGTAAGGCATTATAGGAGTCTGCGAAGAAAGGGTTGCGTTTTTGGACAATATCCAGGATTACATTTGTGTCAATTAGAAGTTTCATTGTCTTGTCAAACGCTCCTCTCTGATTGCTTTTTCATCCAGGTATTCGTCCTGTGGTACGATACCGACCAGATTATCCAGTACGGCGAGTCTGTTTACGGAAGGGCTGGTGAGTCGAGCGATATTTTTGCCGTTTTTGGTAATAAAAACATCCTGTGAAGTAGCAAGTTCCAGATACTTTCCAAGATTTGCTTTAAACTCAGTTGCGGTAACAATCATGTTAATGCCTCCTTTGCTTGTAGGATTTGTTTTCTATAGTTATATTATACATAAATCGTACAAAAAGGTCAATGAAATCGCACGTTAAAAATCGTCCGGTTTAAAATATATGAAATCAAGTGGCAGAAGTTATGAAAAATAGCAGGCAGATCTGGATAACGATTCAGATTTGCCTGCTATTAAAAGATTTATTTTTAATAAATACTCAAAATCATGTAGATGAATCCTGCCGTCAGCATGTCTGTGGGAAGTCCGCGGTATGCTTTTCCGGTTCTGGAAAACTGCAGCGTCTTTTTTGCGGACAGGAACAGTACAACCGAAACGAGGATCGTCCAGGCGATGCCGATTACTTTGCCGAAACTGTCCAGTGTAAACGGACGTACCAGAATGGCTGCCGGGATGAACACAAACAGGCTGTTAAGCCCTTTACAGTCCTTTTTGAGTACGCCGTTTGTGAAAGCCAGAGCAAGTCCCGCGGTAAGGAAAGAAAATGTGCTTTCCAGAAACGCTTTGGACTGGAAAGAGGCCTGCATTACCGTATTTCCGAATACCGCGCCGCTGCCCATAAATTCGCGGGCAATGGCTAAAAGAATCCAGAATCCCCAGGCAACCGCGCTCTCAAAAAGCAGCTCGCCGTACATCGCATCAACGGAACCGTTAAGGACATGTCTTGCGCAGAGCAGTCCGATCACGGCACACATAATCCATGTTCCGGTGGAAAGCGTGATGCCGAGCGCTGCAAATCCTATCAGAAATACAGAGGCACACAGAGAACCGGACGCAATGAATACACAAAGACGAAGGCTCCAGTCAGGCACTGCTTTTGCCAGAAGATTTCTGAGAAATTCTGCAAAGGTTACCGAGAGAATCACAAGGATTCCGGCTGCAAAGGCTTCCTTCATTCCAGCGGAAAACAGGATGACTCCAAGAGCAAAGGCTTCTGCCGGATATTTTAATTTCATATTGAATCCTCCGTTTTCTTATTTCACTGTCTGCAGGAAGCTGTAGGCATTGTTGATTGCGGTTACTGCAGCGGTGGAAGAGATCGTTGCACCGGATACGGCATCAATCGGGGTTCCGGCCGGTGCTTCGTCCGTACTGTTTTTCTCTGCTTCGATTCC
Source organism: Marvinbryantia sp. (assembly GCA_050944495.1). Taxonomy (GTDB): domain Bacteria; phylum Bacillota; class Clostridia; order Lachnospirales; family Lachnospiraceae; genus Marvinbryantia. Next base: position 23,582 of record JBMNRF010000023.1, read on the forward strand.
GGCAGCTTGTTCCAGACACTGCTGAGCCAGATTTACGAAACCGCCGATAGAAATACTTACGCTGGCAACTGCATCAGTTTTTCCGGCATTATCCATGGTGAAGAAACTTAAGGACTGATTTTCCACAAGAGCAGCAGCAAGGGCTTCTGCCTGCTCTTTCCAGGTAGGACCGTCTTCGGTCATGGTATATTCGCCGTTTTCAGACATTACACTTTTCTTTGTACCGTCTTCTGTAACAGCATCCCAGTTTACTTCTGTGATTTTGCCGTCTTTTACCGTCAGAGTCAGTTCATCCATAAATCCACTGTCGTCATAAGTGTCTGTAGAAGCTGTGTAGGTGCCATCGGTCAGCGCTGCACCTTCAAGTGTTTCCAACGCTGCATTACTATCCTCAGCAGCTGCGTAACCCGCAAAGGTAACTGGTGCTTCGATGCCTGCAAACTGGCTTAAAAATTCTGCGTCTGCGATTTTGGAGCCAACGCCGTCCGTTTCACTTTGTTCGACAACAGATACGTTGGTGATTTTATTGCCTGAACCGTCGAATATTACATCAAGGACGATATCTCCGGCGTAGCCTTTTTCTCTGACTGTCACCAGATAGCCGTCTGCGGTTTTTCCGGCTGCGTCGATATTTTCTGAACCGTTTACGTCAAATGCTTCTGTAATTTCGATACCGCCGTTTCCGGTACCGTTTGCTGTGCTGTCTGTCATATCTTGAGATAACATCTTTGAGCCGGCAATTACTCCAAAGGAGAGCGCAGTGACAACTACCAGAGCGAGAATTCCTTTAAGTTCTTTATTTTTCATGGTCATTCATTCCTCCATTAAGCTTTTTTTGTTCCATATACGTGTTTTTTGTGGATCATGGACAGCGCGCCTGCAAGACAGTTCGCAGTCAGAATACCGAAGCAGATACCTTCCGGATAATTACTGAAAATACGGATTGCGGCAGTGATTACACCGGCGGTGACGGCATACAAAAGTTTCCCTCTTCTGGAAACAAATACATAATCCGTAAGCATATAGCATCCGCCCATAATCAGGCCGCCGCCGAGAAGGTTTAAGAGAATATCTCCGGTAAACAGTCCTGCCGGACCGAAAACAAAAGTCAGGACAAGAACTGTTGCGATATAAGTAAGCGCTGCTTCGATATTTACGATACCAATGTAGCACATGTAGGCAAAGCCTACCAGCAGAAGCAACTTGCTGGTTTCACCGATGGCACCCGGTATTTCACCGAGAAACATCTGCAAATAGCTGTAACCGGCTTCCGCGCCGTTCTTTACCGCACCAAGAACAGTTGCGGAGGATACGGCATCTGTGGTCAGAGTTTTGGGAGCGACATATTGCATTACCGTTCCCGGCCATACTGCCATGGCGAGAAGACGTCCCATTAAAGCCGGATTTACGACGTTGTTTCCGATGCCGCCGAACATTTGCTTGACAATCAGAATACTGAATACCGCGCATGCGGCAATTACCCATGCAGGTGTGGTCACAGGCATATTAAATGCTAAGAGGATTCCGGTAACAACGGCACTGAAATCGTTGATCGTTACTTGTTTTTTAGTAAGCTTCTGCCAGAGATATTCAGTCAGTACACAGACGAGCACGGAAAGACCGGTAAGATAAAGCGCCCGGATTCCGAAAAAGTATATCGCGCCTAAAAGAGCCGGGATTAGAGAAATAGAAACATGAAGCATAATCTTTCCTGTGGTTCGCTCTGTGCGCAGATGAGGTCCGTTGATCACTTTTGTCTGATTCATGATTTTTTTACCGCCCTTTCACGCATTTTCTGTTTTACAATATCTCTTGCCGTACGGGTACGCACCGTTAGTTCCCTTTTGGCCGGGCAGATGTAGGAGCAGCAGCCGCAGGCGATACATTCGCTTGCAAAAAGCTTTTCACACAGATCATAATCCTCTTCCATAAGAGCAAATTCAATCTGATACGGCACCAGACCCGCCGGGCATACAGAAGCACATCCTTCGCAGCGGATGCAAGGCTGTTCTGTGTAAGAGGATTCCGGAAGTACCAGAATACCAGAAGTATTTTTGGTCACGTAGAAGAGTTCTTTTCCATCGTTCCAGTCAGATGCGACACAGGGACCAGTCATCGGACCGCCGGCAATGATACGGTTCTTTTTTGTTGTAACGCCTCCGGCAAGCTGTACCAGTTCGCGTGCTGAGGTTCCGATGGGCACACGATAGTTGCCCGGATTTTTTACATGTCCTGTTACTGTTATAATTCGTTTTGTGAGAGGCATATGCCCCAGGATCATATCAGCTGCAGCTTTGGAAGTGCCGATGTTTGATACAATTACACCGACATCTGCGGGCAATTCCCCCATAGGCACCTCTCGGCCGAGAACCGCCTGGATCAGCTGGCGTTCTCCGCCCTGCGGATATTGCGTAGGAAGAATTTTTATCTCCACGTCTTCTGTGGTATCCAGAATCCCTGTTGATTTTACTTGATTAAGAATTTCTTCCAGTCGGGCGGCAGCAGCCGGTTTGTTATCTTCCATACAGATATATGCTTTTTTGGCACCGGAGCCTTTCAGCAGAAGGCGAACACCGTTGATAGCGGCATAACTGTCTTCCAGTATAAGACGGTAATCACAGGTAAGATAGGGCTCACATTCGGCAGCATTGATCAGTAAGGCATCGATCGGTTTGTCCGTTTCATATTTCTTGTGTGTCGGGAAACCGGCACCACCCATTCCAGTCAGGCCGCCGTCGCGGATTCCGGCAATAATTTCTTCTTTTGTAATGGCACGGATATCGACAATATTCTTTTGATAAGAAAAATCGGTTGTTTCTGATGCTTCTTTCCTGCTGATAATGCAGGCAAGAAGCTTACGCCCCTGATTGGTTACTTCTTTGATGTCGAGGACTTTTCCACTTACACTGGCGTGAAGTGGGGCAGCCATGAATGCTTTTGGCGTTCCGATGAGCTGGCCTTCTTTTACAGTGTCTCCCGGTTTGACGAGAAATTCACACATTCTGCCAAAAGACTGTTCTGAGAGAATTGTGACTGTCTCAGGCTGAAAAGTGCGTGTGACGCTATCCATACTTAAGGCCTTATCAGAACCGTCTGTCGGATGTACGCCGCCGGGAAAGGCATGTTTTTTGTTCTTTGGCATCTCCTGTTCTCCTTTATTTTTTGTTGCAATTTTCCGAAATTGCGATGAATTTTGGTTGTTAAAAAATTGACATGCTCAGAAATAATAGCATACTATGTGTGACTGCGCAAGAATTTAAAATGAATATTTGATATTTTTTTGACTTTTATACAAGAGAGGAAAAAGTTGGGAAAGAAGAAATGTAAAATATATAATAGGAAGCATTTTGTGAAAAAGAAAGATCGCCCGGCAACGGTAATAGTTAAAATATTGTTGCCGGACGATTTTTGTATGTGTTTATTTCAATTTGCCAGCGCGCTTCATAGCATCGGTCACTAATTTAGTCAGAGCAAATAATGCCAGTGCGTTCGGGATTACCATCAGATTGTTAAACATATCGGACAGCTCCCAGACCAGATCGTTGGAGGCTAATGTACCGAGGAAAATAAATACCAGTGCAATGACGGTATATATTTTTGTGGATTTTTCGCCGAAAAGGTATGCTACGTTGATCTTTCCGAACAAATTCCAGCCGAGAATGGTGGAAAATGCAAAGAAGAACAGCGTCACTGCGATAAACATTGCTCCAGCCTGCGAACCGAACACTGTGCCGAAAGCTGTCTGGGTGAGATTTGTTTTATCAACCACGGACATAACTGAGCCGGTATAACCGTTTGCCAGAATACCGTCGCTGGTGTAAAGTGTGGAAATAACAACAAGTGCGTTTAAGGTTAAAACTACAAATGTATCGATAAAAACCCCGATCATTGCCACACAGCCTTGTTCGTGCGGAGTTTTTACATTTGCCAGAGCATGTGCGTGCGGGGTAGAACCCATACCGGCCTCGTTGGAGAAAAGACCGCGTTTTGCACCCTGTGTCAGGGCAATCTTTAAAGCAGCACCCATACTTCCACCGATGATTGCCTGTGGCTGAAAGGCATATTTGAAAATCATGCCGAAAGTTTCCGGAACATACCGGATGCGCACGATCAAAAGCGCCAGACCACCCAGCAGAAAAAGACTTGCCATGATCGGAACAAGTTTTTCTGTTACGGAGGCTAGTCGCCGGATACCACCCAGGAAGATAAAACCACAGATGATGACCAGAACAATACCAATTACCCAGGAAGGAATGCCGAAAGCTGTCTGACAGGTGGATCCGATGGAATTGGACTGCACCATGCAGCCGAAAAAGCCGAGTGCCAGCGTAATAGCAACGGCGAAAAAGCCTGCCAGAAATTTTCCGAATGAGCCTTTAAAAGCGGTCGTGATATAGTAAACCGGACCGCCTTTGATGGAGCCATCTTTGCTTTTAATACGGGTTTCTTGTGCAAGTGTGGCTTCCGCATAGATGGTGGCCATGCCGAAAAAGGCAATGATCCACATCCAGAAAATGGCCCCGGGACCGCCGGTTAAAATGGCTCCGGATGCGCCGACAATATTGCCGGTACCGACCTGAGCGGCAATCGCAGTAGCGAGTGCCTGGAAGGAACTCATGCCGCTGGCCTGCTTTTTGCCGTGCAGGGTCAGGTTCCCGAAAACACGACGCATACCTTCGCCGAAGCAGCGGATCTGGACAAAATGGGTCTTAAAAGAATACCATAAGCCAACTGCGATGAGCATAAAAAACAGGATGTAATCAGAAAGATAGCTGTTGATGGTTTGAACGATAGATAACAGGGTTTCAGACATTTTTCTCTCTCCTCATTGTAAAATAATAGAATAAAAAAACAGCGTAATAATCGCTGTTCTGAAAAAACATATTGGTATGAGAAAAGACAAAATGAAAATATTCCTGCATAATGAAAGAATATCAGTTAACTCTGTCTCCTTTACCTGAGAGATTCAGCCCAGAGGGCCTTACACCTTCGGTACTCATGCCTGAGTTTTTCCAGAGGATTCTCCACTTCCAGTCTCCGGCCGCAAGCAGGATTCAAGAAGCTTCATCGAATGCAGAATTAACATAACACAGGGAGAAAAGTTTGTCAATTATAAAAATAAGGAAATTTATTGACAAATCTTTTATAAAATTTTATTATGATTTTATAAAGCATTTTGCAAAGTATTTTACAAAAATCAAAAGATATGGAGGTAGTAAAAATGGGAAATGTGCCAGAAACTATGAAAGCATTAGTTGCTTACGGACCGGGGAATTACAAGCTGGATCTGCATCATCCGACACCAAAATGCGGACCGGATGATATTATCATTAAGACAGAGGGCTGCGGCGTTTGTGTCAGTGATGTAAAATGTTATCATGGAGCAGGCAGATATTGGGGAAGTGAAATGGAAAAAGCGTGGGTAGAGCCGCCGTTTATTCCGGGTCATGAGTTTTTAGGTTTTATCGTAGAAATGGGTGAAAATGTAAAAGGCTTTGAAATTGGAGAACGAGTAACTGCGGATCAGATTCTTCCGTGCGGCGAATGTAAATTCTGCAAGAGTGGACGCTATTGGATGTGCCAGCCGCATAAAATGTTCGGTTATCAGAATACAAACGACGGCGGCATGGCAGAATATGTTAGATATCCGAAAAATGCGGTGATCTCCAAAGTGCCGAAGGAGCTTCCGCGTGAAAAAGCTCTTTTGATTGAGCCGTATGCATGCTCCAAGCATGCAGTTGACCGCGCTGGCATCACAAATGAGGATATTGTGGTGATTGCAGGTGCAGGTACACTGGGACTTGGTATGATCACTTATGCGAGAATGAAGAATCCGGCTAAGCTGGTGGTTGTTGATCTGATCGATGAGCGTCTGGAGAAAGCAAAAGAATTCGGTGCGGATATTGTTATCAATCCTTCCAAAGAGGATGCAATTGCAAAAGTGATGGAAATGACAGAAGGATATGGCTGTGATATTTATATAGAGGCAACCGGACATCCATCAAGCGTAAAACAGGGTCTGGCGATGGTACGAAAGCTGGGAACTTTTGTGGAATTCGGTGTGTTCGCACAAGAAACAAGTGTGGATTGGTCTGTGATCGGTGACGGAAAAGAACTTAATGTACTCGGATCTCATATCAGCCCGTATTGCTATCCGTTTGTAATCGAGCACATGACTGACGGTTCTTTAAAAGCGGACGGATTGATCAAACGAACCTTCCCGATTGAAAAATGGGAAGAGGCATTTGAATATGCGAGCGGAAAATATGGAGATTTCAAGGTTGCCATTACGTTTTAGGGATTGTGAAATAAAGGAGATGAAAATGTTATTTGTTTGTTATCCAAAATGTTCTACCTGTAAAAAAGCACAAAAATGGCTGATTGATCATCAGATTACCTTTGAGAGCAGACATATTAAAGAAGAGCGTCCGACTGCAGACGAGCTGAAAACGTGGATTGCTCAAAGCGGTCTGCCGGTGAAAAAGTTTTTTAACACCAGCGGTTTAGTATATAAAGAACTGCAGTTAAAGGACAAATTGCCGCAGATGTCCGAGGAAGAGCAGATTGCGCTTCTGGCGACGGACGGGATGTTGGTAAAACGTCCGATTCTGGTCGGAGAAAATTTTGTAAAGGTTGGATTTAAAGAAGCGGACTGGGAGAATGTGCTTGGTCAGTAAAAAATATTTGTGCAGACTTATAAAAGAGTAATAAAAATGCACCGGACTTCAATATCACGAAGGACCGGTGCATTTAACGTTCAATTGATATTTCTCAGACTTCTTCGCCTACAATGCGGGAAGTTTCTTCTGCGACATTCGCATTGTTTTCTTCGGTTGTTTCTTCAGGAACGAGATTGCCGTTCTCATCTTTTTTCAGCGGAGTGCCGATATTCTGAAATACGCCTTTTTCCACGCGGTAATCCTCTTCTGTTTTTTCGGTCTCCTCTTCCTGATTTTCCGGAATATACACATCAAAAATTTTTACAAAGAAGCGGGAATGCAGATAAGAAATCAATGCAAATCCGAACATTAGCCAGATTAGAATGCCCCATGTCAGAGTAAACGCAGAAAGGAATGTCAGTACTACTGCGCCGATACTGATGACAAGCATCAGGATAGTTTTTGGAAAATGACGAATGGACATAAAAAACGCATTTTTAACGGTATTTTTAATAGAATTATAAAATTTTGCCAGTACCGGGAAGGTGTATAACAAAACCATTGCCACAATCAGTGAAACTGAGATCAAAGCAATCCGGACAACTGTTACAAAACTGGCTGACATAACACTTAAAATCTGGAAATCAAAAAAAAGTACGATAATTAACGCCAAAGCGATGATCCAGATGATGGTTGCCTGTTTGAAATTTTCTTTGAAAGATTTAAAGTAACTGCGGGCGATGTAAGCGTCTTCATCACGAGCCATTTTCATAGTTACGTAATAAAGAGCGGTACATGATGCACCAATTGTTACAATTGGAATACAGGTTAAAAGAAAAAGAATATTCAGAATCATTAAATCAGCAAGACGGGAAAGGAAACGGAACAGACCGCTGTCCATATTAAAAAAGCGTCCCATAAACTACACCTCTTTCTGTCAGTATCAAATTATATGGGACTGCTGCAATTCCCATAAACTACAGTATAGCGAATTTGAACCCAAAATGCAAGTGAGGAAAGAAAGGTTCTGCTTTTTTTTAGAAAGTTATTTAAAAACGGAAACATTTGGATAAAATCAGGACTTTCAGAAGAAGGTTTTCCGCAATAATCCTTGACTTTACAGTATTCTTACGTTATATTAAAGAACAGAAATACAACTAAACAGTATGTATGCAATGACGAAGACAGTACATTTGCCGTGAAAGCTGCAGCGAGCCGGGGACAGGTGAAAGCCCGGAGTAAGTAAGACAGATGGAAGATCACTTCTGAGCATCAGGATTGAAATTGCCAGCTGTGGTTGATAAGTAGATTCTGACGGTTCTTCCCCCGTTACCGGGAACGACTATAAGGCTGCGGCATATGCCGGAGCGGAGTAATTGTAACAGGTGGTATAGCGAGGCTCTCGTCCTTTTACGGACGGGAGCTTTTTTTGTAACATTAGGAAAGGACTTGCCTATGTTACAAAAGCAAGAAAGGAGTTTTACATGTACGAAAAAGTTTCAACTGACTTAAAATTTGTTGACAGAGAGAAAAACATTGAAAAATTCTGGAAAGAGAATCACATTTTTGAAAAAAGTATGGAAAACCGTAAAGACGGACCGACTTACACCTTCTATGACGGTCCGCCAACCGCAAACGGCAAGCCGCATATCGGTCATGTGCTGACGCGTGTCATCAAGGATATGATTCCGCGTTATCAGACAATGAAGGGCAATATGGTTCCGCGTAAAGCCGGCTGGGATACGCACGGCCTGCCGGTAGAACTGGAAGTGGAAAAGCTTTTGGGACTTGACGGCAAAGAACAGATCGAAGAGTACGGTCTGGAACCGTTTATTGACAAGTGTAAAGAAAGTGTCTGGAAATACAAAGGCATGTGGGAGGATTTCTCCGCTACCGTTGGTTTCTGGGCGGATATGGACGATCCGTATGTAACGTATCATGATAATTATATTGAATCCGAATGGTGGGCATTAAAACAGATTTGGGACAAAGGTCTTTTATATAAAGGCTTTAAGATCGTGCCGTACTGTCCGCGCTGTGGTACTCCGCTTTCCGCGCAGGAGGTGGCACAGGGCTATAAGACGGTGAAGGAGCGTTCTGCAGTAGTCCGCTTTAAAGTAAGAAATGAGGATGCTTATATTCTTGCGTGGACGACAACACCGTGGACATTGCCGTCTAACGTGGCGCTTTGCGTGAACCCGGATGAATCCTACGTAAAAGTAAAAGCAGCTGACGGTAATGTATATTATATGGCAGAGGCACTGCTTGATAAGGTGCTTGGCGGACTTGGAAATGAAGATACTCCGGCATACGAAATTCTGGAAAAATATGTCGGCAAGGAGTTGGAATACAAAGAATATGAGCCGCTGTATGAGTGTGCGGATGTTCTGGCAAAGAAACAGAATAAAAAAGCACATTTTGTAACGTGCGAAAATTACGTTACCTTAAGTGATGGTACCGGTGTGGTTCATATCGCTCCGGCCTTTGGTGAAGACGATGCCAGAGTAGGCCGTATGTATGATCTGCCGTTTGTACAGATGGTAGACGGCAAAGGTCAGATGTCGCCGGAAACACCGTTTGGCGGTCTGTTTGTGAAAAAAGCGGATCCGGAGGTGTTAAAAGATCTGGATGCCAGAGGCCTTTTGTTTGATGCTCCGAAATTTGAACATGAATATCCGCACTGCTGGAGATGCGACACGCCGCTGCTTTATTATGCGCGTGAGTCCTGGTTTATCAAGATGACAGCAGTGAAAGAAGATCTGATCCGCAATAACAAGACCATCAATTGGATTCCGGAAGGCATCGGAAGCGGCCGTTTTGGCGCATGGCTGGAAAATGTACAGGATTGGGGAATTTCCCGTAATCGTTACTGGGGTACTCCGCTGAATATTTGGGAATGTGAATGCGGACATCAGCACAGCATCGGCAGCCGTCAGGAATTATATGAAATGAGCGGCAATGAGGCGGCAAAGACGGTTGAACTGCACAGACCATATATCGATGAGATCACGATTACCTGTCCGAAGTGCGGCAAACCGATGCACCGCGTACCGGAAGTAATTGACTGCTGGTTTGATTCCGGCGCGATGCCGTTTGCGCAGCATCACTATCCGTTTGAAAATAAGGAAGTATTTGAACAGCAGTTCCCGGCGAAATTTATTTCTGAGGCAGTTGACCAGACACGCGGTTGGTTCTATTCGTTGTTGGCGGAATCCACGCTGCTGTTTAACAAGGCTCCGTATGAGAATGTAATCGTTCTGGGGCATGTGCAGGATGAAAACGGTCAGAAAATGAGTAAATCCAAAGGAAACGCGGTTGACCCGTTTGATGCACTGGAGACCTATGGTGCAGACGCGATCCGCTGGTATTTCTATATCAACAGTGCGCCGTGGCTGCCGAACCGTTTCCACGGAAAGGTTGTGCAGGAGGGACAGCGTAAGTTCATGGGAACTCTGTGGAATACGTATGCATTCTTCGTGTTGTATGCGAACATTGACAATTTTGACGCGACCAAATATACCCTGGAATATGATAAGCTTTCTGTAATGGATAAGTGGCTTCTCTCCAAGATGAATTCCATGATTCAGACAGTGGACGATCATCTTGGCAATTATCGCATTCCGGAGGCAGCAAGAGCACTGCAGGAATTTGTAGATGATATGAGTAACTGGTATGTGCGCCGCAGCCGTGAGCGTTTCTGGGCAAAAGGTATGGAACAGGATAAGATCAATGCGTATATGACACTTTACACAGCGCTTGTAAATGTAGCAAAGGCAGCGGCTCCGATGATTCCGTTTATGACAGAAGATATCTACCGAAATCTGGTATGCAGCATTGATGCCAATGCACCGGAGAGTGTACATTTGTGCGATTTCCCGACTGCGGATGCCTCTATGATTGACAAGGATCTCGAATCATATATGGATGAAGTCCTGAAAATTGTTGTAATGGGACGCGCAGCCAGAAATGCGGCGAATATCAAGAACCGCCAGCCGATTGCAAATATGTTTGTGAAAGCACCGGAAGCGCTGTCTGAATATTTTGCCGATATCATTCGTGACGAGTTAAATACTAAGAAGGTTACATTTACCGATGATGTAGAGGGGTTTGTTTCTTACAGCTTTAAACCGCAGCTGAAAACGGTTGGACCCAAGTATGGCAAGCTCCTTGGCGGTATTCGCCAGACCCTTCCGAATCTGGACGGCAAAAAGGCAATGGCAGAGCTAAAGGAGACGGGAGCAATCCGCCTTGACATTAACGGAGAGACTGTTGTATTATCGGAAGAGGATTTACTCATTGAAACAGCGCAGTCTGAGGGCTATATGACAGAGCAGGACAACGAAGTTACAGTTGTTCTTGAAACGACACTGACACCGGAACTGATTGAAGAGGGCTTTGTCAGAGAGCTGGTAAGCAAGGTGCAGACAATGAGAAAAGAGGCTGGCTTTGAAGTGACCGATAGAATTGTTATTTTTGCAGCAGGCAATGAGAAGATTGAAACCATCCTGAAAAATAATGCGGAGCAGGTGAAATCAGAAGTGCTTGCGAATGATATGATTTTTGGTGAGACGCGCGGTTACGTAAAAGAGTGGAACATCAATGGCGAACAGGTAACCATGGCAGTCGAGAAACAGTAACCGGAAGGGAGAAACGAATGGCAGCGAAAAAGTTTAATAAGAAACAATTTATTGCCGATGTAAAAGCAAATGTAAAAGCACTTTACCGCAAGAATCTGGATGAGGCGACTCAGCAGCAGATTTTTCAGGCGGTATCCTACACAGTAAAAGATACGATTATTGACAACTGGCTTGCGACTCAGGAGCAGTACGAAAAAGAAGATCCGAAATATGTATATTACATGTCTATGGAGTTTCTGATGGGACGCGCGCTGGGCAACAACCTGATCAACCTGACAGAGTACGATGAAGTAAAGGAGGCTCTGGCAGAAATTGGCTTTGATTTAAATGTGATCGAGGATCAGGAGCCGGATGCGGCGCTTGGAAACGGCGGTCTTGGCCGTTTGGCAGCGTGCTTCCTGGATTCTCTGGCTTCTCTTGGTTATCCGGCATACGGATGTGGTATTCGTTACCGCTATGGTATGTTTAAGCAGAAGATTGAAAACGGTTTTCAGGTGGAAGTGCCGGACAACTGGTTAAAAGACGGAAATCCGTTCGAACTGCGCCGCCCGGAATATGCAAAAGAAGTAAAATTCGGAGGTTATGTTCGTGTAGAATATGATCCGAGTACCGGACGCAACAAATTTATTCAGGAGGGATATCAATCTGTACGTGCGATACCGTACGATTTCCCGATTGTAGGCTACAACAACCGCATAGTTAATACACTTCGTATCTGGGACGCAGAGGCAATCAGTGAATTCCAGCTCGATTCTTTTGACAAGGGCGATTACCATAAGGCAGTTGAGCAGGAGAATCTGGCTCGCAATATCGTAGAGGTACTTTATCCGAACGATAATCACTATGCAGGTAAAGAACTGCGTCTGAAACAGCAGTATTTCTTCATTTCTGCAAGTGTGCAGGCCGCGATTGAAAAATACAAGAAAAATCACAGTGATATCCGTAAGTTCTATGAGAAGGCTACCTTCCAGCTGAACGATACGCATCCGACGGTAGCAATCGCAGAATTAATGCGTATCCTTCTGGACGAAGAAGGACTGACCTGGGAAGAGGCATGGGATGTTACGACAAAGACTTGTGCTTATACGAACCATACAATCATGGCAGAAGCGCTGGAAAAATGGCCGATGGAGCTGTTCTCCAGACTGCTTCCGCGTATTTACCAGATTATTGAGGAGATTAACCGTCGCTTTGTGATGGAGATCGAAGCGAAATATCCGGGTGATTTTGAAAAAGTGCGCAAGATGGCGATCATCTTTGACGGACAGGTGAAGATGGCACATTTGGCGATCGCAGCAGGTTATTCCGTAAACGGTGTGGCAGCGCTTCACACAGAGATTTTGAAAAAGGAAACTCTGAAAGATTTCTATGAGATGATGCCGGAAAAATTCAATAACAAGACAAACGGTATCACACAGAGACGCTTCCTGCTGCATGGCAATCCGCTTCTGGCAAATTGGGTGACGGATCATATCGGCAGCGAGTGGATCACGGACCTGCCGCAGATCGCGAAATTGAAAGTGTATGCGGATGACAAAAAGGCGCAGCAGGAATTCATGAATATCAAATACCAGAACAAAGTGCGTCTGGCGAAATATATCCTGGAGCATAATGGTATTGAAGTAAATCCGCGTTCCATCTTTGATGTACAGGTAAAGAGACTGCATGAGTACAAACGTCAGCTGATGAATATTCTGCATGTGATGTATTTGTATAACCAGATCAAGGATCATCCGGAAATGGACTTCTATCCGAGAACATTTATTTTTGGTGCGAAGGCGGCAGCAGGCTACAGACGCGCAAAACTGACGATTAAGCTGATCAACTCTGTTGCGGATGTGATCAACAATGATGCTTCTATCAATAATAAACTGAAAGTTGTTTTCATTGAAGACTATCGTGTATCCAATGCAGAATGGATTTTTGCGGCAGCTGATGTTTCCGAACAGATTTCTACGGCTTCCAAGGAAGCTTCCGGAACCGGAAATATGAAGTTTATGCTCAACGGCGCTCCGACTCTGGGTACCTGGGACGGCGCAAACGTGGAGATTGTCGAGGAAGTCGGAGCAGAGAATGCGTTTATCTTCGGTCTGTCACCGGATGAGGTAATTAATTATGAAAATAACGGCGGTTATTATCCGGAAAATATTTTCAATAGTGATCAGGACATCCGCCGTGTGCTGATGCAGCTGATCAATGGAGAGTATTCCAAGGATGATCCGGAAAGATTCCGCGATATCTACGATTCTCTGTTAAATACAAAGAGCAGCGACAGAGCAGATACCTACTTTATTCTGGCGGATTTCAAGGCATATGCGGAAGCACAGAAGAAGGTAGAGGAAGCGTATCGAGACGAAGAACGATGGGCAAAGATGGCGATCCTGAATGTGGCCTGCAGCGGCAAGTTCACTTCTGACAGAACAATTCAGCAGTATGTGGATGATATCTGGCATTTGGAGAAAGTGAAAATTACAGCGAAATAAAAAGAATGGCATAAATTTCCCTAAAGAGGGCATCCTCCTTATGAGACACAAAATGTGATCTTATAAGGAGGTTTTTTATGGAATTAAAGGGCAGTAAAACAGAAAAAAATTTGTTGGAGGCGTTTGCCGGAGAGAGTATGGCAACAAATAAGTATGCGTATTATGCCGCAAAGGCGCGCAGAGATGGTTATCAGCAAATTGCGGCGATTTTTGAGGAAACATCAGGGAATGAGCAATCACATGCAAAGCAGTGGTTCCAATATATCTGTGGCGGAGAGATTGAAGGAACGGCTGAAAATTTACTGGCGGCAGCGAATGGAGAAAACTTCGAGTGGACAGAAATGTACAGCCGTATGGCAAAAGAGGCGAGAGAGGAAGGGTTTACCGAGATCGCCGCAAAATTTGAGCTGGTGGCAAAGGTGGAAAAGGAGCATGAGGAGCGCTACCGTAAACTGCTGCAGAACGTGGAGGAAGGGCTTGTCTTTTCCAGAGATGGTGATGTGATCTGGCAGTGCCGAAAATGCGGTCATATTTCTATCGGCAGAAAAGCGCCTGAAAAATGTCCGATCTGCGCGCATGAACAGGCCTTTTTCCAGATAAAACCGGAAAATTACTGATCTTGACGACATAATTTGAAAACGTTATTCATATAGTAATAGTAGAAAACGAAAGATACAGGACTTTTGGAAAGAAGCACCTGTTTTTCGTATTTTACTATGTAGTGGAATGGAGATACGGTTTCTATGAGAAGATATGTCGTGAAAAAACATGCAGAAAATATATTGACTGTTATTTTACTGATCCTGGTGATTCCATGCGCGTTAACGCTTCTTTTAAGCGGCCGTATGGAGAAAATTTATCGGACGATAAAAAATGAGACGGATTATATTACGGTAAAAACAAGCAGTGGTACGTTGGAACTGGATTTGGAAGAGTATGTGGTCGGGGTGACGGCTGCTCAGATTCCGTTTGGATATGACATTGAAGCGATAAAAGCGCAAATGGTGATTGCCAGAACAAATTTGTACCGACAGCTTGCGGAGGGCGGCGAAAGTAAGGAACAGAATTTTGTGACAATGACAGAATTGGAGCGTGCCGGAGCGTCAGAAAAATTTTTACGGGCGCAGAAGGAGACAAGCGGCGAGATTCTTACATGGGAGGACGAGCCAATCATGGCTTCCTTCCATGCGGTGAGTACCGGAAAAACAAGAGATGGAAACGATACTTTTTTGCAGAAAACGTACCCGTATCTGGTGTCTAAAGTTTGTCCGGCAGATGAGATGATGCCGAATGCGAGGCAGACAATCCAGATAGATGATTCCTGGGCTGATCTGAAAGTCCTTGAGAGAGACAGCGCCGGATATGTGCTGAAGATAGAGACGGAGGACGGTGTAATGTCCGGAGAGGCATTTCGGATTCTTCTGGGACTTCCGTCTTCCGCCTTTGAGGTTGTGAAAAATGAAAACGGTGTTTTTCTGGAGGTTTGCGGGATCGGCCATGGTCTTGGCATGAGTCAGTATACAGCACAGCAGCTGGCGCTGGCGAATAAGGACTACATAGACATTCTGTCGTATTTTTTTGAGGGGGTACAATTCGTACAGAAATAAGTTTTTTTGTATAAATTACTCATTTATGGAAAAGCTATGTGTAGAAACATATTGAGCATAAATGAGGTGGAAAGAATGCAAAAAGAAAAGTTTGTACGTTTTTTAAAGAGCAGAGGAACCCTGGGCGTGATGACGCTTTGTCTGGTCGGAGCAGTTGCATTTGCAACCTATCAGACGAACTACCGACAGCGACAGCAGATGTTGGAAACCCCTAAGGAGACGGAAACAGAGGAAGAAAATCTGGAAGCGGCAGGTTCTGATATTACGGCAGAATTGGACATACCTCAGAATGGTATTGAAGTGAATCGCAACACGGCCAAAGACTATACGGACGCAAATGAGCTGGATGCGGCTCCGTACGGTCAGGCTGAAAGCGAGACGATTCCGGAAGAAGAAACAGAAACAGCTGTTTCAGCCAATGCCGGGAATGTGCAGGCACAGATTCAGCCGACTGTACAGTTTACCGAGGATTCTCTTCTGACCTGGCCGGCGGCAGGTACGATCCTGATGGAGTATAACATGAACAATACCGTTTACTTTAAAACTTTGAATCAATACAAGTATAATCCGGCGCTGATCATCAGCAGCGAGGTAGGCAATCAGGTCATTGCCTCCGCAAAAGGAATTGTGGAATCAATCAGTGTCAATGAAGAAACCGGAACGACACTGAAACTGAACATTGGAGACGATTATAATCTGACATACGGACAGTTGAAAGAAGTCGCGGTGGCAGAAGGAGATGTGGTAGAGCAGGGGCAGCTTCTCGGTTATATCAGTGAGCCGACCAAATATTTTGTGGAAGAAGGCGCGAACCTGTATTTTCGGATGGAGAAAGACGGCCAGCCGGTGGATCCGTTTTTGTATCTGGAATAAAGGAAAGAAAGGTTTAGCAAACAGGAAAAAAGAGGCTTCCTTGGGAGAATGCGGGGAAGCCTCTTTTGGCGAAAATATTATCGTTACTTACAGCGGAAGTTCTCCATTGAAGATTTTGTTGTTAATAAAAGCGATAGATCCAATGAGAGGAGCATTATCGTCAAATGAAGAATGTTTTACAATGACATTTCCTAGAGTTTGAATGAGTGAGGGTTGAGAAAGACTGTTTTGTAAAAGTTGTTCGATAAAATCTCCTCCAGCAGGATTTGTATAGCCGGTTACAATGGTAGAAATATTTAGTATTTTTAAAATGTTAATTAGTGCATAAGATACATAGGAGCAGTAATTGGCTAATACCATTTCCGCCAGAACATCTTTTTGAGTGGCTTTAACTACTATATCCTCCCAACGAGGCTTGTTGATTTTAGAGAGGGGAGAGTCTGGAAATAGTATACGATGTTGATTAATCATACTGCGCATAGCGTTAATGTTGGCATATAATTCCAAACATCCTCGATTGCCACAGTCGCAAATTGGTCCAGCATAATTAATAGAAGTATGCCCGAGTTCACCACTTTGTCCGGTGTTTCCTTCGTAAAGGACATCGTTGATGATAATTCCGGTACCAATTCCGTTCATAATATGTAGATATAGATAATTCTTTTCGTTTGCCATCATTCCGTATAGCTTTTCTGCCAGAGCCCCGGCATTTGCATCGTTGATTAAATAGACGGGGAGACCAGTCTTTTCTTCAAAAAAAGATGCAATTGGGACATCATGAATGCCATAAAAAAATGGTGGATTGAGAATGGTTCCTTTTTGGGTGTCAATTGGTCCTACAGACGATATACCTATATAGATGATTCGACGATTAGTGCGCTGAAGAAGTTGGAGATAGCCTCCGTAAAGGAGAGAGAGTAGCTCGGAAGCATCATTTAGAGATTCGTAGGTATAAATAATAGAATCGAGGATGGAACCACTTAGGTCTCCGATAATTAATTGACATAATTCTCTTTTAATCAAAATTCCTAATATACAAGGCGATTTATCGGAGATGGAAAAAACTACAGGTTTTCGACCATTCCGTTTGGGAGCTTCGCTATTAGTTATTTCTTTTTCTGAAATGAGATTTTCTTCAAGCAGTTCAATAATTAAATTCCCTACAGTCATTTTTGTGAGACCGGTACGAGATGCGATATCAA
Source organism: Marvinbryantia sp. (assembly GCA_050944495.1). Taxonomy (GTDB): domain Bacteria; phylum Bacillota; class Clostridia; order Lachnospirales; family Lachnospiraceae; genus Marvinbryantia. The sequence continues at coordinate 41,043 of JBMNRF010000023.1, forward strand.
TGCGTGATAAACTGTTTTCGGTAGCAATCATTTTGAGAATTAATAACTTATTTAGACGTTTTATATCTTGATTATTAGTGCCCTTTTTGTTATTCATAACGGATCCCTCTTTCTGTAGCGTTTTGTCAAAAGAGACAAATAAAACTTTAATTCTATAAATGATAAAGGGGAAAGCGTGAGTATGTCAATAGTTTTATAGTAATACCTAAAATGTTTACCGAATTTTCTTTTCTAAATGAATTAAAACAAGGATGTAAATAAAAGCAATTTACTTATATATGACAAAAACAATAATAAAAATTAAAAAACATATATAAAACCATTAAAATGCACAAAAAATAAATATGAAAAATATAGAAAAACACGAAATAAATAAAAAGACTTGACTAAACAAGGGGGGGGGTATATAGTAAATACATAAAAGAAAAGAGGAGCGGCGAAGATGGAGAAGTACACTGTTGGAATAGATATTGGAGGTACCAAATGCGCCGTTATATTAGGGCGGAGTGAAGTAGACAAATATAAAACGGATGATTTTATTTTGGATAAAATAGTCATTCCTACAGTTCTTTGTGAAGGTCCACAAAAGATGATTTTGAGGATTTTCCGGATTGTAGATAAACTTTTAAATAAATATGAAGTAGATAAGGAAAACTTACTCGGAATAGGGATTAGTTGCGGTGGGCCATTGGATCACAGGAGAGGAATTGTTTTAGGACCTCCAAATCTGATTGGGTGGGATTATATAGAAATAGTAAAGATGTTTAATGAAAAATATAATGTTCCTTGTTTTCTGGAGAATGATGCAAATGCAGGAGCTTTGGCAGAGAATATGTTTGGGGCAGCAAAAGGGTATCAAAACGTTGTTTTTCTTACATACGGAACTGGAATGGGAGCAGGGTTGATTCTGGACGGGAAGCTATATCGTGGAACAAATGATATGGCGGGTGAAGTTGGTCATATTCGTCTAACAGAGGTAGGACCTGTCGGCTATGGAAAATCGGGTTCTTTTGAGGGAATGTGTAGCGGTGGGGGTATCGCACAGTTGGCAGGTATTATGGCGACAGAACTGATTCAAATGGGAACGCCACCAGTTCTTTGCCCGAATTTGGAAAGTAGGAATATATTAACTGCAAAGATGCTTTCGGAGGCGGCGAAAGAAGGCGATTCGTTTGCGAAAAAGGTGTTTGCTGTTAGCGGAGAATATTTGGGTATGGCATTGGCTGTTCTGATAGACATTTTGAATCCGGAAATTATTGTTTGTGGAAGTATGTTTACCAGAAACTATCGACTTATATGGGATTCGGCACTAAAAAAACTGCAGACAGAAGTGTTGCATCGCTCAATGGAGGTATGTCATGTGACATGTTCTGGTTTGGGAGAAAGTATCGGTGATTTTGCGGCTTTGTCGGTAGTGTTAAATGGAATTAAAAATAAAAAGCAGGGAGAAAATGGAAGTGGTATCAGTACAGCGCTATCTGAGTGAGATGAAAGAAAGACATCCGGAACTTACAGGAATTTCCAATGATGTAAATATAGCATATGTAATAATGAAACAGTCTTATAGTTCGGGTGGGAAAGTTTTGGCATGTGGAAATGGCGGGAGTGCAGCGGATGCAGATCATATAGTAGGAGAATTGATGAAAGGGTTTCGGTTGGTGCGTCCTCTGGAAGGGGAAATAAAAGAAAGATTTGGCTTTCTTTCGGAGTGGTTACAGGGGGCATTGCCTGCAGTGTCCCTGACACAGAGTACGGCCTTGAATACAGCATATGCAAATGATGTAAAACCAGATATGGTATTTGCGCAACAGGTATATGGGTATGGACGAAAAAATGATGTCTTGCTTGCGCTTACAACATCTGGAAATTCTAAAAATATATTACATGCAGCAGAGGTTGCCAGAAGAATTGGCATGAAGGTAATTGGTTTTTCGGGACAAGATGGAGGTGAGTTAAAGAAAATAGCGGATATATGTATTTGCGTACCTGAAGTGGAAACAGCATTTGTTCAGGAAAAACATATCATTGTTTATCATACGATATGTGCAATGCTGGAAGCTTGTTTTTTTGAAAAATGAAACAGAATGTAACCATTTTTATAATGGTGAAATATAAAAGGAGGATGTAAGGATGAAAAAAAGAATGGTAGCAACAATGATTGCTGCAATGATGGTTGCAGCGATACCTGCGACAATGGCAGGAGCGGAAGAGACGAAGGTAGTAAAAATTGCTCTTCAAGGAGAAATAACTTGGCAACAGGAAATATTTGATCAATTTGAAGCAGAAACAGGTTATACAGTAGAACCGATTTTGATTCCTTCAGATCAGGATATGTATACGAAAACGATGCTTCTAATGGAAAGCGCAGATACATGTCCGGATGTAATTGCAGAAGATGGATTCATGGTAAAATCAGATGCTGCAGCGGGAAAATTGTATTGTTTAGATGATGTTATAAAGGAGTGGGAAGATATTTCTAATTTTGACCCTGCAATGCTGGAGGGTGGAAAAGGTGTAGACGGAAAAACATATGCTGTTATGTGTTCGACAGACACGCAGATTCTTTTTTATAACAAAGAATTGCTTGCAGAAATTGGAATTGAAGGAGAGTGGCAGCCGTCAAATTGGCAGGAAATTATTGATGTTGCATTGAAATTGAAGGAGGAAAATGCTGATGTAGAAGATTTTATTCCGATGTGGATGTTTGCGTCTAGTACTTATCCGGAAGAAACGTCTATGCGTACATTCCAAATGCTTCTTTCTGGAACAGAGGGTGAATGGCCATCACAGTTATATGATGAGACAGAAGGAAAATGGGTTGTAGATAAAGAAAAATTACTTACAACATTTAATTTTATAAATGATGTTTTTAATATACACAAAATTGGTGAGACACCAGCACAGGCTGCAGATTCAAGTATGGGAAATCTTCTTGTGTCGGACTATATGCAGACTGGTAAAATTGGACTTTTCATGACGGGTAGTTGGACGCTTGGGCAGTTTGCAACGCAGTATCCGTATGAGGAAGCAATGGATGTGTGGGGATGTGCGAATATGCCGACATCGGAAGGACAGGAACCGAAGTATACAATGATGTCTGGTGGGTGGACTTGGGCAATTCCTGAACTTGCGAACGATAAAGAGGGGGCAGTTGAACTTTTGAAATATCTTTGTAGCTATGAAGGCGTTTTAGCGAGAGTTATGTATAATGGTGAGGCTTCTCCAAGAACAGATGTGGCTGAGGCAGAGGAATATCTTAGCCAGACACCATCGGCAATTCCTTTCACTAGCGGACAATTAGAATTTGCTCATTTCCGTCCGTCGGTAGATGGTTATTCTTCTATCACAACTTCTTTTACAGCGGCGGTTGAGAGTGTCGCAACAGGGGCAGAAACGCCTGAACAGGCTATTGACACCTTGCAAAATGAAATGATTCGTCAATTTGGTGAAGAAAATGTAATTGTAAAATAAAAAATGCAGTCAGCTGCAGAAATAAATTCTGCAGCTGATTTTGTACCAAACATTTTGCTTAAAACTAGAAAATGTTATCAAGAAACTGAAAAGGGGTGTTTGGAAATGGCGATTAGAAAAAATTTTTCGAAGAAAAAATTGCTAACGGCAGGATTACTTATGCTTCCGGCGACGATGCTGATAGTGATTTATTTTATATATCCCATGATTATGACAGTATTTTATGCATTTACGGATATGACTTTAACTGGAGCTGCGGCTACAAACGTTAATTTTGTTGGAATACGTAATTTTAAAAGTATTTTAGCAGATCCTAAATTTCCGGAAATTTTGAAAAACACATTATTTTTTCTTTTATTTTCTGGAATTATAGGACAGCAGTTTTTTGGCTTTTTTATAGCGAAGCTTATGAAAAAGAAACGAGCTTGTATTCGTAAATTTACCGGTTTTATGGTAGTACTTGGTTGGATTACACCGGAAATTATTGCAGCATACGCATTTTCTGCTTTTTTTAATGACAAAGGCACTCTGAATATGATTGTAAAATTGTTTGGTGTGGAGAAGATAAGCTGGACATTTACATATCCAATGTTGAGTATTGTAATAGCAAATATATGGAAAGGATCAGCATATTGTATGCTGATGTTTCAGGCAGCTCTGGATGGCATATCGGATGATATTATAGAATCGGCGAAAATTGAAGGAGCACGTAAATGGGATATTCTGCGATGGATAGAATTGCCGATGATAAAAGGAACAACTTCAACAACATTTATTATGGTTACACTTGGAACGCTTGGAACGTTTGGGATGATTTATGCGTTTACAGGTGGTGGGCCTGGAATTAAAACAACGACACTTTCTGTATATATGTATAAGCAGGCGTTTGGAGCTTTTCAGGTTGGTTATGGAATGGCGATTGCTTTGATTTTGCTTTCTATTGGAGCGATTATGAGTATAGCATATATGTGGATTATGAAAGCCAATAAGGATTAGCGAAGGGGGATGGTTTAAATGAGAATGCATATAAGACATAGATTAGGAAATACTTTGTCCAATATAGTGCTGATAATGATAGGTATTGCTTTTGCTATTCCGGCAATCTGGCTTTTTCTTGCTGCGTTTGACCCGGAAGCTTCACTTGCGATAAGACTTCCGGAAACATGGACATTGGAAAATTTTAAGTTTATCCTTCAGAAGGAAGGAATGTTGAAAGGTTTTCTTAACAGCGTGATAATTGCTAGTTGTACAACATTAATTATTGATGTTGTTTCTATCATGGCGGCTTATCCGTTATCCAGATATAAAACGAAAACGGCAACAAATGTCTCTTTGGGGTTGCTATTCCTGACATCATTACCGGCTTCTGCGATGATGCTTTCGACATATAAATTGTTGGTGAATTTTCGCCAAATTGATAGTATGTTCGGTTTGATAATGGTTATGGCAGCTGGCAGTACACCATATGCAATATGGATGATGAAAAATTTTATGGATACTGTATCGGTAGAATTAGAGGAAGCAGCGTGGGTGGACGGTGCAACAAAACTACAGGCACTTCGAAAAGTGCTGTTACCTTTAATACTGCCAGGATTTATAACTGTAACAACGTATAACTTTATTGGCGCGTGGGGGAATTTTTACTTACCGTTTTTGACACTTATGAGTGCAGATAAGTTTCCGGCATCGGTGAATATTTATAGGTTGTATGATGTGCATGGCGAAGTGATTTATGGACAGGTAGCGGCATATGCGTTGTTATATATTATACCGATATTTATATTGTATCATTTTTCGCAAGATAATATGTCGCAAGGATTTAGCATGGGTGGAGCGACAAAAGGTTGAAAATAGAGAGGAGAATGATGATGAAAATGATGCATATGATAGGAAATGCACATTTGGATCCGGTGTGGTTATGGAATTGGCAGGAAGGATATCAGGAGAATAAGGCAACATTTAAATCAGCGCTGGATAGAATGGATGAGTTTGATGAATTTATTTTTACATCTAGCTCAGCTCAATTTTATGAATGGATTGAAAAGAATGAGCCGGAGATGTTCGAGAAAATTAAACAGAGAATAAAAGAAGGGCGCTGGAAAATTTGCGGAGGATGGTGGGTCCAGCCGGACTGTAATATTCCGTCAGGAGAATCTTTTTCCAGACATGGATTATTAGCGCAGAATTATTTTCTTGAGAAGTTTGGCATTATGGCTCATACGGGCTATTGTGTAGATAGTTTTGGACATAATGTAATGCTGCCGCAGATTTTGAAATTATCGGGAATGGAAAACTATGTTTTTATGAGACCGGATCCGAATGAAAAGGAATTACCGGCACGAGCATTTTTGTGGCAGGCACCTGATGGAAGTCGGGTAAGAGCTTTTCGAATTCCGGTACAGTATTGCTTTTGGGAAGATATACCAGAAGCGATAGAACTTTGCGCAAAAGAGTATTCGGAAGACAATAATCATATGATGTGTTTTTATGGTGTTGGTAATCATGGAGGTGGTCCGACTGTAAAGACGATTAAGGAAATAAAAAAAATTCAGCGAGAACGAAAGGATTTGAATATTGTTTTCAGCGATCCAGATACATATTTTGATATGATCGAGAAATGTAATTTGCCATTGGTTAAAGAAGAATTACAGTACCATTCTCCAGGATGCTACACGGCGGAATCAATCGTAAAAAAAATGAATCGACAGGCAGAAGCATCGTTATATACTGCGGAAGCACTATCGGTGGTTGCACTGGCATTGGGAAAACATGTGGATGATACGGAACTTACGAAGGCATGGAAAGATGTGCTGTTTAATCAATTCCATGATACATTGGCGGGATCAGCGATTGAATCTGCTTATCATGATGCAAAGAATCAATTGGGAGAAGCGTTGACAATTGCCAGTCGATGTACCAATGAGGCGGTTAATGGCATAGCGTTTGATATTGATATTCCACTGGAAACGGAAAAATTACCGATGGTTGTTTTTAATCCGAATGCATGGAATGTAAAAGCACCGGTTGAATTTGAAAATGGTATGTTTGGGAATATGCTCCGTACGGAAAACCTTGAAATAGAGGATTGGGAAGGTAAGAAGGTAGAGCATCAATTAATTGCACCGTCATGTCGAGTGGAAGGCAGGAGGAGAATTACTTTTATGGCAGATGTTCCAGCGTTGGGCTACGCATTATATTATGCAAAACCGAAGGAAGCGGAGAATGAGGAAGAAAAAAAGAGTGATGCATTAAATCCTTATATACTGGAAAATAGATACATAAAAGTAATTTTTTCGCAAGAAACAGGTACTATAGAATCTATTTATGATAAGAAAAATGAAAGGGAAGTATTAAAAGAGAGATCTTCTGTGGCGATAATTGAAGACCTGAATGATACATGGGGACATCAATTAAAGAAACTTGATAAAAAAATAGGGGAATTTCAAATGATTTCAGCAAAGATTGCTGATTGCGGACCGGTGAGAAAGGCTGTTCAATTTATTTCGAAATATGGAAACTCTACGCTTACACAAGTATTTGCGTTGTACGAAGATGAAAATATGATACGGGTAAAAGCAAAGCTAAACTGGCAGGAACATTTTAAAGCAGTGAAGTTATATTATACAGCTGCGTTGAATGGAGAATGTGAAGCTGCAGTAGAAATTCCGTATGGTTATGTGGTTAAAAAGCGTGAGGGACATGAGGAACCTATGCAAAGATGGGCGGATGTTTCAAATGGACGATATGGTTTGGCTATTCTGAATGATTGTAAATATGGCGTAGATTTTACAGATAACAGAATTGGAGTTACGGTTCTTCGAAGCCCTGTGTTTGCACATCATCAGCCATATCAATTGAAGCCGGAAGATGAGAAAGAATATTCCTTTATGGATCAGGGAATCAGTGAATTTTCTTATGTTATCAAACCACATATTGGTAGTTGGAAAGATACATCTGTAGTGAAAGATGCGATTCTTTTAAATCAGCCATTGGAAACGATGTTTGAAACATTTCATAAAGGGGCACTGCCGAAAAGAAACAGCTATATTTCTATAAGTGCAGATAATATTATTATGAGTGCTCTTAAAAAAGCATATGTAGAAGAGGGAACCGTGTTAAGATTTTATGAGAGCGCAGGATTAGAAACAGAATGTAGCATAGAATTTATGGGTAAACGTCATGTAGCAATGTTTCGACCGCATGAAATAAAAACGTTTTTACTTGATTTATGTGGATGTTGGAAAGAGGTAAACTTATTAGAGATATCTAAGGAATAATTTTTTAAAGAATAATTTAGGAATCTGTAAACTATGTTTGCTTCTGGCTTTAATTGGTGTGGAAAATTTGGGTGAGGTGGTAGCTCGTTAAAAGTGATGGAGTTTTTCGTGTTTTGTCGTGTTTTGGAAAATGAAAGTGTCTGAAGTAAAATCTTATTTATTTTGTGAGAAAAATTGAATTGTTATGCAAAAAGAATAATGATTTAGATTGTACAAAGAAAATATATTATTGTGTTTACGATGAAGCGGGGCGTTGTAAAATGGGTGAGTATATCAACTATGGAACAGCGCTCCATTTTTATGTTCTAAAATATATTTTGAAGGGTCCGCAATCTATGGAATAATAGGATATGATTAGTAAATTAAAATATCATAGAAACTATGTCGAACTTGGTAAATCTTATCAATTAATTTTGTTATTAATCCTGGAAAGCTTGATTCTTCGAGAGTTTTCTTTCTATTGAAGAGGAAGAGATCGAATTGACACTAATTCCGTATTTTGTTAGAATGAACAGAAGTATTACGGAACTGACAACCTGGCTGCTGTTAAAATAAGGGAGGATACCGTTTATGGGAGAAAAACAGTTTTTACCGAGAGCCATTCCGCTTGTCACCATTGATCCGTATTTTAATATCTGGTCGTTTGCGGATCATCTTTATGATGACGCGCCGAGACATTGGACGGGAAAAAGAAATGCAATGACCGGTTATCTGCAGGTGGATGGAGTCTGGTACGGCTTCATGGGAAAAACGGAATTAAATGATGAAAATTATTATCTGGAACCGGCGCACCTTCCGCAGACGTCTGTGGAAGTAACGCCGACCAGGACAAGATATGTGTTTGAAAACCAGCAGGTTTCGCTGAAAGTGGAGTTCCTGTCTCCGCTGCTTTTGAGCGACCTGATGTTGATGAGCCGTCCGGCATCGTATGTTTCTTACGAGATTTCCGGAAAAGACGGAAAGGATCACAAAGCCAGGATTTATCTCGACATCAGCGCGGAAGCCGCAGTCAATACAAGCGATCAGACGGTGGAATTTGGTGAGAGCGACCGCAGTATTTTCTGCGGCCGGGGTGAAAAAGAGATGCTCACAAAGTCCGGGGACGATATGCGGATCGACTGGGGATGGCTGCACCTGGCGGCACCCGGACACACTTATATGATTATCAACACGGAAGATAAGAAACGGTGGATCTGGGGAGGCAATGAGTGGAGCGGCGACGTTACTCCGAAGCTGACAAAACTGAACGGAAAGCTTTCTGAAAATGTGGAGCTTGACCAGGAAGTGCGCAGAGGATATCCGGCGCTTGGCTGTACAAAAGAGTTTGAGATCACAGCAGGAAAACAGGCGTCCGGTATGATCTGCCTGGCCTATGACGATATTCTGTCCATTCAGTATTTTGGAAAAAATACGGGCGCATACTGGAGAAAAGACGGAGATACGTTTGCGCAGGTTCTGGAGAAAGCGCTCTGCGAGTATGAGGACATTGAAAAAAAAGCTGCAGCTTTCGACGAGGAACTGAAACAGGAGGCCATGGTCTACGGACAGAAATATTATGATATTTTATGTGTGGCGTACAGAGAGTCTATCGCAGCACACAAACTGATCAGTGTAGATGGTGAGATTCAGTTTCTTTCGAAAGAATGTTACAGTAATGGGTGTATTGGAACTGTAGATGTTACGTATCCATCAATTCCATTATATTTGAAGTATTGTCCGCAGCTTGTAAAAGGGATGCTGAATCCCATTTTCTATATGGTAAATCAGGGACTTTGGCCGTTTGAATATGCACCGCATGATGTAGGGCAATATCCATTAGCAAATGGACAGGTATATGGTTTAGATCGAAAAATACATGTGTTGGACGCGCATAGTCAGATGCCGGTAGAAGAATGTGGAAATATGCTTTTGTGTGTAGCTGCGATCGGCAGGGCAGAGGGCAGCTATGCTTATGCAGAAAAGCATAAAGAGCTTCTCACGCAGTGGGCAGATTATCTGGTGCGCGTCGGATGGGATCCGGAAAATCAGTTGTGTACGGATGATTTTGCCGGACACCTGGCACATAATTGCAACCTGGCGGTCAAGGGCATCCTTGGCATTGCGGCATGGGGAAAAGTGCTGGGCGAACTTGGCGAAACAGAAAAAGCTGCATACTACATGGAAAAGGCGAAAGAACTGGCGGTAAGATGGGAGCGGGAAGCTTTTGCAGGAGATCATTACAGCCTGACCTTCCATACCAAAGAGAGTTGGAGTCTGAAGTACAATCTTGTCTGGGATAAACTCCTGGATCTGCATGTCTTTGACAAAAAGATCGCCGAGACAGAGGTGGCGTATTACCTGACAAAGATGAATCCGTACGGGATCCCGCTGGATTCCCGGTGCGATTACACCAAGAGCGACTGGGAGATGTGGACGGCTGTCCTGACAGAGAACGAAACGTATCGCAGTGCGATCATCGATACTATGTGGGAAGCGCTCTGCAGTCTGGACCGCAGAGCTCCGTTCCCGGACTGGTATCATACCGAAAAAGCGGTGGCAGAAGGATTCCAGAACCGGAGCGTTCAGGGCGGATTGTTTATGTTACTTTTGAACTGGTAATTTAGAGGTGCGGTAGGAAGAGACCGCCGATTACAGCCGAGTGCCACTGGTACTCGGCTGTAACGTTTTTAAAAATAAAACAAAAATATTCTGTATAGCAGACAAGATGCGTGGGTAGATGTAAAAAATCTACTATGTTATAAATATAGAATTGTTAGAAAACGTACTATAAAGTAGAATTTGGTATATAAAGTATACGATGATTTTGAGAAAAGAAAACTGTTATGCTGTATAAGAATGTATCTAAGATTTTATACGACCCTTCTTTATGAACAAACAGATTGGTTTTCGGATAAATTTTTTTATTTAGAAGAAGTGCAGCACTCTAATATTTGATTCAATGATAGAACGTTGGAGCGATATTTCCTGTGGATGGATAAAACGATAAAGAAATTGTGCAATAGTTACAAAAAGGTCGGAAAGCGGAGAATGTGATATTGACAAATATGGCGATAATAGAATATAATTCTACTATTGTCGATAGCGGTATTGGGTATAGGTAGTGTCAAGTAATCTATGAAAAATTGAGCCGAAAAAAACAGGCTCAAATGAACCTTGAAAATTGCAGATATGTTAGTAATTGGCAGTGTACGCCACCCTTGACGGCGCACCAAAACAATGC
>JBMNRF010000024.1:0-51572 GCA_050944495.1 Marvinbryantia sp.
TTGACACAAAAGAGGAGATTATAGCAATAAATAGGAAGTCAAAACATATTGAACCACATCTTCATAATGCACTGGAGATCGTTTGTGTAACAAGTGGAGCATTAGAACTTGGTGTCGGACAGGAACTATACCATATGGAAAAAGGAGATATAGGCTTTGTATTTCCAGATGTTATTCATCACTATCAGGTACTGACACCCGGTGTAAATAAAGCGACTTATCTGATTGCATCGCCATTTACGATAGCCAAATTTGCAGATATCATGCAATCCATGGCTCCTGAATACCCAATCATCAAAGCGGAAAAGGTTGAACCGGAGGTATATAGGGTTATAAATGCAATTTTAGAGACAGAACAGTCGGATATTACTGTTGCACAGGCATATCTTCAAATTGTGTTGGCACGCTGCATAGGAAAATTAAATTTGGTAGAAAAGAGTAGTGTGGGGAGCAATGATCTTATTTACCAGACAGTTTCCTATATATCAGCAAATTTCAAGAAGAAGTTTTCGTTGGAAGAGATGGCAAAAGACCTGGGCGTGAGCAAATATGTTATATCCAGACTCTTTTCCAAGACATTCCATAGAAACTTTAATCAATATCTTAACGATGCAAGGCTGAACTATGCATGCCATCGTTTGGAAAATACGAGTGATTCTATTACAAATATTTGTCTAGATAGTGGATTTGAAAGTCAGAGAACGTTTAACCGAGTATTTAAAGAAAGATATAAAATATCACCAAGTGATTATCGAAGTACTTGTGTGAAAGAGATGTTGTCATAAAAGGTTCTGTTGATCGAAATATTTACTTTGATTTTACAGTGCTATGTATTTGATTTCATGTGTGGATGATATAATATAAAAATATTTGTAGAAAAAAGAGTTTTATTCTATTATGAAAAGAGTAAGGTGTGTTCTAAAGAAACAAGAAAGGCAGGGCGCATATGAACATGATAAAATCCATAATCGATTTTAATGAAAAAAAAAGGATTCATGGGGAATCGGTAATGACAGCTGAATATAGACCTGTAGAATACGGAAAGGACTATGATGTAGTCAATAATCCTGATAAATTTCAACTATATATAGATGGAAAAGAAGTAGAAGAATAACACGGTGAACTTTTTATACTGAAATATGTACGATTCCAATAATGACATGAACTTATAGGAACGTATTGCGGATACTTTGTGAACTTTATCCTGATACAATGATTATGCTGATGAAAGAAGGCATCAATGACAATTATGACAGTCTCAAGGGAAAGAATCAGGCAGACGAAATCATTATCTCATTTAAGAATTTAATCAATGATGCTTATTGCCGTGACATTTCTATTAAGATCAGGAGTAATCTTGAGATTAAGAGGAATTTTGTGAATGGTTGGCACATCCGACCTATGATAACGGATTCAACCAGAAAATAGCATATAAAGGTGGAGAAGCATGGGTTATCAGGATTCTGGCAATTGTAGCTGTACTTTTTATATTGGGAATTGTTACGGCAATAATCGTGGAAACAATAAAATAATACAAAAAAATGTGGGAGGAAATTTCGCAGATGTTTTTAATCGGAAGTCTTTCGGGGATAGCAGTGCTGGGAGATGCAATCAGAGAAAATCTACCTGTGAATTTGATCTTGATATTTGGATTTATCAATGTGGGAATTATGTTGCTAAGAATGTATCTTAGAAAGAAGTTTGAGTATGTGTAAACGCATGGTAATAATATCTAAAAAAGAAGATACATTTTTAGTAAAAATCGCTTTTGAAATAAACACGAAATGGTTTTATAATAAAAATAACGGCGAGTAGTGTAGTGATGTTGGAAAGCAACATATATGCTACTCGTTTTTATAAAATGAATCTGAGGAGGAACCATACATGCATGAGTATGAAATCTTTATTGAAGAAATAAATCCGTGTGGAGGAGAAAAATACAGTAAAAAAACTTTGATTGAGGCAGAAGCAGACAGACCGGAAGCTTATGTAAAGGAAAATGGAAGATTTCCGGTTTTGGAATCCACACATAATGAAAGCGGAGATGTTGTAATAGTAACAGGAGATAATCAAGGCTCTTTTGTACGTTATACTTTTACGGAATAAAGGTGCTGGTTAGTAAGGAGAGAAGTTTGTGAAGTATGAAATTGGAGACTTTGTCAGTAAACCAGTTATAGGCATTTGTAAAATAGAAGATATTTTATATTTAAATCCGCAGGACGAAAGAAATAATAAATTGTATTATCTGATAAAACCAATCGAAGATGAAAAAGAAAAAATATATGTTCCGGTTTCAAACTCGGATTCAAGGCTGAGATTGTGTATGACAAAAGAAAAGGCATGGAATTTGATCAAAAGAATTCCAGAAATTCCGACAGCCTGGACGAATAATGAAAAAATGAGAGAGCAAAATTATAAAGCGGCAATAAAAGCAAATGATCCAGAAGCCTTGGTTGCTATTATAAAAATGATATATGAGAGGAAACAGAAAAGACTTGCTCAAGGCAAAAAGTGTACTGCCACGGATGCAAGATATTTCCAGATAGCAGAAAATTTATTGTATATGGAATTGGGAGTAGCACTTGGAAAACCAAAAGAGGAAATATGCAAAACGATTATTAATTATATTAACCAGAGCAAACAGGAAAATTAAAGGAGTAAGAGGGCGTGAATCTATTAATGGATTCATGCCCTTTAACTTATGATTGTGAAAGTATTTTTAGTAATTTGTGTGACATGCAATAGCTGTATTCTGTTTACTACAAATGTCATAATGCTTCCGATTGCTTGCATAATGATTGTTGGAAGTCCTACCCGGTAAATATCAGCAACATCCTGCCACTTGAAATGATAGTTCTTCAGACGGACGTGGATTATCGGATTTCGGAAACAGTTAAACAGCAAGGCAGCGATAGCACCAGTTATTTGGCCGATAACGGTTGCAATTGCTGCACCACGGACTCCCATTGCAGGACAGCCAAGCAGACCAAAAATCATAATCGGATTAAGAATAATATTCAAAACAGCACCAATGATTAGAGAAAACATAGATAATACAGTATCTCCAACAGCCTGTAGCAGTCGCTGAGCATAAGTTTGCAGAAAGATCCCCCAGCAATACACAAGATTGATAGAAAGATATTGTTTACAAAGAGTTTCTAATTCAGGATCCGCAGTCATTTTGGATGAAATTGTGTCTGATAAAAAGATACCGGTGAGAGAGAAAATAAGGGATGTAAAGGGAATAAGTATGCCCATATAAAGATAAAAAAGCAGAAAGCATAGTTTTATAAACGACTACGATTTCTGCTTTTTGCTAAAGTTAATGACATTGCGTAAAATCAAGGCTTCACAAAATATTCACAAAAAAATTAGCACTCGCTACTTGATAATGGAAGTTGATTTTTGTCCTGTCTTGTGTATCCTAGAAGTGCCTGTTTTACAGGCTTTCCGGGGTATCAGTCATTTTGCCTGGTATTGTAAAGCAGTGTCAGATTTGTCGTAAATGTCGTAAATTTGTGGTCAAAAAATGATGAGAAATGGAGAGCGCTAATAAAATGAAATTAACGTATACGAATGTAAATGGATATCTGATTCCGAATCTCACCTATAAATCCGGTGAGCAGATGGAGCAACTTGGCAAATATGGATTTTTACGCAGAGACTATTTGAAGAATCACAGAAATTCGCTGTATCAGGTAATGCGCCTGCAAGACAGCATTAGTGAGCATCTGCTGGAAGTAGACAAGGCAGCCAGAGAACGGGAAGAAATTATTCTGAAACAGCTAGAGAAAAAAGAGCCTTTGCCGGATAAGGAGAAAGATCAGATGGCATGGGTAAGAGCTGCCAATCAACGCAGAGCGATTGCGGAAGAGATCATCCTGAAGGAATTGATTTATATCTAAATGAATGTGATGAGGTCGTGGAATGCGACCTCATTGTTGTATAAGAATATAAAATTGCAGTAGGCAGAACGGTCTAAAAAGGGTAAAATAGAAATATCAGTTTGTAATTTTGGATTGAAAAATTGCAATATTATCACTGTTAACAGGAAGGAGGGCTTTCTGATGAATAAAGCGTTTTATGGAGAAATTAAGAAAATACTTTCAGATGCAAGAAATAAAGTTTATCAGACTGCCAACTTTGCCATGGTGGAAGCTTACTGGCAGATTGGAAAGTCTATTGTTGAAGAACAAAACGGAGAAGAACGTGCAGAATACGGAACAGGATTGCTCAAGGAACTGTCGAATCAGATGACACGAGATTTTGGAAAAGGTTTTACGGTAGCAAATCTGAAAAATATGCGGTAGTTTTATCTGACGTTCCCAAATAGCTACGCACTGCGTAGCGAATTGAGTTGGACGCATTATCGACTTTTAATGCGTGTAGAAAATGAAAATGCACGACAGTTTTACATGGAAGAAGCAGTAAAGTCTCAATGGAGTACGCGGCAACTGGAAAGGCAGATCAACACGTTCTTTTATGAAAGACTGCTTTCCAGTAAAAATAAAGAAAATGTTGCACAGGAGATTCAAACATTAGAACAGGGAAAAACACCGGAGGATATTATTCGTGATCCATATGTGCTGGAATTCCTTGGATTGTCTCCGAATGATGATTTTTATGAAAGTGACTTGGAACAGGCTCTTATTACACATTTACAAAAGTTTTTATTGGAATTAGGATGAGGATTTTCTTTTGTTGCCAGGAAAAAAAGAATTACGTTTGATGGACGCCATTTTAGAATAGATCTTGTTTTTTACAATTATATTTTAAAATGTTTTGTGCTTATTGACTTGAAGATTGGTGATTTGACACATCAGGATTTAGGACAGATGCAAATGTATGTGCATTATTATGAACGAGAATTGATGAACGAAGGAGATAATCCGCCGATTGGAATTGTGTTATGTGCAGATAAGAGTGATGCAGTTGTACGATATACATTGCCAGAAAGTGAAACACAGGTTTTGGCTTCAAAATGTAAATTATATCTTCCTTCAGAAGAAGAATTACTGAAAGAGTTAAAAAGGGAATATCAGGAAATGGAAGCTGCACAACCAGACAAAGAATAGAAACTTTATTGGTTAATGGAGTAGATATAAAGACAGGCGTGAGTCATAAAAAATATGACTTGCGTCTTTTTCTTTTTGCAGAAAGGAAGTGAGATATAATGTCACAGATTTTTCGTGTGGAGCGAACAAAAAATTATACAGTAATGAGTAACCAGCATTTTAAAAATAAGAGCCTGTCATTAAAGGCAAAGGGATTGCTGTCTCTGATGCTGAGTCTGCCGGATGACTGGAATTATAATATGCAAGGACTTGCATCCTTGAGCAGGGATGGAATTGATTCTGTCCGGTCTGCAATCAAAGAACTGGAACACCATGGATATGTGCAGCGAAATATTGTTAGAAACGAGTATGGCTGCGAAATAATCCTGACTTCATTGCAGAATTGGATTATGTGATGGAGCTTAATGGAAAGTTGATTGGACAGAACATTTTCATGAAAGCGGTGATCAAGGCTGATGACGGGAGCAATATTCCAATATCTTTATGTCCCAGATCAATTAAACGCTGAGTGGATTCAATTGATGAAATCATAGAAGTACAAAATGTGGAATCAAGCATAGGTAACAGGATGGCAACGGAGAATGATTTGGCATTACACAGTCCTTTGGCTATATTATTAGGATGAAAGTCAAGTTCTTTGATTGCTTCTTCTATTGCCAGGCGTGTGCTTTCTTTTACTGTTTTGCCATTAATGTATTTGGAAACAGTAGCTACAGAAAGACCGGCACGAGCTGCAACATCGCGTATTGTTGAGGCCATAATAACGCCTCCCTTCTTAATGTGATTGGCTTATAAAAATATTAGCATAATTGCAGAAATTATTTAACGCTGTTAAAGATGCATATATTCCTTAATGAATCCTGTGATTGCTGTTCGCTCCGTTCACAGCAACTTGGTCAAAATCCATTCCACTTGCTGTAAACTGTCAGGAATGCTATATTATAAGAAATATCTGTCGTACTGTACAGTTGTACCAAAAATAAAATGTATGGGAAAGACGGTGAAAAAATGATACCGCCTGTAAGAATACACGGACGGAAATGGGATGTGGAGGAATGGAGCATGTTTAAAGAAATTAGAGATGAACGGGCTTTCAACGGGATTTTAAATCAGATTATAGAGAACATTCAGAATGGCAGTCTCAAAGCGGGCGATGCCCTTCCGGCGGAGCGGACAATGGCGGAGATCATGGGAGTATCCAGACCGGCAGTCAGAGAAGCTTTGAGAGCACTGGAACTGCTGGGAATAGTCAAGCCGGTGCCGGGAGGCGGAAATTATATTACGGAGGACCTGGATACCTGGCTGATCGAACCTTTATCCATACTTTTTAAATTAAATAATGGATATCTGCGCCAGAATCAGCAGTTCCGTGCGGCACTGGAGCGAGAAGCGGCAATTCTTGCGGCACGAAAGTGCACACCGCTGGATGCAGCAGAATTATGGGTGATTCTTGCACGGCTGGACGCCGCAGAAGATGAAAAGATACGGGGTGAACTGGATCGCGAACTTCACAAGAAGATTGCAAAGATCGCAGATAACCCGATGGTTTACAGTGTCCTTGCGGCAGCAGATCAGCTTACTGAGAATATTGTTTCCGGGACGAGAGACTACATTATGAAAAAGAATAATTCTGTCAGAGAGGTTGATGACCAGCATCATCGGCTTGTTAAGGCAATCATCAACGGAGATGCAGAACAGGCGGAACGATGTATGTCCGAACATATGGATACGATTGAACGTTATATGGAAGAAATGCAAAAAAAATCCTGAGAAATTTTGGGCATTTTTACAGGATAAATTGATATGACCTCTATTGTATTTTGGTAATACCGGCGGTATAATTAAAATGTAAATTGGTAATGCCAATAAATAAAACCGGCAACACCAGAAGGAGGGGCGAAACAATGGGATATGTGAAATGGTCACATGAGACACTGAATCATTTTTGCGGAGACGTATTCAAGGCGTTTGGTTTTACAGAGGAAGAAAGCAATCAGATCAAGGATGTGCTTCTTACGGCTGACCTTTATGGAATAGAAAGTCATGGCATGCAGAGAATGGTGCGTTATCATAAGGGAATCGAAAAGGGAACGATCCATCCGCAGGCAAAGCCTGAAATTGTATTTGAAACACCGATATCTGCAGTGATTGATGGTCATAATGGAATGGGACAGCTTATTTCCGTTTATGCAATGAAAAAAGCAATCGAAAAAGCCAAAAAGACCGGAGTTGGAATTGTAACTGTCCGTGAGTCTAATCATTTCGGTATCGCTGGATATTATGCAAAGATGGCATGCGATGAGGGACTTCTGGGAATGGCCTGTACAAATTCAGAGGCTATTATGGTTCCTACGTTTGGCAAAAAAGCCATGCTTGGATCAAACCCAATCGCAGTAGCTATGCCGGCAGACCCGTATCCGTTTTTCTTTGACTGTTCTACCACGGTAGTTACAAGAGGAAAACTCGAAATGTACAATAAAATGGAGAAACCACTTCCGGATGGGTGGGCTCTGGACAAAGATGGTCATGCAAGTACAGATGCACCGGATGTCCTTTCCAATATTGTTGTAAAGAAGGGCGGTGGAATCATGCCCCTTGGTGGAAATGAAGAGGTTACAGGAAGCCACAAGGGATATGGATATGGTATGCTGTGTGAACTATTCAGTTCCATTCTTTCTATGGGTGTTACTTCGGATCATTGCTGCACATTCCCGGATAAAACAGGAATCTGTCATGGATTTATGGCAATCGATCCGGCTGCATTTGGTGATCCTCAAGCAATCCGCAGACACTTTTCAGAATACCTGGAAACTTTGAGAGAAAGTCCGAAGGCAGAAGGCAAAGATCGTATTTATACACATGGTGAAAAAGAAGTTTTGGCAGAAAAAGATAGAAGAGAGCATGGATTACTTGTAAACGATAATACGATGGTCGAACTTGCTAATCTGTGTGGATATCTCGGACTTGACTTTAATAAATATTTTGATGGATATGAGCTTCCAAAAGAAAGCAAATTCTTTACCGGTAATTATTAATAGATTAGAAGATTGCTGTGAACGGAGTGAACAGCAACAATAGAAGAGTCGAATGATACGGTTTCGCAAAATTTAAGATACCAGGGAGGACAATAGAAATGGATTATGCAAAAGAATCTTTAAGACTGCATGGAGAATGGAAAGGTAAGATTGAAGTTGTAACAAGAGTACCTGTAGAAAATAAGGATGATCTGTCACTTGCCTATACACCAGGTGTTGCACAGCCTTGTCTCGAAATCCAGAAGGATGTGGATAAATCTTATGATCTTACCAGAAGATGGAACATGTGTCTGGTAGTAACTGACGGTTCAGCTGTTCTTGGACTTGGAAATATCGGACCAGAGGCCGGAATGCCGGTAATGGAAGGAAAATGTGTACTTTTCAAGGCATTTGGCGATGTAGATGCATTCCCTCTTTGTATCAAGAGCAATGATGTAGATGAGATCGTTAATACAATTTTTCTGATCTCCGGTTCTTTTGGCGGAGTAAATCTGGAAGATATTTCAGCACCGAGATGTTTTGAAATTGAGAAGAAATTAAAAGAAAAATGTGATATCCCGATTTTCCACGACGATCAGCATGGTACAGCGATTATCACTCTTGCCGGTCTGACCAACGCACTGAAGGTTGTAGGAAAGAAAAAAGAAGATGTTCGTATCGTTATGAACGGAGCAGGAGCTGCTGCAATTTCTATTGCACGTCTCCTTCTGACAGCAGGATTCAAAGATATCACTCTCTGCGACAGAAAGGGTGCAATCTACGAGGGACGCCCGGAAGGCATGAATCCGATCAAAGAAGAAATGGCTAAAGTTACTAACCTGGCTAAAAAATCCGGTTCTCTTGCAGAGATGCTGGTTGGCGCTGATGTATTTATCGGTGTTTCAGCACCGGGTGCTGTTACAACAGAGATGGTTAAGACCATGAACAAAGATGCAGTTGTTTTTGCATGTGCGAACCCGACTCCGGAGATTTTCCCGGATGATGCAAAGGCAGGCGGAGCAAAAGTTGTTTCCACAGGAAGAAGTGATTTCCCGAACCAGATCAACAACGTACTTGCTTTCCCGGGAATCTTCCGTGGTGCATTTGATGTGAGAGCAAAAGAAATCAATGACGAAATGAAATTGGCAGCGTCTAAAGCACTTGCAAATCTGATCACAGATGAGGAACTTTCTCCGGAGTATATTATTCCGAAGGCATTTGATAAGCGAGTAGGACCAGCGGTAGCCAAAGCGGTTGCTGAGGCAGCAAAGAGAACCGGTGTAGCTCGTATTTAAACGAGATACGCAGGGGTAACACCGGAAAGTCATGAGACTGCACTGAAGGTCATGAAAGCGTGCCAGATAGAGGTTGTCGAATGAACGGATTACAAAAAGATATAGAATAAAGTAAAGCAGAAGGGGCTGTCGGTTAATATCACATTTCGGCATCCTCAGTAGCAATTGAAAGGATCCCTGCAAGGACAAGGCTTGTTAGCCTTCCACCTTGCGTAGGATCCTTTTTTCTATGAAAGATGAAATTTATTTTTGGCCGCAAAAATCCCTTGTCTGGATTTTTACAGCCACACTTTTGATCAAGCTGTTTTTTTCGGTGTTTTTCCCTCAAACTTCTTTAATTTTTCATTGAGAAAACGGCAGTATTTATTTATATTCCTTCCGATTGCGGTCCGCTCAAGAGATTAAAAGATAAATAAAAGTAGAGTAGTTTGAGATGGGATTAATTTCAATAATTTTCTCTTTTTCTGTTTACGAATCTTTATTTTGATATATAATATAGATGTAACAGAAAATAAATTTGATACAGAGAGGTAACACTATGAAGATAGCAGCCTATTGCCGTGTTTCCACAGATAAAGCCGACCAGCTTAACAGCTTAGAGGCACAAAAGGAATTTTTCTCCGAATACACCCAGCGTACTGGAGATGTGTTAGTAAAATTATATGCAGATGAAGGCATTTCCGGAACGAAAATCAAAAACCGTAAGGAATTTCTTCGTATGATGTCTGATGCAGAAAAAGGAATGTTTGATATGGTCGTTGTAAAGGACATTTCTCGTTTTGCCAGAAATACCGTAGATCTTTTACAGAATGTTCGTAAATTGAAAGCGTTAGGTATTGAAACACAGTTCCTTACAGCGAATATGACAAGTATGGGAAATAGTGAGTTTGTTCTCACCATCTTTGGAGCATTGGCTCAGGAAGAAAGTGCCAATACATCTAAGCGAGTGAAATTTGGAAAGAAACTAAACGCAGAAAAAGGACGAGTTCCGAACATTGTGTACGGATATGATAAAACAATCGGAGATTATTTCAATCTTGAAATCAACAAAGAAGAATCGAAGGTTGTAAAGCAAATTTATAAGTGGTACACAGAAGAAGGTTACGGTGCTGCCAAGATTTCCAATATGCTGAATGAAAAGGGGTATCGAACAAAGAGAAACTGCAAATGGAGCCAGAATGCCATCTGCCGGATTTTGATCAATGAGATTTATGCGGGAAAGATTATCAATGGAAAGCAGGAAATCAGTGATTTTTTGACTGGTCAGAGAAGAGAGAAGGATGAAACGGAATGGCTTGTTGTGGAACGTCCGGAGCTTCGTATGATTGAAGATGAGGTGTTTGAAAAAGCACAGGAAATTCTTCGTGGAAGAAACGATGCATTCAATCTGAATCATGAGCGACAAAGCAACAAATATTTGTTTTCTACATTGATTAAATGTAAAGAATGTGGCTGGTCTTTCCGAAGAACAGTTCGTACTTATAAAAATACGTATGTGCGTTGGGTTTGCTCTGGAAGAAATGGAAAAGGAGCAGATAGTTGTCCAAATAAAACAGCTGTAGATGAAGAAGAATTGATCCAGGTTTTACAGGAATATTTTCATCGGGTTCTTCAACAAAAAAATAAAGTGATTGACTATGTTGTGAAAGAATTCCAAAGAGTATACAAAGCAAAAGATGAAAATGCAGAGTACGAGAAGGAATTGAATTTGCAGATTGCCAGATTACAGAGAATGCGACAGAAATATATGGGTATGTATACTGATGATTTGATCTCCAGAGAAGAATTGAATGATAAGTTGGGTGGTACTCGCCAAGAACTGGATCGTCTGGAAAATGAATTGAAAATGGTATCCAGTAATTTGACAAAAGGAGATCAGATGGAAAAAATCTTAAATGATACCTTTAAGCAGATTGAGGATATTACAGATGTTCATGAGATGACTAACGTACAATTAAAGAGACTGATTAAGAAAATAGAAGTAGACAAAGATGGAAATGTGGATATTTACCTTCGTTTACTAGGTGATTTGGGATTAAATGAAAGCATTTTAGTGGAAGACGAATGTGAAAATAAAACAGCTCTAAATAGTAACGACCAAACATAAAGATTGCACAGAACGCCTTGCGCAGATCAATCCGTCTTTGGCGGCGCAGGCCAGAAAGGTTCTGGATGTGAACAAGCAGGAACGGCATATCAGGGGTGGGATGGCCACAAAGAAAAAATATCTGCATCTGCAGGACTAAGACATAATTATCTAACTACTTGCTTTTTTTTCGTCTCAATGTTATGATAATCGCAGTGGTCGGCAATTGCCGAAAAATAAGAGAGAAAAAGGTGAGAAGATGTGGAGATAATCTGAATTCGAGTAAACAGGAACTTTTTGGAAGACTGCTTTTGGCAGTCTGGTTTCTGATACCGATGACGGATTGTCTGCCATATCTTTTTTATGCAGTATACTCGAAAATGTATCGCGGAAGGTATTTTTGACAAATGGGATTTCGTGATATGTGAGCGGAGGCAGTAGAGACAGCTGCGTATAAAAAAAGGGGAAGATCTGTTTTTGGTGTCAAAACCGAAGACAGATTTTTTTATGCTGTGGAAAGGATGTATCACAGAATAGGAAAATCCTAGGATGGAAGATAAAGAGGTGATGACATAATGATACAGATGCAGAATGTAACGATTACACATAAAAAAGATCTGCGCGAATTGCTGAAGGATTTCTCCTTTACCTTAAAGGCGGGAGATAAGGCGGCGCTGATCGGAGAAGAAGGAAACGGGAAATCAACACTTTTAAAGTTGATCTGTGACGAAACGTTGATCGAGGAGTACGCACATTACAGCGGAACAATTCATAAAAATGGTGTTCATATGGGATATCTGGCACAGGAACTGAGTGAGGTACAGAAAGCGCA
Organism: Marvinbryantia sp.; assembly: GCA_050944495.1. GTDB lineage: Bacteria > Bacillota > Clostridia > Lachnospirales > Lachnospiraceae > Marvinbryantia. Next base: position 12,303 of record JBMNRF010000024.1, read on the forward strand.
GACGGTCTATGAATTTTGCTGTGAAAGCAGCGGCTTTCTGGATGCGTCACCAAAAGAACTTGGCGCGTTGGCAAAGGAATTGGGGATTATGCCGGAGCTGTTTTACGTGCAGCAGCCGATGGGTAGTTTGTCGGGCGGTGAAAAAGTAAAAATTCGTCTGGCTTGTATTTTACTAGAGAAGCCGGATGCATTGCTTCTGGACGAGCCTTCGAATGATATTGATATCGAAACTTTAGAATGGCTGGAAATGCTGATCTGCAGCAGTCGTGTTCCAGTGATGTACATTTCACACGATGAAACGCTGCTTGAGAAAACAGCGAATGTGATCATTCATATTGAACAGATTCGGCGTAAGACGCAGGCGCGGCATACGGTAAGCCGCACGGATTATCGCAGCTATGTCGAAGCACGCCGAAGTGGACTGGAAAGGCAGGAACAGCAGGCAAGAAATGAACGATTGGAATATGCAAAGCAGCAGGTACGGTTTCAAAAGATTCAGCAAAAGGTGGAGCATCAACAGAACACGATCTCAAGACAGGATCCGGCAGGCGGAAGGCTGCTGAAAAAGAAAATGCATGCCGTCAAATCTATGGAGCGACGCTTTGAAAAAGAATTTGAAAATAGAACACAGCGCCCGGAAACAGAGGATGCGATATTTTTTAAATTCAGCGAACAGATAAAAATGCCAGCTGGAAAACGTGTGCTGGATTACCAAAAGGAACAACTGGTGGTTGATGGAACAGTACTGGCAAAGGATATCCAGTTGGAGGTAATCGGACCGAAACATATCTGTATTGTTGGAAAAAACGGGGTCGGGAAATCAACGATGCTGAAAGAAATTGCTGATCAGCTGCTTACAAGGACGGATCTTCATGTTGGTTATATGCCGCAAAATTATGAAGATCTTCTGGACCTTTCGCAGACACCGGTGGAATTTCTGACGGTGAGTGGCGACAAGGAAGAACATTCCCGCATTTCCACCTATCTTGGAAGTATGAAGTATACTGCGGATGAAATGCGGCATGCGGTACGTGAGTTGTCTGGAGGACAGAAGGCAAAGCTATTGCTTTTGCGGATGTCAATACAGAAATGTGATGTGCTGGTTTTGGATGAGCCGACGCGGAATTTTTCTCCGTTGTCGCTTCCGGTAATTCGCAGAACTCTGGCAGAGTTTCCGGGTGCGATCATCAGTGTTTCTCATGACAGAAAGTACATCAGTGAGGTTTGTGGGGAAATTTATGAATTAGCCGAAACAGGTCTGAAAAAGAAAATTTGAGATTGAAATTGCTGAAAATAGGATTATACTAAAAGTATCGAAAAAGAAAGGCAGTATCTTATATGGAAGAAATGATTTTCTGGTTTGTAAAAAAGCATCATTCGGAGACGTTGAATCTGTTAAAAGAATTTGCGGCAATTCCGGCGCCTTCCGGACAGGAAGAAAAACGGGCGCAGTTTGTGATGGAGTGGCTGCAAAAGCAGGGGGCATCCGGTGTATACAAAGATGCTGCAGGAAATGTGGTTTTTCCATATCAATGTGAAGGGGATGGTCCGATTGCAGTGCTCATGGCACACTTAGATGTTGTATGTCCGGATACTACACCGCTTGCGATAACAGAGGAAGAAGATCGACTGACTGGTCCTGGCGTGCGGGATGATACTGCAAATCTGGTCAATATGCTGATGTGCGTCAAGTTTTTACTGGAGTGTCAGCAACAGGTTAAGTGTGGGCTTCTTTTTGTTGCCGATACTGGAGAAGAAGGACTTGGGAATTTAAAGGGAAGCCGTCAGATCTGGGAGGACTATCACGACCGGATCCGGGAATGGATTGCGTTTGATCTGAATTATGATACGATTTATAATCGTGCGGTCGGTTCGCAGAGGTATCGTGTGACGGTACGCACAACAGGCGGTCATTCTTATAAGGATTTTGGTGGTGCAAATGCGATTGTGCAGCTGGCCGGAGTACTTTTGGATCTCTGCAGGGCGGAGATTCCGCAGAGTCCGAAGGTAACGTTTAATGTCGGTGAGATAAGTGGAGGCACATCGATTAATACAATTGCGCAGGAAGCATCCATGCTTTATGAATTTCGCAGCGAATCAGCACAGGAACTAAAAAAGATGGAGCAGTTTTTTGAAACTGTGCTGGAAAAACATCGCGCGGATGGCACACTGGTAGAGGTGGAAGAACTTGGTATTCGTCCGGGCAACGGGAAAGTAGATGAGACGGCACAGAAAAATTTGGAACAGCGTTGTCTGCAGGCAATTCGGAGATATTATAAAGGCGATGTTTACTTTGAATCTGGCTCTACAGACTGTAATATTCCGCTTTCAAATGGTGTCGCTGCTGTCGCGATCGGAACAGCGCTGGGAGGCGGCACACATACCCGTCAGGAATGGGTAGAGAAAAAGAGTATGGAGACTGGTCAGATGATTGCATTGAAACTGGTCTGCAGCTATCGGGTGTAGCGTGGAAAAGAGGAGAAAATGGACGAAAAGTATCAGCATGTTTCACATGCGTTTGCGCCGGTGTTTGACAGGCAGTCACGAGTTTTGATTCTCGGAACCTTTCCGTCGGTGAAATCAAGGGAAAATCAGTTTTATTATGGTCATCCGCAGAACCGTTTTTGGAAGCTTTTGGCGAGACTTTTTGAGGAAGAAACTCCCACGACCGTTGAGGAGAAAAAAGAGTTTTTACTGAGAAATCATATTGCCATATGGGATGTGATCGCAAGCTGTGATATTATCGGGTCCAGCGACAGCTCGATCCGCAATGTGGTGCCGTGCGATCTAGAGCAGGTGCTTTTGCAAGCGCCGATTCGACGGATTTTTGCGAACGGAGGCAAAGCGTATGAGTTATATAAGAAGCATTCCTATCCTCAGATAAAAAGGGAAATTATAAAACTGCCTTCCACGAGCCCGGCAAACGCTGCGTTTCAGATGGAACGTTTGCTGAAGAACTGGTGTGTGGTACGAGAAGCAGTGGAAGAGGGAAGAGTATGAAAGAGTTGCGTTTTACAAACAAACAATTAGTGCAGCTGATTATTCCGTTAGTGATCGAACAGATCCTGGCAGTGCTGGTAGGCATGGCGGATTCGGTGATGGTTGCGAGTGTGGGGGAAGCGGCTGTATCGGGTGTATCTCTGGTAGATAATGTAATGATCCTTCTGATTAATGTGTTTGCGGCGGTTGCGACCGGCGGCGCGGTAGTTGTCGGGCATTATATCGGTCAGAATCGCAGAGAACGTGCAAATAAGGCGACGGATCAGGTAGTGCTTGTCAATCTTGTAATGGCACTGGTCATTACCGCGGGCGTTTATCTGTGTCACGATTGGATATTACATACTGTGTTCGGAAAGATTGATGAAGACGTTATGGCAAATGCGAAAAACTATTTGCTGATCGTTTCCGCATCAATTCCGTTTTTAGCGTTGTATAACGGCGGTGCTGCTGTTTTCCGAGCTGTGGGAAATTCTAAGATTTCAATGGAAACCTCTCTGCTGATGAACATTGTAAATGTGATCGGCAATGCTATCCTGATTTACGGTATGAAGCTGGGTGTTGTCGGTGCGGCGATTCCGACTCTGATTTCCAGAATTCTGGCTGCGGTAATCATGCTTGTTTTGCTGCGCAGACAAGATCAGATTGTGCATATGTCAAAGAAATTTGAGTGGCGTTTTGATCGCCATCTGGTAAAAAAAATTCTTCATATCGGGATTCCGAATGGGTTGGAAAACAGCATGTTCCAGTTGGGAAAAATCCTGGTGCTCAGTCTGGTCTCTACATTTGGAACGGCTTCTATTGCCGCAAATGCGGTTTCCGGTACGATTGCGACGTTTCAGATCCTGCCGGGGGCAGCAATCGGTTTTGCTGTGCTGACGGTGGTTTCCCAGTGTGTGGGGGCAGGGGAATATGATCAGGTAAAGTATTATACAAAAAAACTGCATAAGATTGTGTATGCAGCGATGGTGGTGAGCAACTTATCGGTGATTTTTATGTTGCCGCTGATTATGCGGATTTACAATCTGTCAGATATTACGGCGCAGATGACGACGAACATTCTGACTTACCACGGAATTTGTGCGATGTTTATCTGGCCGCTTGCTTTTACGCTGCCAAATATGCTGCGGGCGGCAAATGATGTAAAATATACGATGTACGTATCGATTTTTTCTATGTGGGTATTCCGCATTGCCTTCAGTTACGTGCTTGGGCAATATCTGGAAATGGGCGTTTTCGGTATTTGGGTGGCAATGACGATTGACTGGCTGTTCCGGGCGATCTGCTTTACTGTTCGCTATCTGAGAGGCAAGTGGAAACAGCAGAAAATCTGAATTTTTTGAAAATGCTTGAGGGTTTTTAAAAGCTATATTATAATAAAAAAACAAATGATCAACAAAGGAGTAAAAGCATGACAGAAGTAAATAAAAAATATAGGATCGACACAGAAGAAAACAGAAAATATCTGCAGGATCTGTGTGAAGATTTATTAAGATTCGGACATCAGTTTCCGTCGCCGGGCGGCGCTTCCTATTATTTGGGAGATGACGGTACACCGTGGAAAGACCGTAACCGTGAGACATGGATTACCTGTCGTATGGCACATGTATACAGTATCGGCAGTTTTTTAGGACATGCAGGCAGTAAGGAACTGGCTGCGGCAGCAATCAGTGGATTAAAAGGCGAACTGCACGATAAAGAAAACGGCGGTTGGTATGCAGGACTGACTGCTGATAACGAGATCGTACCGAATAAGCAGTGTTATGCGCATGCGTTTGTGATTCTGGCGGCATCCTCTGCGGTTCTGGCAGGTGTGGAAGGCGCGCAGGAGCTGCTTGATGAGGCTCTGGCGCTTTATGATCTGCGTTTCTGGAACGAGGAAGAAGGACTTTCCTGCGATACCTGGAATACAGAATTTACCGTATTGGATGACTACCGTGGTATCAATGCAAACATGCATACCGTGGAGGCGTTTCTGGCTGCAGCTGATGTGACTGGTGATGAGAAATATCGCGTGAGGGCAGGACGCATCGTGGAACATGTGCTGGGATGGGCATCAGAAAACGAATGGAGAATACCGGAACATTTTTCAAAAGACTGGGTGGCAGATCTGGAATGTAACAGGGAACGTCCGGCTGACCAGTTTAAACCGTATGGCGCAACACCGGGACACGGCATTGAATGGTCAAGATTGATTACACAGTGGGCGCTCTCCACTTACAAGGACGATAAAAAAGGTGCGGAAAAATATATTGAAGCAGCGGAAAATCTCTTTAATAGAGCGATTGCAGATGCATGGAATGCAGACGGCGCTCCCGGTATTGTATATACGACAGACTGGGAAGGAAAGCCGGTTGTGCATGACAGAATGCACTGGACACTGGCGGAAGCGATCAATACCTCTGCAGTGTTGTATCACGTAACCGGTAAACAGAAATATGCAGAGGACTTCGCAGAATTTCTGGTCTATCTGGATGATAAGGTGCTGGATAAGGTGAACGGTTCCTGGTTCCATCAGATGAATGAGAAGAATGAAGTAATCGGAACCGTATGGCCGGGAAAATCAGATATTTATCATGCGCTGCAGGCGACACTGATTCCATATCATAAGGCAAGTATTTCGATTGCTCCGGCAGTAAAAAATCATATGACAATTTAGTTTCCATCGGTATAGGTGAGGGATAAAAAGAAAGACGGGCTCCTCTTTGTACAGACAGTAAACGCTGTTTAGACAAAGAGGGGTTTTTATAATGGACAGAAAATCAAGTTCATGATATCTTAAGGACAGAGGTCGATTTTAGTCGGAATGTGGGAGGAAAACAACACGATTATGACAGAAAAGAAAATAACTATTCGTATTGCAGACACAGAAGATGCGGTGGAATTATTGAAAATTTACAGACCGTATGTGACAGATACAGCGATTTCTTTTGAATATAAGGTACCGACTGTGCAGGAATTTGCCGGTCGTATTGAGAATATTTTGAAAAAATATCCTTATCTGGTGGCAGAATGTGCGGGGGAAATCATCGGCTATGCCTATGCGGCGCCATTTAAGGAGAGGGCGGCATATGACTGGTCAGTGGAGACGACGATCTATATCCGCATGGACTGCAGACAGTCCGGTGTCGGCAGAAAACTTTATATAAAGCTGGAAGAACTATTGAAAAAACAGGGTGTATTGAATATGAATGCCTGCATTGCCTGGCCGGAGAAGGAAGATGAGCGCCTGACGATGGCGAGCATTTATTTTCATGAAAAACTGGGGTATCAGATGGTGGGAAAATTTCATAAATCCGGATATAAATTTAACAGATGGTATGATATGGTGTGGATGGAAAAGCTGATCGGTGCACATACGGATGCGCAGCTGCCGATGCAGCCGTTTTCACAATTAAGCGATATGGTTTTATAAGGAGAAAAAGATGCTTTATTTATCGCATTTTACATTTCCACACAAGGAACAGGAATATGATTTTTTTATGCAGCTGAAACGAACCTGTTATGACAGCAGTTATCCGTTTCAGATTATTTCGAAACATGGTTTGCGGATGCTGGATTTTGAACCAGTGACGATTTTATACGGTGGAAATGGTTCGGGAAAGACGACGGTTTTAAATGTGATTGCGGAAAAGCTGCATTTGACACGTGATACACGTTATAACCGCTCAAACTTTTTTGAGGACTATACGAAGATGTGCTCATTTGAGATACAGCAAAAGATTCCGAAGAACAGCCGGATTATCACCAGCGATGATGTATTTGATTTTATGCTGAATCTGCGGGCACTCAATGATGGAATTGATGAAAAACGGGAGGAATTGTTTCAAGAATATCTCGATGCAAAATATTCTAAATTTCAAATGCGTTCGCTTGAGGATTACGAGCAGCTCAAAAAAGTGAATATGGCACGCAGCAAAACACAGTCGAAATATGTCAGAAACTCTTTGATGGACAATGTGCGTGAACATTCCAATGGGGAGAGTGCACTCTTGTATTTTGCAGAAAAGATTCAGGAGAACGGTCTGTATCTGCTGGACGAGCCGGAAAACAGCCTGTCTCCGAAAAAACAGCAGGAACTTCTGCGCTTTTTGGAGGATTCTGCGCGCTTTTTTGGATGTCAGTTTATTATTGCTACACATTCTCCGTTTCTTTTGTCGATGCGTGGTGCAAAGATTTATGATATGGATGAGGAACCGGTTGATGTAAAACCTTGGACAGATCTGGCAAACGTGCGGATTTATTATGAATTTTTTAAAAAACATGAGTCAGAGTTAAATTACGGTTGTTATTCTGATAATTTCTGATACAATAGGGTTGATAAATAAAGAATGTGTAAAGACGGAGGATAAATTCTGTGAAGATATTAATTGCGGGTGATGGAAAGGTCGGGTCTACCTTGGCACGTCAGCTTTCCCAGGAAGGTGAAGACATCACTCTGATAGATTCGAATGCACAGGTGCTGGATCTGAGTGTGGAGCGCTACGATGTAATGGCGGTGCATGGAAACTGTGTTTCCAAGGCGGTACAGATGCAGGCCGGCGTAAAGAATGCGGATCTTCTGATCGCGGCAACGAGCGCGGATGAGATTAATTTGCTGTGCTGTATGACGGCACACAATCTCAATCCCAATTTACATACAATCGCGAGAATTCGTAATCCGGAATATACGGATCAGATTTACGAAATGCGTGATATATTTGCGCTTTCGATGGTGGTAAACCCGGAAAAACAGGCGGCCCTGGAGATTGAACGTTTGTTGCGTTACCCGGGGTTTTTGAAACGGGATACTTTTGCCAAAGGACGCGTGGAGATCGTGGAGCTGATGGTGGATGAGGAAAGTAAGCTTCAGAATATTGCGCTTAGCGACCTGGATGGTATTGTCAAATGTCAGGTGCTGGTCTGTGCGGTTCTGAGAAAGGGGCAGGTGATCGCACCGGACGGTAATTTCATTTTGCAGCGGGGCGACCGTATTTTTGTTACGGCACCGGTAAACAATCTTTCGAAGTTGCTTAGAAATCTCGGCATTATTACGCACCGCGCCAAGCGAGTGATTCTTTGCGGGGGTGGTCGTGTCAGCGTGTATCTTGCACAGCGTCTGCAGCGCAGCGGAATTAACATCCAGCTGATTGAGCAGGATAAGGAACGATGCGAACTGCTGGCGGAGTTGCTGCCGGCTGTTGATGTAATTCACGGAGATGCCAGCAGTCAGTATCTGTTGGAGAGCGAAGGCATTTCAGATTGTGATGCATTGGTGACGATGACCGGATTAGATGAGCTGAACATGATCATCTCTCTGTACGGCAAGAGTTGTGGAGTTCCGCAGGTGATCACAAAGGTCGGACATATGGAAAATAGCGATATCAGGGACAGTCTGTCTTTGGGAAGTATTATTTGTCCGAAGGAGTTGTGTACAGAGTCGATTATACAGTTTGTGCGTGGAATTAAGGAGCAGAACGGCGCGGCATTGTCGGTACATACGATCGCGGAGGGTAGACTAGAAGCTGTTGAGTTCGCGGTGGATCATACCACGAAAAACTGCGGTATTCCGCTCAGAGATATTTCCTTGAAACCGAACGTGCTGGTGACCTGCATTATACATGGTCCGTTGACGGAGATCCCGAACGGAAATTCTTCGTTTCGACCAGGTGATACGGTGATTATTGTATCCAGTGGGGATGAAGTAATCTATCAGTTAAACGATATTTTTGCATAGTGGAAGAGGAAAATCATGAATTATAGAATGATTGGGCGTGTAATGGCGCATATTCTGGGAGTGGAAGGAGTATTTTTAGTTCCTGCGCTGTTCATTTGCCTGTTTGATGGTGATATGCGTGCGGCGGCGGCATTTTTAGTGACGATCGGAGCGATCGCATTGACTGCTGGCGGACTGTATCTGGCCTGCCGGAAGGCCAAAAGAGGGTTTTACGCAAGAGAGGGATTGGTGTGTGTCGGGCTTAGCTGGATTGTCTTAAGTCTGTTTGGATGTCTGCCGTTTTATTTGTCACGTGAGATTCCGCATTTTGTGGACGCGTTGTTTGAGATCGTATCGGGCTTTACAACGACGGGTGCTTCTATTCTGTCGGATGTGGAAAGCCTGCCACGCGGGATTTTGTATTGGCGCAGCTTCAGTCATTGGCTGGGAGGAATGGGTGTGCTGGTATTTCTTTTGGCGGTGTCTACGCTGGGCGGACGAAATAGTGGTTTTACGATGCATATTTTGAGAGCGGAGAGTCCGGGACCGAATGTGGCAAAACTGGTTCCACGCATGAAAAAGACGGCATTGATCCTGTATGTGATCTATATTGCGTTGACTGTTTTAAATATTTTCTTTTTGCTGATCGGAAACATGTCGTTCTTTGACGCAATCTGCACTGCTTTTGGTACAGCAGGCACCGGCGGCTTTGGCATTAAAAATGACAGCATGGGAGGGTACAGTCCCTATCTGCAGAATGTCTGTACAGTGTTTATGTTTTTGTTTGGGGTTAATTTCAGCTGCTATTACTTACTGCTGCTTGGTGATATTAAAAATGTATTCCGTGATGAAGAACTGCGCGCATATGTGGGGATCGTGCTTGGAAGTATACTTTTGATTGTATTGAATTTGCGTGGTTTTTACGGTTCACTCGGAGAAACCATCCGACATGCGGCATTTCAGGTATCCAGTATTATGACGACGACGGGATTTGCAACGACGGACTTTGATCTGTGGCCGAGTTTTTCTAAGGCGATTCTTTTATGTTTGATGATTATCGGCGCCAGTGCCGGCAGTACCGGAGGCGGCATGAAGGTTGGTCGTATGCTGCTTTTGCTGAAAGGACTTCGCAGGAATATCAGTCAGATTGTGCATCCGCAGAAGGTGCAGGTGATTCGAAGCAACGGACAGGCGGTTGACAAAAAAGTATTGGAAAATGCTAATGGTTATCTTGCAGCATATGTGGTTATTGTTGTGGTAAGTTTTGTTATGATCTCTATAGACGGATTTTCTACAACGACGAATATTACTGCAGTGATGGCCTGCTTTAATAATATTGGACCCGGTCTGGAAGCGGTGGGGCCGACCTGTAATTTCTCAGGATACGGTGTATTGTCAAAGCTGGTGCTGATTCTGGATATGCTGGCTGGACGTCTGGAAATTTTCCCGATTTTGATCCTGGGTTCGATACGTACCTGGAGAGGAAGATAAAAGTACGAGGCCGTTGTAGAGAGATCTATAGCGGCTTTTGATTTATCAGAAAAGATTAATCTGTTTTTAATCTTTCTTCTATAATAGATTAATTTAACGCGCATATACTCATAGACATCAGATACAGATAACAATATAGTTATCAAATTTCATGAAAAGGAGTATAGAAGATGGATAATTTAGAAAAGGTTGAAAAAATCAGGGAAAAGACAGGTGTTTCCTATGAAGAGGCAAAAAATGTTCTGGAAGCGAATAATTATGATTTATTGGATGCGATCGTGGAACTGGAACGACAGGGCAAGGTAAAATCGCCGGAGACTCCGGTGTATACAACAGAAGCGGGACAAAAATCGCAGGAATTTGCCAGAACACAGCAGCAGTATGAAAATGATTGCCGAAAAAAATCATCAGGCGATGCATTCAATCACTTTTTTAAGCGGATCGGGGATTTGTTAAAGAAAACCTGTGAGACAAGCTTTGAAGTGATTCGAAATGAAAAACGTCTGGTAACCGTGCCGGTAATCGTACTGATTCTCGGAGCCGTGCTGGCATTCTGGGTAACGATTCCGCTGCTGATTGTGGGAATGTTCTTTGGATGTAAATATCATTTCGCGGGATTTGACAGTACCACGGTAGATATTAATGACATCTGTGACAAAGCTTCTGAAACTTGTGAGAGTATCAAAAATGATTTTCAGAATGAGATGAAAAAAGAAGATGTGGGAGAAAAGAAAGAGTAAATAACGATGGCAGACAGAATTCTTGTGGTAGAGGATGAAACGAAAATAGCGAGATTTATCGAATTGGAACTGATGCATGAAGGATATGAGGTAGAAAAAGCATTTGACGGAAGGAATGGTCTGGAGAAAGCACTGCAGGGAGATTTTTCTCTTGTGGTACTGGATGTGATGCTGCCGCAGCTGAATGGATTAGAGGTACTGCGGCGCATCCGCAGGGAAAGCGACCTGCCGATCATCCTGCTGACAGCACGCGATGCGGTGATGGACAAGGTATCCGGGCTGGATGCGGGGGCAGATGATTATCTCACCAAGCCCTTTGCTATAGAAGAACTGCTTGCCAGAATCCGTGTTTTGCTCAAGCGCAGACACTGCGGTGCGGTAACGAGCGCTAACCGTCTGGAAATCAAGGGTGTTTCATTGGATGTCGATCGGCACGAAGTGTTGGTAAACGGAGATCCAGTTGAATTGACGAACCGTGAATTTGAACTTCTGCATACTTTGATGTGCAATAAAAACATTGTCATGCACCGTGACCGATTGATGAACGAGGTCTGTGGATATGATTATGCAGGCGAGACAAATATTATTGATGTTTATGTGCGCTATCTGCGCACCAAGATTGATGATCGTTACGGGATCAAGCTGATTCATACAGTGCGTGGAGCAGGTTACGTTATTAAAGAAAACTGATTATGGCAGAGACAAAAACAAATAAACTTCAAAACAGAATTCAAAATAAACGAATGACTTCAATAGCCAGAAGAATTAATATGACCTTCTGGCTGAAACGTTTTTCGGATATCATTTTGCTCGATCTGGCATTGCTCTTGCTGATATGCGGCAGTTTCCTGATTTATTGTGAGAGAAACGCGGCCCGACAGGCTCATACGGCTGCGCAGCTGTCAGAGAGGAGCAGCGAAACGATAGGACAGTTGAATAGTGAAAAAGAAGAGCAGCAGACAGAACAGTCTTATTTGCAGAAAAAGGGTGAGGAAGAGACAGAGCGTTTTGATGCTAAAACGGAGCTGACCGGAGGGTGGTTCAGGCTCAGCGATGAACTGGGGAGACGCTATTGGGCGCATGAAGAAGAAAGTTATTATTATGTGATTGAACGTGGAGGCGGTGAGTATGCGTATCTGCTCAATGAGGTGCTGGAAATTGTGGTTTATGCGGGAATGATTCTGCTGGCGCTGCAGATGGTTCATTTATTTCTGGCGCTGTTTCATACCTCAGAGATCCGGCGGATGTTAAAGCCCTTAAATGATTTGGCAATTAAAGCGGAGGAGATCAGTACGATTTCTTTTGATCCTGGTAAATTTGCCAGTCTGGAGCATGCGATCGAAAATATTTCGCCGGATGGTCCGGAGGCCAATATCCATACGGGAGATCAGGATCTGCAGAGTATAGAAGTAGCGCTGAACAATCTTCTGCATCATATGAAAGAGAGCCAAAGACAGCAGGCACGGTTTGTATCGGATGCTTCTCATGAACTTCGGACACCGATTGCAGTAATCCAGGGGTATGTAAATATGCTTGATCGCTGGGGTAAGGAAGATGAGAGTGTGCTGGAAGAATCCATTGAGGCGTTGAAAAACGAATCTCAGCATATGAAGGATCTGGTAGAACAGCTTTTGTTTCTGGCACGCGGAGACAGTGGCAGAAACACACTGCATAAAGTAGTGTTTGATCTGACAGAGACAATGCGTGAAGTCTGGGAGGAATCTATGATGATTGATCGGAAGCATTGCTATACCTTTGCAGGACCGGAAGGCGCGTTTATCTATGGAGATTTGGCAATGGTGAAGCAGTCGATCCGTATTTTTGTGCAGAATGCAGCCAAATATTCCGATGAAGGCGATGAGATTCACCTGGAGGTTCAGACAGACAGATCATCGGTTTCTTATGTGGTACAGGATGAGGGTATTGGTATGCAGGATACGGAAGTCGTGCATATTTTTGAACGGTTTTATCGTTCGGATGAGGCAAGAAACGGGGAGACAGGCGGTTCCGGACTGGGACTTTCCATTGCCAAATGGATTATTGATGAGCATGACGGTGTGATAAACGTATTGTCGAGGCCGGAATTTGGTACACGGTTTACTGTAAGATTTAAAAGTAGTAATAATTCCTAAAATCTGCTTGAATTTCTTTGAAATGTGTGCTATGTTAAATGTACAGAAAACCCAAATTAATGATACAAGGAGGAAAGCAATATGGATTTAAAAGGTACGAAAACAGAAGCCAATCTGCAGGCAGCTTTTGCGGGTGAATCGCAGGCAAGAAATAAATATACGTACTATGCCTCCAAGGCGAAAAAGGATGGTTATGTACAGATTGCAAATATTTTTGAAGAGACGGCGGCAAATGAAAAAGAACATGCAAAGATCTGGTTCAAGCTGCTTCACGGAGGAGCGATTCCATCTACAATTGATAATTTGAAAGATGCGGCTGCAGGTGAGAATTATGAATGGACCGATATGTATGCAACGTTTGCAAAAGAGGCCAGAGAAGAGGGATTTGAGCAGATCGCGATTTTGTTTGAAGAGGTTGGCAAGATTGAGAAAGAGCATGAAGAGCGATATCGCAAGCTGTTGGCAAATATGGAAGGTGATTTGGTATTTTCCAGAGATGGTGACTGCGTATGGCAGTGTTCGAACTGCGGACATATCGTGGTAGGAAAGAAAGCACCGGAGATTTGTCCGGTATGTGACCATCCGAAGGCATATTTCCAGCTTAAAGCGGAGAATTATTAAAAAACAAAATGGTTCAGATGTTGGAAGTAATAAAAGAAAGGATAAAACACCCCGGCAATTTGCCGGGGTATTTTAATACCTTTTTTGAAATAATTATGAAACAATATTCTGTAGCCAGACTCCTTTTTTGACAAGGATAAATCCGACGATACATTTGATCCAATCACCGATCTGCACAAAGATATAGATGGTGATAACCGGAAGCGAAGTAAAGCGGCTTAACGTAAAAGCGATTACAACACTGACACACCAGACAAATACGCTGTCGAAGAAAAAGGTAATGATTGTTTTTCCGCCGGAGCGCAGAGTAAAATAGGCAGCATGTAGAAAGGCGTTCTGCGGCATAAAAATTGCGTTGACCATAATAAATTGTTTTGCCAGTTCTTTTGCACCCTCGTTTGTATTGTAGAGATTTGGAAACAGTGGGGCAAAGCACAGCATGATCAGAGCAATTCCGGTACAGCACATAACGGAGAAAGCGATCATCTTGGTGTCGGTATCGCGGGCTTCCTTCATCTTGTTTGCGCCGAGAAGCTGTCCGACTACAATTGCAACGGAATCTCCGAGCGCGATAAAGACAATATTGAAGACGTTGTTGATCGTATTAGAGATATTCAGTCCGGCTACTACATTCAGACCGCGAACGGAATAACACTGTACCAGCATTGCCATTGCCGCGCCCCAGAGCGTCTCATTTATGAGCAGCGGCATACCTTTGATAATGATCTTTTTTACCAGAGAAACCGGAACTTTTAGCGTGCGGTACAGGCCAAGGGCAAACGGGTTTTTCTCCTTGTGTCCGTGTGTCCAGAAAACGATGATAGCTACTTCCACATAACGGGAAAGAACGGTTGCGATGGCAGCACCCTGTACGCCGAGAACCGGAAAGCCGAGTTTTCCGTAAATCAACAGGTAGTTAAATACCAGATTTACCAGCACGGACGCTACGCCCGCCTTCATCGGCAGTACGGTTTCACCGCATTCGCGCAGAGTGCCGGAGTAACACTGTGAGATCATGAAAGCCGGAAGGCTAAGCAGCATGATCAGCATATATTGTCTGCCATACAGTAAAGTCGCAGCGGCTTCTTCTGCAGTACCGTCACCGCTCAGATACATCGTGATCAGAGCAGGACCTGCTGAAAGAAATAGCAGAATTGTGATGCCGGTCAGCAGGATTACCAGCCAGAATTTAAAACGGAAGGTGTTGCGGATACCTTCGTGATCTCCGTTTCCGTAATACTGTGCGGTAAAGATACCGGCTCCTGATACACCTCCGAAAATACAGAGATTGTATACAAATAATAATTGATTGACGATGGCGGCACCCGACATTTGTTCCGTGCCGATGCGTCCGATCATAATATTGTCCAGAAGACCAACGAAATTTGTGATGCCGTTCTGGATCATGATCGGAACGGCGATAGCCAGAACCATCTTGTAAAAATGCTTATCGCCGATGAATTTGCGGAAAAAACTGTTTTTCTGTCTGATTGCGTCCAAGTACATTCCTCCCAACTTTTTCTCTTGATTGATATTGCTTTGTAAAAGCGCACTAATGAATAATCTACTATAAAGAGAAGGGAAATGCAATGTCTTTTTTTGTTTTTCTATTACAGATTATTGGTATGCAATGTAAAAATAAGGTAAAATCAGCGGGTATGACACATTGACTTTACTCGTTTGCTTTATTACAATATTGTTACAGAGTTCTGCCGCGAATGAAGTGTCTGAAAGATGCCGGTTTCAGATACAAAGACAGAAAGTATGGACAAGAAAGAGATGAGGGAAATGGCAAAACGAAGAGGGAAAGATATGGACATGACGGAAGGAGTGATTTGGAAGCAGCTGCTTTTATTTGCACTTCCCCTGATGGTTGGAAATATCTTTCAGCAGTTTTACAATACGGTAGACAGTATTGTGGTGGGGAATTTTGTCGGAAAAGAAGCGCTGGCAGCGGTCGGTTCCGTTGGACCGGTCATTAATTCACTGATCGGATTTTTTATGGGTCTGGCAACTGGCGCTGGTGTTGTGATTTCGCAGGCATACGGAGCAAAGAGAACGGAGAAGGTAAGCCGTACGGTACATACCACATTAGTGTTGACGTTCATCCTTTGCGTGATATTTTCGGTGGTGGGAATCCTGATGACACCGTGGATGCTGCGGTTGATGAGTACGCCGGAGGATGTGCTGGCGCAGTCGGAGGAATATCTGGAAATCTACTTTGCCGGGGTCTCCGGTTTGATGGTTTACAATATGGGGGCCGGCATTCTGCGTGCGGTCGGGGATTCGAAACGACCATTGTATTTTCTGGTATTCTCAGCCTGTCTGAATACGGTGCTTGATCTGGTATTTGTGGCGGGAATGGATATGGGGATTGCCGGTGCAGCCTGGGCGACGGTGATTGCACAGGTGGCATCCGCAATTCTTGTTTTACTTGTGCTGATGCGTTCGAATGGCTCTTATCAGCTAAAGCTTCGGGAATTGCGCATGGAAATTCCTATTATAAAAGAAATTGTGCGGATCGGTTTTCCGGCGGCACTTCAGCAGATGATTACTTCGTTTTCAAACGTATTTGTACAGTCGTATATTAATGGTTTTGGTTCCAGTGTTATGGCGGGGTGGAGTGCATATTCCAAGATCGATCAGTTTATGATGCTGCCAATGCAGAGCGTAGCGCTTGCAACAACAACCTTTACCGGACAGAATTTCGGCGCAAAAAAGATGGGACGTATCAAAAAAGGTACGAAGAGCGCACTGATTCTGGCAGAGATTGTTACAGTGACATTTATGATTCCGCTGATGATATTTGCCTCTCCGCTTGTGCAGCTTTTTAATAAGGAAACGGAAGTGCTGTATTATGGAACGATGTTCTTGCGTATCCTCTCACCGTTTTATATGCTGTGTTGTATTAATCAGATTTATGCGAGCACGCTGCGTGGTCTGGGAGATACGAAAGCGCCGATGTATATTATGCTTGGTTCATTCGTGGTATTTCGTCAGATTTACCTGTTTACCGTGTCGCATATATTCGGAACGCTTCTGCCGGTGGCATTCGGATATCCGGCAGGCTGGCTGATGTGCAGTTTGATTATCAGTTTTTATTATCGTTACAGTTGGAAGAAAAATTACAGTGGATCTGTATAGAAAAGAGACACGGTTTCATCGCAAACCGTGTCTCTTTTCTTTTACTGAAATTCCCTCAATTATTCAATTATATTGTTTTTATTTTACTTGTTTTCTCTTTCCGGTTGCACACCATACGACAAATGCCAGAAGAACAACCGCGACAGTCATCCAACCGAAGAACACCGGTTTTGGACTGCCTACAAATTTATCATAGTAGCCCTTCAGATAGATAACCATGATGATCAGCGGAATGCCGTAATTCATGTATGGCTTTAAAAATTTCGGGAAGGAAAGACCGTTTCCGGTATTTGCTTCTTTCAGGAAATTTTCCCAGCCCCAGCCGTTTTTGGTAGAGCAGAACAAAACGTAGCCCAGGCTTCCGAGTGGCAGCAGATTGTTGGAGACGATAAAGTCCTCCAGATCCATGATAGTGCTTCCGGCACCGACCGGCTGGAAGTTTGATAACAGATTAAAGCCGAGTACACATGGCATACTTAAAATCATGACTGTGACAGAACAGACAACTACGCTTTTTTTGCGTGACCATCCGAATAAGTCCATTTGAATCGCAATTAAATTTTCAAATACGGCAATCAGTGTCGAAAGCGCTGCAAAGGTCAAAAACAGGAAGAACAACGCACCCCAGAATGCACCGCCTGTCATCTGTGCGAAAATATTCGGCAGGGTTACAAAAATCAGACTTGGACCGGCATCCGGCTTGATACCAAAGGCAAAGCAGGCCGGAATCACAATAAATCCGGCGGTCAGAGCCACGAAGGTATCCAGGATTGTAATGTTGACTGCTTCACCGGTAAGACTGCGGGAGCGGTCAAGGTAACTTCCGAAGATCAGCATGGCGCCGATACCGATGGAGAGCGTAAAGAACGCCTGGCTCATCGCCGCAAAGATCACGTTTCCAATACCGGCTTCCTTCATTTTTGCAAAGTCCGGGATTAGATAGAAACGGATACCTTCACCAGCGCCGCTCATGGTAACAGAACGAATGGCAAGAACAACCATAATAATGATCAGTGCGCTCATCATCACCTTAGTGATGCGCTCAATTCCATTTTTCAAACCGTATGCGCAGACTGCAAAGCCGATCACACAGGCAAGAATGGTCCAGAATGCCATCAGCGGAGCATCTGCAAGCATACCGTTAAAAGCATTGCTAATGGTTTCCGGTGTTGCACCATTAAATTCACCGCGGATACAGCGATAGCAATAATACATCAGCCAGCCGCCTACAGTTGTATAAAACATCATTAGCAGATAGCAGCCCACGATACCAATGTGTTTCAGATGATGCCAGCGCGTTCCGGCAGGTTCTAGTACATCAAAGCTGTTGGAAACACTTTTTTTACTGCCGCGGCCGACTGCAAATTCACAGGTCAGCACCGGGATGCCGAAGATTACCAAAAACAACAGATAAATTAAAATAAAGGCAGCACCGCCATAGGCACCGCAGATATAGGGGAATTTCCAGACGTTTCCGATGCCGATGGCACAGCCTGCGGAAACGAGGATGAATCCCATACGGGATCCGAAAGACTCTCTTTTCATGTCAGCCTCCTAATTATGTAATTGATGCGGTTGAACATCATATTTTATTATTATATGCTCCCTTAATGGCAATTGCAAATTCAGATTCCTTATATTAAAATAAGTTTGACTTATAAAGTACGGAGGAAAAATAAGTGAAGGAAATAATAGGATTTGTATTTGATGTAGACGATACGATTTATAATCAGATCATTCCGTTTCGGAATGCCTGCCGGGATGTTTTGAAAGTTGCGGTGCCGGATCAGCCGGAAGAGTGGTATCAGATTTTTTTACGGTGCAGTCAGGAGATGTTTCGGGCAAATGAAAGCGGAGAGATTTCTTTGGAAGAGTCGAGAGTACAACGAGCGCTAAATACGATGAAGTGCTGTGGGGTTCCATTTAACAAAGAACAGGCGGTCAAGTTTCAGGAGCGGTATCTGTATCATCAACTGCACCTGCAGATTTCAGATACTATGCGGGAAATTTTAATGAAATGCAGGAAAAAGGGGGGATGTATTGGTCTTTTGACAAATGGTCCTTATGAGCACCAGATGCGCAAGATCCGGGCGATGCATTTGCCGGAGCTGATTTCGGAAGAACACATGCTGGTTTCGGAATCAGCTGGTTATACTAAGCCGGATGTACGGATTTTCCGGATGATGGAAGAGAAGCTTGGCATGAAACCGTCGCAGCTTTATATGATCGGTGATTCTTATGTAAATGATATTGCTGGAGCAATTGGTGCAGGATGGCACAGTATCTGGATGAATCATCATCAAAGAAGTTTGCCGGAGAGAGCCGAAAATCCAGAATTTACGGTGTATAGTGAAACGGAACTTGAAAAACTTATATTTTCGCTCTTGTGATAGGGATGTTTTTAGTGTTTGCAGAAAAAGTGGAAGCAGGAAAAACAAGCAGAACGCCGTATGGAAAACATTCCATACGGCGGTTTTGCATACTGTTTTTGAATGTGTTTATGCAAGATAAGCCTGCAGCAGACGAAGCGTATTTACCACACCGTCTTTATGAGAACGTTCGTAACCGTGTGAGGCATAAACGCCGGGACCGATCAGGCCGTGTTTTGCATCAATTCCGGCAGCGAGTGCTGCATCTGCATCGGAACCGTAGGACGGATATACATCAGCGGCAAAGTCAATGTGATTTTCCTGCGCAGATTTTATGAGAGCTTTAACGACTTCATAATGGTATGGCCCGCGGCTGTCTTTCACGCAGATGGATACCTGATGTTCCGTACATTGCAGTCCATTTCCGACACAGCCCATATCTACGGAAAGCAATTCTGTAACATCTGACGGGATAGAACCGCAGCCGCCGTGTCCCACTTCTTCAAAAACAGTCGCATGTTGATAGATTTTTCGAGGCAGCGGAATCTTTTCCTCTTTTACATATTTGGCATAGCCGAGCAGAATCGCAGTGCTGAGCTTATCATCCAGATAACGGCTTTTGAGATAGCCGGAGGCAGTCACGCGCATGCGCGGTTCCGGACAGACGTAGCAGCCGGTCATAATGCCAAGTGTCTGTACGTCTTCTCTGGAAGAAACCGGTTCATCCAGTACCAGCTCTACGGTATCAAAGGTACGGGTGGTGTCACTATAGGCTTTATTCACATGAAGGGAGGCATCGATCAGCTGAATGGTGCCTTCGTATTTTTTGCCGTCAAAGGTATAGACTGTACAGTTTTCCGCTTCGGTATTATTGGCGTTCAGTCCACCGACCGGAGTAAGGCGGATACGGCCATTTGGTTTGATTTCTGCAACCATTGCGCCCAGTGTATCGACATGTGCCAGCATCAACAGAGCGTTTCCCGTACCGCCAAGATCGACAAGCACGCCGCCCTTGACCGTTTTCTGCGGGTTATAGCCGAGACGGCGATATTCTTCCAGAAGATAATCGGAAACTGCTTCGGTAAAGCCGGAGGGGCTGTCGATGGAGAGCAGTTTTTCGGTTTGTTCAAGAATATAGTCCAGGTATTTTGTCATTTTAAGAATCTCCTTATTTTAATATCTGCAAACAATATATCATATTTATGTATATATGAAAAGATTGTGTTTGCCGTTACAACAGGAAGAGCGTATAATTTAATAATAAATTCGCAGTGCATAGCAGGGAGGAAAATACTTATGAATGAAATTCTGCAATTGTTGAAAAATCGGAAATCAGTGCGTGTTTATGAAGCCCGAACGATTCAAAAAGAGGATAAAGAAAAGATTCTGCGTGCAGCAATGGAAGCACCGACAGCGGGAAATCAACAAATGTACACGATTCTGGATATTACGGATCAGGTCTTAAAAGAACGCCTTTCGGAGAGCTGTGATCATCAGCCGTTTATCGCGAAAGCGCAGATGGTACTTGTCTTCTGTGCGGATTATCAAAAATGGATAGACGCATTTTCGGAGGGTGGAGCCAGACCGCGCCGACCGGGAGTAGGAGATCTGATGCTGGCAGTCTCCGATACTCTCATTGCGGCGCAGAATGCGGTGATTGCAGCGGAAAGTTTGGAAATTGGTTCTTGCTATATCGGAGATATTATGGAACAGTGTGAGCTTCACCGGGAATTGCTGCATCTGCCGGAATACGTTTTCCCGGCGGCAATGTTAGTGTTCGGATATCCGACCAAACAGCAGAAAGAGCGGCCGAAACCGCAGCGCTGTCGTTTGGAGGATATTGTTCAGGAAAATGTTTATCAGCAAAGAGATGGTGCGGCGCTGCGAAAAATGTTTGAGAAAGAGACAAAAAATCAGAGTTTTGAGGAATGGGCGCAGGCATTCTGTAATCGTAAATATAATTCAGATTTTTCTAAAGAGATGACACGTTCGGTAAGAGAGTATCTAAAGGGATGGAAGTAAAAAAGAATCAGCAAATACAGGTTTGCAGATGAATAGTTTTCCCGGAATCCGCAAGACAGATCGGTATCTGTCGAAATAGAAAAAACAGCAGCATTCTTTTATCATAGCAAAGAGAGGCTGCTGTTTTGTATTCTGAGAAAAATCAGATTTTTGTGGACCATTCCTGACAATCCCATACTTTATTCACGACATCATGGTAAAATTCCGGTTCATGGCAGATCAGAAGGATACTGCCCTTATATTCTTTAAGAGCGCGTTTCAGCTCTGTCTTTGCATCCACATCCAGATGGTTGGTCGGTTCATCGAGAAGCAGGATATTTGTCGGATGATTGATGATCTTGCACAGACGGACTTTTGCCTGCTCACCGCCACTTAAAACACGCACCTGACTTTCGATATGTTTTGTAGTCAGACCGCATTTTGCCAGAGCGGAGCGCACCTGATACTGGGTGTAGGCCGGAAATTCCTGCCAGATTTCTTCAATGCAGGTGGTAGTGTTATCTGGCGCGCTTTCCTGTTCAAAGTAGCCGATTTCCTGATAATCGCCAAGCTGAACGTTTCCGGAAAACGGTTTGATGAGACCAAGGATACTTTTTAAAAGCGTTGTTTTTCCGATTCCGTTCGCGCCTGTCAGAGCGATACGATCGCCGCGCTCCATGCGGATATTTAAAGGTTTTGTCAAGGGTTCGTCATAGCCGATTACCAGATCATCTGTTTCAAAAATTACTTTTCCGGAAGCACGGGCATCTAGAAAATGAAACTCCGGCTTTGGTTTTTCTTTGGCAAGCTCAATCACATCCATTTTGTCCAGTTTTTTCTGACGTGCCATTGCCATATTTCGCGTAGATACGCGTGCCTTGTTGCGTGCTACAAAATCTTTCAGGTCAGAAATTTCCTGCTGCTGACGGTTGTAGGCTGCTTCCAGCTGTGCTTTTTTCATGGCATAGACTTCCTGAAATTTGTCGTAATCACCGGGATAACGGTCGAGCGACTGATTTTCCATATGGTAGATCAGGTTGATGACACTATTTAAAAACGGAATGTCGTGTGAGATCAGGATAAAGGCGTTTTCGTATTCGTTTAGGTAACGTTTCAGCCATTCGATGTGCTGTTCGTCCAGATAGTTGGTCGGTTCGTCAAGCAGAAGAATATCCGGTTTTTCCAAAAGCAGCTTTGCCATCAGAACCTTGGTGCGCTGTCCGCCTGAGAGTTCTGTAACGTCGCGATCCAATCCGATCTCTGTCAGACCGAGTGCCTTGGCAATCTCTTCTACCTTGGTGTCAATCATATAGAAGTCATGCTGTTCCAAAAGTTCCTGATAGGTGCCGGTTTCCGTAAGCAGCCGTTCCATTTCTTCCGGAGAGGCCTCTGCCATCTGATCAAACATTTTATTCATGCTTTCTTCCATTTCAAACAGGAAGGAGAAGGCTGATTTTAACACATCACGGATTGTCATACCTTTTTCCAGAACCGCGTGCTGGTCGAGATAGCCGACACGCACATTTTTTGCCCATTCGACCGTGCCCTCGTCCGGCGTCAATTTTCCGGTGATGATATTCATAAACGTAGATTTTCCTTCGCCGTTTGCACCGATCAGGCCAATATGCTCGCCTTTTAAAAGACGGAAAGAAACATTGTCAAAAATAGCACGGTCTCCGAAACCGTGACTTAAATTCTTTACATTCAGTATCATAAAAAACTCCTTTTCATTTCTACAGGGATATATTAATATAGGTAGAAGAGGTTTTGCAACGTTTTTTGCAGAAAAATGGAGGAGAAAATGAAGAAACAGCAGGGCAGCTGCGAGAGCTGCGCATATTATAGCTATGACGAAGAGTATGAATGTTATGTCTGTGACATGGATCTGGACGAGGACGAGCTGGTACGTTTTCTGTCGGACAGCCATTACAGCTGTCCGTATTATCGATTGGGCGACGAGTATGCCGTTGTGCGAAAGCAGATGTAGGAGAGGATAAAATGTTTGGGAAAAAGAAGAAAATACAGATAAAAACTTATGATCCCCAAAAACAGCTGCCGGTTCTGAAATGCAGTATCTGCAGCGGGGAACAGGTGGCCGGTTTTAAAAATCTGGAGACAGGGAAGTTTGAAGAAGTAATGTGTATCAGAAATGATGCTGATCTGCGGGTGTTTCAGGAAATGTACGGTGTTTCGAAGCTGATAAAAGAGTATTAGATGTCTGCCTGATTTAAAATAAAAGATTTGAAATGGAGGAGGGTACAGATGAGAAAGAAAGATCTGGCACTGGAAATTATCGAGCGATTAAAAAAAGAATATCCGGATGCGGCCTGTACGCTTGATTACGATCAGGCGTGGAAGCTGCTGGTAAGTGTGCGTCTGGCAGCTCAGTGTACAGACGCACGGGTAAATGTGGTTGTGGAAGGTTTGTTTGAAAAATATCCGAGCGTGAAAGCGCTGGCAGAAGCAGATGTGGAGGATATTGAGCGCATTGTAAAGCCGTGTGGCTTAGGGCACAGCAAGGCACGCGATATCAGCGCCTGTATGAAAAAGTTAGATGAGAAATACGACGGTAAAGTGCCGGATGACTTTAATCTGCTGCTGGATCTGCCGGGTGTGGGACGTAAGAGTGCGAATCTGATCATGGGAGATGTATTCGGGAAACCGGCGATCGTGACAGATACACATTGTATCCGTCTGACAAATCGTATGGGGCTGGTGGATGGCATCAAAGAGCCAAAAAAAGTAGAGATGGCACTCTGGAAGATTATTCCACCGGAAGAGGGGAGTGATTTTTGCCACCGCCTGGTGATCCACGGAAGGGATATTTGTACGGCTCGTACTGCACCGCACTGTGACAAATGCTGTCTTCAGGATATCTGTGCAAAAAAAATTTAGAAATATTGAGAAAAGATGAGGAGAATATTATGCAGAAAGAGACCGCTAAAAAGAAAAAGACCGGGCTGCCGTCTTGCGCGGTCGCGAAAAAGTGCGGCGGTTGTCAGTATCAGGGTGTATCTTATGAAAAACAGCTGTTGGAAAAACAAAAGCAGATAGAAAAATTGTTAAAACCGTTCGGAAAAGTGGAGCCGATCATCGGTATGAAGAACCCGTATCATTACCGAAATAAAGTGCATGCGGTGTTTGGATATGAACGCGGCAGGGGTATAGTTTCCGGTACTTATCAGGCCAATACCCATAAGATTGTGCCGGTGGAGGAATGTTTGATTGAAGATGAAAAGTGTACGGCGATTATCCGCAGCATTCGGGAGCTTTTGAAATCGTTCAAAATTAAGACGTATGATGAAGATACCGGCTACGGCCTGTTTCGTCATGTGCTGGTGCGCAGAGGATTTTCCAGCGGCGAGATCATGGTGGTGCTGGTGCTTTCCGGTCCGATTCTGCCCTCAAAAAATAATTTTGTAGCGGCACTGCGAAAGCTTCATCCGGAGATTACGACGATTGTGCTGAATATTAACGATAAACGCACCAGTATGGTACTCGGTGAAAAAGAGAAGGTACTGTATGGAAAAGGTTATATTGAAGATACACTGTGCGGATGTACTTTTCGTATCTCGGCAAGGTCCTTTTATCAGGTAAATCCGGTGCAGACGGAGATTCTTTACGGGAAAGCAATGGAATATGCAAATCTGACGGGAAAAGAACGGGTTCTTGATGCTTATTGCGGGATTGGAACAATTGGTTTGATTGCGGCAAAGACAGCGAAGGAAGTAATTGGTGTGGAAGTAAACGGTGATGCAGTGCGTGATGCCCGTGTGAATGCAAAGATCAATTCTATTTCCAACGCGCAGTTTTATCAGGCGGATGCCGGAACGTTTATGGTTTCTTTGGCAGAGCAGCAGATCAGCATGGATGTTGTTTTTATGGATCCGCCCAGAGCAGGAAGTGATGAAGCATTTTTATCCTCCGCGGTAAAACTATTTCCAAAACGGATTGTATATATATCCTGTAATCCGGAAACGCTGGCAAGAGATCTGAAGTATCTGACGAAACATGGCTATCAGGTGCGCAGGATGCAGCCGGTAGACATGTTTGGATTTACAGAACACACAGAATGTGTGACGTTGTTGCAGAAGAGCAAATGAAAAACGGGTACTTATGTAAAGCTGATGCTGTATAGGAAGGCTTACTATAGATTATAAATTTCAGAATAGAGAAAAATAAATGATAAGAGGTTATTAAATTTTTTGTGATTAACTCACAGAAACTTCAGTGAAAAAGTGATAGCATCTAAAACATAGAATACAGCATACAACTCATAGATTGAGGAAAACTAGATACTATAAATAGAATATGATTAGTGCTCAAATGGAGTTAGAGGAGAACGGATTATGACAAATACAAAACATATTTATGATGTAATTATTATCGGAGGCGGTCCGGGCGGTTATACAGCTGCGCTTTACAGCACAAGAGCGGGCCTGGATACTCTGCTGTTAGAAAAAATGGCTGCAGGAGGACAGATGGCGCTGACGGCAGAGATTGATAATTACCCTGGGTTTGACGAGGGAATTGATGGGTTTTCGTTGGGAGAGAAAATGCGCGCAGGTGCAGAACGATTTGGCGCACGCACGGAAATGACAGAGGTACTGGCATTGGAATTGAAAGGGGAAATAAAAACCGTTCATACTCCGGAGGGTGATTATTATGGCCGTAGTGTGATTCTTTCGACCGGAGCAGCGCCGCGTGAACTTGGTATTGAAGGAGAAAATGAACTGACCGGACGAGGTGTGCATTACTGTGCGGCATGCGACGGGATGTTTTACAAGGGAAAAACGGTTGTAGTAGTTGGCGGTGGAAATACGGCGGCAGAGGATGCGGTACTTTTGTCGCGTGTCTGCGAAAAAGTGATTTTAGTGCATAGGAGAGATACATTGCGTGCGACAAAGGTGTATCATGAACCGCTGAAAAAGGCCTCAAATGTGGAATTTGTCTGGAACAGTACGGTGACAGAATTGCTGCAGGAAGAAAGGCTGACCGGAATCAAGGTAAAAAATGTACAAACAGGTAAAGAAAGAGTGATTGCCTGTGACGGTGTGTTTGTAAGTGTTGGCAGAAAACCGGCAACAGAATTGGTGAAAGGACAGATTGCGTTGGATGAAGGTGGATATGTCATTGCGGATGAGACAACTCGAACGAATCTTCCGGGAGTATTTGCAGCTGGGGATCTGCGCACGAAAGCACTCAGACAGATTGTAACGGCAGCTTCGGACGGAGCGCTTGCCGCTTATTATGCGGAAGAATATTTAAATGGTTTAGAGATGAAGGCAGCAGAGGCGGAGAAGTAATTTCGGCTCTGTGAAGAAAATTGTCGAAAGATACCAGAAATTGTCAGAAATACAGAATTGTAAAAAAATAGTAAAGAAGAGCAAAGAAAAAAGAGAAGGTTTCACAAAAATTTCATGAAATCTTATGATAATTAGTATTGTAATTTTCTTAAAGTATGCTAAAATAAGCAACGAATACATAAAAGAACAGCAGAAGATATCTGCAGGTATGTTTGAGGAGGAATTCAAAATGAAAAAGAGAATGTTAGCATTAGCAGCAGTAGTTGCAGCATGTGGTATTATGGCAGTTGGATGTGCAAGCAAACCGAAGGAGACAGAAGCTCCGGCTACAGAAGTAGCAACAACAGAGGCAGCAGCTGAAACAGAAGCAGCTACAACAGAAGCAGCAGCTGAGACAGAAGCAGCTACAACAGAAGCAGCAGCTGAAACAGAAGCAGCTACAACAGAGGCAGCTACAACAGAAGCAGCTGAATAATTATTACGGTTTTGCAGGAATGAAAAAGCATTGTGGGAAACACCCACAGTGCTTTTTTCTTAACCCTTGCATGCAGCAGTATTTCCTGTTATCATCATATTTAGATTGTATAATTGTGAAAACTAGGAGGAAAGTCATGCGAATAGGAATGGGGTATGATGTACATCGTCTGACAGAAAATCGAAAACTGATTCTGGGTGGTGTGGAGATACCATATGAAAAAGGACTTTTGGGACATTCAGATGCAGATGTTCTGGTGCATGCAATCATGGATGCGCTTTTGGGGGCGGCAGCATTGGGAGATATCGGCAAGCATTTTCCGGATACCGATCCGGCATATGAGGGAATTTCCAGCATCGCGCTTTTGGAGCAGGTAGCGGATCTCCTTGAAGAACATAATTATGTGGTAGAAAATATTGATGCGACGGTTATTGCGCAGCGTCCGAAATTATTGAGATATATGCCGCAAATGAAGATGAATATAGCAAAGGCGCTTGGTTTGGAAGAAAATCAGATTAATATTAAGGCAACAACGGAGGAAGGTCTTGGATTTACTGGAAGCGGTGATGGAATTTCTGCGCAGGCCGTCTGTCTGCTGATGCCGCTGATTGTTTCTGAGATTGATTATGCAGGCAGAGGCGGCTGTGCAGGATGCGCGGGATGTCAGGATCTGTAATCATAAAAATTCTTGAGAAGATTGCGTACAAACAGGTGAGCGCAGTTGACAAAATCTATAAATTCTCTTAAACTTTAGTATAGAAAATTTGATTAGAAGGCTGAGGAGAGCGTATGAAACTTTATAATACATTATCAAGAAGAAAAGAAGAATTTGTTCCGATTGAACCGGGAAAGGTACGCATGTATGTGTGCGGACCGACCGTTTATAATCTGATTCATATTGGCAATGCGCGTCCGATGATTGTGTTTGACACAGTGCGCCGCTATATGGAGCATAAGGGCTATGAGGTAAATTTTGTATCTAATTTTACGGATGTGGATGACAAAATTATAAAAAAAGCAATTGAAGAGGGTGTGACTGCGGAAGAAGTGTCGCAACGTTACATTGCGGAATGTAAGAAGGATATGGCGGATATGAATGTGAGACCGGCTACGACGCATCCGCTGGCAACCCAGGAAATTGACGGTATGATCGAGATGATTTCTGATTTGATTGGAAAAGGCTATGCATATCCGGCACAGGATGGTACGGTTTATTTCCGTACACGTAAGTTTAAGGAATACGGGAAACTTTCACATAAAAATTTGGATGATCTTCAGGGAGGAATGAGATCGCTGTTGGTTTCCGGTGAAGAACAGAAGGAAGATCCGCTCGACTTTGTACTGTGGAAACCGAAAAAAGAAGGAGAGCCGTCTTGGCCGTCACCGTGGTGTGACGGACGTCCGGGATGGCATATCGAATGCTCTGTGATGTCTAAGAAATATCTG
This sequence comes from Marvinbryantia sp., assembly GCA_050944495.1. GTDB lineage: Bacteria > Bacillota > Clostridia > Lachnospirales > Lachnospiraceae > Marvinbryantia. The sequence goes on from JBMNRF010000024.1 coordinate 40,720, forward strand.
GGCGATGAGATTGACATCCATGCAGGTGGGGAAGATTTAATTTTCCCACATCATGAAAATGAGATTGCACAGAGTGAATGCTGCAACGGCAAAATATTTGCAAGATACTGGCTGCACAACGGTTTTTTAAATATTGACAACCGTAAGATGTCCAAATCGCTGGGCAATTTCTTTACCGTGCGTGAGATTGGAGAAAAATATGATCTGCAGGTACTGCGTTTCTTTATGCTGAGTGCACACTATCGCAGTCCTTTGAATTTTAGTGCAGAATTGATGGAAGCGTCGAAAAACGGTTTGGATCGTATTATCAACGCAGTAGAAAATCTGAAATACCTGGAAGGCAATGTACAGGTACAGGATTTGACCGAAATGGAGAAAGAGAGTCTTGCTGTTCTGACTGAATATGAGAAGAAGTTTGATGAGGCGATGGATGATGATTTCAACACAGCTGACGCAATCTCTGCTATTTTTGAGTTGGTAAAATACGCGAATACGAATGTGAATGAAAGTAGTTCTAAAGCCTATGCAGCGGCTGTGAAAGATCAGATTATAACGCTTTCTGATATTCTTGGTCTGATTGTAGAGAAGAAAGAAGAAATGTTGGATGCTGATATTGAAAAGTTGATTGAGGAACGTCAGGCAGCCAGAAAGGCAAAGAATTTTGCGCGCGCCGATGAAATCCGTGATGAGCTGCTTGGTATGGGCATTGTTTTGAAGGATACCAGAGAGGGTGTAAAATGGGAGAGAGCGTAGATTTTCTCAATTACCTGGATGTGAAGATGAACCTTGATGAGGTGGATTTGCGCGAATATTCTCCACTGGTACTGGCCTATATCGGAGATGATATTTATGACCTTGTGATCCGCACAATGCTGGTGAAGAGGCAGAATTGTCAGGTGCAGAAGCTTCACAAGCGTGCCAGTGCACTGGTCAAAGCACAGAAGCAGGCGGAAATGATTGAAAAATTGATGCCGCATCTTACGGAGGATGAAATTCGTATCTATAAACGCGGGCGTAATGCAAAATCCTATAGCAAGGCGAAAAATGCTTCAACACTTGATTATCGCAAGGCAACCGGATTTGAGGCACTGATGGGATATTTGTATCTGAAAAAGGATATGAAGCGGATTATTGATCTGGTTTATATAGGGCTTTCTGAGAAATCTTCAGAACATATAGAAGAATAATTTTATGAAATCAGGGAGATGGTGCGCCGAAAAGGACGCGGCCTGTTATAAAGAAGAACGAAAAACAGGAGAAAATGTATGAGATATGAGGAATTAACAATAGAGGGAAGAAATGCTGTGATTGAGGCGTTTCGTTCCGGAAAAACCATTGACAGGCTGTATGTTCTGGATGGCTGTCAGGACGGACCGGTGCGGACCATTATTCGTGAAGCAAAAAAGCACGATACGATTATCAATTTTGTCGTGAAGGAGCGGCTGGATCAGTTGAGTGAAACCGGAAGACACCAGGGTGTGATTGCATTTGCGGCGGCTTATGAATACGCGGAAGTGGAGGATATGCTGCGTGCGGCAGAAGAAAAGGGCGAGCCGCCGTTTTTGTTTATCCTTGATAATATTGAAGATCCGCATAATCTCGGTGCAATTATTCGTACTGCAAATCTTGCTGGAGCACATGGTGTGATTATTCCGAAAAGAAGAGCGGTAGGGCTGACGGCGACAGTGGCGAGAACTTCTGCAGGTGCGTTGAATTACACTCCGGTTGCCAAAGTGACGAATATCAGCAGAACAATTGAGGAATTAAAAGCGCGTGGGATGTGGTTTGTCTGCGCGGACATGGATGGTGAAGTGATGTATCGTTTGAACTTGAAAGGTCCGATTGGTCTGGTGATTGGTAATGAGGGGGAAGGCGTCAGCCGTCTGGTAAAAGAAAAATGTGATTTTGTGGCGGCGATTCCGATGAAAGGGGATATTGATTCGCTGAATGCGTCTGTCGCGGCAGGTGTTATGGCTTTTGAAATTGTCAGACAGAGAATGTCGTGATTAGAACGGTAAAAAATTGTAAATTTGCTTGACAAGCAAAGAACAGTGTGCTAGAATATTGAAATGTAGCGAGTAATCGCACAGGCTGCTGTGGCACAGGTGGTAGCGCACCTCATTGGTAGTGAGGAGGTCACGGGTCCGATTCCCGTCAGCAGCTTTTTGTAAGGCTCTGAAACCTTGTAAAATCAAGAGTTTTCGGTTACAAGGAAGTATATTTTTCAATTTGGCGGTATAGCCCCGTTCAAGGGCTATACCGTCTTTTCCTGTTTATCGGTTTCTTTCTGTTCCGTCTGCGGGTCAGTCGGCAAATGGATTTCTCCCACGAAGTTAAAGACAATATCCACTTTCTGAAAACGCTTGCCGTCTATCTTCTCCGGTGCATGGACAATGATTTTCTTCACAAACTCATTAACGATAGTGGGCGTTAATTCTGTTATTCCCACATACTTGCGGATAATAGCGGCGAAGCTGTCAAAGTCGCTTTTATTCTGTTCGTAGGTATCAACTTCCTGCTGTTCTGCCTTTACCTTTTCTGTCAGTTCTTTCTGTTCTGCTTCATACTCAGCGGACAGTTTCAAAAACCGCTCATGGCTGATAGTTCCGTTGATGTCGTCCTCATAAATCCGCTTGAAAATCCGGTCAAGTTCTGCAATCCGTTTTCTTGCCTGTCCGACCTCACGCCGCTTGCGTTTCATGTCCTTTTCCGCTTCATCAAACCGCTGTTTCTGTATCAGTTCCATAAATGCGGTAATGTCCTCATAGAACATGGCAGTTACAGCAAATATCCGATTGAGAACGATTTTCCGTAAGACTTTTTCTCTGATGAAGTGCGCCGTACAATCTCCTGTATTGCTTTTATATCTTGCACAGCGATAGTTGTCTTGTGAACCGTCAAAACTTTTGCAGGTAGCAAAGTGCAGTTTACTTCCACAATCCGCACAGAATACCAAGCCGGAAAACATTCCCTGTCGCTCTGCCTTTGTGGGACGGCGTTTATTTGCCCTTAATTCCTGTACCCGTTCAAAGACAGCTTCCTCAACGATTGCTTCATGTGTATTGCGGAAAATCGCCTGCTGCTCCTTTGTGGTGGGAATACGCTTTTTCAGCTTGTGGGATTTAGAATAGCTTTTGAAGTTTACCGTATGTCCGCAGTAGTCCATACGCTCCAAAACTGCTACAATCGTGCTTTCATTCCAACTGTACAGATTATCGGGAAGTGTTTTCCCTTTCTGCTTTGCATAATGGGCGCGTGTTGTCAGCACTTTATCCGCTTTCAGAATTTTCGCTATCCGCATAGGTCCGTTTCCGGCAACGCATAAATCAAAAATCCTCTTTACCACAGCGGCGGCTTCTTCATCCACAATCCATTTCTTTCTGTCGTTTGGGTCTACCTTATAGCCATAAGGCGGCTTTGTCAGATGTTCTCCTGCCATGCCCTGCGCCCGCTTGATTGCCCTTACCTTTTTACTGGTATCTTTGGCGTAGAAATCGTTAAACAGATTTCGGAAAGGGGTAAAATCATTGTCGCCCTTTGCACTATCTACACCGTCATTGATTGCGATATAGCGCACATCTCTTTCAACGAAAAAGATTTCTGTATAGTAGCCGACTTTCAGATAGTCACGCCCCAAGCGGGACATATCCTTGACAATGACTGTCGCCACATTTCCGGCTTCAATCTCTGCAATCATGCGGTTAAAATTCGGGCGGTCAAAAGTCACACCGGAAACGCCGTCATCAATGAAAAATACCGGATTGGTAAAGCCATTATCCGAAGCGTATTTTGACAGAACTGCTTTCTGAGACGAGATTTGTCAAGGATAAATTCCCCTAAGCAACACCTCTAGACGTAATATGTAACCAAAAGATACACTATGGATTTCCACTTATCCACAGAGCATGACTTTGGCAGAGAAAGCGCCATTCTGATGGGTAAACGTACTTGTACCGCCGTTTTTTTCCGCAATATGGTTGACAGATTGGATACCAATTCCGCTTTCTTTTCGCTTTGATGAGCGGAAAACTCCATTTTTTTCGTTGACTTCACCGTCAAACGCATTTATAACCTCGATCAGAAGAAGCCTCTCGGCATGCACATATGCTGTTATTTCGATTTGCCGGCGGGCGGGTGCGGTGCGAAGGCTGGCTTCCAGCGCATTTTCCAGTAGATTGGATAAGATCAGACACATATCGACCTCATCGATCGGAAGCGATTCCGGCAGATCGAGATTGGCACGGAAGGGAATGTCCTCGCGCTTTGCAAGGGCGCAGTAATAGCCGACAACACTATCCGCCGTGCGGTTTTCACAGAAGCGCATATCGAGATTCGGGATGCGGGAGACAGTTTTTGCAAGGTAGTTTTTCAAGTCCTCCAGTTCACCAGCCTCGGCCAGCGCAGAAATATGATTTAATTGGTGGCGCATATCGTGCCGCACCTGCCGGGCTTCCTCAATGGCAGCTTTCAGGCTTTCGTAGCGCTGCTGCTGCATGGAAAGGAACTGATTCTCCTGCTGCAATCTCACGTTCCGGTTGATACTGATCGCCATCAGAAGGAAGATTGCGTTGAAGAAAAGCATCAAAAACAAAAGTGCGATGCTCATAACGATGTAGACCTGCAAGACTCGCCCGGTCTGAAGCGTTGTCGGATAGCGCGGGATCATGAAAAGGTTCAGCAGAATGAACACAATCGGCAGCACCCAGAACACATACCATGTCTGCGCAAAATTATCATCCTCCACCATCGCGCGCACTGTGTGGGTGGCGGGATAATACGCTGCGGCAGTGATCAGCCAGCAGACCGCATTATAAAAAATGCAGGCAGCAAAACAGAACCACGGCTCGTCCGGCGGCAGCTGCTGCCGCAGCGTGATCGCCGTGCCGATGGCACGGGATAAGCTATTCAGGCAGGCGAACACCGCACAGACCGCCAGTGCGATAGTCACGGACTTCCAGATAGAGGTTTGCAGCGTTTTGAGATATAGAAGGATCACCACAAGTGTAATAAGCAGCAAGGGGAGCGCAGTCGGACTGCTGAAACGATAGCAAAGCAGTCCGCTGCCAAGGCAGAGCCCGAGCAGCAGCGGCACTGCCCATGCCGCAATCCTTGCGGGAGACTGCTTCAAATAAGATCGCACCGGAAAATACGCAAGCAGCAGACCCGGAAAGACAACGGTAAGCTCCAAAATCGGGCGCAGGATGTCCTTCAACCCAAACGCCCCCTTTGCAGCAGAAATTCCATAAACGCCTGCCGGGCAGGCTTCAAAAGCTCCTGGTTGACATAGACACGGCTGCCGTCGGTCATGCAGAAGGCGGCATCCCGAAAATCAGAGGCGTGCTCTAAATTGACGATCACACCGCGGCCGCAGACGAAAAAGCGTGGATCTTTTTTAAGCGGCTCGGTGAACGCCTTGAAGCTCTGGCGCGTGGCAAGCGTTTTTTCGGCGGTGGTGCGGATGTTGATTATATGAGCAAAATGCTCGGCGGAAACAATGTCCCGATAGCGAAGACGAACATCGCTGCCGCTGACTTTCACGGCCAGAACCGGCTCAGGACGCGGGAGTTTTGCAAGCATTTCAGTAAGCAAACCGGAAAGCTCTTCCTCGGAAAAGGGCTTCACGAGATAGTGAAGAGCCCGCACCTGAAAGCCTTCGAGCGCGTGATCGGTAGACGTCGTGGTGAAGATCAGAAGGCAGTCTGTGTCCGTCTTTCGAAGTTCCTTCGCTGCGTCCATGCCGCTTAAGCCCTCCATGTAAATATCGAGAAACGCGGCCGAAAAGCGCCGCTCTTTTTCTGCCGCGAGAAAAGCCTCGCCGCTTTCAAATCCCAAAATATCCGCTTCCACACCGCGAAGCGCCAGCTGCTGCGATAAGCGTTCTTTCAGCAGTGCGCGTTCGGTCTTGAGATCATCCACAATTGCAATCCTCATGCTGACCGACTCCTCCCCTCCGTAAAAAACTATAGTATGATTATATCACAGATGTCCAGCCCCGGCACACTAGCAAACCTAGATTTCGTGCCGGAAACGGGGCTTTCGTGCCAATCAGCTTGAAAAGTGTGTGCGCATCCGTATACTAACAAGCAGAAAACGTCAACGACGGCAGAAAGGAGGAGCGCTGTGTACCGAATTGTTGTGCTGACAAATAGTGAAGCGCAAGAAGCTTTTTTTACAGAGCAAGTCTCGCAGTTCTGTGCCGAATGTGGACGGTTTCCCGTAATTGAAACATTCTGCGATCAGGAACAGTTTTTTGAAACCGCACAGAAAACGCCGCCGACCAATGCGGTGATCGCCCTGCCGGGTGTCGACGGATTGAATGCGGTGGAACATCTGCGTGCGCTTTACCGCAATACGCGCATCATCTGGTGCAGCGATCTGGATTTTTCGCTTCATGCTTTCCGACTGCGTGCAGATTATTTTCTGCTGGAGCCGGTAACAAAAGCAGCTTTCCAACAGGGGCTTTATGTCTGGCTGAACGAGAAAAATTCGGTTGCGCAGCTCCGACCCAACTACACTGAAACCAACAAGGAGGACTATTCATGAAAAAGAGAAGCATCATCCGTTCTGTGCTATGCCTTATGCTGGCAGCAGTATTGTGTCTGTCAATGGCCGTCTGCGGAGGAACGCAGACACCCTCAGACGAAGGCATAACTTCGAAACCTTCTGCGCCGTTATCCGGTGCACTGCCCGTGAAAGCTTTGCAGCCCAAACAGGTGGAGGAAAACCCCTACATGGCAAAGAGCGATGCGAATATTCACCACGACGGGTACAACACCGACTCCACGGATGAAATTCTGCCGCTGGGCATCTATCCGGAGATCAATGTCTCCTACGAGACGACGAACGCAAACGCCTCCCCTGCCATTTACTTTGACAGCTACGGCCATGCGGTTGTTCCGCTGCTCGGCGGCATCGCCATCCGCGATCTGAATGCCGAAGAGACGAAGACTCTCGGCTATTTCTCTCCAAAGCAGCACGACGGCGGTGGTTACGTCATCCAGAGCTCCTACACGTTCCTTGACTCCGAAAACCGTATCGTCTGCCCGACCAGCAACAACCATGTGCTGATGCTGCGTGCGACAGATGAAGCAGGCAATGTTCTTCCCGAGTTTGAAAAGGTTCTGGACATCGACATCAAGGCTGCAGCAGAAGCCGCACTCGGCAAGGAGCTGACGCAGAATCTTCTTTCCGTAGTCTTTGACTACGACGGCAATCTCTGGTTTGCAACCGGCGGCTTCCGCATCTATCCCGAGCGGGAGCAGCAGGGCGTGCTCGGCTACATCGCTCACTCGGCGATCGAGGCGATCCTGAACGGAGAGCAGACCGACCTTTCGAAGGCAGTCTTCGTCTACGAGCTGACGACCGGCGAGGGTGCGGAAAACGGCATCGCCGCTTCCCGTGACGGCGCAGTCATTCTGACCAATATGAACTGCTATCTGCTGCGCGCCGACAATGGCGTGGACGTTGCGTGGTGCACGCCGTATGAGAGCGTTGGTGCAAAGGTCAGCGGTGAAGGCGATAAGACCACCGGCGGTGGTCTTGCATGGGGCGGCGGTTGCTCGCCCACGCTGACGCCGAACCTTGTGATGTTCACCGACAACGCAGACCCCGTGAAGCTTCTTGCGCTCGACATGAAGACCGGTGAGGTCGTAGCCAGTATGCCGGTTTTGGATGATCTGCCCGAGGGGTATCAGGTGGCGGTTGAGAACTCTGCGATCGTCTATGACGACGGTGAAGGCACGGTCAGCACGATTGTCTGCAACTGGTTCGGCGCAGGAAACGCAGGTCTTGCCGACCCCAACAGCGACTCCTCAATTCAGAGCTATGCCAACATTTATGACCAGAACTGGTTGATGAAGGGTAATGTTATGATTGCCCCGGGCGTCGAGCGCGTGGACACCGTGAAAACCGATAGCGGCTATGAGATGAAAAGCATCTGGTCTCGAAATGACCTGAGCGATACATCGATGCTCAAGCTCTCCACTGCGACGGGCTATATCTACGGCTATGTGCAGGATCTGACCACCGGGATGTGGCAGTACATCATTCTGGACTTTGAGACCGGCGAGACCGTCTTTACGATGGATGTTTCCAACAAGTTTGGCTACAACAATATGGCCATCGGGATGTACGCCGGAAACAGCGGCAACGCACTCTACTGCCCGACGGGCTATATGGAGCTGCTGCGCTTGCAGGATCGCTTTGTGTATCTGCCGGAGATGCCGTATCGTGAGGTAGACTTAGACAAGGCGGCAAGAAATATCCTTTCGCAGGAGCAGTTTGAACTTGACGGCGGCGAAGGTACGGTCGCCAGCTGGAGCAACAGCGTGAGTATCCGCAACGTCCACCCCAACACCACGGTTGCGTTCCGTATGAACAATCTGTCTGGCAGCGCCTCCGACCTGAGCCTCTACGCCTACGGCACGGACGGCAAGCTGGCGAAGGTCGCTTCTGAGCTATGGTCGATCACGGATGAGACCGGTGAGGCTGTGACGGAACTCACCGACGGAACGCTCTATGAAGTGCGCATCACTGTCGCCGACGGTGGTGAACTCGACCTGAGTGAAGTGGAAAAGGAGATCAAGTTCTCCTGCGTACTTGGGAAATAAATCATTTCAGAATCCGGCGTTCAAAACGCCGGATTCTTTTTAAACAATCATATTCATTACGGAGGAAGTGCCCATGAAACGAATAATTGCGGCAGCATTCATGTTCTTATTTCTGCTTTCTGTCACCGCTTGCGACAAAGCGCCATCTAAAGAATCCACACCGCTGAATGCCGAAAGCAAAGCTGCAACAGAAATTACAGCGCAGGCCAACGCCGAGGTCTATCAGCTGCTCGATTTTGACGACGAGCAGGAGGCCGAATTTGCAGGCCGTGGCCTCATCTTCGCGCCGGATTCGCTCGTCATCCAGGCCGAAAACGGCATGACGATCTGGTCGCAGGACGCGTATGACTTCGTGCGGGAAAGCGATGATGCGCCCACGTCTGCAAACCCAAGCCTCTGGCGCAACACGCAGTACAACGCCCGTTACGGCCTGTTTGAGGTCATGGACGGCATCTATCAGGTGCGCGGCTATGATATTTCGAACATCACCTTCGTCCGCAGTGAAAACGGCTGGATCATCATGGATTGCGGCAGCAGCCGCTATACTGCGTCCGAGGCACTGAAGCTCTTGCGTGAGCAGATGGGCGATGACCGCATTGTCGCTGTCGTTATTAGTCATGCGCATGTCGACCACTACGGCGGCATCGAGGGGCTGATCGACGCAGAAGATGTGGCGGACGCATCGCTTCCGCTGGACGAGCAAATTGCCTCAGGCAAGACAGCCATCATCGTGCCGCAGGGCTTTGCCGACGCGGTCATGAAGGAAAACGTCTTGGCAGGGACGGCGATGAAGCGCCGCGCGATCTACCAGTACGGCAGTTTCCTGCCGTACTGCGAGCAGGGACGGCTTTCCGTCGGTATCGGTCTGACCGTTGTGCAGGGCGGCACGGGCTATCTCGCACCGACATATGAGGTCACTGACACACTCTTTGAGACGGAAATTGACGGCGTGAAGGCTGTCTTCCAGCTGACGCCGGGCACGGAGTCTCCCGCGGAGATGAATACGTATTTCCCTGACAAACAGGCGCTCTGGATGGCGGAAAACTGCACCGGCACGATGCACAACCTCTACACGTTGCGCGGCGCAGAGGTACGCGACGCCAACGACTGGGCGCGGTACATCACGCAGGCGCAGACGCTCTTTTCGGACGCGGAGGTTGTGTTCCAGTCACACAACTGGCCGCACTGGGGAGCCGATGTGGTGCAGGAATATCTAACCAATACCGCCGCTGTCTATAAATTCATCCACGACCAGACACTTTTGTACATCAATCAGGGCTACACCGCGACGGAGATCGCCGCCACGATCGAGTTGCCGGAGGCTTTAGATAAGGTCTGGTACACGCGGCAGTATTACGGCACGCTTCGCCACAATGTCCGTGCGGTATATCAGAAATACATGGGCTGGTATGATGCGAATCCCGTGCACCTGAACGAGCTGGAGCCGAGTGAATACGCGAAAAAGCTCGTCGAATATCTCGGTGATCCCGAAAAAGTGCTCGAACAGGCGCGCGCGGACTATGAGAAGGGCGAATACCAGTGGGTCGCGCAGATCACAAACACGCTCGTCTTCGCAGACTCTGAAAATATGGACGCGCGATATCTCTGCGCGGACGCGCTTGAGCAGCTTGGCTATCAGGCGGAGTCCGGCGCGTGGCGCAACGCGTATCTCGCCGCAGCATATGAGCTGCGAAACGGTACAGGCAGCTATCCACAGGTCAGTAGCATCGGCGCCGGCACGACGGCGCAGGGCATGGATGCGCAGACAATGTTAGACTACATGGGTATCATGCTCGATACAGAAAAGCTTGCAGATACGTCCTTTACCATCCGGCTTAAGCTCACGGACGGCGAGGATTATTTCCTGAAGCTCCACCACGGCGTCCTGCTGTATTATAAGGACGATGGCACGGCGGAGGCCGACTTGACGCTCTCAACCGTCCGCACCGGCATTCTCGCTATTGCAAACAGTGATCAGGAAAATATCGCTAAGCTTGTCACAACAGAAAGTGGAGATATGACACTGTTTGAGGATCTGTGCACCAGTATGACCACACCGGAATTGTATTTTAATATTATCGAGCCATGATTACCGCTCATCTGACTATGTAGAAATAAGTCGCCCCCACCCGTAAAACGGGCAATGTCGTCAACTTAAGATTTATCAAAAAAAAAATAAAAAATGCTTAAAAATACTTGACAAAACGCTCAAAAAATGTTGCCTCGCATTGATTACATTTTCAA
>JBMNRF010000025.1:0-51323 GCA_050944495.1 Marvinbryantia sp.
TCTGTAGTGTGTCAGTCTTATTAAAGAAATCATATCAGAAGGAAATAAGAATAGAAAAGCGAAAGTTAGCCAGCGAGTTTCATGACGCATTGGTGCCTTTCGCAGAAAGGCGGAATATAGATATGAGAAAAAATAAATGGCTTGCCTTTTGTCTTGCAGGGTGCCTGTTACTGACGCCTTGCGTCAGTGCAAATACAGATAGTCTCGCACAAAGCGATACCCCCACCACCAATAGTACTGAAACGCAAGCAGGGATACAATACGATTTCAAACTGAACGCCGGAGAAGTGATCGAAATTTACGATATGACTTTCGATAAAATGGTCACCGTCACCGTAGATCCAGACAGCACACAAGACGGAGCCCATAATTTACGTAGCGATATTCTTTTTGACAATTGCACCTTTCATAGTGGTCTTACTATTATAGGCGACTATCATGCTATGATCCTCTTGGGGGCCGACTGCTCTTTTGGTGATAATTCCACTATTACCTGTAAGGAAGTTACGCCTGGAGCTGCAAAAGAAACAATACTAGAAGATAACCTCATTAAATTGTTCGTGTCTTGTGAAGGTGTTACTGTAAATACAGAATCGGCAATGGGTGTAATTACGGATAATCCTGATATTATTTTTAACGGCATAACTTATAGCAAAAAAGAACTTGCACCAGATAGCGATTTTCTGGGCGTATATAGCATTTACGAAGGCGACACACTTACATATACTAAACTTGCCATCGGTGAAGATGACAGTGTAGAGTTTTTAGAAGAGAGGGGGCGGACATTTTCTTGGACTAGCCAGGCTGCTAATCCAAGAAAATGTCCACCCTCTCTCTTCTAGATTGATTATGACCCCGTCAATGCAGATACATAAATTCAAACATATCATCTTTTTATTATTCCGTCATAAACTCAAAATCCTCAAATTTTGCTCTTCCACCTGTCTGCTTTGTGGAAAACGCAAATAATCCGACTCTGCATCCACAAAAATGATCCAATTTAAAGTATAGTTTATGTACCGGACCAATCGGTTTATTTCCTTCCTCCGTCACATACGAAAACTGTACCACATCTTTCATTCTTGTAAAGTCTGTCTCCATACGCAGACGGATTCTGGTACCAGTCAATAAGATTTGCTCGTACTCAACACTTTTTTCATTTCTAATTTCCATCGGCATCATAGCTTCTGTTTCTGCCTCTCTGGCTCCCATCACCAGATATGGTTTTCCACTCTCAATTTTTACCGCCACCATACCATAACAGCTCTGCAGTGCGCAAAGTCCGGCATAATCGCCTTCCTGTAATTCAGAAAAATCCAACGTTACTGCCACATCGCTCTTCGGATAAACCAGTCGCTGCGTCAATGTATTCTGCGCCAGAATCAAATTATTACAAAGTTTTCCTGTTCGAATCCAAAACTGATCTTTTTCTATCCCCCACAGGGTATCATTCGGAGTATGATTAAACTGCCAGAAATTTTTCAGATGCACCTTACCATCTACATCCGGCTGATACGAGAAATTATCCGATCCGTACAGCGGCGCATAGCTATAATTTCCCCGGGTTGCTTTCACCGAAAACTCTGCCGGAATTTTACCCTTTTCTCCAAACACCGGAAAATCATTTTCCCAATGTACCGGTACCAGCACCGGAATACGTCCAACCGCGCCGCGATCCTGGAACAAAATCGCACACCATTCACCGTCTGGCGTATCTACAATACCGCCCTGTGCCACTCCTTGCTCACAGTAGCCCATGTCATCTTCCAGAACATCTCTTCCAACGAATTCCCCATCCAGCGAATCTGCCGCAAAACAAGCCTCCGTACGCATCCAACGATCTCTTCTGGAATGAATCAGGAATACATAATATTTACCATTGATCTTATACATGTGTGATCCTTCATAGCCAAGGTTCGGATTCCCTTCGTCACTGATAATCATTCTGTGAAGACCGCCCGGCAGAGGCTCTGACAGATCCGGCTTCATCTGCGTCAGATAGATATGCTTGTTTCCATAAACCAGATAGACGCTCTCATCATCATCAAAAAACAGGGAACAATCATGATAAAATCCTTTGATTTCATGGCGCTGCCATTCACCTTCAATTTCCCTTGCCGTGTACACATAACTCTGGTGTGTATCGTTTGCCACAAATACAACATAAAATAATCCATTATGATAACGCAGGCTTGCCGCCCACATTCCCTGACCATAACACTGATTTTCTCCAATCAGACGCTGCTTATCTGTATCATCCAGGTGCTCATACACATGCGTCGCCACCTCCCAGTGTACCAGATCATACGAACGCAGAATCACACATCCTGGGAAAAAATGCATCGTTGTACTGACCATATAGTAAGTATCGTTTACCCGGATAACATCCGGATCCGGAAAATCCATCTTCAAAAGTGGATTAATATTTTTCATCTGTCTCTTCTGCCTCCTTTTTAAAAGCAAGTAAATGCTCCATCAATCACAAAGTCAGATCCTGTCGTAAATGAGCTTGTATCACCTGCCAGATATACACAGATTGCTTCAAGTTCTTCCGGTTTTCCCATACGTCCCATCGGCGCCATGTGATTCCACTGTTCAATCAAAGGAACCAGTGTAGGTGAATTCAATGTCAATTCTGTACCAATATAGCCCGGGCTGATGCTATTTACTCGCACGCCGCGTTTTGCCCATTCAATCGCCAAAGATTTTGTCAGCTGAATCACCGCCGCTTTCGATGCATTATAAGCGCACTGCGGCTGCGGTACGTTAACAATATGCGCTGACATGGACGCTGTGTTAATGATGGATCCGCCCCCATGTGCCAGCATATATTTCCCTGCCGCAATATCTGTCAGAAAAATACCGTTCAAATTAATATCAATAACCTTGCTCCACTGCTCATACGTCATCTCTTCCGCCGGAGCATTAATACAAATACCGGCATTATTATGGCAGAAATCCAATCCTCCCAATTCAGACACAACCTGTTCTACCATCGCGTCTACCTGATCTTTTTTGGTACAGTCCGTTTTAATAGCAACCACTTTTCTGCCTGTCTGCCGCGCAATTTCTTCCGCTGTTTTTACCGCTTCGTCATAATCCACATCTACAATTGCCACATCTGCTCCGGCTTCCGCAAATGCCGTCGCCGTACATTTTCCGATTCCTCTTGCTGCTCCGGTCACAAACCCTTTTTTACCATCCAGTCTCATTTTTTCAATAATGCCCATCCTGTCCTTCTCCTTTTCCATTTCCCATATAGTCCTGCATTTATAATACCGTTTTCCTGCACAGATATACATTTTCTATGCGTCACCGCATTACAAATGCATTATAATACAAACACTGCTATCCATCAATGCGGGAGATAAGAAAAAATTTTACCTGATATCTTATTTTCGGTATAAGCATTCCCGATAAGATGAGTTAAATAACATTTCTAATTCATCAGTATACTTGTCAAAATCACACTCTGCACGTATACTGAATCTATCATAACTTATGAAACAGCCAAATTTATACTTGGGAGGTTTTTTATGAAAGAAATACTTGTCACGTTTCCCGTCAAGGAAAAACATAAAAAATTATTAGAAAGCAGCGGACGTAATTTGCATTTCACCTATACAACTGCTGCCGAAGCATCTAAAAAAGAAGTGATTGAAACTGCCGATATTATTCTCGGCAATGTCAGCGCCGACGCGCTGAAAGAGGCAAAAAAGCTAAAATTTCTGCAGCTGAACAGCGCAGGTGCAAATGAATATGTTATTCCCGGTGTTTTACCGGACGGTGTAAAGCTCTGCAACGCAACAGGCGCATATGGAAAATCTATTGCTGAACACATGCTGGCTGCAGCATTCACCCTCCTGAAAAAAATGAATCATTACGAAGACAACCGTCTGCAGCACCTGTGGAAGGATGAAGGAAATGTTGGAACCATTTTCGGCAGTACCACGCTGATTCTCGGTATGGGTGACATCGGCAGCGAATTTGCCATGCGAATGCATGCGCTTGGCAGCCATGTAATCGCCGTTCGCAGAAACAAGTCTGAAAAACCGGATTACATAGACGCGCTGTACCAGATGGACGCGCTTGAGGAACTGCTTCCGCAGGCAGACATCGTTGCCTGCTCTCTGCCCGGCACAGATGCAACGTATCATCTGCTGAATACTTCACGCCTGAAGCTCATGAAAAACAGCGCCATCCTGATCAATGTCGGACGCGGAACGCTAATTCCAACGGAAGATCTGATAGACGCCTTAAAAAACGGTACAATTGCCGCCGCTGCAATTGACGTTGCAGAAGCCGAGCCGCTTCCGGCAGATTCGCCGCTCTGGGATGTCCCAAATCTGTTAATTACTCCACATGTAGCCGGAAATTTCCATACCAGGCACATTTGGGATACCATCGTAGAAATCGCCGCCGAAAATCTCAAAGCATATTTAAATGAACAACCGCTCCGCAATGAAGTGGATTTTGAAACCGGGTATCGAAAATATTTTAAATAATCTCTATCACATCATCCATCGGTATTCGGTTTCCCTCTTCCGTCACAATCATCCGAAGGTATTCGTCAATTTTGCGAATACCTTCGCGGACAGTCACATAAGCGCCGCCTTCTTTTATCGCGTCTTTCACAAAATAAGTAATTTCCGTCTCCGGATGTATACCCGCCCCAAGCTGTTCCTGAATCAGCTGCATTTTCTGATCCAGCATGGTTTTACTGTTTTCATCCAGTTCGATTTTTCGATCCGTCAGACGTGCCGTCTCGCGAATCGCCGCGCCATGCGCCGTCAAAGCTGCAAACGGCGCAAACTGTGCCGCCCGGTCATGCCGGGACATCTGCGGATGTTGTTTCGAAACGTAATGCGGCAAATAGAGGATATCTTCATAGCACTGCGCTGCGCTACGCTTTGTGTCCGCCGATCTGTCCGTTCCTCTCTCTTGCTGTTGCGCCTTCTTCATAACTAATCCCTTTCAAAATCGCATTTTTTCCATATTTCTTTTTAATCTCCAGCATCGCCTGCTGCAGCTGTTTTTCCTTCTGCAGTTTTTTCTTTTCTTCTTCACGTTCTTTTAATTGAACTGCATAATCTGTAAAAAGATCGAGCTGTTCATAGATTTCTTTTTTCACCTCTGTTCCTTCTTGGATCAGATGGTTGATTGATAACGTAATCCGTCTGATTAAAAGCTTTTCGTCCACAATCCGATCATACAATTCCAACACCGCGTCTGTAATTTGCCTTGAAGATGCTGTATAACCGCTCAGATTTGCAGTTCCGTGTGCATGCTTCGGGATTCTGCGGCCATATCGGTCAATCGTTACCGCTCCTTTATATGCTTTTCTTCTATCCGGATCTGTCAAGTTTTCAATATCATAGCCAACCGTCAATACAATCTGATCTGTCACCAATTTTTTATCCACCAGCTCCAATGCCGCTGCATCCGTCATTTCCCTCACAACCAGTCTGGCTTTTTCAACCTCATAAGGACACTGTAGCACCTGACCGGAACAAAGACTGTTTGTACTTGGCTTATAGGCTTTCGCGTCGGCAATCGTACAGGGTTCCCACCCCCAGGCGTGGTCGATCAAAAGTTCCGCATTGATTCCAAACAACTTATAAAGTAATTCCTCATTATGAAAATCATGCGATCCGCCCAAAGAACATCTGGCAATATCTCCCATCGTATAAAGACCATTTGCCTCCAGTTTCCTGGCATAGCCGCTTCCCACCCTCCAGAAGTCTGTAAGTGGCCGATGTGTCCAAAGCTTTTTACGATAAGAAATCTCATCCAATTCCGCAATGCGCACCCCGTTTTCATCCGGCTCTACCTGTTTTGCCACAATATCAAGCGCCACCTTACAGACATACAGATTCGTACCGATCCCCGCCGTCGCCGTGATTCCTGTTGTCTCATAAACATCCTGTATCATCTTCGCCGCCAGTTCACGCGCCGTCAGCCTATAGGTTTCCAGATAATCCGTCGCATCTAAAAGAATCTCATCAATTGAATAGACATGAATATCCTCCGGGGCAATGTATTTCAGATATACATTATAAATTCTGGTACTGTAATCCACATAAAGAGCCATGCGCGGCAGTGCCGTCACATAGGTCAGTTCCAGATCCGGCGCAATCCGCAATTCCAGATCGTTAAAGGAGGAACCGGAAAACCTGCCGCCCGGAGCGTTCTTTTTTCTCTTGGTATTCACTTCCCGAACCTTCTGCACAACTTCAAAGAGCCGTGCACGCCCGGAAATGCCATACGCTTTCAGAGAAGGAGATACCGCCAGACAGATTGTTTTTTCTGTGCGCGCAGCATCAGCAACCACCAGATTTGTCGTCATCGGATCAAGATGACGTTCTCTGCACTCCACCGAAGCGTAAAATGATTTCAGATCAATGGCAATATAAGTACGATTTTCACGCGGCATCCGGCTGCTCCTTTCTCTTATTCATCATGTGTTTCCTCCTTTTCTG
The DNA here is from genome assembly GCA_050944495.1 of Marvinbryantia sp. Taxonomy (GTDB): domain Bacteria; phylum Bacillota; class Clostridia; order Lachnospirales; family Lachnospiraceae; genus Marvinbryantia. The sequence goes on from JBMNRF010000025.1 coordinate 6,480, forward strand.
CCAGATTATTTTCTCCTGTTATTCACGATCAGATCATAACTTTCTGCGATCATCCGCTGAATTTCTTTTTCCGGAATTGTACCGTCCAGAATAATCGTATTCCAGTGTTCCTTATTCTGATGATAGCCGGGTATCACAGACTTATACATATTACGCCAAAACTCTCGCCATTGCGGATCCACCTTCACATTCACACAGATATGACCGCCTCGTTCATACGTCCATGCAAACGCCCGCTTATTCCTTTTATAGCGCAGCAGCACCCAGTTTTCATCATGAAACGGTGTGTCAATATAAACATCCGGAAACGTCATGCCATAATCCAGAATTTCCTGCCGTTCTCTCACAAAATCACCTACACAATCGTATATTCCAGCATCTCATAATGCAATTTCGTGCCCTCCGCTATTTCCGGCGGCAAAAGTGCTCTTGCCACCAGTTTTAAATCTGCAGATTCCTCGTCCAGTCTGCGCAGGTGCGCATAATCGCCGTCAATCGTTTCTACTACATAATCGCAAACTAAAATTTCCATGTAAATGCTCCTATCATAATTTTTCCTGTCTTACATGTTTATTCATCTAACATACTATATATATTTTCCCTGATCTCCTCTACCGCATCCGCCAGCGCCACTTTTTTTGCCACTGTCTTATCTCTTGATACCAGCTCTATCACGCCCTCTTTCATATTTCTCGGACTTACAACCACACGCAGCGGCACACCAAGCAGATCCGCATCAGAAAACATTACACCCGCACGTACTTTTCTGTCATCATAAATTACCTCGATGCCCTTATCTTGTAATTCCTCATACAGCTTGTCCGCATAAGTCTTAACTGCTTCCTCATCTGGACGCACCGCGCATAAATGCACCTGCCACGGCGCAATCGACATCGGCCAGATTGGGCCGAAATCATCATGATGCGCTTCACACACCGCTGCCGCCAAACGTCCGACACCAATACCATAACATCCCATCACCGGATGACTGATGCTCACCCCGTCTGCTTCCACGTACGTCATATTCATAGACTCTGTATATTTTTTCCCCAGCTGAAAGATATTTCCTACCTCAATTCCGCGTGAAATCGTAATCCCCGGCTTGCCGCACTGCGGACAAATTCCGCCTTCCGTGATTTTCGCGAAGTCATGATACTCTGCCTCTGCCAAATCGCGTGTCATATCCAGTCCGGTATAGTGATACTCTTCTTTGTTTGCGCCGCAGCACAGATTATTTATGCCTTCCAAAGACTTATCATAAAGCACAATAAAATTTCCCTGCAGATTGTATGGTCCGATATATCCAGCGTGCAAACCGCATTCTTCTGTAATCACAGCCGGATGGATTTCGCATCCGAGATAGTTCGTAACTTTTGTCTCATTCACTTCCAAATCCCCACGCAAAAACAGAACAATATATTTATCGTCTTCATTCCTCTGATAAACAACGGCTTTGCAGGATTTTTCCGCCTTGCTTCCTAAGAAACTACAGACAGCTTCAATCGTCTGCATATGCGGCGTATGCACAAGAGTCAGATCTTCCGACTGCTCATCGCGTACCTTTTCAATAATCGAAGCTGCCGCTTCCATGTTTGCGTGATAACCGCATTCTTTACAGATTGCAATAGAATCCTCGCCAACCGGTGTCAGCAGCATAAATTCATGTGAAACGTTGCCTCCCATCATACCTGAATCTGACATAACAGAAATCACTTCCGGAACACCTGCGCGCGCAAAAATCCGCTCATAGGCTTTATGGCATTTCTGATAATATTCTTCCAAATCCGCCTGACTGGTATGAAAAGAATAGGCGTCCTTCATCGTAAACTCACGTACACGAATCAGTCCTGCGCGCGGACGTGCCTCATCCCGAAACTTTGTCTGAATCTGGTAAATCATAAACGGATAACGGGAATAGCTCTGACCATACTCACGAACCAGCTGTACTGCCGCTTCTTCATGTGTCATGCCAAGTACCAACGGACTGCCGCTTCGATCTGAAAAACGTATTAATTCTTTTCCGATACTCTCATATCTTCCGGATTCCTGCCAGAGAGATGCCGGCATCACAACCGGAAACTGCACTTCCTGTCCATCTATCTTATCCATTTCCTCCCGGATAATCTGCTCGATTTTACGCGTAATACGGCGCAGCGGCAGATAAGAAGAATAAATACCGTTTGCCACATATTTCATATATCCGCCGCGCACCATCCATGCATGGCTGTCAATTACACAATCTGACGGTCTCTCCTTAAAACGATCTCCTACCAATTTTTCCAGTTTCATTGCTGTTCCCTCCTCTTCTCAAATGACAAGAATTTCTTCAACTCCTGATATACACGTCCAATCGGCAGCCCCATTACCGTATAATAATCCCCGTTGATTCCCTGAACATAGGCAGCAAAACTTCCTTGAATCCCATATGCTCCAGCCTTGTCCATACACTCGCCGCCGGCGATATAAGTACGGATTTCCTCTTCCGTCATCGGATATACACACACCTCTGTTTTTTCATGGAAAGAATATTCACGCATTCCCTGAATAAATGTCACTCCAGTATACACAGCATGCGTACGTCCGGAAAGACTTTGCAGCATCTGAAATGCTTCTTCTTCTGAACGCGGCTTTCCAAGAACTTTACCGTCCTGAACAACGATCGTATCCGCTCCGAGAACAAGAGGATGCCCGACCGTAATCTTATCCGTCACAGCTCTTGCCTTACACAAAGACAGCTCTTCCACAATCTCTCCCGGTTCTGTCTTTGTAATGATCTCATCTGCCTCACTGACCAGCACCTCAAACGGAATCCCTACCTGTGTTAACAGCTCACTGCGACGCGGAGATCCCGATGCCAGAATAATTTTTTCCATCCTTCTCGCTCCTTTATTTTAAAAGTCTTCCTTTCACCTTACACCATTTTTCTATTCTCTTCAATCCCAACTTATATATAAAATTTCTTCAAATACCTCTTGACGCATAATACTATGTATTATATAGTATTACGTATAAGGAGGTGTTTATTTGGATAGTCAGTTAAAAAAAGGGTTCCTGGAATTTCTTGTATTAGGTGCCCTGTATAACAGGGAATCCTATGGATATCAGATTATCAAAGATATCTCGCCTTGCATCGAGATTTCGGAATCCACGCTTTATCCCATTTTAAAACGTCTGGAAACAAATAAATTTGTAGAAACACACTCTGTGGAACACAATGGCCGCCTGCGAAAATATTATTACATTACAGAGGCAGGAAGAGCGCGTACTCGGGAATTTCTGGACGACTGGCAGCAGCTGCTGCAAATATATGAATTTTTGAAAGGAGCTATTGAACATGAATAAGACAGACTTTCTTACTGCTCTGGAAAAACAACTGAAAAAATTAAAAAAAGCTGACCGCAGCCGCTATCTCGATTATTACAGTGAAATGATTGATGACTATACAGAAGACGGCTGTACAGAACAGGAAGCCATTCGCCGCATCGGCACTCCAGGTGACATCGCCCGTGAAATAATAGCTGAGCAAAAAGATTCCCCGGATGTGTCCTCTTCTTCCTCAAAAAAAGTGCTTACTACCATTTTACTGATAATCGGATCACCACTGTGGGCAAGCGTACTGCTTTTGATCGTAGCGTTGGCACTCTCCTTTGCCGCCATGGCTGTCTGCCTTACTGCCGCAGGTGCTCTGCTTGTACTCACCGCCTACGTAATGCTGTGGTGCGTGCCGCTAATGATCGCCTCTCTCAGTATCGGCGCACTGATTCTTGCTGTCATCAGTCTGATCGGTGCCATTCCGATCGGAATCGGAAATACAGCACTTGGCATCGTGCAGTTCGGCACCGGCATCGGCATGATTGGTCTGTTCCTTCTGACCGCTCTCGCCACGATATATCTTAGCAAGCTGTTTGCCAAAGCAACCGTCCGCTTTACACGCTGGCTAAAACATCTGTTTCACAGAATGAAAGGAGCAAAGGCATGAAACTGAAGCATTATTTTTCTACAAAACGCTGTATTTTACTTGGTTTTCTTTTCTGTCTGATCGGCGCAGCCATCTGCTTTGCAGGACTGTCTCAAGCAGATTTTAAAACAGAACGGCTGCAGTATCCAGGCAAAACACCATGGTATCAGACTGTTCATTTCGGTTCAGACAACTACACGATGCTCGGTGTCACCTTTCGTGACGGCAGTATTGTCGGACTTGGCAGCTGGAACAACGAGCTGTTTTTATCCGGCGGCATTGGAGCAGCCTTTAACGGCAGCCGCATTGGAAATGACTCTCAGCTCACCATGGAATTCACTATCTTAAATGGCAATGATACACAAAATCTGATGCTGAAAAAAGACGACATTCTCGATGTGAACATTTCCGTGAATAGCGGATCGCTGAATGTAAATGTTCAGAAAATTGCTGAACTTTCGGAATCCACAGAAATCCAAAACGGAGATAAGAGCATCAAATTCCCTCCGATTTACCGAAAGCAGAATCTTACTGACGATACCTGCGAAGTGACAATCCCGGAAGATGGTATCTACAGCATCACCGTAGTTGGTCAGGGCGCAGCCGGAAGTGTAAGTTTTGTAAAACGAATCAGTAATTCATAAATTCTCATAAAAAATATCATCCGACAGAACTGTCGTTTTCTGCTGGCAAAAAAGGCTCCCGGACGATTCTGAATATTCAGAACTTGTCCGAAAGCCTCTTTTTTATATTTCTTCTTCCGTCATATCTTTTTTGCGGTTCAGCAGATCATAGATACACGGTACCACAAACAATGTCAGTAACGTACCATAAACCAGACCGCCGACTGTAACAATCGCCATCGGCTGTATCATATCGGCGCCCATTCCCATACCGGCCGCCATCGGCATCAGCCCAAGGATCGTCGTAAGCGCCGTCATAATGATCGGACGAAGTCTTGTTCTGCCCGACTCAATGATCGCCTGCTTTTTGTCCATACCCTCGCGACGCAGCTGGTTAATGTAATCCACCAGCACAATACCATTATTTACAATAATACCAGACAGCATAACGAAACCAATCATCGCAATAACACTAACCGGACTATCCGTCAGATATAATCCGAAAAATCCTCCGGTAAATGCCAGCGGAATCGTAAACATGATGATAAACGGCGAAAGCAGGGACTGGAACTGTGCAACCATGATCAAATACATAAAGGCTACCGCCAGTACAAGCATTTTCATGACTTCTCCCATGGCTTCATTGATTGTCTCATCCTCACCTGCCATTTCCATTGCATATCCCTTCGGCACTTCATAGTTCGCAAGTACCTTTTCCACTTCCGCAGAAACAAGACCGATATTGTAATCACTGCCGATTTCTGCCGTGACTGTTACATAGCGCGTCTGTGCTTCCCGGTTAATAGAAGAAAATCCTTCCGTATCCTGAAATTCCACCAGATCCGCGATCGGCACTTCCACATCCTGATTTTCCTCATCCTTTCCGGTGATCGTCAGGTTCTTAATTTTCTCCCTTGTCAGCGTCTCATCCGTATCACTGACAACCAGTACCGGATAATCTTTGGAAAGTGTAGAGAGTGTCGTTGCCGTACTTGCATCTGCCAGCTTCTGTTGCAGGAACTGATACACCTGAGCCGTTGTCAGCTGATAACTCATCGCTTTATTTTTATCGACTACCAGTCGCATCTCTAACGTTTTTTCTTCAATCCCATCCGATACGTTCTGCGTTCCTTCCACTCCTGAAACAATCTCCGCCACCTCTGCTGCCATCCGTTTCAGTTCATCCAGGTCACGTCCCTTGATGTGAACAGAAATACCGGAACCTCCCAATGCCGACATATCCATCGTCGAAGTGTTCACATCCAGTTCACATCCAAGATCCGCCGTTTTATTCAGAATTTCTGTTACCAGATCATCATTGCTGATCGTTTTCTCCTCTGACAGCAGCACATAAATCGAAACCTCCTCGGCATTTGCCTCCTGACTGCCGCCCATCATTGATGCCGCGGAAGAAGTGCCTGCCATCGCTCCGACATCCGTAACATCCGGAACCGTCAGAATCCGTTCCATCACACGGTCTGCCATCACTCCTGTCTCATCAAGTGTACTGCCTTCCGTCATATGCAGAGTAACAGCTACCTGTGTACTCTCCATTTCCGGCATAAACGCAGTGCCCTTGGAGACAGCCAGATAAGCACTTCCGCCCAACAGGGCAAATGCCAGCAGCACAACCAGAACCTTTCCCTTCAGAGACCAGCCCAGTAATCGTGCATATCCATTCTGAATTCGTTCAAAAACCGGGAAACGTTTTTCCTTCGTATTTTTCAGAAGACCGGCTCCCATCATTGGTACCAGCGTCAGCGCTACCGCAAGGCTGGCCAACAGCGAATACGCAATCGTCAGACCCATATCCACAAAAAGCTGTCTGGTGATGCCTTCGGTAAAGACAATCGGCGCAAACACGCAGATCGTCGTCAGAGTGGATGCCGCAATTGCTCCAGCCACCTGACGCGCGCCCTCGACGGCCGCTTTTCTTGCCGATATGCCCTCCCCGCGCATACGGTAAATATTTTCAATAACCACAATGGAGTTATCCACCAGCATACCGATACCAAGTGCCAGTCCCGACAGAGAAATAATATTCAAATTGATGCCGGTAAAATACATCAGCACAATCGCCGCCATAATACTGATCGGAATGGAAAAGGCGATTACCAGCGTCGGCCGGATGCTCTTTAAAAACAGCAGTAATACCAGAATTGCCAGTACTGCTCCGGAAAGCATATTCTGAATTACGGAATCCATAACCAGCTCAATGTAAATGCCCTGATCCATCAGATTAACAAAGTGTATGTTTCCATTAAGCCCTTCCAATTCGGCAAATTTCTCCTTAATGCGGTCAGACACTTCCCCGGTGGAATAACCCGACTGCTTCTGCATGGAGAATACCACCCCGGAATTCCCGTTAACTCTTGCATATACCTCAGCACTATTGTCAAGAATTGCAATATCCGCTACATCGGAAAGTCGGATTGGATCTACCTCCTCCATATGCAGGTCCAGAATAATCAGATCTCCTAACTGTTCCACCTCAGACAGCTTGTTGCCTACACGTACCAGAAAATCGATGCCTTCCTCCGTCACATATCCGGCCGGCATGCTGAAATTCTGCGCAGACAGGATCCCTTTCACCATATCAGCTGTAATGATCTTACTTACATCCGCCTGTCCATAAGCATTCTCCTTCTGCTCTTCTATCTGATCCAGCGCCGCCTCGATCTGTGCTTTGCCCGAACTTAACTGCGCTTTTCCGGCAGCCATCTCGATTGTTGCGGAAATCTGTGCCTTATTCAGTTCACCGACCGCCTGTGCTACACCCTTCTGACCACTGGCAATCTGTGCCTTGGCCTCCTCAAGCTGTGCTTTCGCACCCTGCAGCTGTGCGCGTCCGTCAGAAATCTGCGCCTTACCGTCTGCAATCGCCTGTTTGCCGGCAGCAATCGTCTCCATTTGCTGCGGTGTCTCATCAATACTCTTCTGTAACTGCTGAATGCCGTCATCCAACTGCATACGGTTATTGATCAGCTCTGTTTTTACTGAATCAATGTTTTCCGTCAACGCTGTTCCCGTCTTACTTGTATCCACTCCGACTGTCGCCAGCCCTGTCAGCATTTCTGTCTTAATTGTCTGATATTTCAACAGCTCCTGCTGCAGTGCCGCAATATCCAAAGTAGTCTGGAGCCCATTTAAAATATCCGTGATACCACCAACTGAAACGCCCGGATTACTGTCTGCAATCTGTTCAATCGCATTTTGCATTTCTTGTACATCTGTCAGCAATTCTTCGGCAGCTGCCTGCATATCCGGACTTTCCACCGGAACAACTGCTGAAGTTTCCGGCTGTGCCATCTGCCCGGATGCCTCCGTTGCAGGTGGTTCGGGTGCAGACGTCTCCGGTACCGTCTCCTGTGCCGGCGGTTCCGATGGAATTATTTCTCCCGGATTAGTTTCTGTATCTGTTCCGAGATCCGGCACTTCTCCGCCATTTCCTTCCTCTCCTTCCGGATTTTGACCTGCTTCCGGATCCGTTGTTTCCGTCGGCGGCTGAATTTCCGTCTGACCCGCATTTTCCAACGCTTCAATCTGTTCTTTCAGTCCGGCAATTACCTGATCCAACACCTCCAGCTGTCCGGGTGCCTCCTCCAGCATCTCAATTCCCTGCTGTACCTGCGTTCTTTGTGCTTCCAACGCCGCCAACTGTACCGGCAGCTGTGTCAGCGCCTGTTCTCCTGACAGAATCTGTTTTTCCTGTGCCAGTAGTTCCTGTTCGGACGCGTCAAGCTGTGACAGCCCCTGCTCTATCTGCAAAAGTTTATTGTCAATTTCTATCTGACTACTCAGCATCTGTGAGGTACCGGAAGAAATCTGTCCCTGCGCATCCCCCATACCTCCTGCCAATTGATTCTGACCACTCTGCAGCTGAGTTTCTCCGCTTTCCGCCTCCGCTTTCGCCTCCTGCAATTCCTCCTCTGCCTCAGCAAACTGCTCATCCAAAGCCGTACGGATTTTTTTATTTGCTTCTTTAATTTTTTCCTCTCGAATCGTCACCTGCACCTGCTCTTTGATGGTACCAGAAGTGCTGACCGAGGCAACTCCCTCAATGCTCTCCAACTCCGGCAAAATTGTATTATTCACCAGATCAGTAAGTTCTGACTGCGACATATCATCCGCTTCCAATGCCGCTGTCATAACCGGCATCATATCAGGATTCATCTTCATAATAATCGGACTGCCGACACTTTCATCCCAATAACCCTCGATCTGATCAAGACTCTCTCTCATCTCTATCGTGACGGCATCCATATTTGCCGACTGTGAAAATTCCAGTACAACCATAGAAAGATTCTCTGCTGAAATAGAGCTGACCGATTCAATATTACTGATCGTCGCCATTGACTGTTCCACCGGACGTGTAACAACTGTTTCCACCTCTTCCGGACTTGCTCCCGGATACGTTGTATACACAAGCGCATACGGCAGCGTCATATCCGGTAAAAGATCTGTTTTCATACCTGTAAAAGAAACATATCCTAAAATCAAAATTAAGACAACGCCCACAACCACTGTGTAGGGACGCTTTACGCTGAAACGTGACAGCATTTTTCCTTCCTCCCCAAATAATCTCTTTCATACAAATTTTAAATCTTTTTCATGATAACGCGCACCCTAAAAAATGTCAAAAAAATACGGAGAGTTTATAAATATTTCAGATTTACAAACCCACCGTATAAATACTCAGCAAACCATGGCAATCAATGGAATCGTGATCACCGAAAGAATCGTCGTAAAGAAAATTCCTTTAGAAGCCAGCTGCAGATCCCCGCCGTACTCAATCGCCAGCATCGTCGTATTCGTTGCCACCGGCATTCCCGTCAAAATAATCATAACACCCGAGATCAGCGGATCCTTTACACCGATCAGCTTCAGCATCAGCATCACTGTCAATGGAACCACCGCCAGACGCATTGCAGCAAACAGATACACACGCCAATCATCAAACAGTTCTTTTACCGGCATGGACGCAATTGTGCACCCGAGAATCAACATCGCCACCGGCGTTGTCACATTCCCCAAATAATCAAGCGCGCTCATCACCGCTGACGGAAACTGTATCGGCGTAAAAAATAAAATAATTGAGATCAACGCCGCGATAAACGGTATATTGAGTAAAAGTTTCGGCTGAAATCCAGTCGTTTCCTTGCTGTTTCCAATCAAAAGAATGCCCAGAGAATAGACAAGCACATTAAATACAACATTAAATATCACCGCATAGATCATACCGGCATCTCCAAAAATTGTTGAGATCACCGGGAATCCCATAAAGCCTACATTGGCAAACAGATGCATAAACAAATAAAGTCCCTTCTGCTGCTTCGGCGCACGTGTAACAAATACAAACGCAGCCCCCAAAAGTCCAGGCATCAAATAGCATAGCAACGTAACACCAAACACATAAAGTACGGTCTTATTAGAGATCACGCCTCTGCTGTTCATAAAGGACGTCAATATCTGCGCCGGAAGTGTAATACTCAAAATCAGCTTCGTAAAACGAACGGTCGATGTATCATCAAGGATTTTTACTTTATACATGATGTAACCGATCACACCAATACAGAATAATGACAGCATCTGATTTAAAATTGATAAGTAATCCATATCTCCTCCTCATTTCCAGAATTCACGCAGTTTTTCACCAACATCCTGAAGTCTGCAAATTTCATAATCCGACCACTCGCGTGGAAAAATGCTGCGGTACTGCCATTGGCAGAATCGCTCATCCAAAAGCAGGATCACTCCTCGATCCTCGTCGGTGCGGATCACGCGTCCCGCCGCCTGCATAACCTTATTCATCCCCGGATACTGGTAGGCATAAGCAAAACCATCTTCTCCGCGTTTATCGTAATACTGCTTTAGAATTTCTCTCTCATTACAAATCTGCGGCAATCCCGTCCCCACAACAGCCGCACCAATCAACTGATCATATTTCAAATCAATGCCCTCACCGAAAATACCGCCCATAACGCAAAATCCAAGCAAGGACGTCTGTCCCATATCCGTTTTTTCTTTAGCAAAGCGAAATTCTTCAAGAAACTCTTCTCTCTGATTTTCCGTCATGTGGGAATTCTGCATCAATATCCTCACGGGCAACCGACATTCCGATTCAAAAATCTCCCGCACCTCTTCCATCATTTTATAAGAAGGAAAAAAGACCAGATAATTTCCTTCCTGTGCATTTACCATTTCTTCCATATACCGTGCGATTCTGCGGTATTCTGTCTCGCCACGACGAGTATAACGGCTACTGACATCCACACCGATCAACAGTTTTTTCTTTGCCGGATCAAACGTTGATTTCGCGTAAACCGCATAGTCCTCTTCTGTACCGGATAAAAGCTCCATATAATAGCGTACCGGCAAAAGCGTTGCCGAAAACAGAACCGTTCCCCGCCCTTTTGCCAGACAATCACCAATTTTTCCGGCCGGCTGAATACAGTATAATTTTAATTTAAATCGACCGTCCTCTCCCGGCTCCGTATAAATCTGATAGCTATCATCCAATTCCTCATATACTTCCAGAAAACTGCGCACCTGAAAATAGAAATCCAACACCGTTTTACGTAGCTGCAAATCACTGCTCGGACGATTCAGCACACTGTCCGGCTCTTCCAGCAGATTTTCCAGCTGTGAAGATGCATTCATCAAAGCAATTGCAAACGGACCGATATCATTCAATAACTGATATCCATCACATTCTCGTTTCATTTCCAACAAATATTTATTACATTTTTCTAAAGTCCGCTCCGCTTTCTTGCTGTAAGGCTTCAGCAACCGCTTAATTTCCAGAAAATCTTCCTTATATAATGCAGCGCTATACATCTCCCGTCCGCGTTCCACCAGATTGTGCACTTCATCAATCAGAAAAATATAATCTCCTTTTATTCCGTCAGCAAAAAAACGTTTCAATTTTGCCTGCGGATCAAATACATAATTATAATCACAGATAATCGCATCCACCCACAAAGATAGATCCAAGGACATCTCAAACGGACACACCTGCCAGCGTTTGGCATGTGACAGAATCACATCACGCGTATAATTCCCGTTCTGCCGCTCACACAGATATTCTTCTTCTGAAAGACTGCTCCGTCTGAATCCTGCCTCCTGCACTTTCTCTGCATCCGGCGGCTCATACTCGCAGGTACCGGTCAACAATTCAAATACCGCATCATTAATACGGTCATAGTGACCTTTCGCATAAGGACAACTCACCGGATTGCAGTCCGGCTCATCACAAATACAAAGCTTTTCTTTCGCCGTTAATGTAACCACCTTATACTGCAATTTCTGCTTCTTCAGCAGTGTAAATGCTTCCTGTGCTACTGTACGCGTGATCGTCTTTGCCGTCAGATAAAAAATCTTATCGCCGATTCCTTCACCGACCGCCTTCACGGCCGGGAATACTGTAGCCATCGTCTTTCCGACACCAGTCGGTGCCTGAATAAACAGCTTTTTTTGCCGTGCAATCGTGCGATAAACCGCTCCCGCCAGTTCTTTCTGACCGTCACGGTATGGATAAGGGAATGCAACCGGCTTTATGGATTCCTGTCGTGTACGCTTCCATGCCACCTGAAACGATGCCCATTTTTTATATTTTTCTATAATTTCGTCAAACCACTCTTTTAATTCAATCAGTGTATATTCTTTACGAATACGCCGGATTTCTTCCGTATCCAGATTTACATAAGTCATCTGTACACCGATCTGCTGCAAATTCTCCTGCACCGCATAAATACAGGCATAACATTTAGCCTGTGCCAGATGTACCGGTACAGGCTCGTCCATCCTTGCGACATCTTTGGCGATGCCTTTGATTTCATCAATAAAATACTGTTCGTCTTCTGTAAAAATCCCGTCCGCTCGTCCCTCCACACTGATGCTGTACTCCTGACAATCGATCACCTGTTTTAAGGGTACCTCCGCACGGTATGCAGCTCCCATCTGTCCTTGAATTTTCCGATGAAGCCGACTTCCGACCTGCATGGCCTCCTTATCCGCCATACTGCCGTGGCGATTGTCGATATCTCCGCTCTGTAGGATAAACTCTACCAGATTCCGAACAGAAATCCTAATCTGTTCCACGTTACTTCTCCTGTAATTTTTCCCGGCGTTTTTTATCACACTCAATCCACTCATCCAGCGTCAGCGGCGTATAATCCGAATACATGCAAAAGCAATTGAGCATCTGACAGGGAATCGGACGCAGTTCTCCCTCATAATTCGGGCGTTGACTGGCGCGTGTAATCTCTTGAAACCGTTCAATCAGTCGCTGATCAAACGTGTCATGCACATGTCCATACAACATGTATGTTTTCGGATCGCCTTTTTTGTCTTTCAAATATTGACCGTTATAACACATGATCGGATAGTGTGATAATACAATTTTGCGCTTATCATCTTTTAATTCCTCATAATCTTTAATCCAGACAAACCGTGATGCATTGTAAGCTTTATTTTTCAGAAAACGGTCATGATTGCCCTGAATCAGATAAAGTTTTCCATTCAACTGCTCCAAAAGTATATTCGTTTCCTCCGGTTTCCCCCAGGAAAAGTCTCCCAGAATTACAACCTCGTCATTCGAACGCACCTTTTTATTCCACTGCCGAATCATATAGGCATTCATCTCCTGCGCATCCGCAAAGCCGCGACAATCCATCTGTGTATTTAACGCTTCATGAAAAAAATGCGTGTCTGCAATGTAATATCTCATCTATTTATTTTCCTTTTCAAAACCCGAATATATTTTTTACAATAAAAAATATGATCGGTATTAACAATGCCGGCAGCATATTCAGTGTTTTACAATCTTTTACCTTTAAAATACCGAGTCCGGAACTGGCAATCAGAAATCCTCCCACTAAACAAAGTTCTGCAACCATCTCCTCGGTGAAAAAAGTGCCGGAAAGATATTGTGCAGCAAAATAAATCAGTCCCTGCCAGCAAAACAGTACCGGTGCCGCAATTGCCATGCCGATTCCATAAGTAGAAGCCAACACAGCTGACGTTACAAAATCGAGCGCGGCATTCATAAACAAATAGGTATGGTCACCATAAAGCGCACTCATCACTGGTCCTAAGATAGAAAGCGTCCCGATACAATATAAAAGAATTCCGGTAGAAAGTCCTTGCCCAAGATTCGATTTTGAATATTTTCCGACCAGCTTCTGAAATCTCCGGTCCAAATCAAGCATCGTACCAATCAAACTACCAAGCGCCAGACTGACAATAAACAATACCGGATACTGACTTTTCGCCATATTTCCGACAACTGCATTAATTCCCAGACCGATTGCCGCCAGTCCCATTGCTGTATAAAGTGCACTTTGATATTTTTCCCCGATTCCTTTTTTCAACACACTTCCAAGAATACTTCCCGTCAAAATCGTTCCGGTGTTTACAATAGTTCCAATCATAGTACGCCCATCTTTCTGTCTGTTCTCCAGTTTCTGACACACAAAATTTTCTCCGCATCCAGTCACTATTTTTCAATTTTACCACCGGAAAAATCAAATGGCAAGCCGAAGGTACTCTATTTTTCCATATCTGCGATTGCAATCACCAAATTCAAATATGCCATTTGTCTTTCAGTATCATTCTCTCCAATCGCATTTTGAGCTTCCTCAATTCTTTTGCTTAATCGTTCTTTTGCTTCTTCTTTCGTATCTTTTTTCTCTTCCAGCACTCTATTTGCCTTATCTATGAGTTCCTTCATCTCATCGGTACTCCATTCAACGATACTCTCTTGTTTTTCTGTTTCTTTTCTCTCTTTATAATATCCTTCCCAAAAATAAAACACTATCAATACAGCCAAAATCAACACACTGGCTGCCGTAATCAAGCGTCTCATAACTTGTCTTTTTCGATGATTTTTCTCTCGCTGCACGCGCTGCCTCATATATTCTTCATCTATACTTGATTTTCTAGTTGATACGTATGCTCTGTTTTCATAATTATAATTTTGATAGCCTCTGTGATTTTTATCTCTCTTTTTCATTCTCTCACATCCTTTGCCAAATTTCTGATATAAACACAATGCCCGCGCACATAGAATGTCCGCGGGCAAATGCTTCACCTTTTATGTTGATAATATTTTATTTTTCTATGCTCTCTTCTTACCAAGCATAAGCGCTACTACAAGAGCACCTGCAACAACAAAAAGGACTACATATACTGCAACTGCTGTATTATCACCAGTCTTCACAGCTCCGTTTGTTTTTTCTGTTGTCTTAGTCTCTTCTTTTTTGTCATTAGAACCATTTTTGTCTTTTGAATCAGATGTCGGATTTTTCTTGTCCGTATCTGTTTCGTCTTCTACATCCTGAGCATCTGTTTCTGATTCCGGTTCTTCTGTTTCAGTTTCTGTCTGTGGTGCTTCTGTTTCTGTCTCTGTCTGCGGTGCTTCTGTCTCAGTCTCTGTCTCTGTCTGCGGTGCTTCTGTCTCAGTCTCTGTCTCTGTCTGCGGTGCTTCTGTTTCAATATCCTGGAACATTGCTTTGAAGCTGAACAGGTAACCATGGATTCCTTCTTCATTTGTTCCCATATCTACCGCATTTTCTTTGGAGAATGTACATATACCACCCGGAACATATTCTTCTTCACCAAGCATCCAGCCAACAAATTCTTTGCCTTCCGGAACTTCACCATGATAATTAGACATCAATTCCACTGTAGTTCCAAGTGTTACTTCTGTGTAATCATCAATTCCTTCAAACTGAATATAACCCACTTCTTTTACTGCATCTGCAAACTCTGCTTTGAAGCTGAACAAATAACCATGAACACCTTCATCATTTGTTCCCATATCTACCGCATTTTCTTTGGAGAATGTGAACTCTGCTCCCGGAGCATAAGACTTCTCACCAAGTGTCCATCCCGCAAATACCTTACCTTCCGGCACTTCTCCGTGATAATTGGACATCAGTTCTACTGTAGTTCCGAGTGCAACTTCTGTGTAATCATCAATTCCTTCAAACTGAATATAACCTACTTCTTTTACTGCTTCTTTGTAAACAGCATCAAAGGTATAACTATAAACTCCGCCCCAAAGAATGCCGTTTTCTTCTGTGATAGTAACTGTATCGCCAGCCTGATAAAGAACCGCCTCGTTATCATTGAGCATCCAGCCTACAAATTCTTTACCTTCCGGTACTTCACCAATCAGATTCGGTAAATGGAAAATACTGCCAAGTTCTACGTTTTTAGCCACTGCCATTACTTTTCCGTTTTCCATAATCTGAACAGCTGTTTTCAGTTCTTCAGCAACGTCTGTATAGACAGCATCAAAAGTAAACGCATAAACATCAAATCCGTCTTTCAGATATCCGAGTTCTTCAGATAATACAAAATCCTGTCCGGCTGTATATAAAACTGTGTTATCACCATTGAGCATCCAGCCTGCAAATTCTTTACCTTCCGGTACTGTGGTCGGAGTTGGCAATCCAAACACATCTCCAATGGAAACCTTATCCGTTGCTGCAATTACATTGCCATTTTCTCTTACCTGTACTGCTGCAGCCGTGATAGCCGGTTTTTCAGCATCTTTGTATACTGCCTCGAATGTAAAGGTATAAACATCGCCCCACAGATTTCCAAGTTCTGCTGTCAATGTTACTGCTTCACCTGCGCCATACAGAACCTCTCCGTTATCATTCAGCATCCAGCCTGTAAATTCTTTACCTTCCGGTACTGTAGTCGGAGACGGAAGTTCAAATACGTTTCCAAGTTCTACCTTGTCTGTTGCCGCAATCACTTTGCCGTCTTCCATTACCTGTACTGCTGCAGCTGTGACAGCCGGTTTTTCAGCATCTTTGTATACTGCCTCGAATGTAAAGGTATAAACATCGCCCCACAGATTTCCAAGTTCTGCTGTCAATGTTACTGCCTCACCTGCGCCATACAAAACCTCTCCGTTATCATTCAGCATCCAGCCTGTAAATTCTTTACCTTCCGGTACTGTAGTCGGAGACGGAAGTTCAAATACGTTTCCAATTGCTACCTTGTCTGTTGCTGCAAGTACAGTGCCATTTTCGATTACCTGTACTGCTGCAGCTGTAGCTGCCGGTTTTTCAACATCATTGTAAACTGCTTCGAACGTAAACGTATAAACATCGCCCCACAGATTTCCAAGTTCTGCTGTCAGAGTTACTGCTTCACCTGCCGCATATACTGTTCCCCCATTCAGCATCCAGCCTGCAAATTCTTTGCCTTCCGGTACTGTGGTCGGAGATGGAAGTTCAAATACGTTTCCAATTGCTACCTTGTCTGTTGCTGCAAGTACAGTGCCATTTTCGATTACCTGTACTGCTGCAGCTGTAGCTGCCGGTTTTTCAACATCATTATAAACCGCTTCAAACGTAAACGTATGCACATCTCCCCAGAGATTTCCAAGTTCTGCTGACAATGTTACTGCTTCACCTGCTGCATACACTGTTCCTCCATTCAGCATCCAGCCTGCAAATTCTTTGCCTTCCGGTACTGTGGTCGGAGACGGAAGTGTAAACACCATTCCAAGTTCCACGCTATCTGTCGCCGCAAGTACAGTGCCATTTTCTTTAACCTGTACTGCTGCTTTTGTGCTAGTTTCCTTTACTGCCAATACATCGGATGTCGTTTCTGTTGCATAGGTACCCGTTACACTACTCAATACAAAAGTTGCAGCAAGACCCATTGCAAGGAATTTTTTTGAAATAAATTTTCTTTTCATTCCTCTTTCACCTTGAAAAGCCTGCGCTTTCCAAAATTTCCTCCTCCTTTTTATTTTTTTCTCTGTTTCTTGTATTGGAAATTAATACAAGACAACATGAATCATTGTCATTATATGTCTTAAATTTTAAGATGTCGATAGCTTTTGTCCCTATTTATAAGACTTTTGTTATAATAGTTCTTTTTCATGATATGATAATAAAAATCCCAAAATATAAGCATTTTATTTTACACATTGAAAGGATTTTCACATGGGAAATATTGGTCAAAAACTAAAATATGCCCGTCAAAATAAAGAATTAACCCAGGAAGCGGTAATGCGCCTTACCGGCATTAACCGCAAGTCACTCTCAGGCTACGAAAATAATGTTGCAGAACCAGATTTAAAAACTTTTGCTACCTTAGTAAAACTATATGGTCTTTCTGCTGACACTATTCTAGAAGTAAATGTAAAAAATTCCTCTATTACTTCATTAAGTACTAGTGAACAGCAATTTCTACATAAACTTCGAAAGCTTGATCAACAACACTTAAATGAATTAAATGCTTTACTAGACATACTTATTTTTTATTCTCAACATTCTTAATCCGTGAATTAGCATTCATTACTTTTTTAGTACATACCCATCTCACATCTTATTTTTTAAGACTTTTATGCTAAAATATTTTGGCTCTTAGTTTCTGTCTTATTTCAATTTCATTTTCTATACACTATAAACGCTCATTGAAAACTCTAACTATACATGATACAATCTATGAAAATCAAAATTAATTAAAAAATCCATTTAAATTTCTATTTTCTCACACAAGGAGCTGCACATGAACTATCGCCTTGATATCCAATACGACGGCACACGCTACAACGGTTGGCAAAGACAAAAAAATACCGAACAGACTATTCAGGGAAAAATTGAAGCTGTTCTCTCTAAAATGACAAATATGCCTGTAGAAATTCAAGGTGCTGGACGTACCGATGCCGGAGTACACGCTCTCGGTCAGGTGGCAAGTGTGCGTCTTGATACCACACACTCTCCTGATGAAATTCGCGCATATCTTAATCGCTACTTGCCGGAAGATATCGGCATTACCGCTGTCCGCCCTGTCCCGGAACGTTTCCATGCGCGATTAAACGCAGTTGGAAAACACTACGATTACCGCATTGCAACGGACCCGTCACTACATATATTAGAACGTAAATACATGTACCCCTTTACCGAACCGCTTAATCTGACTTCTATGAAAGCTGCAGCCGCGTATTTGACCGGCACACACGATTTCCAATGCTTCTGTGCACGTAAAATAAAAAAGTCCACCGTGCGGCAGCTCGATTCCATTACTTTTACCGAACTGCCCGGTGAACTTTGTATTTCGTATTTAGGAGAAGGCTTCCTATATAATATGGTACGAATCCTTACCGGTACCCTTTTGGAAATCGGTATCGGCAAACGAAGTAAAGACAGTATTCCCGTTCTGTTCGCCTCCGGTGTACGGGAAAATGCTGGTTTTACCGCACCTGCACAGGGGCTGGTATTGAGAGAAGTGTTTTATGATTCTGTATCGAAATACATATAATCAACGTAAAACTGATTAAACGCCTTATCTGCTGAAAGATTTATCTCTTTCGCTTCTTTTGCAAGCACATCTGCACGTGCCCATAAGGAAGAATCCAACAGACAGGAAACCGTGCCGGACAATGAGCTGTTTCCCATAATTTCCACTTTGTCCGCAAAGTCTTCCGGCAGCATACCAATCTGAATCGCTTTCAGAACATCCAGGTGAAATCCAAACCCTCCTGCCAAAAAAACATGCGCAATTTCTGTTCTGGATACTCCGCTGCGCAAAAGCATGGTTTCTATCCCCGCCCTCACGGCAGCTTTGGCCAGCTGAATTTCTCGGATATCCTGCTGTGTCAGTACAATTTCTTTCCCGTCAGCTGAAACTGCCAACGGATATCCTTTTTCAAAATAGGCATCTGCCAGACACCCCGTTTCATCCAACAAATTATTTTTTACCAATTCTGCAACTGCTTCTATCACACCGGTTCCACAAATTCCAACCGGATGTTCCGCGCCTAAGACGCGAACATCACATTTTTCTTGTGAAATCGTCACTCCCGCAATCGCCCCCGCAATACTTCCTATCCCCCACTGAATATTTCCACCTTCAAAAGCCGGTCCGGCAGCCGTTGATGTCACTATAATTCCTTCGCTGTTCCCCAGAGCCATCTCCCCATTCGTTCCCAGATCAATCAAAAGTGAATATTCTTTTCTCCTGTCCATTTCTGCCATCAGCAATCCCGATACAATATCTCCACCGACAAATGCAGAAATCCCCGGCATAATTGTAACAGATGCATTCAGGTAATCCTCTCCGAATATCTCTCTGTAAGATGCGTTCACTCTGTCAGTACAAACCGGTATGAATGGATATACACCCAAGCTCTCACAATTATATGCCATCAACAAATGAATCATCGTTGTATTTCCGGAAATTGCTACCTTTGTTACTTTGTCTGCTGTAATGTGCGTTTTTTTTATCAATTCATGGATTCCATTTTTGATATCATTTTGAATCAAAGAACGCAACAACTCCTTTTTTCCATCAACAGAAGCTTTTATTCTGGCAATCACATCCGCACCATATCCGCGCTGATGATTCAGCGTTGTATACGTTTCTAGTATTTTCCCGTTATTTATGGATATAAGCTGAATGGCGATCGTCGTTGTTCCAATATCTACTGCCAGACCAAACTCTGTATCCTGCTGCAAAACATCACATGACTGTCCAGATGCATGCTCTGACAGTATGACAAATTGTTTTTCGCTTTGAAAGAACAATTCTACCTGAAGCGTTTCCTCTGGATAGGCTTTGCATGCAAGACGCATCCCATCAGCAATTTCTTCCTTCGTAAAAAATCGTTTATCATATTCCGATGCTTCTAAACTTCCTTCCGTAACTCGGATTTTACATTTTCCGCACGTTCCTCTGCCACCACAAACGGCACTATAAGAAGCATCCATGCGCATCAGTGCCTCTAGAATACTCTCCTTTTCTCTCACCATCAATGACAGTTTTTCTTCTCCCACTGTCACCTGGACCGCTACTTCCTTTATTTGACGCATCTTACATTTCACCTGTGTACAATTTCTGCAATCATGCTGATGAAAAAAAATATCCTGATCTTCTGTTAATTCATAAAGCAACGCATTACTTTTTACCGGATCCAGCATAAAACCAGACGAAAGTTCCATCCCACATTTTTGCTGCGCCTTTGTCGTATCAAAGATCAGTCGCTGTACTTCCATCGGAATATCCTGCGGGGCTTCCAGACGTCTGCTGATTCCCATCTTTAGCTCCGCACATATTTCCTTCACATATGGCAAAAACTCTTTTTCCAAGGAAAATAGTGCAGAATCAGCCATTGCATCTGCAAGCATTCCTTTCAGATAATCGCCTGTCCGAAAGCATTCCGTTGCGTAATCGCTGATTCCCCTGCCAATGGAATAGATAACCATCAGTACAGGTTTTTCTTCATATACTCCCGGTTCCAAAAGGAATACCGGTTCACACAACGCATACATTTTCTCTTCTATTTCCTGATATTCTCCCAGAACTTCCTCATACAAATCATTCTCTTCATAGCAATCAATCTGATCTAGTACTTGAGTTCTGTTAATGGATACCTTTAACTCTCTGCTAACCATTTTTATGCCTGTTTTTCGAGAATTGCCTGTTTCGCCTGTTCCGCAGCTGTGGCAGCATCCGGTGTATAATAATCTGCGCCAATCTCACTTGCAAAGCTGTCATTCACCGGCGCTCCGCCAACCATTACAATATACTTATCACGAAGTCCTTTTTCCTTCAGCAGGTTAATCACTTCTTCCATTCCTGTCATTGTTGTTGTCAAGAGCGCAGACATTCCAATCACATCTGCCCCGATTTCTTCTGCTTTCTCAATAAATGCGGTCGGTTCTACATCTACTCCCAGATCACAGACTTCTAATCCGGCACCCTTCAACATCATCGCCACAAGATTTTTTCCAATATCATGCAAGTCACCTTTTACTGTTCCAATAACGGCTTTTCCAACCGGTTCATTTCCCATTTCAACCAACTTTGGTTCCAGAATTGCCACACCTGCATTCATCGCTCTGGCTGCCACAAGCACTTCCGGTACAAACACTTCATTTCTTTTGAACTTTCCACCGATCACCATCATTCCATTTAACAGTCCTTCATCCAGAATTGTCTTTGCATCAATCCCTTCATCCAGTGCCTGCTGTACCAGCTGTTTTACATTTTTTGCTCTTCCTTTCTGAAGATATTCTGAAATTTCCTGAATAATTGACATTTTCATTTCCTCCCTGTCTTTTTCCGTTTTCTTAATTGTAAAATAAATACATAAATATTTTTTGTAATTTTTATAGTTGTAATGTATTTTTTTTAGCGTTAAACTACTTTTATAATATCTTTTGGAGGTAACCGTTTATGAATCCTTATCTTTATACTATCGTGGATCGTCACCAGCTGGCTGATATGCTTGACACCTTTCATCACTGCATTGGTTTACCCATTCAGGTTCTGGATGATGAAGGACGAATTCTTCTCGCCTCCGGTGAAACCACATCCTTCTGCTCTCTCTTTAAGAAAAAACTTACCTCCGAAAATGCCTGTGCAAAACTCCACGCATCCGCAAGCAAACGTGCCATAAATCTTGGAGAGCCTTATATTTTTGCCTGCCATGCCAATTTAAATCACATTGTATTTCCTCTGATTAATCAGAGCGCTCTTTTAGGTTCCATTCTGGCAGGACCGTTTTTGATGGACGAACCAGACTCCGTGCTTATTGAGGATATCGCAAAACACTATTCTTTTTCCACTTCGGAGCTTTTGGAACTATATGACGAATCAAAACGTCTTCAGATTATTGCGCCCGCTGATGTAACAGCGTTAAGTAAGATGCTGTACTATATGTTTTCCGGCTTAATTTCTGACAGTAAACAGCAGCTTATCATAAACCAAAATAAGCTGTCACAACAGTCCCGTATCAATGAATCTATACAAATGTATAAATCCGCCGGTTCTGTTGATACTGACGACTATCCTTATGAAAAGGAACGCCTGTTAATTACTCGTCTGAAAACAGGTGATATCGCACAGGCACGCGCGCTGCTGAATGATTTACTTGGTTACGTATTTTTTTCGCAGGGCAGCAGTCTCTCTATTATGAAAACACGTTCTCTGGAATTATGTTCCCTGCTTTCCAGAGCCGCTATTGAAGGCGGTGCGACCAGTAATCGAATTTTGAAAATCAATAATCAGCTGCTCACTGTGATTCCGAAAATTTCCAGTATAGAAGAGCTCTGTTATAAGCTCCAGGAAGCACTGGACGCCTTTAATGATTGTATGTTTGAATTTACTCCAAGCAAAAACAGCGAAACGGTTAAAAAAGCGATTCAGTATATTTCTTCTCATTTTGCTTCTGCGCTCACACTGGAATCTGTGGCAGAATATGTTCATTTAAATCCGGCTTATTTTTCTACACTGTTTAAACAGTCTACCGGCTCTTCTTTCAAAGAATACTTAAACATGGTACGCATCGAAGAAAGTAAACGACTGCTTACAAATACCGATTACTCCTTGATTGATATTGCCGTTGCGGTTGGTTATGAAGACCAAAGTTATTTTTCCAAGGTATTCAAAAAATTTACTGGTCTTACCCCAAAGCAGTATCGTTAATAAAAATTTCTTACTGCTTCAAAAAAAGCATCTATATTTTCCAATGGTGTGGCCGGTGGAATGTCGCAGCCGGAAGAGATCACAAAATTCTGATAAGAACTGCATCGTTTCAGCAGTTCTTCTGTTTCTTGCCGGATAATTTCCGGTGTACCGTTTCTCAACACTCCCGCCGGATCAATATTCCCAATAATCATGCTGTCTTCCGGAAGATTTTTCAATGCGTCTTCCATATTTATCGCATTCCCCACACTGTATACCCTTGCCTTGATATCACTGATTTTGTCCATCAGCGGCGTAATGTTTCCACAATTATGATAAACAAACAAAAAGTCATCTGACTCTACCGCTTCTTTTATTTTCTGAACATACGGATTTGAAAACTCCTCCATCAATCCCGGCGAAAGAAGACCGGCTGCCGGTTCCGCCATTACAATGCCATCCGCTCCCGCTTCTTTAAAAGCATTCGCATACTCTATAAGAAATCTGGTCACCTTTTCCAGCACTAATTCCACCAGTTCCGGCTCCTCATAACACAAAATCATAATTTCCGTCATATCAAGCAAACGTCCCGCCAGAGAATAAGGACCAATGATTCCGGCCAAAACCGGTCTGTCCGTAATCAGTTCTTTTGCCTCTTTTATCCCCTTTACACATTCTGCCGTTCGCCCTGCACCTACCTTCGGTACCGCAAGTGCTTCTGCGTCTTCCATTCCTTCCAGTAATGCCCCATGCATCGTCGGTACTTCATCTCTGCTGTACAGCACCTCTGCACCAAACGCTTCTGCTTCTACAGACAAATCCATCAGACTAACAGCAGCTCCGGCATCATATCTATCTGCAACCGCTTTCACACAAAGTGCCTGCAAATGTCCATCCTTGACCAATTCCTCTACTGTATGTCCAATCAGTTGTACTCCCGGAAAAGAAAGAATCGGAATTGCTTTCTTGGCAGGTGCATTCAGGTAATCGGTCACCCATTGTTTCATATTATATTTCATCCTCTTCGGCTCCTTTTCTTTTGATGTAACCCAGTATATAAAACACGTCAAAAAAGTTTTGGAATCCTTTTTCTTTTTTTGTAATTATTTTGGATATAGAAAAAGAAGCCGCTGAGTATTCATTGGCTTCTTACTTTTCTAATTTTCATTCAACGCAAATTCATCAAATACATTTCAAGCAAACACAATGGAACCGACTATTGAATCGGTAAACTATACATGCTATAATTTATAAACATCATAAATAATCTAAGACAGCATAATGTATATTCATAAAAATGTCGAACTGCCCGGTGAATTATATATTTCCTATTTAGAGGAAAGTTTCCTATTAAAAACAATACACTTCATCAGAAAGGAGTTTCGTATGACATCAACGACTCTTCCCAAAATAGATCTTCATCTTCATTTGGATGGTTCTCTGTCCCATTCCTTTTTGCAAAGAATGGCTCATGATTCCGGACAGTCACTCTCTGAATCAGAAATATATTCTTCCGTCACAGTAGGAAATCACTGTCAAAGTCTCAAAGAATATCTGAAATGTTTTGAATTACCAACACTTTTATTGCAGACAGAACGTGCTCTGACACTTGCTGTCTTTGATCTGATCAGCCGTCTGGAATCCCAGAATCTTTGCTATGCAGAAATCCGTTTTGCTCCTCAGCTTCATACTTTACAAAAATTAACGCAACAGATGGTTGTGGAAGCGGTGCTAAAAGGGGTCGCTATGGCAGAAAAAGCAAACTTTAAAATAAAGATAGGGATCCTGCTCTGTATGTTGGTAACCGGTTCCGATAAAGAAAATCAAGAAACTGCCGAACTGGCTATTGCTTATAAAACAAAGGGAATCGTCGGTCTGGACCTGGCTGGAGCCGAAGGAGCAGTCCCCATGTCCCATTTTAAATTTCTTTTTCAATTGGCAAATCAGACATCACTTCCATTCACTATTCATGCCGGTGAATGCGGTGATTATGAAAATATTAACAAGGCGATTTCTTTTGGTGCACGCAGGATTGGTCATGGCTGTGCCGCCCGTTTTTCTGAAAAATGTATGAACTTGCTTCAGAGAGAACAAATTGTACTGGAGATGTGCCCTATCAGCAACCTGCAAACCAAAGCAGTTCCTTCTCTTTCCGAGCATCCAATCAGAGCATTTTTTGATCGCGGTATCCCCGTCACTGTGAATACAGACAACATGACCGTATCTGACACTTCTTTGGATAAAGAATATCAGCTCATAAAAGAACAGTTCTATTTCACAGATAAAGATTTAAAATATATGTGCGAAACTGCTGCAAAAGCTGCTTTTTCTAACGTTCCCATTCTTGTATAAGTCAAAAAATCTCACAGCACTTCCATTTCAGGATACGTACTGTGAGATTTTTTTATGCTGCTGCATATTTATTCAGAATGTTTTCAAACTGCGGATCACGGCCGCCGTATTTTACCGTCAGCACCTGTGTCAAATCCATGCTCAAAACACCCATAATGGATTTTGCGTCAATAATGATTCGATTATAGGAAATATCAATATCAAAATCACATCGTTCTGCGGTAGAAACAAACTCTCTCACATCCTGAATCCGGTTCAGTCTGATTTTCTTCTCGGACATCATATCAACAATCCTTTCTTTTTATTTTAGGCTTTAGTATGCCATCGACATCTTATTTTGTCAATGCGAACAAACTTTTTTGATGCCTTTCTTTGTTGTATATTTTTGCCCTAAATTCTTTTTTCTAATCAGCTTTTTTGTAATGATTAATACTATTCTGATTTCATAAATCAAAACATGGCTCAATAACATTCCGAAATTCGTTTTCGACACAAATGAATAAAATGTTCTTTTTTACAATTTTTTACATTTTATGACAAACGCTCTCACTTCATTTCATTTACTCTCCCATTTTTTCGGCTCCTCTTCTACGAAGAATCAGCCAGCTTACCCCAATTCCCACACAAATACCGATTATTGCGCCTGCCAATACGTCCGTTGGAAAATGTACATACAAATAAAGCCTTGAAAATGCAATCAGAGTTGCCAATATAAACGCAGCCGTTCCCCACTTGCGATGATTCATCCAAATCGCTGCCGCTGAAATAAACGATGCCTGTGTATGTCCGGATGGAAAGGAAAAATCTTTCGGTGCTGAAATAAGCAGTTGTACAGTATCATTCACCCAAAACGGCCTGTCTCGCGCCACTAATGGCTTTAAAGTCACATTTGTAATCAACGCACCTACTGCCAGACCTGTCAGCACACAAAATCCACACATACGTGTTTTCCGAAAACACAACAATATCATTCCCACCGCGATCCAGAAAAGTCCCGCATCTCCCAAATGTGTAATCGTTTTGAAAAAGAAATCAAGCACCGGTGTATGCAGTTTCTGCAGCGCTTCAAGAAAAGTAAATTCCCATGCCATAAAATCCCCCCTGACTCTATCTATATTATATTCTGTATAAAATCATATTGTACCATAATTTTAAACTAAATACCATCACATCTCCGTCGTCAACTCAGAAGTTTTCTCCATTTTACAAATCTTTCGTTTTTAATTTGTTTTTCTCTGACGGATATTTGTCTTTTACCGGTTGACATTTGAAACAGATGTGTTATACTGGGCAAACAGATAAACGAATTTAACGCACCATAAATACGGAGGAAAATCACATGTATTCTTTTGAAGAAATACGGAAAACGGATCCTGAAATCGCAGACGCGATTCAGTCAGAAATTTCCCGTCAGAACTCACACATTGAACTGATTGCGTCAGAAAACTGGGTCAGCAAAGCAGTAATGGCAGCAATGGGGAGCCCTTTGACCAACAAGTATGCAGAAGGGTATCCGAACAAACGTTATTACGGCGGCTGCGAATGTGTTGATGTGGTAGAGGAACTGGCAAAGAAGCGCGCCTGTAAACTGTTTGGATGTGAATATGTCAATGTGCAGCCGCATTCCGGCGCACAGGCAAATATGGCAGTTCAGTTCGCCATGTTAAAACCCGGCGATACCGTAATGGGCATGAATCTGGCGCACGGCGGTCATCTTTCCCACGGAAGCCCTGCAAACTTTTCCGGTTCTTATTTTCATATTGTACCTTATGGTGTCAATGATGACGGGTTTATTGATTACGATAAAGTGCGGGAAATTGCCCTGCAGGCAAAACCAAAGCTGATCATCTGCGGCGCAAGCGCTTACGCAAGAATCATTGATTTTAAACGTTTCCGCGAAATTGCGGACGAGGTAGGCGCATATCTGATGGCAGATATTGCCCATATTGCCGGTCTGGTTGCAGCAGGCATCCACCCTAGCCCGATTCCTTACGCACATGTGACAACAACTACAACCCACAAAACACTGCGTGGACCGCGCGGCGGTATGATCATGTGCAGCAATGAAGTGGCAAATGAATTTAACTTTAACAAAGCCGTATTTCCGGGCATCCAGGGAGGTCCTCTCATGCATGTGATTGCAGCCAAAGCGGTCTGCTTCCAGGAAGTACTGCAGCCGGAATACAAAGACTATCAAAAAAATATTGTGAAAAACTGTAAAGCACTCTGTGACGGTCTGATAAAACGCGGTATTAACATCGTCTCTGGAGGTACTGACAATCATCTGATTCTTGTAGATTTGCGCGGCACGGGCGTCACCGGAAAGGCAATGGAAAAACTGCTTGATGAAGCAAATATCACCTGCAACAAAAACGCGATCCCGAATGATCCGGAATCTCCGTTTGTAACCAGCGGCGTACGTCTTGGTACCGCTGCTGTCACCTCTCGTGGTATGAATCCAGATGATATGGATCAAATTGCCGAAGCAATCTCACTGATGATCAAAAGTGCAGATAACAAAGAAAAAGCATGCGCAATTGTCAAAAAACTGACAGACAAATATCCGCTGAATGCATAAACAGAAATTTCATAAAGAGATCCCTTGCGACTTTATCCACTTCGCAAGGGATTTCTTCATTTCTTATTCACAATTACCGCCCATTTTCCACAGTGCGGACAAAGCACGCGCTGTTCACCCTTACCTTTTGGCACACGGATCACTTTTTTACAATGCGGACACTTTATATATCGATAAAATTTCTTTTCCTGCCGGCGTAGCTGCCGACTCTGCTTATGAAACCGATGATGCTCCCACATTCCCAGAAAACGCAGATTTTCTTGTCTCCGTGTCTCTGTATTTCTGGAAAGAATCCGAAAGAACGCACCCGTCAAAAGAATTATGCCAGCCAAAAGAATCATCCAGCTGCACGTTACAGCTGCCAACCCAAGCACCAGCACAGCAAGTACCGCAAATGTCAATCCCAGATCGTCAAGACCGTTTCTATCTTTTACGAATGCTCTGAATTTTTCTTTTAACCGTTTCAAATAGATTTCCTCCCACAACGATAGCATGCTGCGGACACATTTCCTGACAGCAGTAGCAACGGATACATTTTTTGTAATCATACACCGGTACATTCTTTTTACCGTTCTTAAAATCGACCGCTTTTCCGGGAACCGGGCAATGCTGTACGCAAATACCACACTTAACACACTGTTCTTTTCGAATTACCGGACGTTTGCTTAATGATGTCATCACATCCGAATAGCAGGAAAGAAACGTCTTTTTCATTCCTTTCCGATCTACATCAAACTGCGGATTGCCAAAACGCTCCTGCACTTCTTTGATAGAAAGAATCCGCTTTTCCTCTGCCAAGACCACTTCTATCTGTTCCGCCCGGTACGTTCCGATCCCCAACGCCTGTCCTTGTGTATTTGTCGGCACTAGTTCCGGATCCAGATAAACAAGATGACAAAAAATCGTATCAAGCGCCACCGGATCTGTTGAAAAAAGCAATACCTTCATTGAAATCGGCGTACCGGAACCCGGTCCGTTTCCTTCCATAGCCACAATTCCATCCATAATATGCAGACGCGGCTTCATGCAGCGGTGAATATCTGCAAGCATCCGCGCAAACACAGAAGCATTCGGAAATTTTACATGCCCGGCTGCTTTATGTGTACCGCAAATAAAACCGTACACATTTTTAACCGCACCTGTAATATGCTCCAATGCATGTGTTTTCATTTTGCAGAGATTGATGATTGCATCCGCTTCGGTTACATCCTCCGTAAAACAAAATTCTTTTGCGGTTATTCCCTCTGGGAAAACAACACGCGATTCTTTATTCATCGGAGCAAGCTTCGCTCCATAAGTGTTCTCCTTCGTCAGACCGATTTTCTCCGCCGCCGCTTTTCCTGAACCATGTCCCGGCGAATCCCCGTATTTCACCCGCATACAGCCATCCTCCGAAAGAATACGCAGCATCGCCCGGATCACTGCCGGATGTGTCGTCACCGCGCGATCCGCCTCTGACACAGTCAGAAAGTTCGGTTTTACCAATATCTTTTCCGTTGGAGAAACAAAAACCGTGATACCGCCAAGAAGATCTATGCCCTGCCGCATCGCCGCATACACTTTTTCTTCTTCATAATTGTCGCACGGAACAATAATTACTTTTGATTTTGTACTGTTCATATATTTTTCCATTTTACATTTCTCTGATACCGCTCTCATCTACTCTAACACCAGCTGCTGTTTTTCCGGTACCAGTCCCATCCAAGGAGCCTCCGCTTCAAACTTCATCCGTTCTCCTGTAATGGGGTGCGAAAATTCCAGTTTCCAGGAATGCAGCGCCTGATGCTGCAGCAGACGAAAATCTGGATTATACAAAAAGTCACCAATCAGCGGATATCCCAGATATTTCATATGCACACGAATCTGATGCGTCCGTCCTGTTTCCAGCTTTAAAGCTACAAGAGAATAGCCGTCCCATGTCCGCAGTCTTTGAAAATGCGTCACTGCCATCTCACCATTTTCAAAATCCACACATCTCTCCAGTACAGAACCTTCTTTTCGCGCAATCGGCGCGTCGATCACTCCCTCAAAGGGCACACATCCCTGCGCGATTGCCAAATATTCCCGGCGAATCTCCCGGCGTTTTCCCATCTCGGATAAAATTGCCGCACTCAGCATATTTTTAGCAATAATTAGAAGCCCCGTTGTATCACGGTCTAATCGATTGATGCAGCGATATACAAAGGGCTCACCCCTTTTTTGGTAATACCAGGCCACACCGTTTGCCAACGTATTTTCGTAATTATGGATCGACGGATGAATGGGCACATCTGCCTCCTTATTGATCACAAGCAAATCTTCATCTTCATAAACAATATTTAAATCCATTTCCGTCGGCACGATATGATCCGATGTTTCCTCTTCTATGATTGTTACAGTCAGAAAATCGCCATTTTGTAAAAGACGGTATGGTCTCGTCCACTCACCGTTGACACAGATTCCATTCTCTGTCCGTTTCAGATGTGTTAAAATATGCCGGGAATAGCCTTTGCTCTTTAAGAATGTCCCGATACTCTCCTGGTTCTGTAAATTTTCTATTTGATATGTTAAAATCCGCTGCACAATTGCCTCCATCTTAAACGTCACGCGTTAAATCTTTTATAACCTCCGATGCAATAATCAGTCCAGCCACTGACGGAACAAACGCATTGCTGCCCGGTGTCCGTCTGCCCGTCTGAGTCTTTTTCTGCGTGTCACACAAACTATCCAGCGGTGTCATCGCTTCTTCCTTCGAATATACCACCTTTAAATGCTTTACATTTCTCTTTTTCAGTTCTCGCCGCATCACCTTTGCCAGCGGACAGACACTGGTTTGATAAATATCCGCTACTTCAAACATTGCCGGATTCATTTTATTTCCGGCACCCATAGAACTAATGACCGGCACGCCTGCCTCCTGTGCCTGCAGGATCAACTGGATTTTTCCAGTTACGGTATCAATTGCATCCACCACGTAATCATACTGTGAAAAATCAAATTGCTCCGCCGTCTCTGGCAGATAAAAGGTACGGTGTGCATGAACGACTGCCTGAGGATTAATATCCAGAATCCTCTCCTGCGCCACATCCACCTTGTATCTGCCGACAGTACTGTGTGTAGCAATAATCTGACGGTTTAAATTAGAAAGGCAGACCGTATCATTATCAATCAGATCCAGTGTGCCGATCCCGCTGCGCGCAAGCGCTTCTACCACATAACCGCCCACGCCTCCCACACCGAAAACCGCTACTCTCGATACTGCCAGTTTTTCCATCGCTTTTGTTCCTATCAGCATTTCTGTACGACTGAATTGTTCATTTATCATGCCTGTTTTCTGCTCCTTCTGCCTAATCTTGCCTTTTTCCGCCCTCAAAGTATTGTCAATTTTTTATCCTGAAAACCTCCTGTTACAATACCTCATTCATGCTTCCGCTGCGAAAGCCTTTCAAATCCAGCGATACATATGTAAATCCATATGCCGTAAATTGCTCCACAATCTTCGTCCGCACTTCTTCCTGCATCAGGAAATCAAATTGTTCCGGCAACACCTCAATACGCGCCATCGTTCCGTGAAGCCGCACACGCATCTGGCGAAATCCCAAATCCAACAGGAGTTGTTCCGCCTGATCCACCATTGACAGTTTTTCTCTGGTAATCGTCTCTCCGTATACAAAACGTGAAGCCAGACAGGCATATGACGGCTTATCCCAGGTATCGAGTTCTAAAGCTGCCGAAAGCGTGCGAATCTCTGCTTTTGTAAGTCCTGCTTCCTGCAGCGGACTTTTCACACCCAATTCCGTAATCGCCCGCATACCTGGACGATAATCTCCCAAATCGTCTATGTTTGACCCTTCCACAATGGAAGCCAAGTGAAATTCTTCCGCCATTTTCTGAATTTGTTGAAAAATTGCCTTTTTACAGATGTAACAGCGATTCTTCGGATTTTCACAAAAACCGTTAATCGTCCGTTCATCTACTTCACAAATTATCTGACAAATCCCTTCTTTTTGGCAAAATTCTTCTGCCTCCCTTGCTTCCCGCAAGGGAACCATACCCAAATGTGCTGTCACCGCTACAGCTCGATCTCCTAAAACGTCATGCGCTACTTTCAAAAGAAACGTAGAATCTACTCCTCCGGAAAACGCAACAGCAACACTGCCAAGTTCCCGCAAATCTGATTTTAATTTTTCTAACTTCTTCAGTAATTCTTCAGTCATCTTACATTTTCCTTTTATATTCTTTATTTAAAAACGGCAGGAAACCTCCTGCCGTTTTTATATCATATATTTGATTTTCTGTCCAGATTATACCTACTCGCAAGCTGCTTTAAACTCTGTCCAGTTTTTATTGTATGCTTCGTCTGCCTCCGCAGATACATTCTGTACAATCTCACCTTTGGTCACATCTTCCGGTACTACCAAATTCTCATTCACCAATTCATCTGCCGCTTTATTCGTATTGTAATAACCAATATACTCTATACACTGTGCGGTAATTTCCGGTTCAAGAATGTAATTCAGAAACTGATTTGCAGCCTCCGCATTCGGTGCCTGAGACGGAATAAACGCTCCCATGATACCAAAGCCCAGCCCTTCCTCCGGATAAACTACTTTCAGATCCGGATTCTCCGCCAAAACAGTCGTTACCTGTGAAGTATACAAAAATCCTACAGAAGCCT
Source organism: Marvinbryantia sp. (assembly GCA_050944495.1). Lineage (GTDB taxonomy): Bacteria > Bacillota > Clostridia > Lachnospirales > Lachnospiraceae > Marvinbryantia. Next base: position 39,086 of record JBMNRF010000025.1, read on the forward strand.
CCCCATTTAACAGCGCATTCTGCGTGTTGTCATCCTGGATCATACGAATATTCGGTGCCAACTCCAGCAATTTTTTTCCTGCTTCCGCAATTACCGTCGGATCCTCCTCATTCATGGATTTCCCCATAGAAAGCAAAGTGATACCATTGATCACACGATAGTTTGCGGTCAGTGCAATGCTGTCCTCCAAAGATGGATCCCAGAGATCACTATAGCCCTTAATATCCACATCTACCAATTCCGGATCGTATACAATCAACGGAATACCCGCGCCATACGGCACAGTATATTTGTCTTCCGGATCATAGAACTGTCCCTGATACAGCGGATTAATATTTCCAAAGTTTGTAATCGCTTCTTTGTCCAACTCACTCACAAGTCCTTCGGCAATCGCCTGTTCGATAATATAATCATCCGCAATCACCACATCATATCCGCCGCCTTTTTCCTGTGCCAGTTTCTCAAGCATTGTCTCATCTGTGTCAAAATTGGAATAAACAATCTTTACACCAGTTTCCTCTTCAAATCCATCCAGCACTTCCTGCGGAAACATTCCTTCCCAAGTAAATAACACCAGTTCCTTGTTTTCTTCTGCCTGAACAGCTGCACCGGCACAAACTGCCGCGGCTGCCGTAAGCGCAATCATCATATTTCTTCTTTTCATTTCTTTTCCTCCTGCGGATTTTCCGCCTTTTTTGCTTTACCTCTTTTATCAAAATCACTTCTCTTTTTTCCTTCTGAAAAGGGAAGTGATCATCAATACTACAATTACTGCCGCCAAAATAATCGTACACAGTGCGTTAATCTCCGGTGTTACTCCGGTCTTAATCTGCGTATAAACCTTGATTGGCAGCGTAGACAACCTTGGCCCATTTACAAAAATACTAATCACTACATCATCAAACGACATTGCGAATGCCAGCAGACATCCCGATGCCACTGCCGGCATGATCAGGGGTAAGGTGATATCCCAAAACGTCTTTTGCGGTGTTGCGCCAAGATCCCTCGCTGCTTCCTCTAAAGACGGATCAAGACCAACCAGCCTTGCCTTTACCATCATAAATACATATGGTATACAAAATGCTGTGTGCGCGATCACAAGAGTCACCATGCCAAATGGAAGGTTCAACAGAGAAAAAAACGCCATAAACACCATAGCCAGAATAATCTCCGGCACCATAATCGGAATGGTAGAAAGATATTCCATCATCCCCTTACTTTTATATGTCACGCGCGCCATGCCGATGGCTCCCAAAGTACCGATCACCGCCGCCGCAATGCAGCTCAGAATACCAAGCTCCAAGCTGTTCACCAACGCCTCCATAAGCGCTTCATCCTCAAACAACACACGATACCAATCGAGGGTAAACCCTTTCCAGGATACCGGCAGTTTAGAATCATTAAACGAAAACAGCACTACCATTGCCAGCGGCAGGTATGTCAACAGCATGATCACTGCCAGATAAATATGTGAAAAACGAATTCTTTTTTTCCTCATCAGAATATGCCCTCCAAATCTTTTACATGGGTTATCCTGCGATACAGGAAAATCATCACACTTGTCATTACCATCAAAATCAATGCCAATGCCGCCGCGAACGGCCAATTGCTGCCTCTTGTAAGCTGATCTTGAATCAAGCTTCCCACAAGAACAATCTTATTTCCGCCTAAAATATCAGAGATAAAAAATAATCCCATTGACGGCACAAACGTTAGAATCACGCCTGACAACAGCCCCGGCAAGGTCAGCTTCAAAGTTACTGTCAGGAATGTCCTAACCGGAGACGCCCCCAGATCTCTTGCTGCTTCCACCAGAGACCAATCCATCTTTTCCACACTGGAATACACCGCCAGAATCATAAATGGCAGCAGCGCATACACCATACCGATCAGAACCGCCGGATAGGAGTAGAGAATCTTCAGAGGCTTATCGATCAGCCCCAGACTTCTAAGCAGGTTGTTCAGAGGTCCCTTTGCCTGTAAAATAATAATCCATCCATACAAACGCAGCAAAGAATTTGTCCAGAACGGCACCATGATGAGAAACATCATGCGTCTTTTGCCTTTTGCGGACAGCTTTGCCATAAAATATCCGAACGGATAACCAAGCAGCGCCACCAGAACTGTCGTAGAAAACGCCAACTGAAAGGACTGCGCAAAGCATTCCAGATATACCGGATCCAGCATACGCTGATAATTCTCCAGTGTAAAAATCCATTGAAACCCATAACTGTCGCCGTTATTTTTCGCAAAGCTGATCGCGACCATATAAATCAGCGGTCCAAGAACAAACAGCAGAGTAAACAAATACAGCGGCAGCACACACAGGCCCCATCTGTTTTTCTTTTTCATCACTGTTCCTCCATATCTACTAACACCGCAGCTTCCGCCGGCCATTCCAGATAAACTTCTTCTCCTGTCTCCAGATCAAAATTGATACCGTGACGACTGATGATCACCTCTGTTCCGTCTTCTAAAACAGCAACGATCCGCAGCATTCCGCCTACAAAGCTTGCTTCTGAAATCACAGCCCGAATCGCCTGCTCCGATTTCTGCTCACGCCAGACACGGATGTTTTCACTGCGCACCGCCAATGTCTGACGGCTGCCCGGTGTGACTGTAAAATGATCTTTTTTACATACCATTGTCCCACAGGCATGCTCCAGAATCACCTGCGTATCATTCACCTGCTTTACCGTACCGCTTAAAATATTTGCAGAGCCGACAAAGCGAGCCACATAACTTGTTTTCGGAAAGTCGTAAATCTGTGTCGGACTTCCCACCTGTTCAAAACGTCCGTCCTTCATCACCACAATCACATCAGACATATTAATGGCCTCTTCCTGATCGTGAGTAATATATATAAAGGTAATACCGAGTTTTTTCTGCAACTTTTTCAGTTCCAGCTGCATCTGACGGCGCAGTTGTAAATCCAACGCGCCCAGCGGTTCATCCAGAAGCAACACTTTCGGATTATTCACCAGCGCACGAGCAATTGCCACGCGCTGACGCTGACCGCCGCTCATTTCCGATGGCATACGTTTCTCAAAACCGGTTAGCTGCACAAGCTCCAGCATCTTTGTTACACGCTCTTTTATCTCCGCTTTCGGAACTTTTTTAATTTTCAGTCCGTAGGCAATATTCTGAAATACATTCATGTGCGGAAACAGCGCATAATTCTGGAAAACCGTATTTACACTGCGTTTTTCCGGTGCCAGATGGTTCACCTCCGCACCTTCCAGAAGTACCTCTCCGCTGTCCGGCATTTCCAACCCTGCAATAATGCGCAGAGTCGTTGTTTTCCCACAGCCAGACGAGCCAAGAAGTGTCACAAACTGCCCCTCCTGTACACGCAGACAGATTCCTTTCAATACTTCTGTATCCGCGAAACTTTTTGTTATATTTTTCAGTTCCAGTACAACTGGCCTGCTTTGTTCTTCCATTTTTGTATGGTCCCTTTCCGTAAAACCTATGCTTGTTTTTCAAAACCATTCCTATAAATTATACGCATTTTATTCTCTGTTTGCAAGTCCTTTACGGTATCTGCATCAAAACCGGGAACAGAATTTTTTTCTTCTTTCATTACTAAAAGGGATGTTTCTCTATCCGGAAACACCCCCTTTTTCATATTTTACAAATTCATGGTTTCGTCTTTTCTTCCTTTCAAACGCGACATCGCTCTTGCCAGAGATGCCTGTGAGATACGATATTCCTGGATGGACTGTTTTTGACGAAGTGCCTCCTGCGCACGCGCCAGTTCCTCCTGTGCACGCACCTCATCAATCTCATCCGGACGTTCTGCCGTATCAACCAGAATGGTCACACGGTTGTTAGCCGCCTGCGCAAACCCGCTGCCGACTACCGCCGTTTCCCAGATACTGTCTGCTCGTTTGAAGCGCAGCTGCCCAGGTGTGATTGCCACAATCGTATTGTCATGATGTGCCATAAATGCCCATTCCCCATCGAGCCCCGGAACAATGACCATCTCGCACGTTCCCTTATAAAAAGTGCGGTCGCTCGCTATAACTCTTAAATAAAATTCTGCCATACTGCCATGCTCCTTCCAGAGACACAAAAAGATCTGTCCGTATGATCCGGAAGCTTACCTGTCTCCCGCCTCCATCTGCTTTGCCTTTTCAATCACATCTCCAATTGTGCCGACATTAAAAAATGCAGTTTCCGGATATTCATCCATCTCTCCGTCAATAATTGCACGGAATCCTTTTACCGTCTCTGCGACCGGCACGTATCTGCCCGGCACACCGGTGAAATTCTCCGCTACATGAAACGGTTGTGACAAAAATCTCTGCACTTTGCGCGCACGGTAAACCGTGATTTTATCCTCCTCTGACAGTTCCTCCATTCCGAGTATCGCTATAATATCCTGCAGTTCCTTATATTTCTGGAGAATTTCCTGCACGCGTCGTGCCGTCTCATAATGCTCTTCGCCTACCACATCCGGCTCAAGGATACGGGAACTGGATTCCAATGGATCGACTGCCGGATAAATTCCCTGCTCCACAATCTTCCTGGAAAGTACAGTCGTTGCATCAAGATGAGCAAATGTTGTCGCCGGAGCCGGATCTGTCAGGTCATCTGCCGGCACATAAACAGCCTGTACCGATGTAACCGAACCATTTTTTGTTGATGCAATACGTTCCTGCAGTTCGCCAAGTTCTGTTGCCAGAGTCGGCTGATAACCAACTGCAGAAGGCATACGTCCCAGCAGTGCCGACACCTCAGATCCTGCCTGTACAAAACGGAAAATATTATCTATAAACAGAAGTACGTTCTGATTCTGCACATCACGGAAATATTCTGCCATTGTAAGTCCTGACTCCGCTACACGCATACGTGCTCCGGGCGGTTCGTTCATCTGTCCGAATACCAGCGCCGTTTTTTCAAGTACGCCCGATTCTTTCATCTCACTCCACAGATCATTTCCCTCACGCGAACGCTCGCCGACTCCTGTAAAAATAGAATAACCACCGTGTTCCGTTGCAATATTGCGGATCAGTTCCTGAATCAGAACCGTCTTTCCCACACCTGCGCCGCCGAAAAGCCCAATCTTTCCGCCTTTCGCATACGGTGCCAGCAAATCAATTACCTTGATACCAGTTTCCAGCATCTCCTCCACCGGGCTTTGTTCCTCAAAGCTCGGTGCCTCCCGGTGAATGCACCACTTTTCCTCATGATCCAGCGTTTCACCGCCATCGATCGTCTCACCGAGTACATTAAAAAGACGGCCAAGTGTCTTTTCTCCGACCGGCACCCGAATGCCCGAACCAGTCGCCGTCACTTCCATATCCTTATGCAGTCCGTCACTTGACGCAAGCATAATACAGCGCACTGTATTTTCTCCAATGTGCTGTGCAACCTCCATGACACATCGCTTTCCGTCTCTGTATACTTCCAATGCATCTTTGATAAACGGCAGATCCCCGTTTTCAAATTCCACATCAATAACAGGTCCCAAAACCTGCACAATTTTTCCTTTATTCATACTGCGGCTCCTTTCGCCTTCTTTTTCCGCTTGCGCTTCTGTGCTTTCGCTCCGCTTATAACCTCGGTGATTTCCTGCGTAATTGCCGCCTGACGTACACGATTATACTCTATCGACAATTCATGAATCATCGCCTGCGCACTGTCATTCGCCGCCTGCATCGCTGACATTCTGGAATTATGCTCACTGCAGTAAGATTCCATCAGTGCGCCGTAAATATAACCAGCCACATAATTCGGCACCACATGATCCAGAACCTTCTCCGGTGATGGTTGGAAATCAAATTCCTCCTGATAAACATTCGCCGGAATCTGAGCTGTCTGGAAATCTTCTCTGGAAAGCGGCAAAAGGCGTACCGTTTCCGTCTTTGTCTGCACCGCATTTACCATCGTCGTAAAAATCATCCAGATTTCTTCTACCTCATGTGTTTCATAAAGAGCGAGCGCTTTTGCGGCGATTTCGCGCGCCCGGTGCATCGTCGGATTCTGCGCTGTGTAAAGAAAATGATCATCCACCGCAATCTTCAGACTATGAAAATACTGTCGTCCGACTTCTCCGACAACAGCAAGCGAATACCCGCTGCTGGATTCAATCTGTTCCTTCGCAAGCTTTAAAACATTATGATTATAAGCGCCGGCCATCCCTTTATCTCCGGTTACAACCAGAAATCCTTTCTTCTTTGTCCCTGAAGTCTTTTCATCTCCGAAATATAAATGCTCCATCTTCGGCACATGGCGCACAATACGGGAAAGCATCGCCTGAAGCGTATAAAAGTAGGGTTCTGTCTCTTCCAGTTCACGGCGCGCTTTGCGCAGCTTTGTCGAAGAAATCATATACATCGCATTCGTAATCTTCATCGTATCACGAATGCTCTTCATTCTGCTTTGAATTTCACGTGTGTTTGCCATCTGTTCACCCTATTTCTTCCGTGTATCAAGGAAACTGCGCACTGCATCATGAATCCTGTCTTTCAGACTCTCATCAAGATCCCTGCGCGTTGCCAGCTCATTCATAATGTCCGGCTCTTGCTCCCGAAACCATGCAAGCATCTCTCTCTGAACCATCTTCATCTGTTCCAGCGGCACCGAAAGCAGTAGTCTTCCGGTAACTGCGCACAGAGTAACCACCTGTTCCTCCATAGAAAGAGGCTCACCAAGCGGCTGCTTCAAAAGTTCCATTAATCCTCTTCCATACTGCAGCATCTCTTTCGTTGACGCATCAAGATCCGAACTGAACTGCGTAAACACTTCCATCTCACGGTACTGCGCCAGATCAATACGGATACTTCCCGCTGCTTTCTTCATTGCTTTTGTCTGTGCTGCACCGCCAACACGCGATACTGACAGTCCTACATTGACCGCCGGACGCATACCGGCAAAAAAAAGATCACTTTCCAAAAAGATTTGTCCGTCTGTAATAGAAATCACATTCGTCGGAATATAAGCCGAAACATCCCCCGCCTGCGTCTCAATAATCGGGAGCGCAGTGATGGAACCGCCGCCTGCTTCTTCATTTAAACGGCTGGAACGTTCCAGCAGTCTGGAATGAAGGTAAAAGACATCGCCAGGATATGCCTCACGTCCCGGAGAACGCTCCAGCAGCAGAGAAAGCGCACGGTATGCCACCGCATGTTTGGACAGATCATCATACACGATCAGCACATCCTTTCCCTGATGCATAAAATGTTCTGCCAGCGCTGTCGCGGAATAAGGTGCAATATACTGCAAAGGAGCCGGATCAGACGCAGTAGCCGCTACAACAATCGTATATTCAACCGCCTCATACTTTTTTAATGTATTCACAAGTTTCGCAACTGTCGAGGCCTTCTGTCCGATCGCCGTATAAATGCAGATCACATTTTTTCCTTTTTGATTCAAAATCGTATCCAACGCGATAGAAGTTTTTCCTGTCTGACGATCTCCGATGATCAGTTCACGCTGACCGCGCCCGATCGGAAACATCGAATCAATTGCAAGAATTCCCGTTTCCAGCGGCACACTGACTGATTTTCGCTCCACGATTCCCGGTGCTTCCTCTTCCATTGGAAGATAAGAATCGGCATGGATCTCACCCTTCCCATCGATCGGCGCGCCAAGCGGATCCACCACTCTTCCCAGAAAAGCTTCTCCAACCGGAATACCGGCCCTTTTCCCGGTACGCATCACTCTGGTTCCTTCGCGGATACCAGTATCACGGCCGAATAAAATACATGCCACTTCATCACGGCGAATATCCTGTACCATACCCTTAATTCCATTGTCAAAAACCACAATTTCTCCATACATAGCATGGTCAATTCCATCAATATTTGCAATGCCGTCACCAACCCAGCTGACAACACCGACTTCTTTTTCTTTTGCTTCCAAATCAAAATTCTCGATCTCACTTTTTAAAATAGAAATGATTCCATCGAGACTCTGCGCCCCTGTCGAAACACTCTTTTCCAGCTTTTCCTGCATCTGACGCACTCTTCCCTTCTGCGACCAGTCAAACTCTTCTCCATCCGCCTCCAGTACAAAACCGCTGCCAAGTGACGGATCCTGTACCAGCGTAAGATCCAGTTCCTCTGATTCATATTTTGTGCGGAGAAAATGGCGCATTCCTTCCAGCTGCCTTTCATCCGGTTTTGTCACATAACGCAGGATGGCATGGATAGCCTCTTTTTTCTTCGGCATCTGTATGCGATACGCTTCGCAGATATCCATAAACATTGAAATTTTATCATTGTCACACAGAAGCTTCAGCAGATCTCTTACTTCTTTGGGAAACACCTTATCAATCACACTGTGTTTCTTTTCCAGAGCAACAGCGGGATTGGACAGATCCTTCAGGATTTGAGGAACTGCTTCAAAAATATCCATCGTATGTTTCAAAACATCCGGTCCGATCTCCAGCTGATGCATCATTTGTGCATATTTTTCTACTGCCTGCAACATACCTTACACTCCATTTCCATTCGTCTTGCTGCTTGTCTCCTGTATTGCAAGAAACTTATCGTACAGTCTGCTGTCGTTTTCACTTCCGACTGCTTCTCCCGCCATCTTTGCCGCAGCTGAAAGTACCATTTCGCGAATCTGAGCATCTGCCTGCTTCATCATTGTACTCTTTTCCTTCCGGGCATCTGTTTTTGCATTCTCTACAATGTCGTCCGCAGCACGTCTCGCGTCGTCCACAATGCGGCCGTATTCTTTGGAAGCTTCCGTTCGCGCCTCGGCAACAATCCGCTCTTTTTCACTTTCTGCATTCTGAAGCAAAGCTTCATATTTTTCACAGCTTTCCTTTGCCTGCGCTTCCTTCGCATCTGCTTCGGCAAATCTTCCGTCTGCTTCCGCCTGACGTTTTGTCAAAATTTCATTCACTGGCTTAAACAGAAAACGTTTCATCAGCAGATACAAAATCAGCAGGTTAATGATATTAAAAAGAATATTCCAGTCTAATCGAAGCACTGTCTTTTCCTGCCTTTCTTATTAATGTGTCTTATGTGTTAGCCCAAAAACAGAATAATCAGCAAAGCGACTACAAACCCAAAGATTGCAGTACCCTCTGCCATCGCGCAGCCGATCAGCAAAAGCTTACTGATCTTTCCATCCGCCTCTGGCTGTCTTGCAACTGCGTCTGTTGCCTTTCCTGTTGCGATACCAATACCGATACCTGCTCCGATACCTGTAAGTGCCGCGATACCTGCTCCGATTGCAATAATTGTATTCATAATTTCTTTCTCCTTTTTGTCTTGTTTTATTTTTCAAAAATACATTACTCTATCGCCTCTTTGAGGAATAGAGAAGTAAGGAATACAAAAACATATGCCTGAATCAATCCATCAAAAATATCAAAATAAAAACTAAACACAAGCGGCACCCCTACCGGTATCACCATCTTGATCAATTCCATAATTACAAATGCACCCAGCACGTTTCCGAAAAGTCGCATACAGAGCGACAAAGGACGGATAAATATCTCCATCACATTGATCGGCGCGATCACTGCCATTGGCTCTGCAAAGCTCTTTGCCCATTTTTTCAATCCTTTCTGACGGATACCTGCTGCCTCGATCAGCGCAATACTCATTAGCGCCAAAGCGGCTGTAACATTCAGATCCTTGGTCGGCGGTTTTACACCGACAAGCCCTATAATATTTGCCGTTGCAACATACAGCAAAACTGTTACAAGATAGGGAACATACTTTTTCCCCTCTTCTCCTATCATATCTTCTACGAAGTTATTGATCCAGGTCACAGCGGCTTCGACTGCCGCCTGTCTTTTGCTGATATTCTTTACACGCATTCCATGTGTCAGCCAAATTGCCAGCAGAACGAGTACCGCCATAATGATCCAGGTCATCACCGTAGATTCCGATACTCCGATCCCGCCAAACAACGGAATTGTAAAGACATCCTCGCATGTCAGCTCCTCGAGAAGATTTTCTGCCAGTTTCTCCATCATATCACTTCCTTTCTCTGCGCATTTTCTTTTCGCGCCTCTTCTCTTTCTTGCCTTTTTAACACCGTTGTATTATACTCACAATAAAATGATATGTAAAATACATTTTTAATCAGTCTAATATATCAATTTGATATAGAAAGAGGTGACATATGAGCGTATCCTACGATTACTACCGGATTTTTTACTATGTTGCAAAATATAAAAGTTTTACGCAAGCAGCTAATATTCTTCTCAGCAACCAGCCAAATGTATCGCGTGCGATCAGCAATCTTGAGCGCGAATTGGGCTGTCGTCTTTTTGCCCGTTCAAATCGCGGTGTGACGCTGACAACCGAAGGGCAGTATCTTTACAATCATGTTATGGTCGCATATCGGCAGCTTATAGCCGCCGAGGAAGAACTTGCCAATGTAAAAAATCTGCAGCATGGTACTATTTCTATTGGCGTAAGTGAAATTGCGCTGCACACGCTTCTGCTGCCCTGCCTGAAAGAATTTCACTACCTTTATCCGGGCATCCGTGTGCATCTGACCAGCGTAACAACAATGCAGGCCATTACCTCCTTAAAAACAGACAGCGTGGACTTTGCACTGATCACTACTCCCGTCACAGTACGCCATCCGCTCAAAGCAATTCCTTTGATGGATATTCATGAGAATCTCTTCGGCGGTCCCCGTTTTTCCGCACTTGCAGAGCGTTCACTTACGGTCGCAAATCTTTCTGACTATCCGCTGATCCTGCCCAACACTCAGACCGCCACCCGTGAGTTTTATAATCACTTCTTTCTGAATCATGGTCTTTCCCTAATCCCGGAAATAGAGGCCTCTGTAATCGACCAGATCCTTCCCATGATTAAAAATGATCTCGGTCTCGGTTTTCTCTCCGAGGTTTTCTACAAAGAAGCGCTGAAAAACGGAGAAATCTTCCCCATTAAACTTGACTGTGAAATTCCCACCAGAAGTATCTGCCTTGTCAGAGACACATCACGGCCAATGAATATTGCAGCAAAAGAATTAGAAAAAATGCTGAAAGAGGGGGTATCGCTCAATCATCTGATTTGATGATTTTGCGCTCCCTTGTAATACCATAGAAGGAATCATTGGAATTCCCATCTGGAGCATCAGCTTATTCACCAGCATGTCTTTCATCTTGTTATTTTCTGCCATTTTGTTTTAACTTTTCCTTTTTCTGCACAAAAAAATGTAACTCTGTCATATAAGCTGGACTTACGCTGACAGGCTACATATTTTTTAATGGCAAATATATTTTATATTTTTCAACTCTGATTCAAATAATCTTTGGATTTGCTTTTGTTAATATAAGCAATCCTCGTTTTACAAATTTCCTGCTTTGGTTTTCCAAGAGCAACTCCCAATTTCATATTTCACAAAGTTCTCTCCTTACTGGCAGATACCTTGATTCCATTTTTCTTTTACACATGCTTCCGGACTATCTGTCTGTGCCTCGATTAAAATTTTTACGGCTACCGGAACAATCCATAAAGTTCCCGCAAGACAGGCGAAAGATTCCGCCTGCTCTTGACATACCCTGACAGTGCAGTTATATATAAAGTAAATATCAAGGCAGATAAGTTCCTCTGTTTTCCTTTTCATCACATTCTTTTGCAGACATCAATCCATTTTATAAAACCAGAATATTCTTCTAATTCTTGTATAGAAAGTTCAATCGCACTATTGGAACTGCCACATGCAGGAAACACGGTATCAAAACGTTTAAGAGATATATCTAAATATATTTCCACGCCTTCATTTACAGCAAATGGGCAAATACCTCCAACAGCATGTCCAATCAAAGGTTCTGCTTCTTCGAAAGATAACATCCTTGCTTTCGATCCGAACTGAGCTTTATACTTTGCATTATCAATTTTAACATCGCCCGCAGCAACAATCAGTATCACCTTTTCTTCCAGATGGAATGACAACGTTTTTGCAATACGGCTTTCTTCACAATGTAAAGCCTTAGCAGCAAGAGATACTGTTGCACTTGAAATTTCAAATTCCTGTATTCTTCCGTCAATTCCCTTCGTTTTGAAATATTCTCTTACTTTTTCAATAGACATATGATTTCCTCCAGATTATAAGCCGTGCCACATTAACAAATTATTCATAATAGCCGCTTCAAATATTGTTATTTTTCATTATTGACGCTAGCCCCTGGCATCAATGATTCCGAGGATCATTCCCCAAAAATGTACACGCCTCAAAGCACGGTTCACCAGTGCTGCGGAAAACTCTATTCCTGATCATGGATGTGCTAATTAAAACCAAGCCGGAT
>JBMNRF010000026.1:0-47168 GCA_050944495.1 Marvinbryantia sp.
AGTCGGCTTTATTCAGAAATGTGTGATGCCTATGAAAGAATCTGTGTCAGACTTGGAAAGCCGGATCAAGAGGATCGAGATGTGGAAATCATCATAGACAATCTTCTAGATATAGGAAAGCATCTCGGTATGAAAATGTATGACTACGGTTATTTTTTTGCATCGCAGAATTGAATAGCGTTGTTAAAAGACTGCCAGAGGGGGTAACTAAGTGTTAAAGGGGGTTATGGACTCCAAGAGTTACCCCCTCTGGTTCTGCATAAGGGGTTTTGCCACATTATAATAAGTAAAGAAAGTCTTGACGGGGCTTCATATTTCCATGATTGGTATGGCATTATATCATCTGCTGCGCAAAATAAGGTTGCGTCATTGGCTTGCCGGATTGCTTGCAGCTATTCTGATGTTTAGCTATGGAGCAATGACTGGATTTGCTTATTCAGCTGTAAGGGCTGTGATAATGTTTCTGGTCTTTTTATTTGCACAGGCTGTCGGGCGTACTTATGATCTGCCGACAGCGCTGACGTTTTCAGCTGCCGGAATTTTGCTGTTTCAAAGCGCGGCAGTTACACAGGCGGGATTTTTGTTGTCGTTTGCGGCGGTGAGCGGAGTACTGCTGGCAAATACCTGGAAGATGCGGCTGTTAAAAAGCACGGCATTTGGAATCAGCCTGTCTGTGCAGCTGACGACATTTCCATTGATTGCCCTGTATTATTTTCAGTTTTCACTGTATGGAATTTTTTTAAATCTTCTGGTTGTTCCACTGGTACCGTTTATCATAGGCTTTACAGCAGTCGGACTGATTGGTGGCAAGATTGCAATGTATCCGGCACATATATTTCTGACGATTCTGGAGCAAATCTGTGATAAGATGCGTCTGTTGCCATTTGCGACGGTTGTAGTGCGCAAACCGGAGATTTGGCAGATAATGCTGTATTATCTCTTACTGCTGGCTGTGTTGTTTTTTCTACAAAAGGATACTTTTTATAGAAAATCGTTCAAAATGGATTTGATAAAGTTATCGATTGCACTTATACTGGTAGTAAGTATCTTTTTCTTCCCAAAGAGGGAACTCTTTACGATGACATTTTTGGATGTCGGACAGGGAGATGGCTGCTGCATCGAAAACGCTTCTGGTTCTGTATACCTGGTGGATGGAGGGAGCAGCAGTGAAAAGAATCTGGCACAGTATACGCTGGAGCCGTTTTTAATGAGCAAAGGGATTAATAGAGTGGATTATTGGCTGGTGTCGCATTATGATGCGGATCATATCAGCGGACTTCTGGAGATCTTAGAAGGATATGTGCCGGGACTGTTGGGAAATAATGCTGCCGGTATTACGATCGGAACCATTGTTTTGCCGATTCGGGAAGAAATTTCGAAACATCAGCAAGAAATCTGTGAATTGGCACAGAAAAATGGTATTTTCGTGCGTTTTACGCAAAAAGGTGATATACTGAGAGAAAATGATCTCACAATCCGCATTTTATCGCCGCAGACAGGTGTTGTGTATGAAAACGAAAATGCTGCGTCCATGGTGGCAGAAGTTTCGTATCAGGGATTTCACTCACTTTTGACAGGCGATGTAGAGGGAGAAGCGGAAATGGCGCTTTTACAGACGGGGTGGGAGACTTCGGCTTTACAGGCGGATATACTAAAAGCGGCGCACCATGGTTCGAAGGGATCTTCCTCGGCTGCATTTTTAGAGAAAGTGAGACCAAAGTTGATCTGTGTATCGAGCGGAGCGGGTAATCGCTATGGACATCCACATGCGGAATTTTTGAAAAGAGCTGTAGAGATGGGAAGCCGTATTATACGAACAGACATATGCGGGGCGATTACGATTACGGTAAAAGATGGCAGATATCGTGTGAGGACATATGGGGGTGGAAACTTATGACGATCAGAGAAATGGCAGAGCAAAGGGAAGAAAGTTATTTAAGTCCGTATGCAAGCCTCAGTAAAAATACAAAAGGAAGAGAAAAAACGGAGACGCCCTGTGATATCCGGCCAGATTATCAGAGAGATCGTGACCGGATTTTGCACTGCAAATCATTTCGGCGCCTAAAACATAAAACACAGGTATTTTTGAGCCCGCAGGGGGATCATTACCGTGATCGTCTTACGCATACGTTAGAAGTGTCACAGATTGCCAGAACGATTGCCGGCGCGCTTCGTTTAAATGAAAATCTTACGGAGGCGATAGCGCTCGGACATGATCTCGGTCATACACCATTCGGCCATGCCGGGGAGCGGGCATTAAATCGTATCTGTCCGGAAGGATTTGTTCATTGTGAACAGAGTTTGCGTGTAGTAGATCTGTTGGAGAAAAAAGGACAGGGGTTGAATTTAACCTGGGAGGTGAGGGACGGGATCTTAAATCATCGTTCCAGTGGAAGTCCCGCTACCTTAGAGGGAAAGATAGTCCGTCTGGCAGATAAAATCGCTTATATTAATCATGATATTGATGATGCTGAGCGCGCGGGTATTTTAAGAGAGGAGGATATTCCGCAGCAGTATCGCAGAATATTAGGGGGAAATCTCAAGGAGCGTCTGAACACGATGATTCATGATATTGTGAGAAACAGTGAGGATCAGCCTGATATCATGCAGTCAGATGATATTGCTTACGCGATGAAAGGGCTGCGTAAGTTTATGTTTCAGCATGTATATACGAACCGTGTGGCAAAATCACAGGAGAGTAAGGCAGAGATGCTAGTGCAGGCGCTTTACGAATATTACTCAGAACATCTTGAGAGTTTGCCGGAAGAATATCTGGTGATACTCTATAAGAGGGGTGAGGGTGTGCCGAAAATTGTCTGTGATTATATTTCTGGTATGTCCGATCAGTATGCGATGGCAAAATACAGTGAAATTTTTATTCCAAAAGCATGGCAGTATTAAGCAGAGGAGACAACTATGTTTTATTCAGAAGATCTGGTGGAAGAAATCCGCATGAAAAATGATATTGTGGATGTGATTTCTGGTTATGTAAAGCTTCAGCGAAAGGGCAGTTCTTATTTTGGACTTTGTCCGTTCCATAATGAGAAATCGCCGTCCTTTTCTGTGTCACCGCAGAAGCAGATGTATTACTGCTTCGGGTGCGGAGCCGGAGGAAATGTGTTTACGTTTATTATGGAGTATGAACATTACACGTTTCCGGAAGCATTGAAATATCTGGCAGATCGGGTCGGTGTGGAACTTCCGCAGCAGGAGATGAGTGCGGAGATGAAGAAGCAGCAGAGCATCCGCAGTCAGATCCTGGAATTAAATAAAGTCGCTGCGAAATATTTTTATTACCAGCTCAGAGGCGATGGCGGAGTGCAGGCCATGAGCTATTTGAAAAGCAGAGCTTTGAGTGACGAAACAATTCATCGTTTCGGGTTAGGCTATTCCAATAAATACAGCGATGATCTATACCGCTATATGAAAAAAAACGGTGTATCGGATGAACTGTTGGCAAAGTCAGGGCTGATGAATGTTGATGAAAAGCGCGGTATGTACGATAAATTCTGGAATCGCGTGATCTTTCCGATCATGGATGTGAACGGTCGTGTAATTGGGTTCGGAGGCCGTGTAATGGGAGACGGTAAGCCGAAATATTTAAATTCTCCGGAGACGGTCGTATTTGACAAGAGCCGCAATTTGTATGGACTTCATTTTGCCCGTATGGCGCGCAAAAAGAATCTTCTGGTCTGTGAAGGCTATATGGATGTAATTTCGCTGCATCAGGCGGGATTCACCAATGCGGTGGCGTCTCTGGGAACGGCATTGACCTCTCAGCATGCAAGCCTTTTAAAGCGCTATACAGATGAGGTGATATTGACGTATGATAGTGACGATGCCGGTGTGCGCGCGGCGCTTCGGGCGATACCGCTTCTGAAAGAAGCAGGCATTTCGGCTCGTGTGCTTTCAATGCAGCCATATAAGGATCCGGATGAATTTATTAAGGCGCTCGGTGCAGAAGAATTTCAAAAACGGATCGACAGCGCACAGAACAGTTTCTTGTTTGAAACGGATGTGATTCAGAGAAAATACGATATGACAGATCCGCAGGGGAAAACTTCTTTTTATGAGGAAGTGGCGAATCGACTTGTGACCTTTGATCAGGAGCTGGAGCGGGAAAATTATATCGAAGCGGTGGCAGAAAGATATGGCGTTGCCAGGGATAGCCTGCGTAAAATGGTCAACCGCATGGCGCTGAAAAAAGAGGTGGTTATCCGTCCGGCTCCGGTGCGGGCAGCGAAAACTGAAAAAGAAGCGGGATTTTTAAAATCACAGAAGCTTCTATTGACTTGGCTGATTGAATATCCGAAGCTTTATCTGAGCGTAAAAGCATACATTGGTCCGGAGGACTTTGACGGTGAGCCATATAAAACGGTAGCAACTCTTCTGTTTGCACAGTATGAGGCAGGAGAACGGGCACCGGCAAAGATTATCAATCATTTTATTGATCCTGAGGAACAAAGCCAAGCGGCAGCGCTGTTTCATTCTACGCTGAAAGTGGAGACAGCGGCAGAGATGGAAAAAGCGTTTAAGGAAAGTTTACAGAAAATGATGCTGCACAGTCTGGATGTGCGTAAAGGGCAATTAAATCCGACCGATATGGCCGGATTGCAGAAGATTATTACCGACCGTAAACGGGTGAATGAAATTGCCCGGCTGACGGTAACGTTTGAATAGACAGGAGAAATATATGCAATTATCAATTAGACTCACCGCGGTGGCTGGCCTTGCGCAGGATGCGATCCGTCTTGCCGATATTGGCACAGATCATGGATATGTTCCAATTTTTCTGGCACAGCAGGGAAAATTACAGGCGGCGCTGGCGATGGATGTCAATAAGGGTCCGCTTTTGCGGGCACAGGAAAATATCAGAAGATATGGTCTGGAAAGTATCATTCAGACACGTCTTTCCGATGGAGCAAAACAGCTTCTTCCGGGGGAAGTCGATACTGTGGTGATTGCCGGTATGGGCGGCGCGCTGACGATGAAAATCTTAGAGGAGAGCAGAAAAGTTCTGCAATCTGTGGAAAGGTTTGTCTTACAGCCGCAGTCGGAGATACATTTGGTACGCAGATATCTGCATGAGAACGGCTTTTGTATTTGCGCGGAGGATATGGTACGGGACGAGGGAAAATATTATCCGATGATGTTGGCGTGTCATGGGATACAGGAAAAATGGGATGAACGGGAATACCGTTTTGGCAAATATCTGTTGCAGGAAAAAAATGTCTGCCTGTGGGAATTTCTTAATAAAGAGCAGGCCTCCTGCAAAACGATCCTCGCAGAATTAGAACAAAAAGACGGTACGTCTGTACAGACGGCATTGGCAAGATGGCAGCAGGAGCTTATCATGATAGAGAAAACAATGGAGGAATTTTAGATGACCTTAAAAGAACTGATGCAGCTGCTGGAGAGTCGTTTTCCGCTTGATCAAGCGGAGCGGTGGGACAACAGCGGTCTGCAGACTGGACGCAAGAATAAAGAGATCCGCAGAGTATATATTGCGCTTGATGCGACAGCGGAGGTGATCGCGCGGGCGGTTTCCTGGAAAGCAGATTTATTGCTGACACATCATCCGCTGACACTGGACGGTGTTAAAAATGTTACTGCAGAATCCCTAATTGGCGGCAAATTTTATACGTTGATTCAAAACGATATTTGCAGCTATGCAATGCATACAAATTATGATGCTTTGGAGATGGCGCCGCTGGCAGGAAGCATGATGAAGCTGCAGAAACCGGAAATTCTTGAATTGACTGGGGTAGATGATAAAGGAGAAGGAATCGGCTTTGGTCGGGTGGGGGCTCTGGTGCGTCCGGTGACCTTGTTGGAGTGTGCTGAATTGGTGAAAACGATTTTTCATCTGGGGCATGTGAAAATTTTTGGAGATATTGAGCAGGTGATCCAGCGTGTAGCGATTTCTCCCGGATCCGGAAAGAGCCTGATCCCGGCGGCAATCCGAAAACGGGCGGAGGTTTTGATTACCGGCGATATCGGACATCATGACGGGCTGGATGCAGTCGATTCCAATCTGGCGGTAATTGATGCAGGACATTATGGACTGGAACATATTTTTATTGCGCAGATGGAAGCGTTTTTAAAGAAAGAAGGAAAAAATCTGGAAATTTGTACAGATGAGATAAAAAGTCCTTTTGAAATAGTGTAATCCTGATAAGGTATAAGAAAAGATAATAATCAGCAGAAACGGAGGAGATATCTATGGAAAATGAAATCCGCGTAATCGTAAATGGCATTGAAAAGAATTATCCGGACAGCACGTCCTATTTAGCGGCTGCACGGGAGCATCAAAAAGAATATCTGTATGATATTGTATTGGCGACGGTTAATGGAAAACTGCAGGAACTGAATAAGCCGATGCATGATGGCGAGACAGTCACTTTTTTGACAGTTGCTGATAAGGCCGGATTTTCTGCTTATCGCCGCAGTATGATCCTGCTGCTTTTAAAGGCAATCCAGCATGTGCGCGGAAGAGAAGAGGTACTGCGGGTTTGTGTACATTATGCCGTCAGTGAAGGTTTTTACATTACTATGGATGGGCTGAAGGGTATTTCAGCGAAGTATTTAAAAGAAATTAAGACAGCCATGCAGGAGTTGGTAAAGCGTGATATAGTGATCGGTAAGGATTCAATTGATACGGACAGCGCAATCGCTCTATTTGCCAGACTTGGCATGAAAGACAAAGAAAAATTGTTTCATTATCGCACAGCATCTAAAGTAAATATTTACAGTCTGGATGGATTTCATGATTATTTCTATGGGTATATGGTACCGGGAACCGGTTATCTAAAGCATTTTGATCTGATACCGTATGACGAGGGCTTTGTGCTGCAGATGCCGACGCAAAATGAACCAAATGTAGTTCCACCGTTCCAGCCGGAGAAGAAAATTTTTCAGATTCAGAAAGAATCCTTAAAGTGGGGAAAAATGCTGGGAATTGATACAGTAGGAGATTTAAATGAGCAGATTGTTACTGGAAAGGTACATGAGCTGATTCTGATCCAGGAAGCGTTGCAGGAGAAAAAGATTGCGGAGATCGCACAGCAGATTGCAGAAAATCCGAGTAAGAAATTGATTATGATCGCAGGGCCTTCTTCCTCCGGAAAGACAACATTTTCTCATCGTCTTTCTATTCAGCTGTCGGCACATGGACTGAAACCGCATCCGATCCCGATGGACAATTATTTTGTGAATCGCACAGATACTCCGCTTGATGCGGACGGAAAACCGAACTACGAATGTCTGGAAGCACTGGATGTAGAATTGTTTAACCAGAATATGACAGAGTTGTTGGAGGGGAAAGAAGTTGATCTTCCGGTTTATAATTTCAAAACCGGACAGCGAGAGTATCATGATAATAAAAAAGTGTTGGGGAAAAATGATGTGCTGGTGATCGAAGGAATTCATGGATTGAACGATAAGCTGTCATACAGTCTGCCAAAGGAGAGCAAATTTAAGATTTATATCAGTGCGCTGACTCAGCTTAATATTGATGAACATAACCGTATTCCGACAACAGACGGAAGACTGCTGCGCCGCATCATCCGCGATGCCAGAAGTAGAGGTACACTGGCTAAAGATACGATTGCGATGTGGCCGTCTGTGCGAAGAGGAGAAGAGTCTTATATCTTTCCGAATCAGGAGGAAGCGGATGTGATGTTTAACTCGGCCTTAATTTATGAGCTTGCAGTATTAAAAACATATGCCGAGCCGTTGCTGTTTGGAATTGAACGTGGTACACCGGAATATGTGGAGGCAAAACGTCTGTTAAAATTTCTTGATTATTTTGTGGGGATTCCAAGTGAGAGTATCCCGACGAACTCTATTTTGCGTGAGTTTGTGGGTGGAAGCTGCTTTCAGGTATAGATGACAGAAATGATATAAATAAACCCTATCGGATGACGGGCCGATAGGGTTTTCTTTTTCCTTTATGTATGCAGAGCAGCAGACCCTGCATCATTCTTATAATTTATTTACAAGCTTAGTCAGACGTGATACTTTTCTTGCTGCGTTGTTTTTGTGGTAAATACCTTTGCCAGCAGCCTTGTTGATCACAGATATTGCATTCAGAAGAGCAGCGCTTGCAGCAGCCTTATCGTTTGCAGCTACAGCAGCTTCTACTTTTTTGATTGCAGTTTTCACGCCGGATTTGATCGCTTTATTGCGTTCAGCTTTGGTTCTGTTTACTAAAATACGTTTTTTCGCAGATTTAATGTTAGCCAATTTGAGACACCTCCAAAATATTTTGCATTCTTTTATCATTCATTTGGGTTTAGTTAAAGCCGGACACGGACGATTTAACATAAACATACTTCTATATATTAGTGCATTCTTGGTCAACTGTCAATACATAATTCGAGTTTATTTTATTGAAAAAAATAATCCTTTTTTTCTTAAAAGACTTCACAAAGTTGTCACAATTATGTTATAATACGAAAACGTAAGTTAAAAAATAGTAGGAGGATCTTGTTATGATTACGAACATTCTGGATTATCTGGAACGTTCTGCAGAGAGATTTCCGGACAAAATTGCTTTTGGAGATACCAAAAGAGAGATTACTTATCGTCAGTTGGTATGCGAGGCAAAAGCGATTGGTACCTTGTTTGCATCCTACGGTTTTCGTAAAAAACCGATTGTAGTGGTAACTGACCATACGGTGGAATGTCTGGTTACATTTCTTGGTATTGTCTATAGTGGAAACTTTTATGTTCCGGTAGATGGCAAGCTTCCGTCTGCGCGTATTCAGGCGATACTGAGTGTTTCACAGCCGCAGGTGATTGTGGCTCCGCAGAAAGAGGCAGACAGATTTGCAGATTTTACGGAAGATGCACCGATACTTGTCCGAGAAGAGCTAGAGAAAACAAAAATAAACGACAAAATCCTGGCACAGATCCGCCGGGGTCATCTGGATACAGATCCGCTTTATCTGATTTTTACATCTGGTTCAACCGGTATTCCCAAAGGAGTGTTGGTGTGCCATCGTTCGGTGATTGATTTGGCAGAGCAATTTGCCGATACCTTTGAATTTGATGAAAATGAAGTGTTCGCCAATCAGGCACCCTTTGATTTTGACGTATCGGTAAAGGACATTTACAGCACTCTGCGAAATGGTGCAAGCCTTTATATTGTGCCCCAGGCGATGTTCTCCATGCCCAAATCTCTGCTTCCTTACTTAAATGATCATAAGGTGAGCACAGTAATCTGGGCGGTTTCAGCATTGAGTGTATTGTCCGCCATGCGGGTGCTCGATAAAGGTACGCCGCAGTATTTGAAAAAGGTTATGTTCTCTGGTGAAGTGATGCCGGTGAAGGTATTAAATTATTGGAGAGAGCATCTGCCGGAGACAATGTTTGTCAATTTGTACGGGCCGACAGAGATTACTTGTAACTGTACCTATTACATAGTGGATCGTGTATTTTCCGGACAGGAAGCACTTCCGATCGGAGAAGCTTTTAAAAACACGGAAATTTTACTTTTAAATGAGGATGGAACGGATACAGCGCCGGGAGAGACTGGAGAAATCTGTGTGCGTGGCACTTGTCTGGCGCATGGGTATTACCGCAATCCGGAGGCAACGTCCAGGGCATTTCGTCAGAATCCGCGTAACAGCGCTTATCCGGAGCTGATTTATCATACCGGAGATTATGGGCGTTATAATGGGCAAGGGCAGTTGATGTTTGCTTCCAGACGTGATTGGCAGATCAAGCATATGGGTCACCGCATTGAACTGGCAGAGATTGAAAGCACAGTCAATGCGTTTTCGTGGGTGACAGGATGCTGTTGTCAGTATGATGAGGCGAAGGGAAAAATCGTTCTTATTTATGAGACAGAGGAAGCGTGTGACAAGCGTATTCTACAGGAACTGCAGAACTATCTGCCTAAATATATGTGTCCGAATCGGCTGATCTGGATGAAGAAGATGCCGCTCAATCAGAGGGGCAAGATCGACCGGGTATTTCTGAAACAGAAATGTATTGCTGGAAATGGCTTGGAAAATTACAAAGAGGCTGTGCTTTACGGAGAAAACAAAGAGGTGGAAGCACTGTTAAATGAACAGGGGCTTTCCTTTATACGGATAGAAAGAGAAGAACAACTGTGGAAGTTTCTTGCACAGACAGTGGCACCGACGCGGGTATATTTGTTTGAAGACACTCAAAAGATTCCGCAGGCAATACAAGACAATCCTTACCTGCGATTTATGCAAGATGTAGATGCCGAAGGAGGTGTCTGAAGAATGGAGAAAATGAAATCTGCAGCGCAGTTTTCGGACCGGGTAAAGCGGTTTAAAAAGAAATGGCCGAAAGTGCAGTCGAATTGTTTTTTTGTGCCGTCTGAGATCACAGATATGACAGAACGGGACAGACTGTATGTGCAGGAGTACGAGGAAGCACTTGTGATCCTGGTAAAAGAGTATTATTATGCGCGTATCTATTATTATATGAAGGAGCAGGCGCAGCTGCCTGCTTTGGAAAAATCCGATTTCCCGATGATACTGGATACAGTATTTCGGGGGGAAGAAGAAAAAGCACTGGAAAAATGCGGAGTATCTGTATGGCTGGAAAATGGTTTTATACCATACAAACGTTATCGCCGTATGGAGTGTTTAAAGGAAAGCTTCTGTCCGCCGGATGATCAACAGGAAAAGCAGAGTGAGTATCCAATCGTATCGCTGACTGAACAAGATTATCCGCAGGTAGCGGCATTGTGGGAGAGCAGTCTGGATATTTACAGCACGCTTTTGCCGGATCGGACAGAGTATGCGCAGTATTGTGAAAAAGGACAGATGATTGGTGTACGTTTAAAGGATGGCAGCGTCGGCGCGGTCATTATGGTAATTCCGAAAGGAAGAACCGGATTTATGCAGCATTTGGTTGTCAGCCCAAAGCTTAGAGGACTCGGAATGGGAAGAACGTTGTTTTGTGAGGCAACAGAATATCTATTTGTGCAATGCGGGGCTGATAAAGTAAATTTCTGGGTCGATGAAGAAAACGTACACGCGATTAAAATTTACCAGAAGATGGGTTATATTTATGATGGTATCGTCTCTCGGCAGTTTTTGCTGAGTGGAAGATAAAAAAGAAAAGAAGAGGAGAGTAAAAAGTGGAACAATTAATGGAAATTTTAAAGGAATTAAGACCGGATGTAGATTTTGAAAGAGAAACAGCACTGATTGATGATGCAATTCTGGATTCGTTTGATCTGGTGTCTCTGATCGGTGAGATCAATGATGCGTTTGAAATAGAGGTTTCTTTTGATGAGATGGAACCGGAAAACTTTAACAGTGCGAAAGCAATGTATGCAATGATCGAGAGGTTGAAACAGGAGGCATAAGATGACAGTTAATTCACTGTTTTTCCTGTTGTTTCTGACGGTACTGTTTGTGGTCTACTATGTACTGTGTCCCTTACGGTTCCGCTGGATTGTGTTGTTGGCAGCCAGTGTGTGGTTTTACGCACTGGCATGTGCCGCATCACCGGTTTATCTGATTGCCACCAGCATCAGTATCTGGGTAGCGGGAATTTTAATGGACCGACTGGATCGGATCTGCAGTCAGCAAATTGCTGAGCAAAAAGCAAAACCGGCGGTTCTGAAAAAAGAATATAAGAAGAAAAAGAAAAGAATTGTTACGGCGGCGGTGATTTTGAACGTAGGAATCCTACTGGTATTAAAGTATGGGGGATTCTTTATGGGGATCGGCAATTCCTTGCTGGGATTTGCCGGGGTGAATCTTCCGGTGCCGAAATTTATGATACCGCTTGGCATTTCCTATTATACATTAATCGCGATTGGATATCTGATTGATATTTATAAGGGCAAGATTAAAGCGCAGAAAAATTATGCCAAGCTGCTGCTGTTTCTCGGTTATTTTCCACAGATGACGCAGGGACCGATGAATCGCTATAAGTCGATGGCAGAGCAGCTTTATACTGGACATAGATTTGACTATCATAATCTGTCATTCGGATGTCAGAGGATTTTATGGGGACTTTTTAAGAAGTTTGTTATTTCTGATCGTATGCAGCCTGTGATGCAGTCCATTTTTGACAATTACAGTTCTTTAAGTGGTCTTACTTGTTTTCTGGGCTGTGTGTATATGACGATTTGGATGTATTGCGATTTTTCCGGTTACATGGATATTGTAGCGGGGGCATCGGAAATTTTTGGAATTCATATCGAAGAGAACTTTAAACGTCCGTTTTTCTCGCAGTCACTGGCAGAATACTGGAGAAGATGGCATCTGACCTTAAGCTCCTGGTTCCGTGACTATATGTTTTATCCGCTGGCGGTTTCTTCACCGGCGACAAAATTTGGAAAACTTGGACGCAAATGGTTCGGAGCGCGTATCGGAAAGTTGTTTCCTGCTCTGTTTGCGCTGACCTTTGTATGGAGCTGTACCGGTTTCTGGCATGACGCAAGTTGGCGTTATATTTTATGGGGTGTGGCAAACGGTGTGCTCATTATGGGAGCGATGGTAATGGAACCGTGGTTTGAAAAGGGAAAACAGGTGCTTCACATCAAATCGGACAGTTGGTATTGGAAATTATTCAGTATCCTGCGCACCTTTGCGCTGGTCTGTGTTCTAAAAGTATTTCCGGGACCGGCAAATACGACAGGTTCGTTTCTGTTTGTTAAACAGATGTTTATCTCTTTTCGTCTTCCGACAGGAATGGAGGAGCTGCTTCCAGGGCTTTTGCCGGGGGAAGCAATATTTTTAGGCGGTGCGTTGGTGCTGGTGTTTATTGTGGATCTGATTCAGGAAAAGACACCGGTCAGGGAACTTCTGGCAAAACAGTGGGCGCCGATCAGATGGTTCTGCTATCTGGCGATTCTGACCATGCTTTTATGTATGGGTCAGTTCCAAAATCCAATGGCGGGAGGATTTGCATATGCGCAATTTTAGCAAAGTAATGATTCGTGTCTGTGTAGTCCTGCTTTTTGTGTTCGGTTTGCAGAGCGCAGTTCGATTCGGTCTGGAAAACTGGAAGTTGGCGACGGTTATGTCAAAACAGGAGAGAGAAGAACTGGAGGGAACGATTGATACACTGTATTGTGGTACATCGATCGCATATTGTGCATACAATCCGCTTGTCCTTGATGAAAAACTCGGTACGTTCAGCTTTAACCTCGGCACAGCCTCCCAGCCGTGTGTCGGTACCTACTATCTGGTCCGAGAGACGGTTGAAAAAAATCCGGTTAAACAGATTTATTTGACGATTTCCATTCCAACTTTAAAAGCAGAGCGTCTGCCGGAGCGATATTTGTCTGCTTTTGAAACGATGCGTTCTGCAAAATGGAAGCTTGCTTATCTGGCGGCAGTAAAAGACAATGATCTGACGACACAGGCACTGTTTTATTCTACCAGAGTGGAACCGGAGGAATATACAAAGACGAAGAAAATACGCAGTAATATTAAAAACAAACGTAATCCGGGCAAGAAGGTAGAAGGGTATGAGGAACGAGGATTCAGAAGTTGTGAAAAGTATTACCATAGCGAGGGTCCGATTAAAAATTCGGAAAATAATTATTGGCATGGAGATCAGGGAGCGGCGCAGATGGATCCGGAGGCAGTTACTTATATGAAAAAGCTGGCTGAGTTTTGTAAAAAAGAAGAGATCAAATTGACGATGGTGGTTGTGCCGTGGTCACAGGATTACATCGATGCGGCTGGAGATCTTGATAACATGGATCAGGTTTGTCGTGAGCTGGCAGAGGAAATGGGAGTAGACTATTATAATTTTCTGCTTTATAAGAATCGTCAGAAACTGTTTTCCAACTATGCGTTTAAGGATGAACAGCACTTAAATACAACGGGGGGCAACATGTTCAGTTCACTTCTTGCCGATGTGGTGATGAGCGATGAC
Source organism: Marvinbryantia sp. (assembly GCA_050944495.1). Taxonomy (GTDB): domain Bacteria; phylum Bacillota; class Clostridia; order Lachnospirales; family Lachnospiraceae; genus Marvinbryantia. The sequence goes on from JBMNRF010000026.1 coordinate 13,885, forward strand.
CCGGAATCCTATTTTTATAAATCTATGGCTGATTTTGAGAAAGCAGAAAATGTGGAAAACAATAAATAGAGAAAAGGAGAAGCAAAATGGCAAATTGTGTAAAATGTGGTTTACCGGATACTTACCAGGGAATCAAATTGGATGAAAATCAGGTGTGCAACTATTGCCACTTTTTCGAGGAACATAAGGAAGAACTTACGAACTGGGATGCGTTGGAGGAACAGTTTGTCCGTGAAGTGGAGGCTGCGAAAGAAAAAGCAAGAGCTGTTGGAGCAAAGTATGACTGTATCACCGGTGTCAGCGGTGGAAAGGACGGCGCGTATATTACTTATATGTTGAGACATAAATATGGAATGCGTGTGCTGACCTATACGTTGGACAGCGGTTTCTCTACCGATTTTGGAAAGAACAACATTCGGATTCTTCAGGATAAACTGGATGTTGATCATATCCGTGTGACAGTCAGAGAATCCGATCTTCGCAAAATGTATACCGCATGTATGAAGCTGATGCATAATTTTTGTGGTGTCTGTTTCCATTTGTGTCATTATTACAGTCATCTATTGGCGTCTCATTACAATATCCCTCTGATTGTAAACGGAAGAACTCGAGGTCAGATCTTGCAGTCTGTTGCGGATACTAAGAAGATTGAGCCATTTGAAATCTCCAGAGATCTGCAGTCCTTTGAATATCAGATGTTCCCGAGACTGGTGGACAAACTGGCGGCACGCAAGACGGTTGATTATCTGCCAGGTACGGAAGTGACTTCTCTTTCTTACTTTATGTATCATAATGTTACGGACGAAGAAAAAATGGCGTTCCTTGCAGAAAAAGTAGGGTGGAAGAAGCCGGAAAATACCATTCCGCATCCAGATTGCTGGGCACATCCTCTGGCAGAAAAATTTAGTATTGAAAAATATGGATATCCGGTGCGTACCGGAGAACTTTCTGAAATGGTGCGTGAGGGTGAAATTACTGCGGAAGAGGCGATTTCCGAGCGTCAGAAGGATCATGTTAGATACGAAACGGTGGATTCAGAGCTGGAAGCAAGATTTTATGAAAGAATCCGTGTAAGGTAAGTATATTTTCAGAAAAATGACAGAGAATAGTCTCCAAAAGAAAAAGACGGAGGCTGTTATGTTGGGAAACTTTAATGTACGGACAGATCTTGCACTTGAAGCAAGAGAAAGTTTTGAAGAAGATGTGGAAATCCGCGGTGTGAAGGTAGAAACCGAAGTGGATGAAGAACGTGAAATCTATACAACTGTAGTAAAGATTGAAACAGAAAACGGGGCCAGAGCGATGGGAAAGCCAATTGGGACTTATATCACGCTTGAGGCCCCGAATATGTCTTCAGAAGACGAAGATTATCATCGGGAGATTTCTATAGCATTGGCAACGCATTTGGGACGGCTGTTGAAACTAAAAGAGGCTGATGTTCTGGTGGTCGGTTTGGGAAATCGTGATGTGACACCAGATGCATTGGGACCGGATGTAGTGGCAAATTTGCATATTACCAGACACTTGATCAGGGAATATGGAAAATCTTATGCGAGTGGAGACGGTAGTATTGTTAGCGCGATCGTACCGGGTGTGATGGCGCAGACCGGTATGGAAACACTGGAAATCATCAAGGGTGTGGTTACGCAGACGAAGCCGGATGCGGTAATTGTCGTAGATGCACTGGCAGCGCGAAGCACGCGCAGGCTTAACCGTACGATTCAGATCACAGATACCGGGATCAATCCGGGATCCGGAGTTGGAAATAATCGCAGTGAAATAAATGAGGAGGTATTGGGGGTGCCGGTGATCGCAATCGGGGTACCGACGGTGGTGGACGCAGCCACAATTATCAGTGATTCGATTGAACAGATGCTTGATGCAGACGAATGCAGACAAAAGCTGCGTGAAAAAATGGCAGCAAATTTAAATACGATGTTTGTTACGCCGAAAGATATTGATGAGACAATCAAGAGAGTCAGCTTCACGATTTCAGAAGGTTTAAATATTGCTTTTGCGTAAAAATGTCATAAACGGGAACGGCTGGGCATATAGTAATCATATCAGTCAAAAAATAATCTGAGACAGGCAGAAGGTGGACAAGATGCGATTACTGGAACGAATTATAAGAGCCGTTCTGATGCTCTGCATGGCAGTACTTGCCGGATATATTATTATTCGCGGTATCACTATTGCGGAAGAAAACGGATTGTTTAAAAATACGCCGGTGCTGTCGGCAATCTATCAAAAGGCGGAAGAATGGATGACGGGTACATACATACCCGTCCTTTCCTATGTACAGAAACAGGAGCAATCCGAGGAGGACATAGAAAAGTTTTCATCGATTATTTTTCCGGTGTACAGTTATGCGAGACAGCAGAAAAATGGTGCAGCGGAGATCGAGAGCGGCAGTGAGTATGAGCTGATCGTGCGCGCACAGGCAGAGGCAGAAGAAAATAAGCAGCCGGTAGAAATGGAAGAATTTGTAAAACAGCAGGAAAAAAAAGAACGGGAGGATGGCGATAGTATCATAGATGAAGCGCAGCGGCTGCAGTATCAAGAACTACTCAACAAATATTTTTCTCTGGATGCGATGACGACGATTGATGCCGAGCGCTTAAACGGAGAAAAACTGCTTTCTATGGACATGACGATGGAAAAACGTGATGAGCCGCAAATTTTGATTTATCATACACATTCACAGGAGGCTTTCGTAGATTCTGTGGAAGGAGATGTCGGTACGACGATTGTCGGCGTAGGTGAATACCTGAAGGAGATTCTTGAAGAACAGTATGGATATCAGGTTATCCATGAGACAGGGGTGTTTGATTTGGTGAACGGAGTGCTGGACAGAAATGTTGCTTATGATTATTCTGAGGCAGCTGTGACAGAAATTTTGCAGCAGAATCCATCTATTGAGGTGGTGATTGATTTACATCGTGATGGTGTGGATGGTATTCATTTCGTGACGGAATATAAAGGAAAGCCGACTGCTAAATTGATGTTGATTGTCGGAATGAGCCGAACGGCTGATGGAGAGGATATTTCGTATCTGCCAAACCCTTATATAGAAGATAATCTTGCCTTTGCCTTGCAGCTTCAGCTGACAGCTGAAGAACAGGTGCCGGGGCTGATGCGTAATATTTATCTGATGGCATACCGCTTTAATCTGCATTTGAAACCAATGAGTCTTCTGGTAGAGGCTGGAACACAGCTAAATACTGTAGAAGAAGAACGAAATGCCATGGAAGCATTAGCGGAACTGCTTAATGAGGTATTGCAGGGAAGATAGAAATATGTTACTATTTCAAAGGATGTGAAGGGGAACAATCCGCTGCGCACCGCTTGTATTAACATTTCAGAAATAGGAGCAACAAAGGATGATAGATCAGAGCAAAATCAGAAATTTTTGTATTATCGCACATATTGACCATGGGAAATCTACGCTTGCGGATCGTATTATTGAGAAAACCGGACTTTTAACCAGTCGTGAGATGCAGGCACAGGTGTTGGATAATATGGATCTGGAGCGTGAACGCGGCATTACGATTAAGGCACAGGCAGTGCGTATTGTGTATAACGCGAAAGATGGGGAAGAGTACCTGTTCAACTTGATTGATACGCCGGGACATGTCGATTTCAACTATGAGGTATCGCGTAGTCTTGCGGCTTGTGATGGCGCAATCCTGGTTGTCGATGCGGCGCAGGGGATTGAGGCACAGACGCTTGCCAATGTGTATTTGGCGCTTGACCATGACCTGGATGTGATGCCGGTTATTAATAAGATAGATTTGCCGAGTGCTGATCCGGAGCGTGTGATTAATGAGATTGAGGATGTGATCGGAATCGAGGCGCATGATGCACCGTTGATCTCTGCAAAGGTAGGAACAAATGTAGAACAGGTGTTAGAACAGATCGTAGAAAAAATTCCCGCACCGCAGGGGGATGCGTCTGCACCATTGCAGGCTTTGATTTTTGACTCTATTTACGATTCCTATAAGGGGGTAATCGTTTTCTGTCGAATCAAAGAAGGAACGGTCAGAAAAGGAACGACGATTACGATGATGGCAACGGGTGCGAAGGCAGATGTTGTGGAAGTTGGGTATTTTGGCGCTGGACAGTTTATTCCTTGTGATGAGCTTCCGGCTGGAATGGTTGGTTACATTACTGCCAGTTTAAAAAATGTAAAAGATACTCGTGTGGGTGATACGATTACAGACGCAGCGCGTCCGTGTGCTGCACCGCTGCCGGGATATAAAAAAGTAAATCCGATGGTGTACTGTGGTATGTATCCGGCGGACGGTGCCAAATATCCGGATCTGCGCGATGCGTTGGAAAAGCTGCAGTTAAATGACGCATCCCTGCAGTTTGAGCCGGAAACTTCAATCGCACTCGGCTTTGGTTTTCGTTGTGGTTTTCTGGGGCTTCTTCATTTAGAAATTATTCAGGAGCGCTTGGAGCGTGAGTATAACCTCGATCTTGTCACAACGGCGCCGAGTGTTATTTATAAGGTGTACAAGACAAACGGTGAGGTGATTGATTTGACGAATCCGTCTAATTTGCCGGATCCGTCTGAGATTGATTACATGGAGGAGCCGGTAGTCAGCGCTGAGATTATGGTGACGACAGAATTCATCGGTTCTATCATGCAGCTTTGCGAGGAGAGACGCGGTACGTATCTCGGTATGGAATATATGGAAGAGACGCGAGCACTTTTAAAATACGATCTGCCGCTCAATGAGATTATCTATGATTTTTTTGATGCGTTAAAATCGCGTTCTAGAGGATATGCATCTTTTGATTATGAAATGAAGGGTTATGAGCGCTCTGAACTTGTGAAGCTTGATATCCTGGTGAATCGTGAAGAAGTGGACGCACTTTCCTTTATTGTACATGGTGCGACGGCTTATGAACGAGGCCGCAAAATGTGTGAAAAATTAAAAGAAGAAATTCCGCGTCAACTTTTTGAAATTCCGATTCAGGCGGCGATCGGAAGCAAGATCATCGCCAGAGAGACGGTAAAGGCGATGCGTAAAGATGTGCTTGCTAAATGCTATGGTGGTGATATTTCCCGTAAGAAAAAGCTTCTGGAAAAACAGAAGGAAGGTAAGAAGCGTATGCGCCAGGTAGGCAATGTAGAAATTCCGCAAAAGGCATTTATGAGTGTATTGAAACTGGATGAAAATTAAAGAGTGGAGCCGGTGCAGAAATTGTACCGGCTCGTTTTGATGGAGAAAAATATGAAGAATCTTGAATTTTACGTGCATATCCCTTTTTGTGTTAAAAAATGTGCATACTGTGATTTTCTTTCATTTACTGTTGGAGAAGAACAAAAGGAAGCGTATGTGACGGCATTGTTAAAGGAAATTGATGAATGGCAGCCAAAGAAGGAGTACTGCGCAGTGTCTGTTTTTTTGGGGGGCGGAACTCCATCTGTCCTTTCTGAGGATAAGATTACTATGATTCTGGAGGCATTGCGAAAAAAAGTCAGTTTTTCTGAAACTGTGGAGATTACGATTGAATGTAATCCGGGCACACTGACGAAAGAAAAGTTACTGTGTTATCAAAAAAGCGGTGTTAATCGGTTAAGTCTCGGTCTGCAGTCAGCACAGGAACGGGAATTGAAAATGCTTGGACGGATTCATACTTATGAGGAATTTTTGGAGAATTTTTGGTTAGCGCGTGCGGTAGGATTTACCAATATTAATGTTGATCTAATGTCAGCACTTCCGGGACAGAAGATTGCGGATTGGGAGGATACTTTGCAGAAAGTGGCAAAGCTGGATCCGGAACATATTTCTGCATACAGCCTGATTATTGAGGAGGAAACTCCTTTTTACGAAAAATATGCTGAGGATTTGCGAGTACGAGAGGCGGGTGGAGAATGCCGCCTGCTTCCGACTGAGGAAGAAGAACGACAGATGTACGGGCGGACGAGAGAAATTTTAAATGAATATGGTTATCATTGCTACGAAATTTCCAATTACGCAAAAGAGGGAAAAGAGTGTCGTCATAATGTCGGTTATTGGGTGCGCACGGATTATAAGGGATTTGGTCTGGGCGCAGCTTCTCTGTTAGACAATGTGCGTTTTTCAAACGGCAGGAATCTAAAGGCTTACCTAAACGGTGACTGTCAGGAGAAAGAAGAGTGTTTGAGTAAAAATGCACAGATGGAGGAAACGATGTTTCTCGGTTTGCGCCTGACAGAGGGAGTATCGAAAAAAAATTTTCAGAAAGTGTATGGATGCGCGATGGAAGACGTGTACGGTTCTGTTTTGAAACATTTGAGACAGCAGGGCTTGCTGAAAATAGACAGGGAATATGTAGCGCTGACAGAAAAAGGAAGGGATATCAGTAATTATGTGATGGCACAGTTTTTGCTGGAAGATTGAAAAATCTTACAAAACTGTTAAAAAGTGTTGCAATCATTGGAAAATCATAGTATACTAGCCGAAAAGGTTTTAATGAAAAAGTAATAAAGTATTGTTGTTTTTAAGAAACACAACAAGATAGGAAAAAGGAGAAGGAAATGAAGAAAAAAGGGAGACTTTTTGGCTTATTGCTGCTGATGTTGCTGGTGTTTGCAATGCCGCTGACTGCACAGGCAAAGGTATCTATTTCCGGAGCGTCAAAACCATCCACAATTAAACAAGGTTCTTTCTATAATTTAAAGGGGACGATCAAATCTACCAGAAAATTAAAAGAAATCCGAGTAACGATTTATAACTCTACGGGAAGAACCTGCCTGCAGAGATTTCATGCATATCCAAATGCGAAAACCTACGATCTGCGTAAAGCCGATCCGTATATCATGTTTGATAAGCTGAAAGTTGGGCAGTATTATTTGCGAGTGCTTTGTATTGAAGATAAGGGTTATCAGAAGCGTGTGATTAATAAAAAGTTTAAAGTGATCGGTGCAGGTAAGATAAAAGTAGTTAATCCAAAACCAAGTACGAATGTTTCTTTAAAAAGAGGTGCGGCGTACAGTTTGGGTGGTAAGATCACTTCGACCTATCCGCTGCAAAAGGTGGCAGCTGGTATCATAAATACTGCAAATAATAAAAAAGTTTATTATAAATCGGTAAAACTAAATACAAAAACCTATAATTTGGCAAATAGTACGCTGGATGCGGCGATGAAATTTGAACAGCTTCCGGCAGGTACCTATAAGATCAAGGTGGCGGCAACGGACAGCAAGGGGACGACAGCGACATTGATTTACCGTACAGTCAAAGTAACCGGTTCGGGTACAAGTGGTACAATTTCAGGCAGTACGGGGTCTGGTGGTTCCAACGGCAATGGCAGTTTGGATGCATCTGGTAGTGTAACGAGACCAGCAGGATTCATTCCAAGAAAGACAAGACCGGCAAGTAATAATATATGGTTTTACAACAGTTCTCAGAATATTTACTATAGATATAATAGTTTGGCGCCGACAGGCAAGCCGTATTACGGTAATGTATATGTGACCGGCAACTGTACCTGGTATGCGTGTGGACGTGCAATGGAGATTGCAGCACAGAATGGTAAGAGTGTGGCAGCTGTAAAGGCGATTTTCGGTGGAGATCCAGTCGGTATTTATAATGCGAATGCAAGCTTAAAGAAATTTAAGTATGGAAAAACTCCGAAGATTGGTGCATTGGCAGTCTTTAATTATGGAGCAAACGGTGATGCACATATTGCCGTTGTAGAGGATATTGTAAACGGTGTACCGTATGTATCTGAATCTGGTTATACAGAGAGCAAGACTAAACCAAACAGTGAGAAATCCAATATTGTATTTAAGTATCAGAGTATTTACAACTGGGCAGGCGGAAGAAGTCTGAGAGGCTATATCTACCTGATTTGACAAATATAAGAAAAAGTGAGGATTTTCCATATTATAAAATCGAGTAGGAGGCTAATCAATTAATGGTTAGCCTCCTACTCGATTATACAATTTGATGAACTGCAAAATCATGGATGGACTGATAAGTCTCTTTTGTATAATGAAGACCATCAACGGTCTCAAAACCGTTTTCCTTTAAATAAGAGTAGCAGTCAAGATATTGATCCGGGAATGCGTCTTTTAATGTAGCATTAAATAACTCTACCATTTCGTTTGTCGTATTGAACTCAGTATTGTCTGATAATGGATTAACGGACAACAGATAAAATGGCGTATCCGGATAGGATTGCATCAGAGAACGGTAACAGTCGATATAAAGACTGATATTTTCCGGATCATTGACTCCGAAATTCAGAAATACAGGTAAGCTAGGACTATTCTCCAGTGCGGCTGCAAGCTGACTTGTGCCAACAGAGGTTAGCCAGTTGTATCCTTCTCCGTCTTTACCAATGTAAGTACAGGTATCATTTACTGCGTTTCCCATACCGACAGTCCGGGAATCTCCTACAAAAATCGCTTGATGTGCAGGAATAGATGTGTCAGCAGCATCTGTTTGTGTTGTAGCCGCGGGAACTGCTGCATCTTCAGAGTCATCCTCAAGATGCAGGAAACTCATAATCTGCCTGCGAATCGGATTTTCACTGTCTGCAGTGTAAACGGTCATAAATCCGGCAAGCCCGAGAAGCGCTGCAATACCAAGTACGGCAAACAGAATCGTAAGATAGTTACGTATCTTCATGATTGTTTCCTTTCCATATAAAATTATGGAATCAGTTTACCATATTTACGAAAAAAGTCAAATAAAACAGGTTTTGTGTATTCGACAAAAACTGCATAAGAAAAATGGAAATAAGGTATTGACAATTTCTTTAGATGGTGATATCTTAAAACCGTAGATGTTAGCACTCGATAAAGAGGAGTGCTAACAAAACAAAAGGAGGAGGAAACGCAGTGCAGTTGGACAGCAGAAAGTGGAAAATCTTTTATGCGATCATACAGACATATCTGGAAACCGGAGAACCGGTCGGCTCCAGAACGATTTCCAAGTATGCGGATCTGAATGTAAGTTCTGCGACCATCCGTAATGAAATGGCAGATTTGGAAGAACTGGGGCTGATTATACAGCCGCATACCTCTGCCGGACGTATTCCGTCAGATAAGGGATATCGTTTATATGTAGATTATCTGATGGAACAAAAGGAGCAGGAAGTCCGTCAGCAGCAGGAGGTGCTCATCCAGAAACAGGATAAAATGGAGGCTCTCCTAAAACAGGTGGTCAAGGTTCTGGCAAACAGTACGAATTATGCGACAATGATCTCAGCACCGCGGTATCATACGACGAAGTTAAAGTTTATACAACTGTCGATCATTGATGAAGATCAGTTGCTGGCAGTGATCGTGACGGAAGGCAATATTGTTAAAAACAAGATACTTCGATTTCCACATGGCTTAAATAATGAGATGATCCTGAAACTGAATATTCTACTGAACACGACTTTAAATGGTCATGCGATCGAAGAAATAAATCTTGGTATGATCACACAGATGAAGGAACAGGCTGGTATTCACAGTGATGTTGTCAGTCAGGTGCTTGACGCGGTAGCGGATGCCATTCGCATGGATGATGATATGGAAATTTATACCAGTGGGGCGACCAATATTTTCCGTTATCCGGAACTTAGCGACAGTGAGCGTGCCAGTGAATTGATCAGTACCTTTGAGGAAAAGAAAGATCTGGCTAACCTAATCAACGAAACAATGGAGTCTGAGAATAGTACCGGCATTCAGGTCTATATCGGCAGCGAAGCTCCGGTGCAGACAATGAAAGATTGTAGTGTGGTGACAGCGACTTATGAACTGGGCAGCGGTATGCAGGGAATGGTTGGTATCATTGGACCAAAACGAATGGATTATGAAAAGGTAGTCGATTCTTTACAAACATTAAAACAACAGCTGGATTCTATATTCGGCGAGGACAGATAAAGAAAAGAAAGGCAGGCGATACTGGTGACAGAGGAAAAACTGGATGAGACAATTTTAGAAAATGAGGAGCATACAGAAGCTCAGGAGGCAGAAGAAACAACTGAGGGAGAAGAAAAACAGCATCAGGAATGTGAGGCAAAGCCGGATAAAAAAGACGAATTGATTGAGGAATTAAATGACCGTGTGAAGCGTCAGATGGCGGAATTTGATAATTTCCGTAAACGTTCTGAAAAAGAAAAAGCGGGAATGTTTGAAATGGGAGCCAAGAGTGTGATCGAACAGCTTCTTCCGGTAGTGGATAATTTTGAAAGAGGCCTGGCAGTTCTTACGGAAGAGGCAAAAGCGGATCCATTTGCGGACGGTATGGATAAAATTTATCGACAGTTGACAGAAATGCTTGAGAAGATTGGCGTAAAAGCGATCGAAGCAGTCGGATGTGAATTTAATCCGGATTTCCACAATGCGGTAATGCATGTGGAGGATGAAGAGGCCGATGATAATATTATCATTGAAGAATTTTTAAAGGGTTATACCTACAAAGACCAAGTGGTAAGACACAGTATGGTCAAAGTAGCAAATTAAATTATAAAGAAACTAAATTACAATCATACAGGAGGAAACAGATTATGAGTAAGATTATTGGTATTGACCTTGGTACAACAAACAGTTGTGTAGCAGTTATGGAAGGTGGAAAACCGACAGTTGTGACAAACACAGAAGGTGCAAGAACTACACCGTCTGTAGTAGCATTTTCCAAAACAGGCGAGCGTCTGGTAGGCGAGCCAGCAAAACGTCAGGCAGTGACAAACGCGGACAAAACAATTTCTTCTATTAAACGACATATGGGTACTGATTACAAGGTAGCGATTGACGGGAAAAATTATACCCCGCAGGAAATTTCCGCGATGATTCTTCAGAAACTGAAGGCAGATGCAGAAAACTATCTTGGTGAAAAAGTAACAGAAGCGGTTATTACGGTTCCGGCATATTTTAATGACGCGCAGCGTCAGGCAACCAAAGACGCAGGTAAAATTGCTGGTCTGGAAGTAAAACGTATTATCAACGAACCGACAGCAGCAGCTTTAGCATATGGTCTTGATAATGAAAAAGAGCAGAAGATTATGGTATATGACCTTGGTGGTGGTACCTTCGACGTATCCATTATTGAGATTGGTGAAGGCGTTATCGAAGTTCTGGCAACCAACGGTGATAACAAACTGGGCGGTGATGATTTTGACCAGAAGATCACAGACTATATGATTGCGGAGTTCAAAAAAGCAGAGGGCGTAGATCTTTCTGTAGATAAGATGGCACTGCAGAGATTGAAAGAAGCGGCTGAGAAAGCCAAAAAAGAACTTTCCAGTGCAACTACAACAAACATCAATCTTCCGTTTATCACTGCAACTGCAGAAGGACCGAAGCACTTTGATATGACACTGACAAGAGCAAAATTTGATGAGTTGACACACGATCTGGTAGAAAGAACTGCAATTCCGGTACAGAATGCATTAAAGGATGCAGGCATCACTGCTTCTGAACTTGGTAAAGTTCTTTTGGTAGGTGGTTCCACACGTGTTCCGGCGGTACAGGACAAAGTAAAATCTCTGACAGGTCAGGAAGCAAGCAAGACTTTGAATCCGGATGAATGCGTAGCGCTTGGTGCAGCAATTCAGGGCGGTAAGCTGGCAGGCGATGCAGGTGCAGGCGATATTCTTCTTTTGGACGTAACTCCGCTTTCTCTGTCTATTGAGACTATGGGTGGCGTAGCAACCAGACTGATCGAAAGAAATACAACGATCCCGACTAAGAAGAGTCAGGTGTTCTCTACCGCGGCAGATAATCAGACGGCAGTAGATATTCATGTGGTACAGGGTGAAAGACAGTTTGCAAGAGATAATAAATCTCTCGGTCAGTTCCGTCTGGACGGTATCCCGCCTGCAAGACGTGGCGTTCCGCAGATTGAGGTTACTTTCGATATTGATGCAAATGGTATCGTAAACGTATCTGCAAAAGATCTCGGAACAGGTAAAGAACAGCACATCACGATTACATCCGGTTCCAATATGTCTGATGCAGATATTGAAAAGGCAGTAAAAGAAGCAGCTGAGTTCGAGGCACAGGATAAGAAACGGAAAGAAGCAATCGATACCAGAAATGATGCGGATGCGATCGTATTCCAGACAGAAAAAGCGCTGGAAGAGGTTGGTGATAAGGTTGACGCAGCAGATAAGAGTGCAGTGGAAGCTGATATTGCAGCATTAAAACAGCTTGTGGAAAATACAAACGCAGAGGAAATGACCGATGCGCAGGTGGCTGAAATCAAGGCTGCAAAAGAAAAACTGATGGAAAGCGCACAGAAAGTGTTTGCAAAGATGTATGAACAGACACAGGGAGCAAATCCGAATATGGGCGGAGCAGGCCCGGATATGAGCGGAGCTGCCGGCGATGCAAATTATACACAGCCGGATGATGATGTGATCGACGCAGACTATAAAGAAGTATAAAAAATAAGACGAAGTCCACGGGGACGGAGGAATTATTCCCCCGTCCTTTGGGGCGTTATATAGGTGAGGAAAATGGCAGAAACAAAAAGAGATTATTATGAGGTTCTCGGCGTAGATCGAAATGCGGACGAGGCAGCCCTGAAAAAAGCATACAGACAGTTGGCAAAGAAATATCATCCGGATATGAATCCGGGTGATGCGGAGGCAGAGAAAAAATTTAAAGAGGCTTCCGAAGCGTATGCAGTACTTTCTGATGCGGATAAGCGTCGTCAGTATGATCAGTTCGGTCACGCAGCCTTTGAACAGGGTGGCGGCGGTGCCGGAGGATTCGGTGGCTTTGATTTTAACGGCGCTGATATGGGAGATATTTTTGGAGATATTTTCGGTGATCTGTTCGGCGGCGGATCCAGAAGACGGGCCAATAATGGTCCGATGCGCGGCGCGAGCTTACGTGCGCAGGTGCGCATTACGTTCCAAGAAGCAGTGTTCGGCTGTGAAAAAGAACTGGAACTGACTTTAAAAGATGAGTGTACGACCTGTCACGGTACCGGAGCAAAACCGGGTACAAGTCCGGAAACTTGTCCGAAGTGTGGCGGACGCGGTCAGGTAGTGATGACACAGCAGTCGCTTTTTGGCATGGTACAGAATGTGACGACTTGTCCGGAATGTCACGGTACTGGAAAAATCATTAAGGAAAAATGTACATCTTGTGCGGGAACCGGTTACACCTCCAGTCGTAAGAAAATTAAGGTATCGATACCAGCCGGGATTGATAATGGACAGAGTGTTCGTATTGCCGGAAAAGGGGAACCGGGCAGCAATGGAGGACCGAGAGGTGACCTGCTGGTAGAAGTGATTGTACAGCGTCATCCGATTTTCCAGAGACAGGATATGAATATCTTTTCCACTGCTCCGATTACTTTTGCACAGGCAGCTCTTGGCGGTGATGTGAAGATCAGTACGATTGACGGTGATGTGCTTTACAATGTCAAACCAGGTACACAGACAGATACAAAGATACGCTTGAAGGGGAAAGGTGTGCCATCTTTGCGCAATAAGTCTGTACGCGGTGATCAGTATGTAACACTTGTCGTACAGGTGCCGACAAAGTTGAATCATGAGGCAAAAGAGGCTTTGCGTGCATTTGATGCGGCAACGGACCGTTCTTTGGGTGAGATGGAGGAGAACACGGATAAGAAAGAGACAGAGAATCCGAAGAAAAAAGGCTTTATGGATAAACTCAAAGAGAAATTTGAGGATTGATAAGGAGCATTTATGAAGTGGAAAAAATTTACTTTAAAAACTTTAACGGAAGCAGAGGATATTGTGATCTCCACATTGGCAGAGGCCGGTGTGGAGGGCGTGGAAATTGAGGATAAGGTACCGCTGACAGAATCTGATAAGCAGCAAATGTTTGTAGATATTCTGCCGGACGGACCGCAGGATGACGGTATTGCTTACCTGAATTTTTATGTGGAAGAAGGTGAGGATACAACAGAGCTTTTGGCGCGTGTGCGTGAAGAACTTGACAGTCTGCGTGCTTTTATGGAGATTGGAGAGTGTACGATTACTGAAAGCGAGACAGAGGATAAAGACTGGATCAATAATTGGAAACAGTATTTCCATCAGTTTTATGTAGATGATATTTTGATCACACCATCCTGGGAAGAGGTAAAAGCGGAAGATAAAAGTAAGATGATCATTCATATTGATCCGGGTACCGCATTTGGCACCGGTATGCATGAGACAACACAGCTCTGTCTGCGTCAGCTGAAAAAATATGTGACAGATCAGACCGAGATTCTTGATGTCGGTACAGGCAGTGGTATTTTGTCGATTGCGGCTTTAAAACTTGGTGCAAGACATGCAGTCGGTACAGATCTTGATCCGTGTGCGGTTTCGGCTGTAGCGGAAAATCTGGAAGCAAACGAAATCCCGGCAGAGGCTATGGAGATGATTCTTGGAAATATCATCGATGATAAAGCAGTGCAGGAGCAGGTAGGATATGAGAAATATGATATCGTAGCTGCCAATATTTTGGCAGATGTACTTGTACCGCTGACACCGGTAATCTGCGGACAGTTGAAAAAAGGTGGTATCTATATTACCTCCGGTATTTTGGATGTAAAAGAAGAGGTTGTTATAGAAGCTGTGAAAAAAGCAGGCTTGGAAGTAGTGGAAGTCACACACCAGGGCGAATGGGTATCCGTGACCGCCAGAAAGAGGTAATTTATGTACCATTTCTTTGTTTCACCGCAGCAGATTTGTGAGAAAGAAATTCGTATCGAGGGTGCGGATGTGAATCATATCCGCAATGTTCTTCGCATGTCGATCGGTGAGCAGATCACGATCAGCGCCGGTGAGGAGAAAAAAGAATATCGCTGTGAAATTGCACAAATAGAGGAATCATATATACTTGCGCGAATTATGTGGGTGGAGGAGTCTGATACGGAGCTTCCATCTAAAATCTGCTTATTGCAGGGACTTCCAAAGGGCGACAAGATGGAACTGATTATCCAGAAATGTGTGGAACTTGGGGTGACAGAGATTATTCCGGTACAGACTAAACGCGCAGTGGTGAAACTCGATAAAAAAAAGGAAGAGGCAAAACTTCGTCGTTGGAATGCGATTGCAGAGAGTGCGGCCAAGCAGTCAAAGCGCACGATCATCCCACAGGTGGGAGAGGTTCTTTCTATGAAAGAGGCACTCACTTATGTGGCAGGTTTTGATAAGAAACTGATTCCGTATGAGATGGCGGAAGGGATGGAGAAGACAAGAGAATTTTTTGCGGAGATTCGTCCGGGCCATTCTGTAGTTGTTTTTATCGGTCCGGAGGGTGGCTTTGAAGAGCAGGAGATCGCGCTTGCAAAAGAGAGTGGTTTTTTGCCTGTTACACTTGGAAAACGAATCCTGCGCACGGAGACGGCCGGGATGGCAGTGCTTTCTGTGCTGATGTTCCAGTTGGAAGATGCACAGTAAATAGTTGCATTTTTGACAGTATTCCTGTAAAATAATACAGTCCAGTCATTTTGTTATGGCTGGGCTGTATTTGTAAGAGGAACGCGAGGAGCTTTACATGGAAGCATATTTGGATAATTCCGCGACAACCAGATGTCTGGAATCTGTGCGGGATATTGTAGTAAAAACAATGATGGAAGATTTCGGCAATCCGTCTTCCCGTCATTTAAAAGGGGTAGAGGCGGAGCGATATCTGCGCGAAGCGCGTGAAATCATTGCCGGCACCTTAAAGGTAAACGAGAAGGAAATTTATTTTACTTCCGGCGGCACGGAGGCAAATAACTGGGCGCTAATCGGAGCGGCACTGGCAAACCGGCGCAGCGGCAATCATTTGATCACAACGGCGGTTGAGCATGCTGCGGTATTGCAGCCGATGGCATTTCTGCAGGAAATGGGCTTTCAGGTGACTTACTTACCGGTAGATGAGACCGGAGCGGTATGTCTTTCTGATCTTCAAAAAGCGATCACGCCGGAGACGATCCTTGTTTCGATGATGTATGTTAATAATGAACTTGGTACCGTGGAGCCAATTGAAGAGGCAGCGAAAGTGATCAAAGAGTGTAACCCAAAGACACTGTTTCATGTTGACGCAATCCAGGCATACGGAAAATATCATATTTATCCGAAAAAGCTTGGCATTGATATGCTCTCAGTCAGTGCACATAAAATTCACGGCCCGAAAGGGGTGGGATTTTTATATTGTAATGAAAAAGTAAAGATCAAACCGTTGATTTTAGGAGGAGGCCAACAAAAAGGAATGCGTTCCGGGACAGATAATGTGCCGGGGGCAGCGGGGCTTGGCATGGCGGCAAAGGAAGTTTACGCGTCTTTTGATGTAACGCGTCGTCATTTATTGGAGCTAAAAACGCGGTTTTTAGAAGGCTTGCGAAAGATTCCGGATGCAGTTGTGCAGGGACAGACGGGAAAGGCGCTTGTACAGGGCGCAGAGGTGGCAGCGCAGGCAGGTGCACCGCATATTGTCAGCGTCAGTTTTCGCGGTGTACGAAGCGAGGTATTGCTGCATGCTTTGGAGGAACGAGGCGTTTATATTTCGTCCGGTTCGGCCTGCTCATCAAACAAAAAGCTGCCGGTCAGTTCTGTATTAAAAGAGATTGGTATCGAAAAGGAGCTACTGGAGTCAACAGTGCGGTTTAGTTTCTGTGCCTTTACGACAGAGGAAGAGATTGACTACGCGTTGGAACAGTTACAGAGTATAGTACCGATGCTGCGCAGGTATATGCGCCGTTAGGTTGGAGGAAAAAGATGGAATTTAAGACATTTTTGATAAAATACGGAGAGATAGGCATTAAGGGAAAAAATCGTTATCTCTTTGAAGAAGCACTGGTAAAGCAGATTCGTCACGCGTTGAAAAAGGCGGACGGTGAGTTTGAGGTTCGCAGAGAGCAGGGACGTATTTACGTGGACTGTCTTTCGGCATACGACTTTGACGAGACGGTAGAGGCGCTGCAGAGAGTGTTCGGTATCGTCGGTATTTGTCCGGTTGTTGTTTTGGAGGATAATGGGTTTGACGATTTGGCAGAGCAGGCGGTCGCTTACTTAAAAGCGGCTTATCCGAGCGTGGATATGACCTTTAAGGTAGATGCCAGACGCGCGCGTAAAAATTATCCGCGCAGTTCGATGGAGATTAACTGTGATCTGGGGGAAAAGATTCTTGACGCATTTCCGAATATGCGGGTGGATGTACATCAGCCACAAATTTTGCTTCACGTGGAAATCCGAGAGAAGATTTATATTTATTCGCGGATTATTCCCGGAGCGGGCGGTATGCCGGTCGGTACAAATGGAAAGGCGATGTTGCTTTTATCCGGAGGAATTGACAGTCCGGTGGCGGGCTATATGATCGCTAAGCGTGGGGTGAAGCTGGATGCCGTGTATTTCCATGCACCGCCATATACAAGTGAGCGCGCAAAACAGAAGGTTGTTGATTTGGCAAGGATTGTGGCGCGCTATTCCGGACCGATTAATCTGCATGTGGTGAATTTTACCGACATTCAGCTTTATATCTATGACCAGTGTCCGCATGATGAATTGACAATTATTATGCGCCGCTACATGATGCGCATTGCCGAGCATTTCGCCAAGGAGACAGGAAGTCTCGGCCTTATTACTGGCGAGAGCATCGGACAGGTGGCAAGTCAGACGATGCATAGTCTGGCAGCGACAAACGAGGTTTGTACGATGCCGGTATATCGCCCGCTGATTGGTTTTGATAAACAGGAAATCGTGGATGTGTCTTTAAAAATTGATGCGTATGAAACTTCAATTTTGCCGTTTGAAGACTGCTGTACAATTTTTGTGGCAAAACATCCGGTAACAAAGCCGAATATTAATGTAATCCGTCGCTCGGAGACAAAGCTGGAAGAAAAGATAGAAGAACTGATGAAGACGGCGATTGAGACGACGGAGACAATCTGGGTAGAGTAGTGAGAAAGAGAGTATTCTTGTGATGCTTTAAAGTTTTTTCCCACAGATATGCGTGTATATTGTGGGAAAAACTTTATTTCTTAGCAAAAAAAGATTGCGCATACTGCGCAATCTTTACTGTCTCAGTTTAAATGAGATACGGTTTTAAAACATTAAGAACTTCTTCGAGATTGTCCTCTGCATGAATGTTCAGTTCGATGGATTTGGAAAGATCCAAACTGAAAATACCCATAATAGATTTTGCGTCAATGACATATCTGCCGGAGACAAGATCGAAATCATAATCAAATTTTGTAATATCATTCACGAAAGATTTTACTTTATCAATAGAATTTAATGAAATCTGAACTGTTTTCATTACGAAAACCTCCTCTCATATATTGCGTCGGTTATTCTAATCGACTAAATTAATCTTACAGTTCGGAAAGGAAAAAGTCAAGATGAAAAAGAAAAAAGTGGCATTTCACAATCTGGGCTGCAAGGTCAACTCATATGAGTTGGACGCAATGCAGCAAAAACTGGAGGAATGTGGTTACGAGACCGTTCCGTTTGACGAGTGTGCGGATGTCTATATTATCAATACATGTACGGTAACGAATATTGCGGATCGCAAATCACGTCAGATGCTGCACCGAGCCAAGAAAAAGAATCCGCAGGCGGTTGTGGTTGCGGCAGGATGTTATGCGCAGGCTGCGGGCGAGGAACTGACCCTGGATGAGGCGGTTGATATTGTTGTGGGAAATAACCGCAAAAAGGATATTGCCGAAATTCTGCAGCAGTATGAACGGGAACATGAAGGCTGTCATCTAATTGATATTAATCATACAACAGAGTACGAGACACTCTCCATTGCCAGAACGAGCGAGCATACCAGAGCATATATCAAAGTCCAGGATGGCTGTAATCAGTTTTGCAGTTATTGTTATATTCCGTATGCCAGAGGGCGTGTGCGGAGCAGGGAGATCACTGATGTACTGCAAGAGGTGCGCACGCTTGCGAATGCCGGATATCAGGAAATTGTGCTGACTGGTATTCATTTGAGTTCTTATGGAACGGATAAAAAAGACGGTGCAGGACTTCTGGAGCTGATCAGAGAGGTTCATGAGATTGACGGGATTCGCCGAATCCGTCTCGGTTCATTGGAGCCGCGCATCATTACGGAAGAATTTGCGCAGGCGATTGCTCGACTGGAGAAAATTTGTCCGCATTTTCATTTATCTTTGCAGAGTGGATGTAATGCTACGCTTCGACGTATGAATCGCCGTTACACGGCAGAGGAATTTTATGAGAAATGTCAGCTGCTGCGCAGCGTATTTGAATGTCCTGCATTGACTACGGATGTCATTGTCGGTTTTCCGCAGGAGAGTGAGAAAGAATTTGCTGAAACAAAGGCATTCTTGGAGAAAGTATGTTTTTATGAGACACATATTTTCAAGTATTCACGCCGGAAGGGTACGCGTGCGGCGGAGATGGACGGACAGATTGCGGAAGAGATAAAAACGGAGCGCAGCAAGATACTGCAGGAGTTAAATCAGCGAAATAAGAAAGCATATGAGGACAGTTTTAAAGGGAAAACCGCAGAAGTGCTGTTTGAAGAAAAAACGGTGATTGACGGCAGAGAATATTATACCGGACATACCAGAGAATATCTGACGGTGACGCGTCCGGCGGATGGATGTGATTTGTCCAACAAAATTTGTGATTGTATTTTATAAAACTCTGATGTAAAATAAAATACAAATGGATATCATTAAGGACGTGAGGAAGAATGGATAGACTGAGCAATACACAATATTTTCGGATGAATCAGGAAAATGAAGTAGGTGTAAAGGAAATTTTGGATTCTGTATACAATGCAATGATGGAGAAGGGCTATAATCCGGTCAATCAGATTGTCGGATATATTATGTCTGGAGACCCAACCTACATTACCAGTCATAAAAATGCGCGCAGTATGATCATGAAGGTAGAGCGCGATGAACTGGTAGAAGAACTTTTGAAAGAATATATAAAGAACCGCTCATGATGGAAAATACGAGGATTTTAGGACTTGATTTCGGTTCCAAGACTGTGGGAGTGGCTGTCAGCGACGGCCTTGGTATTACGGCACAGGGACTGGAAATCATCCGCAGGACATCGGAAAATAAGCTTCGCCAGACATGTGCGCGGATTGAAGCTTTAATTGAAGAATACAAAGTAGGGACCATTGTGCTTGGGTTCCCGAAAAACATGAACAATACGGTGGGTGAACGCGCTGAAAAATCGCTGGCGTTCAAGGAGATGCTGGAGCGCCGCACGGGGCTTCCTGTTGTGATGTGGGATGAACGTCTGACAACGGTGGAGGCAAACCGTACGCTGATAGAAGGCGGAGTACGCAGAGAAAACCGGAAAGAATACGTGGATAAGCTGGCTGCTGTATATATTTTGCAGGGTTATCTTGATTATCTTTCCATGAAAAAGGATACACTGGGACAGAGCGAAGAAACCGAAACAAAATAAACTGGAGTACGACACGATATGGAAAAAATTATGTTTACATTTGCAGATTCTGAAGAATCTGTAGAATTTTTTGTGCTGGAACAAACAAGAATAGGCGGCATGAATTATCTGCTTGTGACCGATTCCGAAGAGGATGACGCAGAGGCTTTGATTTTAAAGGATCTGTCTGAGGACGGTGAGCAGGAAGCATTATATGAGATAGTAGAAGATGATGATGAGTTAGAGGCCATATCAAAAATCTTCAGTCAGATGCTGGAAGATATTGATTTGACATTCTAAACGGAAAGGAGTTTTTTTTGAAAAATATTAACAACTCAAAATTGAAGATCATTCCGCTTGGTGGGCTGGAACAGATCGGAATGAACATTACTGCTTTCGAATTTGAAGACAGTATTATTGTTGTGGACTGCGGTCTGTCTTTCCCAGAGGACGACATGCTGGGAATTGATCTGGTAATTCCGGATATTACGTATTTAAAAGAGAACATTGAAAAAGTAAAAGGCTTTGTGATTACACACGGACATGAGGATCATATCGGAGCGTTGCCGTATGTGATGAAAGAGATTAATGTACCGATTTATGCGACAAAGCTGACGATCGGGATCATTGAAAACAAATTTAAAGAACATAATCTGTTAAAGACGACAAAACGTAAGGTAGTGAAGCACGGTCAGTCGATCAATTTGGGAGCGTTCCGGATTGAGTTTATTAAGACGAACCATAGTATAGCGGATGCTTCCGCACTGGCAATTTATTCACCGGCCGGCATCGTAGTGCATACCGGGGATTTTAAGGTGGATTACACGCCGGTATTTGGCGATGCAATTGATCTGCAGCGTTTTGCGGAGATTGGTAAAAAGGGTGTTTTGGCGCTGATGTGTGACAGTACGAATGCAGAACGTCCCGGTTTTACAATGTCTGAACGTACGGTCGGTAAGACGTTTGATAATATTTTTGCGGAGCATCGCAATACGCGTATTATCATTGCAACCTTTGCTTCCAATGTGGACCGCGTACAGCAGATCATTAATTCTGCGTATAAATATGGAAGAAAAGTAGTGGTTGAAGGCAGGAGCATGGTAAATATTATTTCAACAGCTTCTGAACTGGGCTATCTGAATATTCCGGATTATACACTGATTGACATAGAACAGATGAAAAACTATCCGGATGAGCAGATGGTACTGATTACAACGGGAAGCCAAGGCGAGTCTATGGCGGCGTTGTCCCGTATGGCGTATGATATGCATCGCAAGGTATCGATCAAACCGGGCGATACGGTTATTTTCAGTTCTAATCCGATTCCGGGAAATGAGAAGGCAGTATCGAAGGTGATTAATGAACTGACCGAAAAGGGTGCGGATGTGATTTTTCAGGATGCACATGTATCAGGTCATGCCTGTCAAGAGGAAATCAAGTTGATCTATTCTTTGGTACACCCGAAATATGCTATTCCAGTGCACGGTGAGTACCGTCATCTGAAGGCTCAGGCCCAGCTTGCACAGAATCTCGGCATCCCGAAGGAAAATGTATTTATCCTGCATTGTGGCGAGGTGCTGGAGATGGATGAGAATCAGGCGAAGGTAAGCGGACAGGTGCAGACAGGTGCGATCCTTGTGGATGGCCTTGGCGTTGGCGATGTGGGAAATATTGTACTGCGCGATCGTCAGCATTTGGCAGAGGACGGCATTGTGATTGTTGTATTGACGTTGGAGCGTTACAGTAATCATCTGCTGGCAGGACCGGATATCGTCTCCAGGGGCTTTGTCTATGTGAGAGAATCAGAGGATCTGATGGAGGCGGCCCGCAACGTTATTGAGGAATCATTGGAGTATTGTTCCGTAAAACATATCACGGATTGGGGAAAGATTAAGAACACTATTCGCGATGATCTGAACAATTTTATCTGGAAGCGGACAAAGCGAAATCCAATGATCCTTCCGATTATCATGGAAGTGTAGTCTGTAAAGAAACAGGGAGAAGTTTCCATGCAGGATAATGTTGAAATTTATACAAAAGCATTGATCCGCGTCTTTCAGGACAGTGAGGAGTATCGGGCATTTAATCATGCCAGAGCAAAGCTGTCAGGGATGCCGGAACTAAAAAAACAGATACATGAATATCGTAAAGAGAACTTCCGGCTGCAGAATTTCAGTGAGGAAGATACCTTGTTTGAGCGGATGGAGGAGTTCCGACGCGAATATGAGGAGTTTCGTAAAAATCCGTTGGTTGAGGAATATCTGTCATGTGAGTTGGCGCTGTGCAGGATGCTGCAGAAATCCGCAAACCGGATTGTGGAGAGTCTCGATTTGGAACTGGATGATGTGTTGCCGAATCTTTGTATCTGATACAGGAGGAAAAGGATGACCATCCGAAAACTACTGATAAATAGCCTGCTGTTGCTTTGTAAGGCGTTGGCTGTGATTGTAATTGTAATTGGTATATATCGCTTTGGCGGTTATGCTTATGAATTTGGTCACAGCCTGTACGATAACGAGGCGATGTCTGATCCGCCGGGAAAGGATGTGGCAATCGTTGTTCCGGAAGGTGCAAGTGTGAAAAATGTGGCGCTTCTATTGGAGAGTAAAGGTCTTATCAAAGACAATCTGGTTTTTTGTGTGCAGGAGCGTCTTTCTAAATATCACGGACAGATGCAGGCTGGAAATTATGTATTGAATACTTCACAGTATGCCGAACAGATGCTTGCCATTTTAAGTGGAAATGAGGAAGACATTCGTACACAGGGAGAAGAAGAATGATTATAAATGAGAGAATGGTGACATACATAAATTCTCTGGATACCGGAAACGGTATGTTTTTGGATCAGTTGGAGCAGCAGGCCAAAAAAGATGCTGTACCGATTATACGACGAGAAATGCAGAGTTTTTTAAAAGTGCTGCTGCAAATCAAACGTCCGAAACGGATCTTGGAGATTGGAACTGCGGTTGGTTTTTCTGCAATATTAATGTGTGAGAATACTCCGGCTGATACAAATATTACAACGATAGAAAAATATGAAAAGCGTATTCCTCAGGCAAAGGAAAACTTTCGTCTTGCAGATGTGGAAAAACGTATTACGTTTTTGGAGGGAGATGCCCTGAAAATTTTAAAAGAGCTGGAAGGCTCTTTTGATTTTATTTTCATGGATGCAGCGAAGGGACAGTATATCCATTTTTTGCCGGAGGTGCTGCGTTTGTTGGAAAAAGACGGTATTTTGGTATCCGATAATGTGCTGCAAGAGGGAGACATTATTGAGTCACACTTTGCAGTGGAGCGGAGAAACCGCACAATCTACAAGCGTATGCGCGAGTATCTGTATGAACTGAAGCATGATGAGCGTTTATTGACGAGCATCGTTCCCGTAGGGGACGGTGCAGCTGTCAGTGTGCGTATGAAATAGATGGAGAAAAAAGATGAAAAAACCTGAATTGTTGGTTCCGGCGAGCAGTCTGGAAGTGTTGAAAACGGCAGTTATTTTTGGGGCGGATGCGGTCTATATCGGCGGCGAAGCCTTTGGTTTGCGGGCAAAGGCAAAAAATTTCACGATGGAGGAAATGAAGGATGGAATTGATTTTGCCCATAAAAGAGGCGTAAAGGTGTATGTGACTGCCAATATCCTTGCCCATAATGCGGATCTTGACGGAGTAAAGCAGTATTTTCAGGAGCTGAAGGTAATTCGTCCGGATGCGCTTATTATTGCCGATCCGGCGATTTTTGATTTAGCAGGTGAGATCTGTCCGGAAATCGAGCGTCATATCAGTACGCAGGCGAATAATACGAATTACGGAACATATTATTTTTGGCACAGGCTCGGTGCAAAGCGTGTGGTGTCAGCCAGAGAGCTGTCGCTTAAGGAAATTAAAGAAATTCGTGCTAATATTCCGGATGACCTGGAAATTGAGACCTTTGTACATGGTGCAATGTGTATTTCCTATTCCGGAAGGTGCCTTTTGAGCAATTATTTTACCGGAAGAGACGCGAACCGTGGTGCCTGCACGCATCCATGCCGCTGGAAGTACGCAGTGGTGGAAGAAAAGCGTCCGGGAGAATATCTGCCTGTCTACGAAAATGAACGTGGCACCTATATTTTTAATTCTAAAGATCTTTGTATGATTGAGCATATTCCAGACCTGATCGAGGCGGGGATTGACAGTTTTAAAATAGAAGGAAGAATGAAAACGGCACTCTATGTGGCGACTGTTGCGCGTACCTACCGTAGGGCGATTGATGATTATTTTACTTCTCCTGCATTGTATCAGCAAAATATGCCGTGGTATCTGGAGCAGATCTCCAACTGTACCTATCGGCAATTTACGACAGGGTTCTTTTATGGAAAGCCGGATGAGACAACACAGATTTATGATTCTAACACATATTTAAAAGAATATACGTATTTGGGCATTGTGGAAGAAGTGGAAAACGGAAATGGTAAGCTTCATCAGCGCAATAAATTTTCGGTCGGGGAGACGATTGAGATTATGAAGCCAAACGGTGATAATATTGCGGCTACTGTGCTCGGGATTATGAATGCGGAAGGGAAAGCGATGGAAAGTGCGCCGCATCCGCAGCAGGAGCTCTTTGTGCAGCTTACACAGAGTCCGGAAAAATATGATATTTTAAGACGCAGTGAAGAAAAGTAATCACTTTTGTAAATAGGGAAAAGCACTGTCAAAAAGGAAAAGCACTAAAAAAGGGAGGTTAACATAGAATGATAGAAACCCCCTTTTGAGGTGCTTTTTATGAAATCATTTCCAAAGCCGCTGACGGCCGAAGAAGAGGCCTTGTTTCTTCAGAAATACAAAGAGGGGGATCAGGAGGCCAAGAGGATTCTGATTGAACGCAATCTGCGTCTTGTTGCCCATGTAGCAAAAAAATATCAGAAACAGGGTGAGGAGACGGAGGATTTGATTGCGGTAGGTACGATTGGTTTGATTAAGGCCGTTTCTACCTTCAATCACGCAAAAACAAATAAGCTGGCGACTTATGCGGCACGCTGTGTGGAAAATGAGCTTCTGATGTTATTTCGCGGGCGCAAAAAGATTGCCAGAGAGGTTTCGCTGCAGGATCCAATCGGTATGGATAAAGAGGGCAATGAAATCAGTTTGATTGATGTGATCGAAGGTGAAAATGTAGATGTGATTGAACAGATTGAGCTCGATCGAAATACGCAAAAGTTGTACCGGTTGATTGCAAAAGTGTTGACAGAGCGGGAGCAGAAGATATTAAAGCTTCGTTACGGACTGTATGGACAGAATGAAATGACACAGCGTGAGATTGCACAGAAACTTGGTATTTCCAGATCATATGTTTCACGCATTGAGAAAAATGCGGTACAGAAATTGAAGGAATATTTCCGGGAGGACATCGAGGAAGAATGATTTATTATCGACAGACAATAGATATAGGAAAAAAGAATCATTATGGTCAGACTGAGGCAGCGCGGCGGCTCTTGACGGAGGTACTTATGATGGAATATCGGATGAAAGCGTTGCCGGAAATTTCCAGAGAGATACATGGGAAACCTTATTTTCCGGCATATCCGCAAATCGCTTTTAATTATAGTCATTGTCGCAAGGGGATTTTGTGTGGTGTTAGCAGTAAACGGATTGGTGTGGATATTGAAACAGTGCGTCCATACAAATCGCATCTCGCCCAACGTGTCTGTCATCCATGTGAGTGGGAGATTTTAGAAAATACCGAAGATCCTGCGTTGATTTTCACAAAGTTGTGGGTTTGCAAGGAGGCTTATGGGAAATATACAGGCACAGGTGTATTCAGACATCCGGAACAAGAGGATTTTTCAGGGATTCTACAGGGAAAAGAACTATTTTCAGAGGGAATTTATATGAAATTGTGGGAGGTTGAAGACTGTGTTTTGGGCATCTGTGTGGAAGAAAAAGAGGATATGCAATTGATATTTTTATAAAATTATGCGTTTATGTTGCGTAAAAAATAAATTTGTGATATAATCAGACTGTATCTTTCTGGTACAGTCTATACACGCAGAAGCGTGTTCAGTGAAATTCTATTATTCAGATCTTTTCGGATAAACACCAGGAAAATTATAAGGATGTTACAACAGAAGAAGGGGGAATGTACTTGTTTTGTACGGTATTATCTGCGTCTGTTTTTGGCGTAGAGAGCATTCCTGTGCATGTGGAGGCAGATGTAGGAAACGGGCTGCCATCGTTTTCTATGGTTGGTTTTCTTTCGACACAGGTCAGAGAGGCACAGGAGCGAGTGCGAACGTCTCTGAAAAATTCAGGTATCCGTATGGAACCAAAGAAAATTACAGTTAATCTTGCCCCGGCAGATTTACGAAAAAGTGGGACAGCTTTTGATTTGCCGATCGCTGTGGCGATTGCGGCGGCTTACCAGAAGGTAAAGACAAAGTCGTTAGAAAACGTATTGATTGCCGGAGAACTGAGTCTGAACGGTGAGGTTCTGCCTGTCTGCGGAGGACTTTTGATGGCTCAGTGCGCAGCACAAATGGGGTGTCAGACATGTATTTTGCCGCTGGCGAATGTGCAGGAGGGCGCGGCGGTAAAAGGAATTCGTGTTATTGGTGTAAAAAGTTTGACGCAGACGATTCGGTTTTTAAACAATGAAGAAGAAATGGAGGCAACTATTTTTTGCGGGAGCAAAGAACAGGAAAAGACGGGCGAAAAAGATTTCTCTGATATTATAGGACAAGAGAGTGCCAAACGTGCTGCAGAGATTGCGGTGGCTGGATTTCACAATCTGCTTTTCATCGGACCGCCTGGTTCAGGAAAGTCGATGATCGCCAGCCGGATTCCTTCTATTTTACCGGAAATGACCTGGGAAGAACGTGTGGAAGTGACAAAAATATATAGTATTTTGGGAATGTTGCCGAAAGATAATCCGATTTTGAAGGAACGACCATTTCGTGCACCACATCATACAAGTACAGCGAAGGCGCTTATCGGCGGCGGTCAGGTACCACGTCCGGGAGAGGCCAGTCTTGCGCATAACGGTGTCTGACGATGTTGTGAATACACTTGCGAAGTCGCAGAAACGCCCAGTTTACGGGCTTTTTCGGGGATTTGGGTACTACGAAGTTAGTGAAAAAAGACGGAAATCCGAAAGTTATTTACATATTTAAATACATTTTTACCCCCGGAAATATTGAGTTTTACCAAAAAGTTCATCGGGGAATAAAACGGTATGGCGAAACGCTTTTACTTTTTGGCGAAACTTATACAGTTTGGCGAAATGATATTCGAATGGCAAAAGGATGAAGCATATGGCATACAAAGAATATAGAGAAATGAAGGTTTACGAACAGTCTGGTTATCAGTACAAACCAACACCAGCTATCGTGCTTAAAGGAAAGTGGCTAGAAGAATTAGGCTTTACTTCTGGTACCTCGGTGGTAGTAAAATGCCAAGGTGGTCAGCTGACTATTACACCAAGTAACGAGGCACAGGCTTTAGAATAAATATAGGCTTTATATACGTGAAGGATATGATATAATTTATACAGATGAATAGCAGTTTGATAAGGGGACAATTATGGGAATTGTGATAAACAAAATTAAATGCAAAAAGTGTGGAGATGTGTTGGAAAGCAAATCTGTACACGACTTTAAATTTTGCAAGTGTGGGGCAGTTGCAGTAGATGGAGGCCATGATTATTTAAGAAGATGTGGTTATCCAGAAGATTGGGAAGAATTATCTGTAACTGATGAAATGGATTAAATTGAAAGTTTCAAAGGGCAATTTTAAGTTCCAAAGGGCAAAATTTGCACTTTGAAAGGAAAAGAAAATTTGAATTTTACGCATCGTTAAGAAAGGAGTAAAGTATGTTAGAAGTAGGAACCAAGGCACCAGATTTTGAGCTGTTTGACCAAGATGGAAAATTGCATAAATTAAATGATTATATTGGAAAAAAGGTTATTTTATATTTTTATCCAAAGGATAGTACACCGGGATGTACAAAGCAAGCATGTGGATTTTCTGAAAGATATCCTCAGTTTACAGAGAAAGGAGCAGTTGTCCTTGGGGTCAGTAAGGATTCAGTGGCTTCTCATAAAAAATTTGTAGAAAAATACGGATTGGTATTTACGCTTCTTGCAGACCCGGAGCGCACCGTAATTGAAACATACGATGTATGGAAGGAAAAGAAAAATTACGGTAAGGTTTCTATGGGGGTTGTAAGAACAACATATCTAATAGATGAGCAAGGAATTATTATTAAAGCAAATGATAGGGTGAAAGCAGCAGAGGACCCGGAAAAAATGCTGCAGGAATTAGAATAGTGAAAATAATATTATCTCCAGCAAAAAAGATGAATATAAACCTTGATACTTTAGAATCTATGGGGTTGCCCATGTTTATTGATAGGTCTACGGAAATATTAGCATGGTTAAAAGGCAAGTCTAAAGATGAGTTAAAGGAATTGTGGAAATGCAATGATAAAATCGTGGAGCAAAATGTGAGACGTTTAGAGAATATGGACTTGTACCATAGGCTTACACCGGCGATATTATCATATGAAGGAATTGCGTACCAGTACATGGCTCCTACAGTATTTGAGGATGGACATTTTGAATATATACAGGAACATCTAAGGATATTATCAGCGTTCTATGGTGTTTTGAAGCCAATGGATGGAGTAACACCTTACCGCTTAGAGATGAAGGCAAAAGCTACAATCGGAAATGAAAAAAACTTATATGAATATTGGGGAGGTATGCTTTACAAAGGTGTTAGAGATGAGAAGGGCATTATAATTAATCTGGCATCAAAAGAATATTCTAAATGTATCGAGAGATATCTATCCAAAGAAGATACGTATATATCTATAACATTTTGCGAATTATCTGCCGGGAAGCTGGTAACAAAAGGTACTTATGCAAAAATGGCACGAGGTGAAATGGTTAGATTCATGGCAGAAAACTGCATTGAAAATCCCGAAGAAATAAAGAAATTCAATAGACTTGGATACATTTTTAGAGAAGACTTATCTTCTAAAATAGAATATGTTTTTGAAAGAAGACTGTGATTTTGTTATCACAGTTTTTCTTTACTTCATAAAGATATATGGTATAATATTTTTATGGCATATGTAATCATCCACAGGCATATTTAGAAGTACGTAAAGAGAATTATTAATAGGGAGGTTTGTTATATGAAATATTATATTTGTGAGCATTGTGGAAATATCATTGAATATGTGAAGGAGTCGGGTGTTCCGGTTATGTGCTGTGGTCAGAAGATGACAGAGATTGTACCGGGAACCAGTGAGGGAGCGCATGAGAAGCATGTACCTGTTGTAATAGTGGATGGAGACAAGGTGACTGTTGAAGTTGGTGAAGTAGAACATCCAATGGTAGAAGCACATTATATTCAGTGGATTGCTATTGAAACAACAAGAGGTAGTCAGAAAGTGAAATTAGAATATACAGATAAACCAAGAGCAGAGTTTAAACTTGCGGATGGAGAAGAATTTGTGGCAGCCTATGAGTACTGCAATTTACATGGGTTATGGAAGAAATAAGATATAGCAAATAGAGGTACAAATTTCAGGCTTCTGGTGAGTCTGAAAGCATGCAAGAATTTGAATTTTCTGTTGAGTTTACTATGGCGTATTACACTATTTTATAGAGATTCCACCTATATTCTACTTACAAGGGATTTTGTTAGGACACAAAAAGTTTACAAAAAAATTAGCACTCACTATTGACGAGTGCTAATAATGGTGATATAACATAATCAGAAACAGGAGAAAGAAAGAACCACAAGTTCATGATTCTTCCTAAACATCCCCAGTTTCAAAAAACTATTTTGAAAAAGGAGCGATGATTATGTTAACACCTAGTATTTTTGGAGAAAATTTATTTGACGAATTCTTTGATGATTTCTTTGATTTTCCGGTATTCGATGATCGAGAAATGAAGAAAGCACAGAAAAAACTGTATGGACGCCATGCAGCAAACATGATGAAAACAGATGTGAAAGAACAGGAAGATCACTATGAAGTAGACATTGATCTGCCAGGATTCAAAAAAGAAGAACTTTCTTTGGAACTGAAAAACGGATATCTGTTGATTAGTGCAGCGAAAGGTTTGGACAAAGAGGAAAAAGAAGAAAAGGCAGGAAAATTTGTTCGTCGTGAACGTTATGCAGGCAGTATGAGCAGATCTTTCTATGTGGGCGAGGATATCAAGCAGGAAGATATTCATGCTAAATATGAAAGCGGTGTCTTGAGATTGTCCATTCCAAAACCAGAAGAAAGAAAAGCTCAGATAGAGGACAAAAAGTATATTGCCATCGAAGGATAAAGGCCCTTCTTAAAATAGATTATAGAAAACTGATTTTATCCCGGAGTATGATACTCCGGGATATTTAAATGCGAAGGATAGAGCTATTTTTGATACATGCTTGGGAAAATTAATTGAGCAGTCAGAAGCAGGAAAAATGTTTGGTGATTGGAACGATTATGGCGAATTGCATGATTATTAAGCAACAGAATCTTTCAGTTTTCCGTAGTGACAACTACCAATTTGAGAAAAAGCTGATCAGACATTGGGAGAGATGTTTGGTCAGCTTTTTACGTTATTCATCATAAGAAAATAAATCTAGTTGTCCATCTGGAATTGCATCGGGTTCTTCCGTTTCAGGAATAACAGGAGTTTCCGCAGGTGCTTTTTCTTGTATAGGTGCATTTCGTTTTTTAACAGGTGGCTTTTTAGCATATAGTGTATCCCATCTCAATGGACTATGGGATTTTTTGTTGTAAAGGATAAGAAGTGCTTCTGCGTACCCTAAAGAGCCAGCACGTCTTTCTTTAGCAGTTCGACTGATATCTTTGACTGAGTAGCGTCCAAGTTTCTCTACAAAAAGAGTATCCTTAAGCGAGTCACCGTAGGCGTTGATAAGTCTGGCCACTCCATTCATCATATTGGAACTAAAGGACATTGGTGCGCCTTCCCACGCTCCTATGCATAATCGGAGAACACGATCAAGAGTGTCAAAGCCATATTTGTCGTAGATGGTTTCTAAAGTAGCTACAGCACAAATACCACCGGGAGTGGAACCAGAAGTAATGGTGAGGTTATAGGATTCGACCAAATCACGGATGATTAGCTGCTTATCGTTCCCAGCTTCGATATTTGCCATAAAGACTTCGTATGGCAGCAGGGGCTTCACGTAACGCATCTGATTGGCAAATATATCGGCTTCGTGGGAGTAAGCCAAATCGTCGTAGATCATGCACCAGACAGGCGTTTCACGGGAGCCAGAAACCAATGCGATGATCTCTATGGTGTGCTGTCCATTAAAAACATAATTGATACCGTCACGTCGGCTCACTTTTACTGGATTCACTTGGTAAATGTCAAAGTTCGCAGCTGCACGTTGTACGTGCTTCACAGAGAGATTTCTCTGGTATTCTTGATTGGACACCAAAAGCCTTATAGGGATTAGTTCATATTGGACCTTTGGTACATACTTTTGATAATCATCCATTAGATAACCTCCTCAATTTTTTTCTGTAATTTTTCTATAGTTTTCTTCAGAACAGTAAGCTGATATCGTAAGCGATTTTTAGCATCCTCGGATGCTTGCTGAAAATCCGAAACCGTTGTTGTTCTTTCAATGGAGTTGATCCAAGACGGAATTGTAAAAATAAGGGTCGATATTTCTGCATCTGGGTCTGGCTTCGGCATATTTCTTATTTCCGGTGTTGGTTCTGGTTTATGACGATGTGTTGCAGGTTTTTCTACTGCGGTGGTTACCTTTTTCCACTGTAGCTCATGACGCATCTGTGAATAGCTTACACGGGTCAATTGCTCATCATTCAGATAGCCGGAGAGCATCGTAAGATGTTCTTTTGAAAGCCGGGACAGTTCCACAAGGTTGTTATGTGATATTTTCAAATTTCCGGTTAAAATACGCTCAACCAAGTCTCGTGATTTTTCCAAAATGATATCCAGAGCATTTGCATATTGGCTGTATTTGTAAACCGTAACATGAGAAATACGGAAATCGTCTCCAATCCGAATTGCTGTTTTATATTTGTTCATTGGTTCGCCTTGCTTATTCAGCTTACTGAAATTCTTTGAAGTAGGATCAGAGGCTTCTGGATTTCGGATTCCAAGAACGACTTCTGCATCGTACATTTTGCCAATCAGATATTTCTTATATTCGCTTGTTAATTTTGGTCGTTGCAGTTGGGTTTGACAGACCCAGACAAGAGCATCTTCACGGCTGTCAAATTCTAACGGGTCGGTTCTGAAAGGAATTTCCCATTTCCGGCAAATCGCATAACGTTTATGCCCGTCTATGATGAGGTCATTCCAGACGAGGAGTGGTTCGTTACAGCCATTGTCAAAGATATCCAATTCCAATTGTTCATATTCTGCATCGGAAAGCGGTGGTATCAGCAATTCAAATTCTGGGTCAGTTTTTAATTTATACATTCCACACTTATTCATATAGTTTGGCTCCTTTATCAATCGGGTAGTGTCAAAAACTACCTGTTTTTTTGTATCTAAATCCAATAAAAACCTTGATTTTAAGGGAAATCTGCAATAAAAAGAGCATTGACCTCCCTTTTCTGGTATAATGTCTATCGCCAAACAAACATCCTACGAAAGGAGCCAATGCTCATGGACATTATACAATACTTACTCTTCGTTATTCAATATCTTTATCAGCAAAACTGCTGGCTGATTAACTTCATTTGCAGATACATCCCTCTTAAACAGTGGGCTTTTGATGATGCCCATTCCCCTAAATATCAGAAGTTCAAGATTGATGAACTCCCTCTGGTTACCGACTTCCGCCAGGATTGGATTTACAAAGAGCTTATCCCTTACTACGAAAAGCGTTATGGTAAGAAGATCCGACCCGTCAGCCGTCGCTCAGAATGCGATATTCCTGACGACTGCCATTGCCCACGCTGTGACGCCCCTAAACCCTTTC
>JBMNRF010000027.1:0-45794 GCA_050944495.1 Marvinbryantia sp.
GGAAGGCTACAAAGGGTAGACTTCCCATGGTATAAAAAGAGAAAGCCAGCGCCTTGAGGCGCAGCCAAGTAGGGCGGGCTTAGAGCCCGCGTCCCGAGCCACCCGTTTTACGGGTGGGGGCGACTTAGAGCGTATTTCTGAAAACTACTTTGTAATGTTTGAGTTTTGCTATAGAAAAGACTTGCAGGGGTGTTTTTTTCATAGATAATATATTATTATACAGCAAGAGAGGTATCTATAATGGAAAGTATTATGATCGGTTTAAACGCGATATTTCCGCTGACTGTTTATATGGTGGTAGGAATGATTGCTAAAAGAGCGAGATTAGTCGGAGAGACAACTCTGACGGAGATGAATAAGGCAACCTTTCGGATTTTTATGTTCTGTCTGATTTTTATGAACAGCTATCAGGTAGATGCAGATCGTATTTTTACAGCAGAAAACGGCAGAACGCTGGCGCTTGCTCTGATTTCGCTTGTTGTTATTGTAATTGCCGGTTTATTTATTAGCGGTAAAATGGTGAATGGCATCAAAAAGCGAGCGGTCATTACACAGGCATGTTATCGCAGTAATCTGGTATTGTTTGGTCTGCCGATTACGATGTCTATTTTCGGTGAGGAAAATCTCGGCGTTGTTTCTATTTTGATTGCCATTATGGTGCCGATTTATAATATTATCGCGGTTTTTCTGTTGGAATATGCTTCCGGACGGCAGGGCAGAAAGAAAAATATGTTGGCGGCAGTTCTGAAAAATCCGCTGGTGCTGGGGTCGGTGTTGGGATTGGCGCTTAGCTTGTGTCAGATCAGATTGCCTATTTTAATTGAAAACACAGTTTCTGCGATGAGTAAAGTGGCAACGCCGTTGGCATTTTTCATTTTGGGCGGAAGCTTGTCGATTTCGGATGTACGTAAAAATAGACGATGTATTACAGCGGTATGTGCGGCACGCCTGATGGTGATTCCGGCAGTTGTACTTGGAATTGCCGCAGCACTTGGTATGCGTGGATTACCGCTTGCCGGTCTTTTGAGCGCGTTTGCTTCTCCAGTGGCGGTTTCTTCATTTACCATGGCCAAAGAGATGGAAACAGAGCCAGAGCTTGCCGGGGAACTGGTAGCAGTCAGCACGATTGCCTCGTTGGTGACGATGTTTTGCTGGATTGTGTTATTAAATAGCATGGGAATGCTTGAGTAATAAAAAATGTTGTATCAGGTTGCATAGGAGGAAAAGGTTAGAATGAAAAAGTTTTTAGAAGAATTTAAAGCATTTGCCCTGCGTGGAAATGTCTTGGATATGTCGGTCGGCGTTATTGTCGGCGGAGCATTCAACGGGATTGTTACTTCGTTAACCGACAACTTTATTAAGCCGATTTTAAATTTTGCTACAGCAAGAAAGATATATACATGGGAAGAGATTGCTTCATTTGCATCTAATTTCGGTTCTTCGGTTGTAAATTTTATTATTATGGCATTCATTTTGTTTTGTCTGTTAAAAGCGGTAAATAAGGTTGCATCATTAGGAAAGCATGAAGAAGTAGCGGAAGTTCCTACTACAAAGAAATGTCCGTATTGTCTGAGTGAGATTGCGATGGAAGCGACCAGATGTCCGCATTGTACGTCTCAATTGTCGGAGTAATTATAAAAAGGGGCTGAAGACAGCCCCCTTTATTTTCCAGAACGCAGAAGATATGTTACAGTGATATGTTCCTTTGATTTTTTATAATAAATATCGAATCCAGCGATTCAGCGGAGTTAAAAGGGAAATGCGCGTCGCATTTTTCTTTTTCAGCGGCTGGGGCTGTTGTCCGTCCTTCAAGTCATAGGTTTCGGCATCCTTTACAGAAAGCGCAGCTGTTTCATAAACCTGCATTTCTTTACGCAGCATAGAGGATAGTTCCGGGCTGTCGATGACGAGCATCAGTTCTGTATCCAGATAAGCGCTTCGCATATCCCAGTTGAAAGAACCGATGCCGGAAAGACGGTTGCCAATAGTAAAACATTTGCCATGGTAGGAGACACCGCTGTCATATTCCAGAATCTGCAGTCCGGTATCGATAATCTGCGGTTTATGAAGATGATAGTCTGTAGCACCGAATGGATTTCCGTTGTTCGCAACGGAATTTGTCATCATGGTAACAGCATGTGGTTCTTTACAGACTTCAGCCAGACGTTGCATCATGTAGTCACTGCAGAGAATATATGGCGTATGAAAATAGACCGGATCTTTCGACTGCTTCATTAATTCTGTCATCTGGTAAAATAGAACGGGTTCTTTTACAGACGGTTCAATCGGATTAGAGAGCAGAGAGATATTGTTGGTCGGTACGGTCATTTCCACATAATCTGTTTTCGTGAACCAGTTTGGATGTTCTTTTTGACAGTTGGCATAAAGCGCGGCCAGTTCCGCACGACTCTGAGCAACGGATTTTCTGTGATAAAAAGGGACAGAATCCATTTTTACTTTGCTGGCGGAATGTTCCCAGACAGAGGTAAAGTACTGCTCCAATTGTGCAAGAGAGGGGGAAACACCGGAAGAACTTACCAATACATCCCAGTCATAGTTGACATAATCAGTATCTGTTCCAAGAAAGAAATCATAGGTGTTGCGTCCACCGAGAATATAAGTAGCAGAGTCTGCAATCAGATATTTGTCATGCATGCGTGCCATCAGTCGATGCGGCAGGAACAGATGGATTGGATTATAAACCTTGAAGGTTACGTTTTCCAGAGAGGCAACCGCATAAAAATAGGGATTGCCCATCATATGAGCAAAATATGGAAATCCGTCTGTCAGGATACAGACTTCAACGCCGCGCTGTGCGGCATCTGCAAGCGCTCCAAGCATCAGCTTTCCGCTGTTGTCTGCCATGAAATCAAAGGTAGAGAGAATAATTCGCTTTTTAGCATGGGAAATCAGACGGAGACGTTCGATGAGAGCATCACCATTATCAGAAAGAATGGTTGCCCGTTCCGGTCCCGGATGATCCTTATAAAAAGAAGCGGTATCGAAAGCATCTATAGTTTTGCTGTCTGGTTTAGGCTGTTTGAGATAGGGGAGACAGACGAAACAAAGATAAATCACGATGAATACCAAAATGATCAGAATAATTTTCAGAATTCGTTTTTTCATAAGTCACCTGCTTTAATTAGAATAGGAAAGTATGGTGTTATTATAGCGCATTCGATAGAAAAAAGAAAATTAAGAAATTCTAAAATAACGTTTCCCAAGATTGTTGCGACCGTGCATGTTCTTTGTTATGATATAACGAAAGATTATTTAAGCTTACAGAGAGAAAGTTGGAGGAGGAAAAAATGAGTGCGGAAGTAAATGAAAAGACAGAATTATTTGAGCAGATGCCGATTGCAAAGGCGGTGATGCAGCTTTCGATTCCGACAGTTTTGAGTTCACTGGTCATGGTAATATATAATCTGGCAGATACATATTTTGTGGGAATGCTCAATGATCCGGTGGAGACAGCGGCAGTTACGTTGGCAGCACCGGTAATGTTGGCTTTTAATGCGGTTAACAATCTGTTTGGTGTGGGAAGTTCCAGTATGATGAGCCGCGCACTGGGTATGAAAGAGTATGAGAAGGTACGCAGGGTATCGGCGTTCGGATTTTATTGTTCTTTGTTTTTTAGTATTGTTTTTTCAATGTTGTGTACGGTTTTTCGAGTACCGCTGCTGCAGACACTGGGGGCGGATACGAATACATTTGACGCGACGATGAAGTATCTGACCTGGACAGTTTTGGTAGGCGCTGCACCGGCGATTTTAAATGTTGTTCTGGCCTATCTGGTACGTGCGGAAGGCGCAGCGCTTCACGCAAGTATCGGCACGATGAGCGGTTGTTTCTTAAATATTATTCTGGATCCGATCTTTATTTTGCCATGGGGGTTAAATATGGGAGCGGCAGGCGCAGGACTGGCTACTTTTTTGTCAAACTGTGTGGCTTGTTTGTACTTTTTTATTTTGATTATGCGGAAAAAAGGGAATACTTTTGTATGTCTTTCACCGAAAAAATTCAGTTTGCAGAAAGATGTGGTAAAAGGTGTCTGCGCGGTTGGTATTCCGGCTTCCATACAGAATCTTCTGAATGTGACAGGTATGACGATCCTGAATAATTTTACATCTTCTTACGGTGCGGATGCGGTGGCTGCCATGGGAATTGCGCAGAAGGTCAATATGGTACCGACGCAGATCGCTATGGGATTTTCACAGGGAATCATGCCGCTTGTCAGCTATAATTATGCAAGCGGTAATCGTAAAAGAATGAAGGATTCTGTGGTATATACTGTAAAGCTGGTACTTCCGGTTTTGACCGGTGTGGCTGCACTTTATTTTATCGGTTCGGATATGTTGATCCGTTTGTTTATGGAAAATCAGAGTATCATTGAAATAGGATCAAGATTTTTGAGAGGTTTCTGTCTGGGAATGCCGTTTCTGTGTATGGATTTTCTGGCAGTGGGTGTATTTCAGGCAATTGGTTGGGGGAAAGCAGCATTTGTTTTTGCAATTTTGCGTAAGATCGTGATGGAGATTCCTGCGTTGTTTATTTTGAATTTGCTGTTCCCGCTTTACGGCTTGGCTTTTGCACAATTCGTGGCGGAGATAGTGCTGGCGGCGGCAGCGGTAATTATGCTTAGAGGAATTCTGTCGGGAAGGATGGGTGTAAAAACAGCTGGAATATAATAGAAAAAAATGATTGACAGATGTGTACTGGACTCATATAATAAATTTAATAATATTTAATAAAATTGTAACAATTAAAATAGCAGGAAGAATAGTAAAGTGAGGTCAGTATGAGAGCAGAAAAAAGAGAGATGAGATGGCTGGTCCGTGTGACGGTGATGATGATTGCAGTCATGATGACATTTACGGTGCTGAAAACGGATGCTTCAGCGGCAAGGATCAGTAAATCATCCATTTCAATTTATGAGGGACAGAAATATAACTTGAAAGTAAACGGTGCATCTGAGGTAAAATGGAAAAGTGGCAATCGTTCGGTAGCGGTGGTTTCTTCCAAAGGAAGAGTAACAGGAAGAAAAACGGGTACGACGATGATAACGGCAAAGACAGGCGGACAGACACTTCTTTGCAGTGTAAGGGTAAAATCGCGTGCGAAGAAAGTGACGTTGAATACAAAAAATGTGACCCTTTCTAAGGGACAGAGATTTAAACTGAGAGCAAAAGTCTTTCCGGCAAGCGCAAATCAGCAGCTGAGATGGCGATCCAGTAACCGTAATGTGGCGGTGGTCAGTTCTTCCGGAAGCGTAAGAGCGGTGAACCCGGGTATGACAAAGATTACAGCGACGACCAGAGATGGCAGTAATAAGAAGATAAGCTGTAAGATTACGGTGAAGAAAGAGGTACAGGCTACAGGAGTTTCTTTAAATAAAAAATCAGTTTCCGTACAGGAGGGACAGATGACGACTCTTGTTGCCAGTGTGCTTCCTGTCAGTACAACGAACAAGGCCATCAAATGGACCAGTTCCAATGAAAAGATAGCGACAGTCAGTACAACTGGTGTTGTTAAAGCGGTAAATAAAGGGAAAACGACGATTACAGTTCAGACAATGGATGGCAGTAATAAAAAGGCAAAATGTACGGTGACAGTTACCGCACCGCCAATATCAAATCCGCCGGTACAGACAGGTTCCTCTTCCGCGCGTCTGCTGGCGACTCTGGAACGATACGAAAAACAGCTGCAGGCAGATAAAGCAGCCGGTATACGATGGCATTACTACAGAGGAGCATCAAAAGAGGGTAGGCAGTATGCACAGACTTTCTCAGAGGCGTTAGAAACGAACAATCGTGTTTCTGATTGCGCGATTCTGGTGCGTTGGGCGATGAAGGATATCGGCGCGATTGATAAAAAGACCAGTTTCTGGTGGACGACTAAGATGGTTTACGGCGGCAGCAACAAGTCAAAATCAAAAGCAGATCTGTACGACAGCTGCTACATCATGGAAAATGTGAATAAGACACCGGTGCAACTGGAGGCTGAGGGAAAATTAAAACCGGGTGATATTCTGTGCTGGACCTTAAACGGAGGTACCGGTCATATGAACGTATACGCCGGAAATGGACGGTATTTTGACAGCGGTAAGAATGCAATGTTTAACACCTCCAGTGGAGGTAAGATTTATTTCAACAGCTGGAAGCCGGCGGTAAATTATAACAATGAAAAAGTGCGGATGCTGATTCGTGTGAAATAAGGTAGGATGTAAAAAAGAGATCTGCCTGTGCGGCAGGTCTCTTTTTCGTACAGGAAAGTACATTGACTTTCGAAAAAACAGAAGGTAAAATTTCTAGCAGAGATGAAAAAAAGACTTGGGAGGAGAGAGATGAAAGAGAAAAAAACAGGAAAGACAAGTCTGATTGTGCGTTTTTTAAAAGGGTATATTCATTTATTTGTAATAGCGCTTGTCTTTTCTATGCTAAACACGGCATTTAACGCGCTGACGCCGCAGATCATTCGCTTGACGACGGATTCTGTGATTGGTACTGAAAAGTGGCAGCTTCCGCAGGCTGTGGTTGCGGCACTGCATTTGGATGCATTGCGGGAGAATTATATGACGGCGCTGTTGTTGGCAGGGGCGTTGGTGCTGGGGGCTTCTGTGCTTGGTGGTATCTGCAGCTATATCAGCCGAATGAATATGGCGAAAGGAACGGAGAGTTTTGTCAAAGGGATCCGCGATGCGCTTTATGCGCATATTCAAAAGTTGCCGTTTGCCTGGCATGTGAAGCATCAGACTGGTGAAATCATTCAGAGATGTACGTCTGATGTAGAAGTGGTGCGTAACTTTGTCTGTAACCAGATGGTGGAAGTATTCCGTATTCTGTTTCTGATCGTGCTGTATTCTGCGATCATGTTCTCGATGAATGTGAAGCTGACGCTGGTGGCTATTTTATTTTTTCCGATTGTAATTGGTTACACCGGGTTGTTTTATTCTAAAATTGCCAAACGTTTTCTGCTGGCGGATGAGGCAGAGGGGGAATTATCTTCTCTGGTGCAGGAAAACCTCACTGGTGTACGTGTGGTGCGGGCGTTCGGAAGAGAACGACATGAAATTGCACGGTTTGATGAAAAAAATCATGCATTTGCGAATCTGTGGATCAGACTGGGGAGCCTTTCCAGCCTTTACTGGGGACTTGGAGATTTGATCACCGGTCTGCAGATCCTCACGGTTATGTGTGTCGGTGTAGTTTTTGCAGTAAACGGACAGATTACGCTTGGTGAGTTTTTAGCGTTTATTTCTTATAATTCTACACTGATTTGGCCGGTGAGAAGTCTGGGACGTATTATATCTGACATGAGTAAGGCCGGGGTCTCTATTGATCGTGTGGCTTATATTTTGGATGCGCAGGAGGAACAAGAACCTAAGGAGGCGAAGCGGCCGCCGATGGATCAGGATATCTGTTTTGAACATGTAAATTTTTCTTACGGAAACGGTTATCCGATTCTGAAGGATTTGAACTTTAGAATTCCGGCAGGGAAAACATTTGCGATACTGGGAGGAACCGGCAGTGGAAAGTCAACATTAGTGCATCTTTTGGATGGATTGTATGATCTTCCGGATGGTGCCGGACATATCACGATTGGCGGCGTTGATCTACGCGAGATCAGCCGCGAGTATTTGCGAAAAAATATTGGTATTGTTCTGCAGGAGCCATTTCTGTTTTCGAGGCCGATTGGCGAAAATATTGCTATTTCGCAGGTGGAACCAGAAGAAGAACAGATTTACGCAGCAGCAAGGATTGCTTGTGTTGATCAGTCAATCCGTAATTTTAAAAATGGTTATGATACGATTGTCGGTGAGCGTGGCGTGACGCTTTCGGGCGGACAGAAACAGCGTGTGGCAATAGCCCGAATGCTGGTGCAGCAGGCGCCGATTATGATATTTGATGATTCTTTGTCGGCGGTGGATGCTGAGACAGATACCAAAATCCGTGCAGCGCTGCAGGAGAACATGGAAAAAGCGACAGTAATTCTGATATCACATCGTATTACGACGCTTATGCAAGCGGACTGTATTCTTGTGTTGGAAAATGGCCGAGTGACGCAGGAGGGTACTCATGAGGAATTGATCCAACAGGAGGGCACCTATAAAGAAATTTATGAAATTCAGATGAATCAGGAGGACCGTTCGGCATTATTCGCGGAACAGGGAAGAAAGGAGGCAGAAGCATGACGCGTGAGGAGCAGGAATTTACCAAAACATTTGACATTAAAATCTGGAAAAAAGTGCTGCCATTTGTAAAGCCGTTTCGTAAAATGTTGCTGATGATTATCTTCATGAATCTTTTATGTGCGTTGATCGATATTGCGCTGCCGCTGTTTCAGCGTTATGCGATCGACCATTTTATTGAAGCGGGGACAACAGAAGGTCTTTTGAGTTTTGCAGTGGTATACGTTGCGGTGATCGTACTGCAGATGCTGGCGGTTATTGCGTTTACCAGAGGAAATGTGCGTGTGGAGATGCGGCTTGGCAGAGATATGAAGCGCGCCTGCTTTGTACATCTGCAGCAATTGTCATTTTCCTATTATAATGTAACGCCGGTCGGTTATATTCTGGCACGCGTGATGAATGATACGAATCGTATTGCCGGACTGATTGCCTGGAATATGATCGATATGTTGTGGGCAGCGCTTTATGTCGGAGGTGTATTTGCTGCAATGCTGTTTTTGAACTGGAAATTGGCATTGATTATTATGCTGGTTGTTCCGGCGATTGCGATTTTAACAGTATATTTCCAGAATCGTATTCTGAACTGGAACCGTAAAGTGCGAAAGATCAATTCGCGTATCACCAGTGCTTACAATGAGGGAATCATGGGGGCAAAGACATCTAAGACACTGGTGATTGAGGATAAAAACGCAGCGGATTTTGAAAATCTGACGCAAGAAATGCACACAGCGGGGGTGCGTGCAGCAAGACTTTCAGCAATTTATCTGCCGTTGGTATTGTTTTTTAGCTCGCTGGCGACGGCAATTGTTCTGACGCGCGGCGGTCGACTGGTGATGGAAAATGTCGTGATGATTGGTACGCTTTCGGCATTTGTCAGCTATGCAATTGGTATTTTTGAACCGATCCAGCAGCTGGCCAGAAACATTGCGGAGGTTATTTCTGCACAGGCGAATATTGAGCGCGTGATGGGACTTCTGGAGCAGGAGCCGCAGATTGTGGACCGACCGGAAATTGTGGAGAAGTACGGTGATGCTTTTGAAGCGAAAAAAGAAAACTGGGAAGAATTGCGTGGTGATATCGAGTTTCGAGATGTATCTTTCCGTTATCCGGACGGACATGAGGAGGTATTGAGCCATTTTAATCTGAAGATTCCTGCGGGAACGACGGTTGCCATTGTCGGTGAAACCGGTGCCGGAAAAAGTACACTTGTTAATCTGGCCTGTCGTTTTTTTGAACCGACGGAAGGACAGATCCTAATTGACGGAATAGATTATCGGGAGCGCAGCCAGCTCTGGCTGCACAGCAACATTGGTTATGTGCTGCAGAATCCGCATTTGTTTTCCGGTACGGTCATGGATAATATTCGTTATGGGCGTTTGGATGCAACCGATGAGGAAGTGTATGCAGCGGCAAAAGCAGTATCTGCTGATCAGGTAGTAGCGAAATTGGAAAATGGTTATCAGAGTGATGTTGGAGAGGGCGGTGATCGACTTTCCACCGGTGAAAAGCAGCTGATCTCCTTTGCACGTGCGGTACTGGCAGATCCGCGGATTTTTGTGCTGGATGAGGCGACTTCTTCCATCGACACGCAGACAGAGCAGCTGATCCAGAATGCGACAGAACGTCTTTTGGCAGGCAGAACCTCATTTTTGATTGCACATCGTCTTTCCACGATCCGTCAGGCGGATGTGATTCTGGTAGTAAAGGATGGCAGGATCATTGAGCAGGGTACGCATAAGGAACTGCTCAGCCGGAAAGGGTATTATCACGATTTGTACAGCAAACAGTTTATGGAGGAATCTGCGAACAAAATTTTGAAAAAAGCAGAGCGTTAAGAAAAAGGGCGATATCAGGTATATATCTGATACTTGCCCTTTTTTTGTTTTTGCGTTATACTATATCATAACTATGTGATAAGAAAAATGTTACAAAAGTTTTACGTGTATTCTGGAGGAGAATCCTATGAGAACCTATCTTGTTACCGGCGGTGCCGGATTTATTGGATCAAATTATATTCACTATATGTTTAAAAAGTATAACAATGATATTCGTATTATTAATGTGGACTGTCTGACCTATGCAGGCAATTTGGAAAATCTGCGTGATGTGGAAAATCGTGATAACTATACGTTTGTAAAAGCGGATATCACGGACAGTGCAGCAATTACGAAGATTTTTGAGGAAAATGAGATTGACCGTGTGGTACATTTTGCGGCAGAGAGCCATGTTGACCGCAGTATTAAGAATCCGGAAGTGTTTGTCAGAACGAACGTACTTGGTACCTTGGTAATGTTAAATGCGGCAAAGGCGGCATGGGAGCTGCCGGATGGAAGTTTTAAGGAAGATAAGAAATTTCTTCATGTTT
This sequence comes from Marvinbryantia sp., assembly GCA_050944495.1. Classification (GTDB taxonomy): domain Bacteria; phylum Bacillota; class Clostridia; order Lachnospirales; family Lachnospiraceae; genus Marvinbryantia. The sequence goes on from JBMNRF010000027.1 coordinate 10,554, forward strand.
CTACCGATGAAGTGTATGGTTCTCTGGAGAACGAGGGGGAGTATTTCTATGAAACGACTCCGTATGATCCGCACAGCCCATACTCTGCAAGCAAGGCATCCTCAGATATGCTGGTAAAATCCTATATGGATACGTATAAATTTCCGGCGAACATTACGAACTGCAGCAATAATTACGGTCCGTATCAGTTTCCGGAAAAATTGATTCCGCTGATCATTAACAATGCGCTGCATGGAAAGAAACTTCCGGTATACGGCGACGGCAAAAATGTGCGCGACTGGCTGTATGTGGAAGACCATGCGAAGGGGATTGACATGGTGCAGGAAAAAGGCTGTCTGTTTGAGACGTATAATATCGGCGGACATAATGAAAAGCAGAATATTGAGATCATTCACATTATTCTGGATACGCTGCAGGAAATGCTGCCGGAGGGTGATCCGAGAAAGAAACTTGTCAGCGAAGATTTGATCACGTATGTAGAAGACCGGAAAGGACATGACAGACGATACGCGATTGCACCGGATAAGATTCGTGCGGAACTTGGTTGGGAGCCGGAAACTATGTTCAAGGATGGTATCCGTAAGACAATCAAATGGTTCTTTGAAAATGAAGAATGGATGAAAAATGTTACCAGCGGAGATTATCAGAAGTATTACGAAGAGATGTATAAAAATTCATAAAACATAGAAATGTTTTTCAGGAGGCAATCATGAAAGGAATCATTCTTGCAGGGGGATCAGGTACGCGCTTGTATCCTCTGACAAAGGCAATTTCGAAACAGATTATGCCGGTTTATGACAAGCCGATGATTTATTATCCACTGTCTACGTTGATGCTGGCAGGCATCCGGGAAATTTTAATCATTTCCACACCAAGAGATCTTCCTGTGTTTAAAGAACTATTTGGAGATGGAAGTCAGCTCGGACTGAAATTATCGTACGCGATTCAGGAGGAACCGCGTGGACTTGCTGATGCGTTTATTATTGGCGCAGACTTTATCGGAAGTGATCGTGTGGCATTGGTGCTCGGCGATAACATTTTCTATGGACAGAGCTTTTCTAAAGTTCTGCAGGCAGCGGCGGCCAGAGAAAAAGGCGCGACGATTTTCGGTTACTATGTGCGCGACCCGCGTGAATACGGCGTGGTAGAGTTTGACGAGAATGGAAAAGCGCTTTCAATCGAAGAAAAACCGGAGCATCCGAAGAGCAATTATGCGGTTCCGGGCCTTTATTTTTATGACAATGATGTGGTAGAGATCGCAAAAAATGTCAAACCGTCCGCGAGAGGCGAGATTGAGATCACCAGCGTAAACAATGAATATTTACAGAGAGGAACCCTGCAGGTGGAAACACTTGGACGTGGTTTCGCATGGCTTGATACTGGAAATCACGATGCACTTTTAGACGCGGCAGATTTCGTGGCAGCCTTTCAGAAACGGCAGGGACTTTATATTTCCTGTATTGAGGAGATTGCTTATAAGCGTGGATTTATCACAAAAGAGCAGCTGCTGGCACTGGCACAGCCATTGCTTAAGACAGCTTACGGGCAGTATCTGGTAGAAGTGGCGGAAGGACTGGGCAAATAGAATGGGAAAGATTACAGTAGAAACATGTGAAATCGAAGGATTGAAAATTATTACGCCGGCTGTTTTCGGGGATGAGAGAGGCTATTTTATGGAAACCTATAATTACAATGATTATAAGGCAGCCGGAATTGAAATGGAATTTGTGCAGGATAATCAGTCTTCCTCAAAAAAAGGTGTGCTGCGTGGACTGCATTTTCAGATCAATTATCCACAGGATAAGCTGGTACGCGTTGTTTCCGGTGAAGTTTTTGATGTGGCCGTTGACTTGAGAAAAGATTCTCCGACCTATGGAAAGTGGTATGGGGTATTGCTTTCCGCAGAAAATAAAAAACAGTTTTTTATTCCGAAGAATTTTGCTCATGGTTTTGTTGTTCTTTCGGAGTCTGCAGAATTTGCTTATAAATGTACCGATTTTTATCATCCGAATGATGAGGGCGGGATTGCCTGGAACGATCCGGAGATTGGTGTAAAATGGCCGATACCGGAGAACATGGAGCTGATTATTTCTGAGAAGGATCAGAAATGGGGCGGTATCCGTGAATATGAAAAACAGCGGGAGTACAGTATCAATGAATAAGCTTTTTTCTCTTCCGGCAGAATTATATCATAATCGGGCGCTGATATGGAAACTCGCGAAAAATGATTTCAAGACCAAATACGCGGGATCTTATCTGGGCATTATCTGGGCATTTATTCAGCCTGTTGTGACCGTTTGCGTATATTGGTTTGTATTTGGCGTAGTTCGGCCGGGGGCAGAGCGAACGGTTCCTTTTGTACTCTGGCTGATTGCCGGACTGGTTCCGTGGTTTTTCTTTCAGGAGGCATTAGTACAAAGTACAGATTGTCTGATTGAGTATTCTTATCTTGTCAAGAAAGTGGTATTTAAAATCAGCATTTTGCCGATTGTGAGGATTATTGCTGCATTGTTTGTGCATTTGTTCTTTGTGTTATTTACTGTTCTGCTTTTTGCGGGATATGGTTTTTGGCCTGATATATATGATCTTCAGATCATATATTATAGTATATGTGCCTTTTTACTTGTTCTGGCGTTGTCGTATACAACCTGCGCAGTAGTGGTGTTTTTCCGGGATTTAAAACAGATCATAATCATTGGTTTGCAGATTGGGGTTTGGATGACACCGATTATGTGGAATTTTCAGGACATGGGTGTAGCGTCAGATTCTATGATTGCAAAAATCCTGAAGCTCAATCCGATGTTTTACATTGTAAACGGTTACCGGGATGCATTTATTGACAAGGTCTGGTTTTGGGAGCGCCAGGGACAGACTTTGTATTTCTGGTGCTTTACAGTGATCGTATTCCTTTTTGGAGCACGTCTGTTTAAAAAATTGAAAGTACATTTTGCAGATGTACTTTAGGCATACAATTACAGACAAAAGGAGCAGCAGATGAATGAAATAGCAATTCAGGTAGAGCACCTGAGTAAAATGTATAAATTATATAGAAAGCCGTCTGACCGTTTGCGTGAGACGCTTGGAATTAAAGTCGATGTCCGGGAGCACTATGCGCTCAAGGACATCAATTTTGATATTAAGAAAGGAGAAACAGTTGGTATTATTGGAACAAATGGTTCTGGAAAATCGACGATTCTGAAAATTATTACCGGCGTACTGAACCAGACAGAAGGAAATTTACGTGTTAACGGCCGTATTTCCGCACTTCTGGAGCTGGGCGCCGGATTTAATATGGAATATACCGGGATTGAAAATATATTTTTAAACGGTACGATGATCGGATTTTCGGAGGAGGAGATAGAGGCAAAGCTTCCGGAAATTCTGGAATTTGCAGATATCGGTGATTTTGTATACCAACCTGTTAAAACGTATTCCAGCGGTATGTTTGTACGGCTGGCTTTTGCCGTGGCAATTAACATTGATCCGGAAATTTTAATCGTGGACGAGGCGCTTTCCGTAGGAGATGTGTTTTTCCAGACGAAGTGTTTCCGGAAATTTGAGGAATTTAAGGCTATGGGAAAAACGATTCTGATTGTCAGCCACGATTTAAGCAGTATTAGTAAGTATTGTGACCGAGTGATTTTATTAAATCAGGGTGTGAAGCTTGCCGAAGGAGCACCGAAAGAGATGGTTGATCTCTATAAAAAACTGTTGGTAAATCAATTGGATTTAGAGACACTGGAAGCAGTGAAACCGGATTCGGAAAATTCTATTACGGCTGCGTCAGTGAGTAAAAAAGAGACAGACATCTGGACTCCGTCTTTTGAATTAAATCCGGATATTAATGAATATGGCGATGGACAGGCGGAAATTATCGGGTTTAATGTGCTTGACGAAGATGGAAACTCTTCGAATACTTTACAGAAAGGCAGCCGTTGCAGTATTCGCATGCGTGTGAAATTTATAGAAAAAATTGATGATCCGATATATGCATTTACGATTACAAATTTAAAAGGAACGGAAATTACAGGAACAAACAGCCTATTTGAACGTGTTAATGTGCAGTCGAAGGGGCCGGGAGAAATTCAGGAAATCGCGTTTACTCAGAATATGGACATGCAGGGTGGAGAATATATGCTTTCTCTTGGGTGTACCGGATATAACGGCAGTGATTTTGTTGTGCACCATCGTCTTTATGAGGTGTGTAATCTGACAATTGTTTCAAGTAAAAATACAGTTGGTTTCTATGATATGAATTCAGAGGTGACGTTGCTGGATGGAGAAGAAGAATCTACGACAGAGTAGAAGCAGGCACGCGGGCAGGATAGAGCATGGTTGGAGAGAACGGCGGCCGGCACAAACGCATTTGTCGAAAAAGGCAGAACAATACGGAAAAGAGGAAACTATGCAGGAATACATTGGAAAGGTTTGTATGGATTATACCTGGTATCCGGGCGAAGATCTTTACAGTGATGGCGAGATTGAGGACCGTTTGCTTGAAATTGCGGAGAACTACCGCGAAGAAGAACTGAACCAGGTGATTGATCGTGAGAAAGACTGGGCAGTCCTTTATCATATGTCGCATATACGGCAGAATATTATTAATTGGATGCCGATGAAAAAGACGGACAAGGTTCTGGAGATTGGGGCAGGATGTGGGGCGATTACGGGAGCATTGGCGAAAAAAGCAGGTTCTGTGACTTGTGTCGATCTGTCAAAAAAACGCAGTCTGGTAAATGCCAATCGCCATAAGGATCTGGATAATATTCGTATTATTGTTGGAAATTTTCAGGATATTGAGCCGAATTTATCAGAACAGTATGATTATATTACACTGATTGGTGTATTTGAGTACGCAAAAGGTTATATTGGCACAAATGCACCTTATACAGAATTTCTGCGACAGGTAATGCGTCATTTAAAACCGGGCGGCAAACTGGTAATCGCCATTGAAAACCGATTGGGATTAAAATATTGGGCAGGATGCAGAGAAGATCACACCGGAAAACTATTTGAGGGATTGGAAAATTACCCGAATCCAGAGACTGGGGTACGTACGTTTTCCAAACCGGAATTGGAAGCGCTGTTTGATCAGGTGGGACTGAAAAAGCGTCAATTTTATTATCCGTATCCGGATTATAAACTGCCGATGACAGTGTATTCAGATGAGTATCTTCCGAAAAAGGGAGAATTAAACAGTAATATCTGGAACTTTGATCGGGAGCGCATGGTACTCTTTGACGAAACAAAGGTTTATGATTCTTTACTGGAGAGTGAGGTATTTCCGCTGTTTTCGAATTCGTATCTTGTTGTTCTGGAAAAAGAGGGAGGTTGGCAAAAACAGGCAGAGCGGGTGCTTTATTCTAAATTTTCCAATGAGCGCAGACGGACGTTTGCTATTCGTACAGATATTGTGAAGACTGCAGATGGGAAGATTTCTGTGCATAAAACTGCGGATGCAGCGCAAGGGACGGATTTTATTGAAAAACTAAAAGAACACGCGCAGTCTTTGAAGGGATTGTTTTCGAATACCGGTATTCTGGTAAATGAACTGCAAACGAGTAAAACTGGAGAAGCGGTATTTACTTATATTGAGGAAGCAGTGACGCTGGAGCAGCAGCTTTATAAGTTGTGGAATGATGAAAAGAAAGAAACAGCAGTAGAGCAGATGAATCATTACTTGAAAGAAATCTGTGAGCTGGCAACCGTTCCGTTTGAAAAAACAGAAGCATTTACAGAGCTGTTTGGTGATGTCGATGTGCCGGAAGATGCTATGAGTATGCCGGTAACGGATCTGGACTTGGTAACAGAAAATATTCTTCTATGTGGGGAACAACGGCATTTGATTGATTTTGAGTGGACGTTTGACTTCCCGATTCCGGTGGAGTTTGTATGTTATCGTATCTGGCATTATTTTATTCAGAGAAATATTATAAAACAACCGGATAAAATAATAATGTTGCTGGAAGATCTGGGCTTTGATATGGCGGCGCAGCGTCGGTATGAACGAATGGAAAAGGCGTTTCAACAGTACGTAACAGGCAGTCATGTGCCGATCCGTGAGATGTATCGTTTTATTACACCGGGATGTGTTTCTCTTGAAAAATCAAAAAATGGAGGATCAGAACAAAGTGCGGGATATTACGGCAGCACATTATTTTATAGCGAAACCGCACAGTTTATACAGGAAAACAGTATTGTTTCTTCTATGCAGGTAAAAGAGGATGGCAGTTTTATTGTTACGTTCTCTCTGGATGGATTGGAGGTTCCAAAGTATTTGCGTTGGGACCCGTTGGAGGGAAAAGTTTGCAGTATCGTGATGGAAAGTATTTCTGCGGAAAAACCACTGGCGGTCACAGCTGTCAATGGACAGAAAGAGAATGGCCGCGATATGTTTTTCACCACAGATCCCATTTACAAAATAGAAGGTGATTTTTCAGGCATTCATACCATTGTTATTCGCGGCAGTATTCGCATTTTCTCAACGGCAGAGGCGCTGGAAAAACTGAGTAAAAGAAGTGAGCGTATGGAAGAATATCGTACGCGGATGGAGAAGGCAGAAGCGCTTCTTTCGGGTATTTATGAGACGAAAGGTTTTCGAGTACTGGAAAAAGCGCGTCGAACGCGTAACAATCTCGAAAATCAGATAAAATTGTTTCAAAGCAAAAAAGAAAAGGGACATTCACAGAAGCAGGAGGAATATCAGCTTTGGGCAGCGGAGCATCGGGCAAATGAAAAGATGCTGGAACAGCAGCGGCAGTATCGACCGTTTTATGAGCCGAAGATCAGTATCTTAGTACCGGTCTACTGTACTCCGATACGATATTTGACGGAAATGATCGAATCGGTGCGCAGTCAGAGCTATTGTAATTGGGAGCTTTGTATAGCAGATGCCAGTATGAATGATGATTTGACAAATTGTCTGACTGATTATGCGAATAAAGATGCACGCATTCGTTTCGTTTCTTTAAAAGAAAACGGCGGCATAGCGGAGAATACGAATGCAGCGGCAGAGCTGGCGACCGGAGCATTTATTGGTCTTTTGGATCATGATGATCTGTTGGCGCCGGAGGCGCTCTATGAAGTGACGATGGCTCTGCAGGATCAAATAACAGATGTGGTGTATACGGATGAGGACAAGATTAGTATGAATTCCGATCGCTATTTTGATCCGAATTTGAAACCTGATTTTTCACCGGATCTGCTGCGTTCACACAATTATATTACACATTTTTTTGTGGTGAAAAAGGAATTATTTGATCGTGTGGGCAGATTTCGCAGAGTGTTTGACGGCGCACAGGATTATGATTTGATTTTGCGCTGTACGGAGCTTGCCGAGAATATTCGGCATATACCGAAAATTCTGTATCATTGGCGTATGCATGCAGATTCTACGGCAGAGAATCCGGAAAGCAAGCTTTATGCCTATGAGGCCGGAAAACATGCGATTGAGGAACATTTGGAGCGGTGCGGACGAAAAGGGACCGTGGAGATTATGCCTTTATGGGGAATGAACCGAGTAAGGTATGAGACGCCGGGAGATCCGCTTGTGTCAGTGGTGATTCCGAATATGGATCATATCGAGGATCTTGATCGATGTGTACGTTCTATTTTAGAAAAAAACACTTATCCGAACGTGGAAATTTTGATTATAGAAAATAACAGTCGTAAAAAGGATACATTTCTGTATTATAAGAAACTGCGGGAAGAATTTCCGCAGATACGTGTTTTACGTTGGGAAAAAGAGTTTAATTATTCCGCAATCAATAATTATGGCGTGAAGAAAGCAAATGGGGATTATATTTTACTGTTAAATAATGATACGGAATTGATTGAACCGGATAGTATCCGGGAGATGGTAGGGCTTTGTATGCAGAGAGAAACCGGTTGTGTGGGAGCAAAACTTTTGTTTGCGGACGATACGGTACAGCATGCAGGGATTGTTCTTGGCTTTGGCGGATTTGCGGGGCATGTATTTTCTCGTATTGGAAGGGATGCGCTTGGTTATATGATGCGTGCACGTATTATCGGTAATTTCAGTGCAGTGACAGCGGCTTGTCTGATGGTGCGCAGAGAGGTCTATGAACAGGTGGGCGGTCTGGATGAATCCTTTGCGGTGGCGCTTAATGACGTGGACTTTTGTTTGCGTGTGAGAAAAGCGGGGTATCTGAATGTATTGCAGCCGTTTTCGTTATGGTATCATTATGAATCGAAATCACGTGGTTATGAGGATACGCCGGAAAAAGCAAAGCGTTTTGAAAAAGAAGTGGCAAGATTCCGGGAGCGTTGGGGTGAGACAATAGATGCGGGTGATCCGTATTATAATCCGAATTTCAGTGTGCAGAAGGAACCATTCATGCTGCGATAATATCAGAAAATGGAGAGGCTGACTTGCATAGTATTATGAGGGAGGCCTTTCTATGGAACAAGGGGCAGTGTATGCGTCAATTATTTATTATACAAAGAAAAGGATTCACAGCGGCACAGGCTGATGTATATGTGGTAAAAGGATTTTTTGCAGAAAATTATTGCGGGGATCATTTTTTCAGAGCCTTTTATGGGATGGAAGAGCTGGAGACGGAATTGTTTGTACAGGAAGGCGCTGCGGTTTACCGCAGATATCAATCGTTGGATGATGGCGGATCTTATGTGGACAGAGAATATTTTGTCTGTATAAAAATACCGTATAGGCAAGAATCCAACAGACGGCTGCGAATCTTTGAGTGCCAGGGGCGGGAACGCGTACTATTGCTTCAGCCGGACAGACTGTTTTTGGAAAGGGAAAGAAAAAAGCTGAATGGGAATGTTGACAGCGTTCGTTATCTTACAAATGAAGAGTGTAAAAAATATAATTTAGGCAAAACAGTTGTGGATAAGCAACTTGCCGAAATCAGTGGCTGGGTGCTTGCTGCAGATCCGATTTTGGTTGAGCTGCGGGACAGTAAGGGAGTTTCTTTAAAAACAGTGACGGAGACAGTTGTTCGCAGAGATATAGAGGAAGAATTTCCAGAGTTTTTCAGTCAGAAGCCGACAGAATGGAAAGGTTTTTCATGTGGATTTCGAACAGTATTTGAAGTGCCGGAGGGGAAATCGACAATCCGTCTGGCAGACGGCCAACGCATGTGGGAAGCAGAACTGGAGGCGGCAGGCGGTGAAATAAACCTGAGAATGAAAAAGCGGACACGCGGAGCGCGAGTTCGTGAGTTTTATGGAGAACGGGGTCTGGAAAATATAGTAAAGGGTTGTCTGGGATTAAGAAAAACGAAGAAATCATATCCGGAAATTTGTAAAATCAAACAACCATGTTATCATGACTGGAGAATACGGGCGGAAGAAAAACAGGCAGAGCCTGTTATACGGTCATCGGAGAAGCAGCCTTTTTTCAGCATTGTGGTTCCGTTGTTTCTTACAAAACAGGAACACCTTCAAGAAATGATAGCGTCTGTTCAGGCACAGACGTATTCCAGATGGGAACTTTGTCTTTCGGACGGAGGAGGAGAAGCGTCAAAACTAGGCCAATATCTGCATCAGCTATGTGATACAGATACGCGTATTCGTGTGGTAAAGAGTGTACGGAAACTGGGCATTTCGGAAAACACGAACGCAGCACTGAAAATTGCTTGCGGTGATTATATTGTCTTTATGGACCATGATGATTTGCTTCATCCGGAAGCGTTGGCGGAATGTGCGTCACACATACAGGTACAGCCGGATATTGATCTGATTTATACGGATGAAGATAAAGTTTCGGTTGATGGAAATTTATTTTTTCAGCCGCATTTTAAACCGGATTATAACAGAGAACTGCTGCACAGTATGAATTATTTCTGTCATTTGGTGACGGTAAAGAGAAGTCTTCAGCAGCAGGTAGGGCTTTTGAATGCAGCCTTTGACGGGGCACAGGATTATGATTTTGTGCTTCGCTGTACGGAGCAGGCAAAGAAGATTTGTCACATACCGAGAGTACTCTATCATTGGCGTGCGCATCTGGACTCTACGGCAGAAAATCCGGAGAGTAAACGTTATGCATTTGAGGCAGGAAAACGTGCACTAAATGCACATTATAAGAGATGCGGCATTTCGGCTAGTGCAGAACTTGACGAGGTGCTTGGTATGTATCGGAAGGTTTGGGAGCATACAGGAAAAGTGCCGTTGATTTCTGTAATCCTACATGGGAAAGCAGAAACAAAGCATGTTTTTTCGGAATCTCAGGTTGAAGTGATTTATGCAGAACAAACAGATGCTGCGGCTTTAAATGTGGCTGTACAAAAAGCAAATGGAGAATTACTTTTGTTTTGGAGTACAGAACTGGAGGAAGTGACGCAGGATGGTTTGCGTGATATGGCAGATATTTGTCAGCAGGACGGTGTTGCGGCGGTAGGTCCGAAAGTAATCTACACAGACGGCAGAATACGTCAGTGTGGAGAGATTTATGAACGAGACGGCGGCTTGTATCGAGCATTTGAGGGATTCGAAAAAGAAGATTTGGGGTATTTCGCACGGATAAATACCAGAATGGAAGTGAGTCTTTTGTTAAAAGAATGTCTGATGGTCAAACGCAGTGTATTTGAAGAAATGGGCGGTTTCGATTCAGCTTTTGGAAAGGATTATTTCGATGCAGATTTTTGTCTGCGTGTCAGAAAAAAAGGAATGCGAAACGTGTACTGCCCGACTTGTGTATGCACTCTGCCTTATATGCTGAAAGAGGAAAAATCATGGGAAGCACGCCAATTGTTTATGCACAGATGGAAGCATACATTGGCGGAGGGAGATCCAAATTATAATTTGAATCTCTCAGTAAAATGTGCAGATTATTCTCTTCGTTTACAGTAGGTTGAAAACATGGTAAAGTATAAAAGAATGATTGACAAAGCGGCTGCATATTTCAAAAAAAATGGCATCCGGCAGGGAATTTACCGGATTTACCGTAAACTTTTATTGGCACGTCCGGTAGACTATGAAATGTGGCAGCGGCGTGCGTGTCTTTCCTCAAAAGAGACACAGGCATTATTGCAGCGATATACAGAGATTATTTCCCAGATGGAAATTTGTGAATGTTTGCAGGAAGTTTTGCAGACCGAAAAAGCATATGTGCTTGTTGCACCCCAAAATGGCAAACTGGAGAACAGCGCACTGCCGCTTTTTGCGGAGGTGGTAGCCAGACACCCGCAGGCGGATCTGGTTTATTGTGACAGTGATCGTTTGCAGCCGGATGGAGTACATTTGACAGAGCCGCTTTTTAAACCGGAGTTTGATGACATTTTGTTGGAAGGTATGTCTTATGTGGATGGAGGTTTTCTGGTAAAACGGGAACTTTTGGAACAGTGTATAGAAGATTTAAAGAGAGAGGATAAATACTGGGCATACAAACTGTTTTGTCTTTGCAGTAAAAAGAGCAGTGGGATCTTTCATGTTGCGCGGATGCTTTACCATGCTCCGCCTGACGGGGAGATTTTGTATCAAAACAGAAAGACAAAAAAAACGGACAGACATCTGGTATCTATACTGATCCCGAATAAGGATCAGGTAAAAATGCTGCAAACCTGTGTGGAGAGCATTTATGCCCAGGCGGGCAATGCAGATTTTGAAATATTAATTTTGGAAAATAACAGCAGGGAGAAGGAAACTTTTTCTTACTATAATGAACTGGAATATTCCGGGAAAGCGCGCATTATAAAGTGGAAAGCAGAATTTAATTATTCTGCTGTTAACAATTATGGAGCAAAGAAAGCGAATGGAGATTACCTGTTGTTTTTAAATAATGATACAGAATTTAAAGGGGAAGATGTATTAGGAGAATTGCTAAAGTATGCTGAAAAAGAAAATGTTGGAGCAGTTGGAGCAAAACTTCTTTATCCGGACGGAACTGTGCAGCATGCTGGAATAATTTTGGGGTACGGTGGAATTGCCGGTCATGTTTTTGAGGGAATGACAGAAGAAGAATTGCAGAAAATTCCCTGGAGCAGGGCGGCGCGTCAATACAGCGCAGTGACAGCCGCATGTATGTTGGTGAAAAAAAGTGTATTTGCGGAAATTGGTGGATTTGATGAAACCTTTCCAGTTGCTTACAACGATATTGATTTATGTCTGCGTATCCGTGAGTCTGGAAAACAGATTGTTTATACACCGTTTGCGCAGGTGATCCATTATGAATCTGCAACAAGAGGATTAGAATTGACGGCAGAAAAAGCGCAGCGTGTAAAACGGGAAGAAGAGCATTTTCGGGTGCGTTGGCAAGAACGGCTGGCTGAGGGAGATCCGTTCTACAATCCGAATCTGACCTTAGAGAAAAATGATTATTCGCTGCGAAGATAAATTTTACAGTAAAGATACGAGAGGGAGGAAATTTTTGTGAAACTCGCAGAAACGATAAAGGGAATAAAAAAAGAATATAAAATAGAATTTATTTTTCTGCTGGCGGTATTTGGTTACTATTTTTTGTGGGCTTATATTCAGCCGTTTAATGTTTCGCCAGATGAAGCAATGCGGTATGATGTAGCAAAATATATTTATAATCATGGAGGAGTTTTGCCGCATGGAGGCGACCCGGAAATCCGCAATGAAATCTGGGGGATTTCTTATGCGTTTAGTCCAATTGCGGCATATATGCTGGGCGCATATCTGATGAAGATTGTCAGTTTTGTAAATGCCAATCCATTTGCGCTTTTGATGGCAGCAAGACTGGTCAGCATGTTTTTTGGTGTAGGAACTGTATTTTTTACGATTCGAATCGCAAAACGAGTGTTTCAGAACAAACGTATCGCCTGGTTGTTTATTTTGGCAGTGGCCTTTTTTCCCAATTTGGCTTTTTTGTCTTCGTATGTCAACAACGATACGATGGCATTGTTTTCCACGGCTTTTATTACATACGTCTGGATTCGCGTAATGCAGGAAGGCAGTTGGAATTGGAAAAACTGCATTTTGCTGGGTGTTGCAGTCAGCGTCTGTGCGATGTCGTATTATAATGCATATGGATATGCGCTGTGCAGTATTATTTTATTTATTATAGTATTTATGATCGGCAAAAATAAAAAAGAATGCTTTAAAAAAATGATGGTGCGCGGATTGGCCATTACCGGAATTTTTCTTGCTCTTTGCGGTTGGTGGTTTGTTCGAAATGCTGTTATTTATGACGGGGATTTCCTTGGCAGAAGGACGATGACGGAATACGCGGAGAAATATGCGGAAGAGGGGTATAAACCGTCCGATCATATCACACCGCAGAAAGAAGGACAGGGTGTCTGGGAGATGGTTACCGGGTATGGTCCGCATCCGTATAAATGGTATGGCATGGTAATGCGCAGTTTTGTCGGCATGTATGGTCATATGAATCACTTACAGCCTTATGGATATTATCTGATCTGGTGGACGTTTTTGCTGGCAGGACTGGCAGGAAGTATACTGATTCATCCGGGCAGGCTGTTTGCAGTTCGGAAAAATAAGACTTGGCAGCTTTCCGGCATTGTACACTGGACGATGATTGCAGCGTTGATCATTCCAAATTTGCTGAATATTTATTATTCTTATGCAAGTGATTACCAGCCGCAGGGACGCTACAGTATGCCAATGTTTATTCCGATGATGTATTTTGTAGTGATGGGGTGGCAGAATATTGGCAAACTTTTTTTGAAAAAAGAACGACGAGTAAATGTATTGATTTTCCATTTTTGTATGTTGGTTGTTGCATTGGGTGTATATAGTTATTATAGTGTATTTTTGCCGCTCTATCGGCCGGATCTGGCTAATATGGCGAATTGGTTCTAAGAAAAGGGAGTTCTAAATACGACAGGAGGATAAGAGATGATTGATTTTAACAAGGCACCGTTTACTGGAAAAGAAACGGAATATATGCAGCAGGCGATTCAGAGCGGGAAAATGTGTGGTGACGGACCGTTTACCAAACAATGTTCCAAATGGATCTGTGACAAATATCAGGTAAAGCACACATTGCTGACGACATCCTGCACACATGCACTGGAAATGGCGGCATATTTGTCTGATATTCAGCCGGGTGATGAAGTAATTATGCCATCTTATACGTTTGTTTCCACCGCAGATGCGTTTGTGCTGCGCGGTGCGAAAATTGTATTTGTCGATATCAGACCGGATACGATGAATATTGACGAAAAATTGATTGAGGATGCGATTACGGAAAAAACAAGAGCAATCGTGCCGGTACATTATGCCGGAGTGGCTTGTGCAATGGATGAGATTATGGCGATTGCTAAGAAACATAATCTGAAGGTAATTGAGGATGCTGCACAGGGAGTCAATGCATTTTATAAAGGGAAAGCGCTTGGAACGATCGGTGATTTTGGTTGTTATAGCTTTCATGAAACGAAAAATTATACGATGGGAGAAGGCGGTGCTCTGTTGTTTAATGATGACTGTTATCAGGAGCGGGCGGAAATTTTGCGCGAAAAAGGAACAGACCGCAGTAAATTTTTCCGTGGTCAGGTAGACAAATATACCTGGGTGGATTTCGGATCTTCTTATCTTCCGAGCGACTTGAATGCTGCTTACCTGTATGCACAGCTGGAAATTGCGGATAAAATTAATGACAAGCGTCTGGAAATCTACCATTTGTATGATCAGGCTTTTGCACCGCTGGAAGAAAAAGGAGTGCTGGAACGACCGCATGTTCCGGAGTATGCTGTTCATAACGCGCATATGTATTATTTGAAATTGGAAAATCTAGAAGCGCGAACACGATTTATTGAATATTTGAAAGCAAATGGAATACAGAGCGTATTTCACTATATTCCGCTTCATTCAGCAACTGCCGGAAAGAAATTTGGACGTTTCCATGGTGAGGACGTTTACACGACAAAAGAAAGTGAACGTCTGGTACGTCTGCCGATGTATTACAATCTGGAGATGGAAAATGTCAGATATGTAGCGGATACTATTTTGAACTATCAGAACTGGTAAGCGGAGGCTATATGAGCGAGGAGTATAAATTTCAGATGAAGCGTTTTGTAAAGTCAATATCGCCGTCTTATGTCAGAAAAGGATACCGTTATCTGAAAATGCACGGCGTGAAACAGTTTGTAGTGCGGCTTGGGGAACGTTTTTCAGAACGTGATATGGAATATTCAACTTGGTTTGCTTTAAACCGCGCGACGGAAGAGGAATTAGCGCGGCAGAGAGCAATGTTTTTTGAACGTCCGATTAAAATCAGTGTGGCAGTACCGGTATACAAAACACCGGAAAAATTTCTGCGGGCGATGATCGAATCCGTGATGGCTCAGACATATCCCTTCTGGGAACTGTGTATGGTCGATGCCAGTCCGGTGATATCATCAAAAAAAGATTCGCAGAAAAAAACGATGCTGACGGATATCATTCAGGAATATATGGTGAAGGATGAACGGATCCGCTGCCAGATTCTGGATTCTAACGGTGGAATTTCTGAAAATATGAATCGCGCGCTTGGTATGGCAAAGGGAGAATTTGTTGGTTTTCTGGATCATGACGATTTGCTGGAGCCGGATGCGCTTTTTGAAATGGTGCAGATGATTTTGGCAGATGAAACGGTAGATGCTGTTTATACGGATGAGGATAAAACGGATCGTAAGGGAAAACAGTTCCTGATACCGAATATGAAGCCGGATTTTAACTTGGATCTGCTTCGCTCAAACAATTATATTTGTCATTTTTTTATTGTCAGAAGAAGGATTGCCATTTCTGTAGGTGGCTTTCACAGCGAGTTTGATGGGGCGCAGGATCATGATTTTATTTTCCGCTGTACAGAGGAAGCAAGGAAAGTGGCGCATGTACACAAAGTATTGTATCATTGGCGTACACATGAGGGGTCCACGTCGGACAATCCAAACAGTAAACTGTATGCCTTTGAAGCCGGGAAACGTGCGGTGCAGGCACATCTGAAACGTACAGGTGTGGAGGCAGAAGTAGTTGACACACCGGATCTTGGCTATTATCGTGTGAAATATCCGGTGCAGGGAGATCCAATGGTTTCTATACTGATTCCGAATAAGGATCAGAAAGAGACACTGGAAAAATGTTTGGCAGCTCTGTGGGAGAAGACAGAATACGAAAACTATGAGATTTTGATTATTGAAAATAACAGCAAAACGCAGGAAATTTTTGATTACTATAAAAAAATTGACGGAAGAAACCATGTGCGTATATTGTACTGGAAGGATGGCTTTAACTTTTCGGCAATCAATAACTTTGCGGCAAAACAGGCAAAAGGGGAATATCTGGTTCTGCTGAATAACGATACGGAAATCATTACCGGGGGATGGCTGAAAGAATTGCTCGGAACCTGTCAGCGACCGGAAGTCGGTATGGTTGGCGCAAAGCTTTATTTTCCGGATGATACGGTGCAGTCTGCGGGAACGATTATTGGTATGGGAGGACTTGCGGATCATGCGTTTGTCAATATGCCGCGCGCGCATTCCGGTTATATGCACCGAGCTTCGATTCAGATGGATTTAAGTGGTGTAACTGCGGCATGTGCGATAGTGAAAAAAAGTGTGTTTGAAGAAGTGGGCGGTTTTGAAGAAGAACTGACGGTTGCTTTTAATGATGTTGATTTAGGACTAAAAATCGTTACAGCCGGTTATCTGATTGTGTACGATCCTTATGCAGAGGTGTATCATTATGAGTCAAAGTCGAGAGGAGCAGACGATGAGCAGAATGATCGTCATAAGTGGGAAGTTCGCTATACACAGGAAAAATGGGCAGATTTTCTGGCAGCGGGAGATCCGTGCTACAATAAAAATCTGACTCTCTCCAAGCATAATTTTTCTTTACGGAAATAGGAGACAAAAAGAAGTATGCAGAAAGTATCTGTAATAATTCCCAATTATAATGGGGAACAATATATAAGAACCTGCCTGGATAGCCTTATGGAGCAGACGATAAAAGAGATACCGGTGATTGTTGTAGATAACGGCTCAAAGGATCAGAGCATACAAATCATCCGTGAAGAATATCCACATGTGATTTTACTGGAATTGGATGCAAATTATGGTTTTTGCAGAGCAGTAAATGAGGGAATACGGGCAGCGCAGACAGAATACGTGATCCTTTTAAATAATGATGTACGGGTGTCAGAGAATTTTGTGGAAAATCTGGTGCGCGCTATGGATGAAGATACAAAGCTGTTCTCCTGTCAGGCAAAGATGCTGCAGATGGACAGACCGGAGTTGATTGATAATGCCGGAGATTTTTATACGGCGCTTGGATGGGCGGTGACGCGGGGCAAGGATAGGACACTTGAATTGTTTGAAACCCGTACGGAGATTTTTTCCGCCTGTGCCGGTGCTGCGATTTATCGCAGCAGACTGTTTGAAAAGGTGGGATATTTTGATGAAAAGCATTTTGCTTATTTAGAGGATGTAGATATCGGTTATCGTGCGAGGCTGGCTGGTTTTACAAATGCCTATGAGCCGTCCGCACTCGTCTGGCATAAGGGAAGCGCAGTAACCGGTTCGCGTTATAATGCTTTTAAGGTGCGAAGTGCAGCACGAAATAATCTGTATCTGATTTATAAAAATATGCCGCTTTGGCAGTTTTGGCTCAATTTTCCGTTTCTAATAGCAGGGTGGGCAGTGAAAGCTGTCTTTTTTCTGATAAAAGGAATGGGAGGTGCCTATATTAGCGGTCTCTGGCAGGGGATTCTGTTAGCAAGAGAAGGGCAGAAGGTACCATATCTGGCAGAGAATTTTGATAACTGTTGGAAAATTCAGTGGGAATTGTGGAAAAATCTGCGGTTTCTGCTGCTGAAAAAATGACGAATTCTGTAAGATTTTGTAATCGGCAGTTGCTTTTTTAAGATGCAAAGTGTATGATATAAAAAGATGTTGACAAAAGCGAGGAGTGAAACAGATTGATTAAAGACAATCAGAAATATTTTAATCGACTGCACGTCCTGATTGATGCATTGATTGTGCTCTTTACGTATATAGCAGCATGGTTTCTGCAGATAAAGATCTTTATAGATCCCGGAGCGGGGACTTTGCCGGATGAATTGTATATCATGGTACTTTTGCCGCTTGTTCCGGGAATGCTTTTTTTGTATTCAGCATTCAACTTATATACACCGAAACGCGTACAGGGGCGCAGGCTGGAGTATGGAAATGTCATCAAAGCAAATATGCTTGGAGGCTTGATCTTTCTGGCAGTTGCCATGTTGGTAAAGCAGGTTAACTTTTCGCGAGCAGTTATTTTTACCTTTTTTGGTATGAATACCGTTTTTGATATTGCTGCAAGGATCATTATTCGGAAAGTACTGATGGATATCCGTAAAAGAGGGATGAATTTAAAGCATATCCTTCTGGTTGGGTATGGAGCGGCAGCAAGAGAATACATTGACCGCATTATTGAAAATCCGCAGTGGGGATATAAGATTCGAGGGATTTTGGATGACGTTGTGCAGCGCGGTACTGATTACCGGGGGATTCCGGTGATTGGCCGTACAGACGAACTGATGAATATTTTAGCTTTGAATTCACTGGATGAGATCGCAATTACGCTTGGACTTGCAGAATACTACAAGTTGGAGCGCATTGTGGCGTCTTGCGAAAAATCTGGTGTGCATACGAAATTTATTCCGGATTATGGAAACATTATTCCGACCAAACCATATACGGAGGATCTGATGGGACTTCCGGTGATTAATATTCGTTATATTCCTCTGTCAAATACGTTTAATATGATTATTAAGCGTCTGACAGATATCGTGGGAGCATCTGTATGTCTGGTGCTCTTTTCACCGGTAATGCTCGTAGCAGCGATTCTGGTGAAGATTACTTCGCCGGGACCGCTGATTTT
This sequence comes from Marvinbryantia sp., assembly GCA_050944495.1. GTDB lineage: Bacteria > Bacillota > Clostridia > Lachnospirales > Lachnospiraceae > Marvinbryantia. The sequence continues at coordinate 29,355 of JBMNRF010000027.1, forward strand.
TAAGCAGGAGCGTGTGGGCCTGCATAATCGTCCGTTTATTATGTATAAATTTCGCTCGATGGAAGTGCAGAAAAAGCAGAGTGAGCAGAAGGGGTGGACGACAAAAAATGATCCGCGTGTGACGAATGTCGGTAAATTTTTGAGAAAAACAAGTATTGACGAGCTGCTTCAGCTAATCAATGTATTGCGTGGGGAGATGAGTCTGATCGGTCCGCGTCCGGAAAGGCCGCAGTTTGTTGAAAAATTCCGGGAAGAAATTCCCAGATATATGATTAAACATCAAGTGCGTCCGGGAATGACCGGATGGGCACAGGTTAACGGATACAGGGGAGATACCTCCATACGAAAACGGATTGAGTATGATTTATATTATATAGAAAATTGGACATTTGGTCTGGATGTAAAAATTATATTTATGACAATTTATAAGGGATTTGTGAATAAAAACGCATATTAGGGAAAAGAGGAGTATTATGTCGCGAAAGAAAAAAAGCAGGGAAGAAAGACGCAGTGGGGCACAGATGAATCCGCAAGGCTATCAGCCTTATCAGCCGTACCAACCGGATTATCAGACAGGCGGGGATTCGAACTATCAGCGGACAGCGTATCAGGCAGGAACTGATCCGAATTATCAGCAGCCAATGGGCGGTCAGTCGGGTTATCAGAATGGTGGCGATCCGTATTATCAGCAGTCAATGAATGGTCAGTCGGGTTATCAGACGGGCAGTGATCCATACTATCAGCAGTCGATGAACGGTCAGCCGGGTTATCAGACGGGTAGTACCTCCTATTATCAGCAGCCAATGGGCGGTCAGTCGTATCAGCAGCAGTACCGTCAAAATGTTGGCTACCAGCAGTTAAACAGGGAGGCGCAGGCGGAAGCCTTGAAGAAAAAAAAGAAACGCCGGGCAAGAAAAATTACTATGTTTGTGATTGAAGTTGTTATTCTTTTGGTACTTGCGGGCGCACTTTATATGGCAGCTGCATTTTCTAAAATGGAGACTGTAAAACTGGAAAATGAGGAAGAGATTAAACAACAGGTCGTAGAGCAGCTGGATGAAGAAGTTATGGAGCAGCTCAATGATTACTGGAATATTGCGTTATATGGTGTGGATTCCCGATATGGTGAGACTGCGACACAGACTAGAACGGATACGATCATGGTTGCAAGTATCAACAGGACTACCAAAGAAGTAAAACTGGTATCGGTTTACCGTGATACGTATCTTGATAATACAGATGGACATTACCGTAAAGCAACGGAATGTTATGAGGCAGGCGGAGCAAGCCGTTCAATTAATATGCTGAACAGAAACCTGGATCTTGACATCACTAATTATGTATCTGTGGACATGAGCGTTGTTGCGGAAGTAGTGGATATGATCGGCGGCATAGAAATTGATATTCAGGAAGATGAAATTGTACATCTGAACAATTATCAGGTAGAGGGTTCTGAAATTACCGGTAAGGAGATTATTCAAGTGACAGGGGCAGGACCGCAGACGTTAAATGGTCTGCAGGCGATGTCGTACTGCCGTATCCGTTACACCATCGGTGATGACTACAAGCGTACGGAACGCCAGAGACTGGTACTGGAAAAGATTTTTGAAAAGGTGCAGAAACTGGATCCACTGACGCTGACAGGTATGATTGATCAGATACTGCCATATATTACAACAAACCTGACTAAGACAGAAATTTTAAGTTTGGCGAAGGATGTGGCAGCATATAAGATTGGTGAAACTGTGGGATTTCCGTTTGACAAGACTGCGACTGGGTCTGAAATGGGAGATCTTGTCGTACCGGTGGATCTGCAGTCGAATGTGACGAAACTTCACGAATTCTTATTTGGCACACAGAATTATGTACCGTCTTCACAGGTGCAGGAAATCAGTGCTTACATTTCAGACTATACAGGATATTATGCAGAATAAAAACATCGAAAAGGGCTGCGTGCTGCAGCCCTTTTCTGGTGATCAGATACAGGAGGAATCCGTATGGATACTTGTACAATAGACGTGATTATTCCGGTCTGTAAACCCGGACCATTATTTGAAAAGCTGATCAGTGGACTGCAGAGACAGACAAAACGGCCGTCACAGATTATACTGATCAATACCGAAAAGAAGTGGTGGGATGCGGCACCAATCGCGCATAAACGTTATGAAAACGGTCAAACATCGGACGGCATTCCTGTTTTGCTGCGCCACATCAGCGCAGGAACGTATGATCACGGCGGCACAAGAGATCTCGCTGCGCGGCTGTCAAAAGCTGATATTCTGGTATTTATGACACAGGATGCCGTACCGGCAGATGAATATTTACTGGAAAATCTGACAGCTTCCCTTTCAGGCATGACAGCGGCGGCTTATGCGCGCCAACTTCCGCAGGAGGGCTGTCGGTTTCTGGAAAAATATACGCGCAGCTTTAACTATGGAGCAGCCAGCCGCCTGAAAACCAAAGAAGATCTTGATATTCTAGGCATTAAGACATATTTCTGCTCAAATGTCTGTGCAGCTTATGTAAGAGAAGTTTATGTAAAACAGGGCGGATTTGAGAAACGGACGATTTTTAACGAGGATATGATTTTTGCGGCAGGGCTGATTCAAAACGGCTATGCTGTCGCCTACGAGGCACAGGCAAGAGTAATTCATTCTCATAATTATTCAGCGCTGCAGCAGTTTCATCGTAATTTTGATCTGGCCGTTTCACAGGCGGATCATCCGGAGATTTTCGAGAAGGTGCCTTCTGAAAAGGAGGGCATTCGTATGGTAAAAAGTACAGCAGGATATTTGATTCGTGTAAAAAAGGCTTATCTGATTCCGGAATTAATCTGGCAGAGCGGATGGAAATATCTTGGTTATTTTCTTGGCAAACGTTACAGACGTCTGCCGGGAAAATTTGTCTTGTTTTGTTCCATGAATAAAAAATACTGGCAGGACAAAAATTTTTGATAGAGTTATCACAAATTAAACACAAATGATTGTTATGATATTTACAGATGAAAACATTGGAGGTGTGATTTATGAAAAGAAAGAGAATGATCGCTCTTGGGCTGACTACAGCGCTTACCATGGGTGCTTTTGGTATACAGGCATATGGTGTGGAAGATACAAAGGAGACGGAAAATCGCATCACTTTGGATTCTTCGATCGATATGGATGCCGGTGCAAAGCTGGAGGAGAGTTCCTTTAATAGTGACGAGGGGCTGGCGATTGATGACATCCCGGTACAGGAGGAGGCACAGGCTTCTCTTCCGAATATTAAAAAAGTAGCTGCGGATGTGATGCCGGCGATCGTAGCCATTACAAATGTGGGTGTAGAACAAATGGATTTTTTCGGCACACGTTATGAATTTGATTCCGAGAGCAGCGGCTCTGGTATTATTGTGGCAAAGAGTGATACGGAGCTTTTGATCGCGACGAATAATCATGTAGTAGAAGGTGCGGAAGAACTGACGATCTGTTTCAGTGTGACGATGGATGATCCGGAAGATGAGGAAGAAAAACTGGTGCCTGCACAGGTGAAGGGAACAGATTCTTCTCTTGATCTGGCAGTTGTGGCAGTAAAATTAGATGATATTTCCAAGGAAGTAGCAGATAAAATCGGTATTGTGCAGATGGGTGATTCCGATACAGTGGAAGTTGGTGAATGGGCGGTTGCAATTGGTAATGCGCTCGGTTACGGACAGTCTGTAACGTTTGGTATTATCAGTGCATTGGATCGTGAAGTGAGTGTCAATACTGCTAATGGTGTAGTGACAAACAATATGCTGCAGACAGATGCAGCGATAAACGGTGGCAACAGCGGCGGCGCGTTGCTGGATATGGAGGGGCGTCTGATCGGTATAAACTCTGCCAAAGCATCCGCGACAGGTGTGGAGGGCATGGGCTATGCCATTCCGATTAATGCAGCTAAAGATACGATTGAAGACCTGATGAATCAGACTACCCGATCAAAGGTAGATGAGGAAAAGGCAGGAGCGCTCGGTGTCGTTCCGATTGATGTTTCCGAAGAAGCGGTGCAGATTTATAATTTACCGACTGGCGCATTCGTTTCCAGGCTGACGGAGGACAGTGCAGCTGAAAAAGCGGGCATTCGTCAAGGAGATATTATCACCAAGCTGGATCATACAACGATTTCTTCAAAAGCAGCTCTTTTGGAACGCATGAAGTATTATGAGGCAGGGGAGTCTGTAATGGTTACCGTAAAACGTATGGGAGAGGAAGGCTACGTTGAAAAAGAGTTTGAGGTAACACTTGGTAAAAAATCAGACCTTCCGCAGTCTGAGAATGGCTTAAGAACAGAGGACAGTTCCCCGGATGATGAGAAGGAAGAGATTCCAGATGGATATTACGACTATGGCTATGGATATGATGATGGTTATGGCGGGTATTTTGGCGGATTTGATGATTTCTTTGGCGGATTTGGATTTTAAAGCCGTTCCAATAAAGAAAAAATGAGCAGGAAAGAGGGTATCCCATGAAAATGGAACACCCTCTTTTGTATCCGAAAAAAGATAAAACTTTGCTTGTATAAACAAATAGAATATGATATCATTGCTTAAGATGGGCTAGTTATATATAGTCAAAGGAGAGGATTTAGTGTCAGAAGAAAAAGATTCTTTAAGAGAAGAAGAACACGAAAAAGACGAATATGAAAAAATTTGTTACATTTGCCATCGGCCGGAGAGCAAAACCGGAAAGATGATCGAATTGATGAATCAGATTACGATTTGTCCGGATTGTCTGCAGAAGTCGTTTAATACGATGAGTACGATGGATGAAAACAGCTATCGGGAATTGATGGAGCTGTCAAAGAAGTTTCCGAATATGCAGATGATCCATCTGTCGGACATGCCGGAGGAAATTCCAAAAAGACAGCGTGTGAAAAAGAGAAAATCCCCTGAGGAGACGAAAAAAATGTTTGACATCAAGTCCATTCCGGCTCCGCATAAGATAAAGGCCGGATTGGATGAATATGTGATTGGACAGGAATATGCCAAGAAAGTAATTTCTGTCGGGGTTTACAATCATTATAAACGGGTGGCGACCGGTACGATGGATGAGATTGAGATTGAAAAGTCTAATATGCTGATGATCGGTCCGACCGGTTCCGGCAAGACGTATCTGGTCAAGACACTCGCAAGGCTTTTGGATGTACCGCTTGCGATCGCGGATGCTACGTCTCTGACAGAGGCTGGATATATTGGTGATGACATTGAGAGTGTCGTGACGAAGCTGCTTGCAGCAGCGGACAATGACGTAGAGCGCGCAGAGCAGGGGATTATTTTTATCGACGAGATTGATAAGATTGCAAAGAAGAAAAATACCAGCCAGAGAGATGTAAGCGGAGAATCCGTTCAGCAGGGAATGTTAAAACTTTTAGAAGGCAGTGACGTGGAGGTTCCGGTCGGGGCCAACAGTAAAAATGCCATGGTCCCATTAGAGACGGTGAATACGCGAAACATTCTGTTTATATGCGGCGGAGCATTTCCGGGGATTGAGGATATCATCAAGGAACGCCTGAACAAGCAGGCATCTATCGGTTTCCGCGCAGATCTCAAAGACAAATATGACAACGATCCGAACATTTTGGATAAGGTAACCATTGAGGACATCCGCACATTTGGAATGATCCCGGAATTTATCGGACGTCTCCCGATCATATTTTCTCTGCAGGGTCTGACGAAGGACATGCTGGTGAAAATTTTGAAAGAACCCAAAAATGCGATTTTAAAGCAGTATCAGAAACTGCTGGCGCTGGATGAAGTACAACTGGAGTTTGAAGATGGAGCACTGGAGGCAATCGCGGAACGTGCCCTGGAGAAAAAGACAGGCGCGCGGGCACTGCGGGCAATTATTGAGGAAATAATGCTTGATATTATGTATGAAATTCCCAAAGATGACAATATTGGTAAAGTGACGATTACCAGGGAATATGTTGAGCATACCGGCGGTCCGCAGATTACCCTGAGAGGAGATTTGGCAATTTATGGATGAATTACAGGAACAGTTTACGAAAATACTGGAAGGCCTGCTGGTCAGTGCAAAAACAAAGAAAAATGTGCTGACCTACAAAGAGGTGAATGATGCATTTGGGACTATGCCGCTTCAGGAAGAGAAGATGGACTTGGTTCTGGAATATCTGGAAAAAAATAATATAGATATTCTCCATGAAGAAAATGCAGATGACACTACAGAGCTGCTGCTGGATAATGATGACGATCTCCTGCTTTCGGATGAAGAAGAGGTCGAGATTATTGACGATACAGATGTTCTGGAGGGAGTCAGTACAGAGGACCCGGTGCGTATGTACCTGAAGGAAATCGGTAATGTGCCGCTTCTTTCTACAGAGGAAGAGGTGGAGCTGGCTAAAAGAGTAGAAGAAGGCGATGAATCTGCAAAAAAACAACTGATCGAAGCAAATTTACGTCTGGTTGTCAGCATTGCTAAAAAATATGTCGGACGCGGCATGCCGTTTCTGGATTTGATCCAGGAGGGAAATATGGGTCTGATGAAAGCGGTCGATAAGTTTGATTATGCAAAAGGATTTAAATTCAGTACTTATGCAACCTGGTGGATCCGTCAGGCTATTACCAGAGGCATTGCGGATACCGGAAGAACGATTCGCGTGCCGGTGCATATGGTTGAGACAATCAATAAAACACTGCGAATGACCAGAACACTCCTGCAGGAGCTTGGACGGGAACCAACCTCAGAAGAAGTAGCGGAAAAACTCGGTGTGCCGGTTTCCCGTGTGCGCGAGGTATTAAAGATCTCTCGTGATCCGGTATCTTTGGATACCCCGATCGGTGAGGAGGACGACAGCCATCTCGGTGATTTTATTGAAGATGATTCTGCACTTTCACCGGCAGATTCAGCAGCATTTTCTATGCTCCGTGAAGAACTGGGCACTGCGCTGGAGTCGCTGACTGACAGGGAACGTCAAGTAGTACAGCTGCGTTTCGGTTTAGTCGATGGTCGAGCAAGGACGCTTGAAGAAGTCGGAAAAGAGTTCAATGTGACACGTGAGCGTATCAGACAGATTGAGGCGAAGGCACTTCGGAAACTTCGTCATCCGTCCAGAAGCAAACGTCTGAAAGATTTTTTAGTATAGCGATATAAAAAGGTTTCTCCCGCAGTCAGCGACAGGCTCTTGGGAGAAACTTTTTTGTAGTTTGGCTGGATGTGTCAGTCAGCGACATTCCTTTGGATGTGTGATTCTTTTTTTAATTCAACATAGTACAGGCCAGGCATTTCATATACTGTAAAAAGATGGGCCGGGGGCTACCGCGATGAAACAACAACGAAAAAGAATGGAGAAGATTATAGAGCGGCACCGTGCAGGCGGGCTGCTGTTTTTATGCACACTTTTGTTGCTGGCAGGGAGTGTGCGTTTTGAAAATCAGACAATACAGAGCAGCAGTCGAGCAGGAGAGCGTGAATTACCAATTTATTGTGTGGATACAGATAAAAAACAGGTGGGATTGTCTTTTGATGCTGCCTGGGGAAATGAGGATACCCAGCAGATTCTTGATATTCTGGAAAAATATAAGGTACGTGTAACGTTTTTTATGACGGGCGGATGGGTAGAGTCTTTTCCGGAGGATGTAAAAAAGATTGCTGCAGCCGGACACGATCTTGGTAATCACAGTGAGAATCATAAAAATATGAGTCAACTTTCCAAAGAAGAAAAAATCAGCGAGCTCATGGAGGTACATAATCGGGTAAAAGAACTGACCGGAATTGAAATGAATCTCTTCCGTCCACCATATGGAGACTATGACAATGAGGTTGTTTTAACGGCAATGGAGTGCGGCTATTATCCGGTGCAGTGGTCGGTAGATAGCCTTGATTGGAAAAATTATGGCGTGCAGGATATTATAGATCGGGTTACGAAACATAAGGCGCTGGCAAATGGTGCGATTATTCTCTGTCACAATGGCGCAAAATATACAGCGCAGGCGCTTGAGGGGTTGATTTGCGGCCTGCAGGAGCAGGGTTATGAAATTGTTCCGATTTCTGAACTGATTTATAAAGAGAACTATCATATGGACAGCACTGGAAAACAGATCGCAAATTAAAATAAAACAGAGTATTCCGCTAAAAATTACGGAATGCTCTGTTTTATTTTAATGGAGGTCATTTACCATCCGTTTGCGATATGATCGTTGTAGTCAGACTGTGTCACCCAGTTGCCGCAGTTTGGACATTGAAGGTATTCTTCCTGACTGTTTTGCATGGCGTAAGCTTCTTCGGCAGCCATATGGTTTGCATATGGGGAATAGCCGCTGGCATCGGGAACCGTGGAGAACCACTGGAAACAGTAAGTACACTGACCGTACTGCCCGGTAGAATCAAATTGTCCTCCATCATCAGAAGAATCGTAATTCTGATTGGGATCGGTAGTCGTATTGCCGGAAGTACCGTTTATATAATCGATATAAGCCTCTTCCTGCGCTACATGGCTGGAATATTCGGAAGTTCCGTCAGCCAGAAGCGTTGTGGAGAAAGAACCGCCGCAATAAGGGCAGGTATCGTAAGTATTTTCCTGTGCGGATGCTTCTGTTGCTGCAGTTGTCTCAGACTGTGTCTGGTTTGTGCCTGGTGTGCGCGGCGCGTTATTGGTACTGGAATTTGGTGAAACTGTCTTACGTTTATTTGTTTCTGTTTGTTTTTCAGATTTTTTTTCCGTTTGTTTTTCCGTTTTCTTTTCTGTCTCAGATTCTGTTTCAGTCTGGGTTTCAGTCTGCGTTTCGGTTTCGATTGGTTTTCTGCGGCATCCCGGCAGAACAATCGCACAGCAGACCAGCATCAGAAGAAGCCAGTGCATCCGTTTTTTCATATATCGTTCTCCCCTTTTCTATGGAATTGATAAACGTTGTCATTCCATGTAGAAACGCATTGACAACTAAACACAGTATATATCAGATGATGTTTAAAAGCAAGAAAAGTTCTTGCTAATTTTTTCTATTCGACTTATAATCTAGTTACTAATGAGGTGAAGAATATGACAAAAAGAGAATTTCTCGATACTCTGCGGGTGCAACTTGAGGGAGCGCTTACTCCTTCACAGGTTGAGGGACATCTGCAGTATTATAATGAATATATATCAGAAGCGATTGCTTCCGGAAAAACAGAACAGGAGGTACTGGCAGAGCTGGGGAGTCCTGCTTTGATTGCAAAGACTATTTTAAACACTGCTGGTGCAGCACAGACATCAGAAAATTATGATTCTGCTTATCAACAAAACAGTTACGGATATGGTGCAGGGGAAAACGAATATGGATATCAAGAGGCGGACGATAGGCAAAGTGACTATTTTGGCGGAAAAATACACACATGGAATGTAAATACAAAAGTGCTCAAATGGGTGATTCCGATTGTTGTTGGTGTAATACTTTTTCTGGCATTTTCTTTGATCGGGTCTTTGATCATGTTGGTTGCGCGCTTTTTTATTCCGTTGCTGCTGATCGTGCTGGTAATTTCACTGTTTAAAAAGCATGGAGGCAGGTAGCATGGAGGAAATTACGGATTACAAACTTCTGCTGGACACTGCGGTGCTGGCTGGAGAGGTTATGCTTAGGAGCGGTGCGGAGGTTTATCGTGTGGAGGATACGATTCATCGTATGCTGGCGGTGTCAGGTCTGAAAACGACGGAGGCATATGTGACGGCGACGGGACTAATTGTAACTCTGGATGATCCGGAAATGGATTCACTCACCGTTGTCAGACGTATTCGCAATAGGGATACGAATTTAAGTCAGATTGCGGAGACAAATCAGATTTCCCGACGTTTTTGTACCGGTGATCTGACGTTGAAGGAAGCCTTTCGTGAATTGAAACATTTGCAGGTCCATCCGTATACGCAGGCGGAGAGTAATTTTTCTGCGGTTCTGGTGGCGGGTTTTTTTGCTGTGCTGCTCGGAGGCACGGTGGCTGATGGCGTGGCGGCAGGAATTGTTGGTGTGGCCTTGGTGGCAGTGCTGGCTCTTTTCAGGAAGCTGGAATTAAATGCTTTTATGGAAAATATGCTGGGTTCGGTAGTAATCGGTGTAACGGCAATCCTGTTGGGACATATTTGGCCGGGTGGTATTGATATAGATATTGTGGTGGTTGGCGCAATTATGCCGATCGTACCGGGAGCAGCGCTGACGACTGCTGTACGTGACACCTTACAAGGAGATTATGTGGCGGGTGGAGCCAAAATCCTGGAGGCAATCTTAAAAGCATCTGCGATTGTGATTGGTGTTGGCGCTGCCACTCTCTTTATGAGGGGGCTTGGTATATGATCATACAAGTGCTCAGTGCGTTCATTGCAATTGTGGCTTTTTCTGTACTGATGGAAACTCCGAGACGTTTTCTGGTACACAGCGGTATTACAGGGGCGGTTGGCTGGCTGGTCTATCTGCTTGTCAGTGAACATATGGGAATTATATGGGGAAATTTTATCAGTGCTCTGGTGATCGCTTTTATTTCACATTTTTTTGCACGACGTTTAAAGACACCAGTGACATTGTTTTTGATTTCCGGAATATTGACGCTGGTACCCGGAGCAGCAATGTACCGTACGGGATATGAACTATTCATGGGAAATATGCAGGCAGCCGGGATGTATCTGTCGCAGACAGCGCAGATTGCGGGAGTGATTGCCCTGGCAATTTTTATTATGGACTCTGTATTTTTAGTGTTGAAAAAAATAAAATTGTAAAAAAATAAAAAGAACCGAGAATCGGTTCTTTTTTATGAATTGTATAACGTGAAACAGCAGGTAGGGGAGCTACCTGCTGTTTCGAGGGGAGTATAAATAATTAATAAGGGGTCGTAAGAGATGTCTCTCTTACGAAAAATATTATAATATAAATTGGAAAAAAATGCAATACATATTTTTAAAAATATTACGGAATACTAGTAATTGTAAAGAAAAATTAACAATCACAGGAGGAAACTATCATGGCAAAGAATAAAAATGCGCAGAATACAGTTACAACAGATTGTGGTTATAACAAGACAAGCAATACCACAAATGGTACTTCCGGAACGAATGCCAAAAATAAAGCACAGAATAAGGCTAGTAATGAGGGAAACAGTACAAAGGCTGAGAATAGTGCTCGGAATTGTAATTATTAACAAATCATTCCAAAAGAGCGGGGATGTCGCGGATGCGGCAGCCCTGCTCTTTTTGCGATATGGAAAAGTCTGCACCAGATATCGATCTCATACATAAAATAATATATAAGGAGGAGGGAGCAGAAGATATGAAATTTGAAATGATTACGCCGGGACAGTTGGATGATTATGTTGGTAATAGCGAGGCGCTTATAATAGATTTGAGAGAACCGGAGGAATTTGTACAGCGGCATATTCGGGGAGCAGTAAATATTCCTTATGAACGTTTTCAGGAAAGAATAATGTTCCCGATGGATATGGAGTTGATTTTATATTGTGAACGAGGAAGTATCAGTATCTCGGCAGCGCGTGAATTGTCTGAGAAGGGCTATCGGGTAAAAACGGTAGTAGGCGGTATTCATGCGTATCGTGGCTTAAATACAGTTACAGATTTCAATTTTTAAAAACAGGCAAGATATATTGACAGAATCAGAGGCAAGGCATTAATATAGAAGACAGATTATGAAAGGGGTACACCGGATGAAACCAGTGGAGCTGATCGCACCCTGTCATTTTGGCATGGAGGCGGTATTAAAAAGAGAAATTATAGATTTAGGCTATGAAATCAGTCAGGTGGAGGATGGAAAAGTTACTTTCTGGGGTGACATGGAAGCCATCTGTTATGCAAATATTTTTCTGCGTACGGCAGAGAGAATATTATTAAAGATAGGAAAAGTACACGCAGAGACGTTTGATGAACTTTTTGAAGCGACAAAAGCATTGCCATGGGAGAACTATATACCAAAAGATGGCAAATTCTGGGTAGCAAAGGCAACTTCTATTAAAAGTAAATTGTTCAGTCCATCTGATATTCAGTCAATTATGAAAAAGGCGATAGTGGAGCGGCTGAAAACAGTTTATCATCAGCAGTGGTTTGAGGAAAGCGGCGCTGCTTATCCGGTACGGGTTTTCTTTATGAAGGATGAGGCGGTCATCGGACTTGATACATCCGGTGATTCGCTTCATAAAAGAGGATATCGTCTGCTGACCAGCAAAGCACCGATTACAGAAACCTTAGCTGCAGCGTTGATTATGCTAACGCCGTGGAAACGGGACCGCATTTTAGTTGATCCGTTTTGCGGCAGTGGTACGATTCCGATCGAGGCTGCCATGATGGCGGCAAATATTGCTCCGGGATTAAACCGTAGCTTTTTGGCGAACAGTTGGGATAATCTGATTTCGAAAAAATTATGGTACGGTGCAGTAGACGAGGCAAATGAATTAATGGATACAAATGTATCTGTTGATATTCAGGGATATGACCTGGATGGCAATGTTATAAGAGCTGCACGGGAAAATGCCAAAAATGCAGGTGTGGATCATCTGATTCATTTTCAACAGCGTCCGGTAAAGGATTTGAGTCATCCAAAAAAATATGGTTTTGTAATTACCAATCCGCCATATGGAGAACGTATTGAGGAAAAGGAGAATTTGCCGCAGCTTTATCGTGAGATCGGTCAGGGATTTTCCAGACTTGACAGTTGGTCGGAGTATGTGATTACGGCGTACACGGATGCAGAAAAATATATTGGCAGAAAAGCGGACAAGAACCGGAAGATTTATAATGGAATGATGAAGACCTATATTTATCAGTTTCTGGGACCGAAGCCGCCGCGCAGACAGGGATAAGAGGCAGGTGCAGATGAAAAAAATCGAACAAATCCTGTCGGTACTGTTGGCTGTACTATTGGCGTTGTTGGTTATAGATCTGATAAAGGATGATGGACAGACAGATCAAAAACAAAGGCAGGAGAAAAACTATGTCCAGTACAGACTGACATCAAACAAGGAGAATCTGCCGTTGCTTTTTGATACACGTGCTATCGGTCGAAATCCATCAGTGAAAAACCAGGGGGCACTTGGCACTTGTTGGGCGATTGCAGCGTCTTCAGCGATGGAGGCACAGTTTTTGCCGGAGGAGAAACTGGTGTTTGCAGCAGATCATATTTCTCTGCAGAATCATTTTTCTAAGACGCAAAATGACGGCGGAGATTATACAATGGTGATGGCTTATCTGGCGGGCTGGCAGGGACCGGTTCTGGAAGCAGATGACCCTTACGGAGATGGTGTTTCGGATGAAACGCTTTTGCCGGTGAAACATGTGCAGGAGATGCAGATTGTCAAAAATAAAGACTATGAGGCAATCAAACAGGCAGTATATCAATATGGGGCGGTGCAGACTTCCATTTATATGGATCTTCAAAATTCTTTTGCCTCATCTGTATATTATAATCAGTTGGAATATTCTTATTATTATGACGGACCAGAGAAATCAAACCACGATATTTTGATTATCGGCTGGGATGACAATTATGATGCCTCCCATTTTAACCGCAGTACGGCTCAAAATGGTGCGTTTATCTGCCAGAACAGTTGGGGAGAGGAATTCGGTGATCAAGGGATTTTTTATGTCTCTTATGCCGATGTTAATATCGGCAATAACAGTATTATTTACACTAATATAGAAGAAACAGACAATTATGATCATATTTATCAGACGGATGACTGCGGCTGGGTCGGGCAGTTAGGCTATGGGGATGGCAGCTGTTGGTTCTCTAATGTTTATATGGCAGAAAAGACAGAAAGTCTGCAGGCGGTGGGATTTTACTCGGTTGGAAAAAACACCGAATATGAAATCTATGTACTCCGTAATTTTAAAGATTTTTCGGCATTTCAAAAAGATGCGCCGGTGCTGACCGGAAAACTGGAGCAGATAGGTTATTATACGGTGGAACTTCCGGAGCCGGTTGATATAGAAGAAAACGAGCATTATGCGATTGTCGTGCATATTAATACTCCGGATGAAAAATATCCGGTGGCTTCGGAATATGTATCGGATGAGGCAACGGAAAATGTTACCATTTCGGACGGAGAGGGTTATATCAGCCATAATGGTCTGATCTGGACGCGCACCGAAGAAGAGCACGCCTGCAATGTGTGCCTGAAGGCATATACTAACAACAGATAAGAGGGAACAAACGTGGAGAAAAAAATTATTTTTGCAACGGGCAATGAGGGAAAAATGAAAGAAGTGCGCATGATCCTAAAAGAACTGGGAATTCCGGTACTTTCTTTAAAGGAAGCTGGAATTACGGCAGCTATTGAGGAAAATGGAAAAACGTTTACAGAAAATGCAGTGATTAAGGCAACAGAAATCCAAAAGTTGACGGGGACGGTTGTGCTTGCGGATGATTCCGGGCTGGAGATTGACTATCTAAATAAGGAACCGGGAATTTATTCGGCGCGTTATATGGGAGAGGATACATCTTATGATATTAAAAATACGGCAATCCTTGAGAGACTGTCCGGTGTACCGGATGAGAAACGCACGGCACGTTTTGTATGTGCAATTGCTGCTGCATTGCCGGATGGTGCAGTACTGACAAGTGAAGGTGTAATGGAAGGAATCATTGGTCATGAGATATCTGGAGAAAATGGTTTTGGCTATGATCCGATTTTTTATCTGCCGGAATACGGCTGTACTTCTGCTGAAATTACTCCGGAACAAAAAAATGAAATCAGTCATAGAGGAAAAGCACTGGTGCAGATGAAAGAACTGCTGAAAAAATATTTATAATGAGGAGAAACCTTCATGAAAATACTGATTGTCAGCGATACACATCGCAGTGATTATAATTTAATGCGTGTGATGGAACTGGAAAGACCGGTGGACCGTGTTATTCATCTGGGAGATATTGAGGAGAACGAGGGAGCGATTCAGAAAATAGTCGATTGTCCGCTTGATATTGTGTGCGGCAATAATGACTTTTGGTGTAATCTGCCGAAGGAGAAGGAAATTACGCTCGGTAAATATCAGGTGTTTTTAACTCACGGACACACATATTTTGTATCTCTTGATACGCAGATGCTCAAAAGAGAAGCGCGAGCGAGAGGAATGCAGATTGCTATGTATGGCCACACACATCGTCCGAAAATTGAAACGGATCAGGGGGTGACAATTTTGAATCCGGGAAGTCTGTCTTATCCAAGGCAGCAGGGACGTCAGCCTAGTTATATTGTGATGGAATTTGACACAGATGGAGAGGCACAGTTCACACTTAAATACCTTGATTGAAAAAAATAAAAAAATTTAAAAAAAACAGTTGACATTTGCGGAGAGCTATACTATAATCATCAGTGCGTCGGTTGAGGGATGCAAAGGAAAAGAATCGGGGTGTGGCTCAGCTTGGCTAGAGCGCCTGGTTTGGGACCAGGAGGTCGCAGGTTCGAATCCTGTCACCCCGACTGAAACACTTGCGGGTGTAGTTCAATGGTAGAACACCAGCCTTCCAAGCTGGATACGTGGGTTCGATTCCCATCACCCGCTTTGTGAGTCTGTAGCTCAGCTGGATAGAGCAACGGCCTTCTAAGCCGTGGGTCGGGGGTTCGAATCCCTTCAGGCTCGTTCTTTTCAAAAAAGATTTTGAGAAGATGTTCATAATGCCGTGGAAATGGCAGACGGAACGATATGGTGGGTATAGCGCAGCTGGTTAGCGCGCCAGATTGTGGCTCTGGAGGCCAAGGGTTCGAATCCCTTTATCCACCCTGCCGTTACGGCGAGTAATGGGCTATCGCCAAGCGGTAAGGCACAGCACTTTGACTGCTGCACTCGTTGGTTCGAATCCAACTAGCCCAGTTATGATAGTATGGAGCATTAGCTCAGTCGGTAGAGCACTTGACTTTTAATCAAGTTGTCCGGGGTTCGAATCCCCGATGCTTCACTCAAAACCGTATCCGTTGGATGCGGTTTTTGTGGATATGGCGGAATTGGCAGACGCGCTGGTTTTAGGTGCCAGTGGGTAACCGTGTGGGTTCAAGTCCCACTATCCACAGTGGGTAATTGTACAAAAAGAAGTACAAGAAAACCTGATAAATGTTTCACAAACTTCTTGACAAATAGATATCAGGTGAGTATACTATTATCCAGAGGCAGGAAATCTGCAAAACAACTATTCATAGTAGAGTAGATATTATACGTAAAGTGTCATCGGATGGGGAGACTTCCGGTGAACGAAGGAATATCCGCGCTATAATATCGCTTCCGCTACTGCGTAAAAACTTGTGGTTCTGACAGTGTGTCAGTATACGCTTGGTTTGCGCAGCATTTTTTTGCCCAAAAACGGAAAAATCTAAGGAGGAACCAAAACTATGGGATTCAAAACAGACATCGAAATTGCACAGGAGACGGAAATGCTCCCGATCACTGAGATCGCGAAAAAAGCAGGGATTGACGAGAAATATTTAGAGCAGTATGGACGCTACAAAGCGA